>JAUYCX010000085.1 GCA_030692045.1 Candidatus Omnitrophota bacterium
CATTGCCTTATCCACAGAGGCAACCAAAAGTCGTATCTTGATATTAAGAAGGTCTATATCCGCAAGTTGAATCTTAATATCCCCGGCAATCACAATTCCCTTATCCAATACCCTCTCTAAGATATCCGCGAGATTAGTAGCCTCATTTGCGTGCATCATTTTTTGTTCTGTCATGAGAATTACCCCCTTTTTTTAGACTAATTCTTTAGCCTTAATAATTACATTTGCTGTTTTTTTGCGTAAATTTGAAATGAACCGACAATTTTTGCAATCTAAACTATTAACATTGTATTCTAAACATTCTAAAAGCATATCCACGCATCTTGATAAATCAGAGGCAAGCTCTACCTTATGCTGATAGTCTTCTACTTCATTGAGCCTATCAGTGAATTCTTTTATACTGGGTTCCTTTTGCTGAAATATAGAACAAGCTATTCTGTCTTGTTCTTGATGCATGTTTTCTCCTCCTACATTAAATCTCCCAAAGGACCCAAATTCAAATTAAGCTCTTCGTCTTTAAGCCCAAAAATCACCTTTAGTTCCTGCATTTTATTCTCTAACTTCATCAAGGTCTCACCCACGCGCTCAATTTCTTCCTCAGAAAGAGAACCGGCATCAATCCTTCTCATTGCTTGTTTTTCTAAAAGTTTTCTGATCAATTCTATGAGCGTAAGGACGAGTTTTGACAGGCCCTTTTCCACATTCTCGGGATTAGCAGCTATTCTCTTAGGGAGAACTCCTTGTATTTTTTCTATTTCTTCGATAAAAGCTTCTGGAGAATCTGTTTCTACTATTCTATTTATAGTCATAGCGTCTCTTCCCTGCCAAGTTTTGATTTGTGGGTTTTCTATTAAACATATCTGCATTTTTAGTTAAAACAATAAAATTATAAGGCGGCCAGGGACCACTCAAAAGAAATTTAAGGTCACCAGGAGTGCTGCGCGTACGTTCAAATGCCTCTTTAAAATCTGCTTGTTTTTCTTTTTCCACCAGATAATACGCATTTAAAAGCAAATTATCGCTCTTTAACTTTTCCAGTTTCTTTTCAGCAGCAAATCTGCTAAAAAAATCGTCAAGGAGCGCAATACATCTATCCGCCTCTTCAGCGAACTCCTTGTCTATTTTATACTTTTCGAACTTCTCTTTTACAAAACTCTTTCCTGGTGAATTATCCGGTGTAGTCACATCAGCATTGAATTTTTTAGAAGCCTCAATAATGCGATTTTTTATTGTTTCACCGGACCAGATAATCTTTACTCCAAACTCTACCTTATTACGTAGCCTATCTAAATTTTCTCTAAAATCGCTATAATGCTCCTGCATCATCAAGAGGACATCATCTTCTTTCTTAAAAAGCGTAAGGAAGCTGACTGGTAGAACCGTAAAACTCTCCATCAGCTTTTCTACTACCTCTTCATGCTTTAAAATATGTTCTTGGGTTATATCCTGAATCTGTTCGCCTTCACTTACAACTATTCCTATATCGCGGTAAGGGATGTTATAAACACCTACTTCTTCTAAACCATTGATAGGAGCAGTTATTTTGCTATTAGAATCTATTACGGCGTAGGTATATATTCTCACTATTTCGGCTCCTGCATGGGGCTGGCAAATGGAGCTCCCCTTAAACGTTCCATAGTCTCTACTGAACTGACCAAAACCTTCAAACCTACATATATAAGATCAATTTCTGCCAGAGAAATAACTAGATCTCCGGATATAACCACACCTTTATCTAAAACCCTATCTAAAACTTCTAGAAGAGTAACGTCCTTTGATTTTGTAGTAACATATTCCATCTATGCCTTCTTTGCATTAGTAAAATTATATGGCGGCCAGGGGCCAGTACAATCGAGAAAAAATCCCATCTCTTGAAATATTTCCTTAAGAGCGCTTTCTGCTTCAATAAAGTTTTCTACCTTATTTTTTTTAATTAAAAAAGCGGAGTTTAAGATCATCTCTTCTTTTCTTTCAGTTACCTCTTTGGGTAACAATTTGTTAATGCAAGACTGCATACTATGTTGATCTAATCTTTCAAAAATGAGCTGGCCATAGTCATTTAGTTTTTTATTTACACTTGTGT
>JAUYCX010000005.1 GCA_030692045.1 Candidatus Omnitrophota bacterium
CGCCGAATGAGCCCCGCTCCCAAGCGGGGCGAATGGGACGCGGGAGATATGGGAGCCGCGACAGCGACGGTGCATAATAGATTAAGTTTCATTGATTAAATTCTCAAAATAGGTTCGAGCAGCGTATAATAGCTGCGACCATCTATTATACGCTGCTCGAACCTATTTTGAAACAATGGCAACTAAAATTTAATTTATAGCACCGCCCTGCACCATATGGTGCAGGGCTCCCACATCTCCCGTGCCCCCATTTCCGGCCTAAGTCAAAAATTATCTTGACAAGTTGGAGGACCAAAAAATCCTACTGTTTTAACCCTTACTGGTATTGCAAAGGATAGAGAAAGGAAACGGAGAAGTCGCTTGAGACAGTAAAGAACCTGATTAATAAATAAACAATGGTTACCAAAAGAGTTGGTTTTATACTTGTATTAGCATAAGGCAATGGTAGTGATATAGACAATGGCGTTCTTCTAAGATAAAAGACGCCCATTATTAGTGGAAGGGGTATTTTTTTTCTTAACAAATGATACAAATATAGTATCATTTTAGTAGTGGGGGAAGATGAAACTAATTACCAGAGACACAGATTATGCAATGAGAGCACTCATGTTTATGGCTAAGCAAAAAGAAACAATGACATCTGTTTCCGAATTAGCCAAAGAACTAAAGATTCCTCGGCCATTTTTGAGGAAGATACTTCAGGTGCTGAATAAAAAAAGAATTCTCAAGTCGCATAAAGGACAAAGTGGGGGGTTTTTATTAGCCACTCCTCCCAATAGAATATTCTTGGTTGATTTAATAGAGATATTGCAAGGACCATTGAAACTAAATACCTGTCTTTTAAAAAAGACTACGTGTCCAGATGTAACAACGTGTGTTCTTAAAAAAAGAATAGAACGTATAGAGGCGTATGTAATTCTTCAATTAAAATCGATCAATGTAACATCTCTGTTAAACTAAAGGATTTAAAAATAGATAGAAAGATTATCCATTTAGATTTAAAGAAATTAAATATGACTGATAGGCATGCAAAAATTTTCGGTGTCCTGGATGAATTAAGAGATGGGTAAAATAAAAAAAGAAGTAGCAGCGTATTTTAAGGCAGCAGACCCTAAAGAATTAGCTCTCGCAGAGCAGGAGCTAATTCAGGAAGGCATAGGCCGAGAGGAGATGAAAAGACTCTGCGATGTGCACCTTGAGGTAATGAAGGAACAGCTGGGGATAAAGGCAAAGTCAATCAAATTGCCTGCCTCGCACCCCATCTCTATTCTTAAAGATGAGCATAAGATAATAAAACGTAATTTAAAAAAACTAAAAACTACATTAGAGAAATTAAAAGCCGCTGGTTCATTTGAAAGGGCGAGGCGGCAGATTAATACTTTAAAAGAACTAACCCACTTTTTCTTAGAGACAGAAAAACATCACCAAAGAGAAGAGGAAGCAATTTTCCCGAGATTAGTAGCTCATGGCATTACAGAGCCACCAGAGATATTTAAAGAAGACCACATTGAATTTAAGGCTAAAAAGAGAAATCTTAATGAGATTGTCATGGGTGCAGAAAAAAAAGATTTTAAAGATTTTTTAGATACAATAAGTCCGATTATAGAATTTCTGGTTAAGAATCTCGATGAGCATATCTATAAAGAAGACAATATCCTCTATCCTATGGCGCTTCAAACCTTAGAAAAAAACGAATGGCCGGATGTGCGCAAGAAATTTGATGTTATAGGTTATTGTTGCTTTGCGCCTTCTGATGTGAGGAAGAAAAGAAAATGATGAAATGGAAAAATATTTAAACACGCCCATAAAAGAGCTCATTACAAAGTTTCCCGAAGTTGGCAATATCCTCCAAGATTATAATATTGGCTGTGTCCCTTGTGCCTTGGGCTCTTGTTTATTAAAAGATATTGTAGCAATACATAATCTGCCCGAAGAACAAGAACTGGAATTGATGTATGGAATAGAAAAAGCAATTTATCCTCAAAAGAATGTTAAAAAGCCGGTATTGAAAAATGCAGCCAAAAAAGAAACTCCTCAAGAAATAAAATATTCTCCACCGATAAAGAGATTAGTGGATGAGCATGCCTTAATCAAGAAATGGATAGGAATGATGCCTGCCGTAATTGAAAATATTGATCTTGAATCGGACTCAAGCAGACAGTTAATTCTCGATGGCCTTGATTTTATTCGATTCTATGCCGACAAATTTCACCATGCCAAAGAAGAAGAAATATTATTTGAATATACAGACAAAAATTTAGATATCATCAAAACTATGCTTGCTGACCATGAAACAGCGCGAGGCCACGTAAGAGCAGTATTAGAGGCAATGGAGAAAAGAGATAAAAATGCGATAATCGAACATCTTGTTGCCTATAAAGAACTTTTATGTGAACACATAAAAAAGGAAGATGAAATTTTATATCCTTGGATTGATAGAGGCTTATCTGTGACACAGGTAGGGGAATTATTTACTAAATTCAATGAGGCAGAAGAAAAGCTGGATAAGGAGGTGATAGAGAAGTGCAAAAAGTTCGCGCAAGAGCTAGAACAAAGAATTCAAGAATTAAAACTAGAGACACCCCGCCATATAGGAATGGCGGGTGTTTCACTTCCCGTGAAAAAGGAGGAGGTAAAATGATGGATGGATGCCCGGGTTCAAAGATGCAGGATTTTAGAGAGAAGGATACAGAAGCTAAAGAAGAAACCGGCAAAAGGCAATCGCAGTTAAGGCAATGGCCAATTCAGTTGCATCTGGTATCGCCAGAAGCGCCTTATTATCAAAAAGCAGATGTGCTTTTGTCCGCAGATTGTGTGGCTTTTACAGTAGGAGACTTTCATAAGGATTATCTTAAAGGAAAGAGTATTGCCATAGCCTGTCCGAAACTTGACGAAGGACAAGATGAGTATGTTGAGAAAATTAAATCCTGGATAGATGATGCCAAGATTAATACGCTTACGGTAATGATTATGCAGGTTCCTTGTTGTGGCGGATTGGTGGCTATGGCGCAACAAGCCTTGCAGTCAGCAAAGAAGAAGATACCTGTTAAATCTATAGTGGTGAGTCTTCAGGGTGATATTCTTTCAGAAGAATGGGTTGAGGCATAATAGGAGAAACATGTGCGGGATTGGAACGAAATGGAAACAGCCATTTTATGATGATGTTGAGCCGATAAAATTGAAGGAACCCCTGGCTGAATTTTTAGGTGCGATTGACGAAGGCGAGGAGTTTATCTTTACCTATACTGATGCGATAAAGTTAGCCGGACACTCTTGCCCTGCTGTGTCTGGGGCCTATAAGATAACCCAGAAGGCCTTAAAAGCACTATATAATAATGAGATACCTATGAGAGGAGAGATTGGCGTTAAGGTTTTAGGCAGCGTGGATAATGGCGCTAATGGTCCCATATCGCAAGTAATAAGTCTGATAACTGGTGCAGCCCCCCAAACAGGTTTTGCTGGTTTGGGAGATAAGTTTGTGCGTAGAAAAAAGCTTATTTTCGATGAAAAAAATGAAGAACCAAATGCCTTTGTGTTTACCAGAATTGACAATAATAAATCTGTAAAAATTACCTATCATCCAGAAAAAATACCTTCGGAGGTGGATGTTTCCGAATATAAAGAAAAATTACTCGACCCGGATTTCAGCTACGCTTATTTCAAGGATGAAAACTTTGACCAAAAGAGTCCATACAAAGAGGTACCACAATGTTGGGAAAGTCCTAAATGGTGGCTCCAACGGCCGCAATGTATAGGTATTTAATATGACTACAGAATCAGATAAACAACTACAATGCGATTTCAGGCGTAAGTCCATCATCGGCGCCCGTATGGCAGTGGAGGCAGCTTCTTCCTTGCTTCAGCAGGCTTGCTTAAGAAAAGGAAAAGATGCTGCAGTGGAGTTTCCGGATACGGCGTTTTATCTTCCCTTGATTAATGCTTTTTTAAACAGGGATGTAAAAAATACCAATCAGCTTCCGGAAATTCTTGCTATTGCCAAATCATTCATTAGCGAAGACAATGATTTAAATAAGGCTTTTGACTCTGGCGTGGCTACGCTTATTGCCTCTGAGGTAATTGAGGCAATAAAATACTTAGACGGCAATCCTTATACCGATGGCTGGCAAGGCTTTATTCCAGATTCCGTTTATCGCTCCCTCGGCCTTGTGCTGGTGGATGGAAGAATGCCGGCAATAGCAGTTATACTGGGAAGCGCTCCTGACAATAAAACTGCAACAAATCTTATTCGTGAATTGCAATCAAAAAATATTCTCTCGCTGCTTGTAGGTAAGTCCAAAGAGGTTACTTTTAAAAACCAGTTAGAGGAGGAAAAAGTTTCTTTAGGCCTGGATAGTTATGTAGTGCCTTTGGGGCCGAATACCACCGCTTTAATTTATGCCGCTAATTTTATTGCCAGGGTTGCAGTGAGTTTCGGGGGAGTCAAAAAAGGTGATGTTGGGGGGCTGCTAAAGTATACAAAAGAAAGGGTTCAGGCCTTTGTGATTTGCCTTGGTGAATTAGACCCGCTGAAGGTTTCCGCGCTTTCTGCAATTATGAAACTTGGGCTTCCCGTGATTACCGACCAGGTTATATCACATAGTAAAGATTGCCAGGAAATTATCAAAAGGCTGCTGGTTACCGAGAAAGATTATTCTAATATGGTCTCGCGGGCTATCCAGATGCGCGGTATTAAAATTAAAGTAGATAAGATAGATATACCGGTGAATTATTCTGCTGCATTTGAGGGTGAGCGTATCCGCAAAGAACAGATGTATGTGGAATTCGGCGCAGGAAAGTCGCCTGCCTTTGAATATGTCCGGCAAAAGGAGATGGATGAAATAAAAGACGGCAAGATTTTGCTTATCGGACCGGATATAGACCAGATGCAAGAAGCTAAAGCCTATCCCCTAGGAATTATAGTGGAGGTAGCGGGTAAAAAGATGGAGAGTGATTTTGAGCCGGTGTTAGAGAGGCAAATTCATCGCTTTTTAAATTACGCTATGGGAGTTTTCCACATCGGTCAGAGGGATATGAATTGGATAAGAATATCGAAAGACGCCCAAAAGGCAGGACTCAAAATAAGAGATTTTGGTAAAATATTACATGCAAAATTTCATAATGAATATGGGGAAATAGTGGATAAAGTGGCAATAACGCTTTTGACAACCGAAGAACAGATAAAACAAATTCTTCCTGAAGTTAAAGATGCCTATAACAAAAGAGATGAAAGAATTGGCCAGTTAAAAGACGATACTGTAGATAAGTTTTACAGTTGTTCGCTATGCACTTCTTTTGCTCCTAATCATATATGTGTTATTTCTCCGGAACGGATGGGCCTATGTGGAGCAATTTCTTGGTTAGATGCCAAGGCCTCTTTTGAGATTTCGCCTATAGGAGGCAATATTCCAATTGAACGCAAAACGTGTCTTGACACAACGAAAGGAGTATGGGAAGGCGTGAATGAATTTGTATTCAATAATTCTAACAAAACCATTGAAAGGCTTTGCCTTTATTCTCTAATGGATAGTCCGATGAGTGCCTGTGGCTGTTTTGAGTGTGTGGCAGCGGTAATGCCTGAAGCCAATGGAGTTATTATCGTAAATCGTGAATATGATGGTATGACGCCTATCGGGATGAAGTTTACTACTTTGGCAGGCACAGTAGGCGGTGGAAAGCAGACCCCGGGTTTTATGGGTATTGCCAAGAGATACATTGCCAGTAAAAGATTTATTTCTGCAGAGGGCGGATTAAAGAGGGTGGTCTGGATGCCCAAGGGTTTAAAAGAAGCCATCAAAGCGCAATTTGCAGAACGAGCCAAAGAAATAGGCATACCCGACTTCATAGATAAAATTGCCGATGAGACTATTTGTACAGAGGTGCAGGAATTATTGGATTTCTTAGAGAAAGTTAAGCATCCAGTTTTATCCTTAGAACCATTACTGTAAAAAATGATAGTTACTGAACAAAAACCCATTAATGAGATTTTAGAGAATCTTAAAAACGAGAAGAATATTTTTCTGGTTGGCTGCGGCGAGTGTTCAACTACTTGTAAGACCGGCGGAGAAAAAGAGGTTATCCAGATGAGAGAAAAACTCATTTGCGCTGGAAAAAATGTCACCGGTTTTATTATACCCAAGGCACCTTGCGTAGGTTCTCAGGTTATCGGTAGCTTAGCTAAGTATCGCGCAGAGATAGAGTGTTCAGATTCTTTTTTAGTCTTGGCTTGCGGATTGGGTATTCAGTCGGTCAAGGAGAATTTAAGGCAAAAGAAAGAGGTTCATGCGGGGTGCAATACTTTATTTATGTCCACATTAGATAAGGCAGGAAATCTTCTTTTTGAACGTTGTTCTGCCTGTAGTGATTGCATTTTAGATTCAACTGGGGGTATCTGTCCAGTAACGCGTTGCCCTAAAGGACTTTTAAATGGGCCGTGCGGCGGAATGGACAAAGGTAAATGCGAAGTAGATAAAAATAAGGATTGTGCCTGGGTTTTAATATATAATGAATTGAAAGAGAAGAATAAACTCGATAATATGAATGGCATTCAAAGAGCAAAAGACTATTCTCAGTCCATTAAACCACGGGCAAAAGTTTTGGTTAAAGGAATAGGCTCTGGGGCATGATTGATGATTTTTTCCTGTTCTGGTTCAGAAAAATTTAAAAAACCCCAGCCAGAGAATATCTGCTGCCCCTCCTGCGCAGAGGAGGTGGAGATTTGGACAGATGAGATTGAGGCGCTTTGCCCTAAATGCAACACCAAGGTTACTCGTCCGCAAGAACAGAGTTGTCTTGACTGGTGCAGTTATGCCAAGGAATGCGTAGGAGCACAAAAATATACTCTCTATATGCATAATAAAGCCACCAGTATTAAGGAAAAACTCCTTAGGGAATTGAAAGATTATTTTACGGGGGATATAAAACGGATAAACCATGCCAAAAATGTGATGCATTTTGCCGAAGAATTACTGAAACAAGAAAAGGCAGATTGGCATATTGTTATTCCGGCAAGCATCCTGCACGATGCGGGAATAAAGGTTGCTGAAGCAAAATATGGCTCTACGGCAGGTCATTATCAGGAAAAAGAAGGCCCGCCTATTGCCAGAAAAATTCTTCTTAAGGTTGGGCTTAAAAAAGAAGATATCGAAGAAATTTGTGAAATAATCGCGCATCATCATTCCCCAGGTATAGTTAGTACCCAGAATTTCAAAGTGCTTTACGATGCAGATTGGCTGGTTAACTTGAAAGATGAGATAGATACTAAGGATAGGGATAAATTAAAAGTAATAATTGATAAAGTGTTCCTTACCAATTCAGGCAAAATATTAGCAGAGAAGATATATTTATCTACCCCCTTCAAAATAGAACATTAGAGACAAAAATCATCACTCTTTAACCCGCCGCTTAACTACTTTCAAATTTTAGTTTCAAATTTTAGTGTTTCAAATTTTAGTTTTATCTATTTATATTTTGTGATATAATCAGTATTGTATTTCAAGGGGTAGTGTTTTATTCTTTTCTCCTGAAGCAATTTGTTTTTTGAGTTGTGCGGTTTGGGGCAAAAAGGCAGATTTTGCCCGCACCTAAAATCTGCCTTTTTGCTCGCGCTTCTGTAAGCGTTGTTCGCGAGAGGCTCTGCATACCGCCTTCGTAGATTATTTTAAATTTTTGTATGAGGTAAGCGGACGCACGCATTTATAGAAACAATTTTTGGGCGGGTAAAAACAAGTTGGTGTGAGGACGCAAGCAGAGCCGAAGACGCATTGCATTAGCAAGAAGGCCGTCCCCAGACGGCCGCGAAGCAGAGGCTTATGCCCACAGAAGCCGAGCGGTGAAACGGGAGATGTGGGAGCCCTGCACCATATGGTGCAGGGCGGTGCCATAGATTAAGTTTCATTCATTAATTTTTCAAAATAGGTTCGCGCAGCGTATAATAAGTGCGACCAGTTTTGACTTTTGGTAAAAGGAAATAAGAATAGATGGAGGTAGTTTATGAAAGAGCGGGATGATGCAGAAGATTTAGGGAAACATTAGTTGAAGGATAAATAGTATGTATAAATATATGTATAATTATATTGACAAATAGCGTATCTGTGGTATATTTACAATATGGGTAAAGAGTCCGGCAGTTTCATTTGGGATTTTGAAAAAGAATTAGCTAATATTCATAAGCACGGAATTGATTTTGTTACAGCTGCAAAGGCATTTAATGATCCCAAAAGGAAAATTTACATCGATTCCAAACATAGTAAAAAAGAAGAAAGGTTTTTCTGTATCGGGAAAGTTGAAAATGAGATTTTAACGGTTAGATTTACTTATCGTGGCGGGAAGATTAGAATATTTGGCGCCGGATATTGGAGAAAGGGGGAACGGTACTATGAAAAAGAAGATGACTGATTCAAATAAGCCCATTGGGAAAATGACTAGAATTCATGATTTTCTTCCGCCTCCGGAGAAGCTGGTTATGCCGGAAGAGACAATAAAAGTTACGCTATCTCTAAAGAAATCAAGTGTGGATTTTTTTAAGCGCCGGGCAGAACAATACCACGCGAAATATCAGAAGATGATTCGCGAGTTAGTAGATAGGTATGCCACGCAATACTCATCAGCATAGTCAACAACGAAGATATTATATAGATGTGTTTCCGGAAGACCTGGAAGAAGCGGCAGAGATGTTGGTGGAAAGGTAACTCAATCCTTACAAGGAAATTTGAGAGGGAAAAAGAAGTTCGGATATTAGTTGTTAGATATATTAAATGGGGGAGAGATGAATAAAAAACAATTGCGTGCCAAGTTAAGTTCTTTGTAATCTATCCTGATGTAACGTTCAGGATGCGGTAAACGTCTGTCAGCCGCATAGCGAGGGGTGAGAGGCAAGAGGTAACTCTGGTTCTCTGAGCCACCCGACAAAGTC
>JAUYCX010000051.1 GCA_030692045.1 Candidatus Omnitrophota bacterium
CATTTTTCCATCTCCTTAAGAGTATCTTCATTCCTGCCTTATCCATAAGAACCATCGCGGAAAAAGGTGATTCCGTAACCATATCCACCCTAGCATCTTTGACGAACTGAATTAATTCCTGATTATTTCTGGCTAAAAGAACACTGCCTTGCTTTATACCCGTAGCTTGGAGTTGATCGGCTAAATAATCAATGAAGGGCTTAAGCTCTTTGTAATGCTTAGGCAAATCATCTGAAACACGGCTTATGGTTATGGTATCCTGCGCAGCATTTAAACTAAGAGCGAATATAAAAATAAACGCCGCTATTAAAATAGAAGTTTTCTTTTGTAGCATACCCGTCCTCCTTTTAAGAGATTGCTGAAATATTCCTAAATAATACAGCAATCTCTGATTAAAAGATTAAAAAGCAGATTACACAGATTAAATCTCCGACGAAACAATCTGTGCAATCTTAAATAATCTGTGTAATCAGAGAGCTCTGTATATTTTTAAACTTTTTCAGAGCTCTCTAAGAATTTTCTGCTGATTATTCTGGGTATTCTTTCTCTATCTCTTCCTTAATTAAGTCATACCTTTCTTTAAATTTCCTTATCACTACTTCAATCCCTTCTGGAAACTCATCAAAGTTTGCCGTCCCTTGGAAGTTCCACATCGCTTTTCTACCCTCTTGGGAAAGCCTCATATTAAGAAGGATATTTTTTATCTCCTCTTGTAATTTAGGCTCCATATCTCCTCGCACCAAGATGAGATTGCGTGGAACATCCTCAGTTTCATAAATAACCTTAAAGTCTGAAATAAACCCTGCAGGGACTTCATCTGGTTCCTCATACTCCTCATTACTTAAAACGCCGGCATCCACCAGGCCCTTGTGCACCCAATGCGAGATATTAATCTCGCCTCCGGCAAAACAATATCCTACTTTATCTGCAGGCGGCTTTTGGGTATATTTATCTAATCTCACCATCTCTAAGCCTTCCTTTATAATTGTTGTCTTGGGTAAGAAATATCCGCTGGTTGAACCAGTGTCCTCAAAGGCAATTACTTTCCCTTTAAGGTCTTTTAAGGAATTTATATTACTGTCTTTTCTGGCAAATATAACTGAATGATAGGTAGGTATTCCTTTTTTCCATCTCCTTAAAATGGGTTTTGCTCCTGCCTTTTCCATATAGATTATTGAAGAATAGGGCGTCTCAGTAATAATATCTAACTTACCCTCTCTTAAATACTTAATCAATTGATGATTGTCTTTGGCTAATAAGACCTTACCTTCCTTTATGCCCATAGTTTTAAGATTCTTGGCAATATAATCAATAAACGGCTTTGTTTTCTTATAATGCTTCTGTGGGTCATCAGAAACCCGGCCAATGGTTAATGTCTTCTGCTGTGCATATGAGCTTGCATAGAAAGAAAGTATAAAAATTAATAAGATTAAAGTTCTATTAAACTCTCTTTTAAACATTATTTTCACCTCCTAATTCTACATTCTTATTTTTTCTACCTTATTATACAACAAAAAACCTCCCATTAGTAGTTAAATCTTGCTCCTAATAGGAGGTCAACTCAATCAAATTCTGAGCTAAAATATTATAAAACCCTGAACTTTTCTAATAAAGAGTAAATAAAACTAAAATTTGTATTCAAGCTGGGCTAAGAATTCATCATTCAGAGGACTGTTTCCACCGGTATCTTCCCGGTTATGCGCGTATTCAAGTTTTAAGGTTAAATTTTCCTTTATATGATTTAGCAAGGCACCAGTATATCTTCGTCTATCCCAGGTAAGAGGCGTGGTTGGAGTTTTAGGAATCCTTACCATATAATAATCCCAACGGAATAGAGGCTGGATCGCCTTCAGATATCTCCAACCGACATCAAATTTATAGCTGGTCTGCAGCATCAAAACATGGCGGCGCAAATAACTATCCTGGGCGCGGATATACTGCGCATAAGTCTCCCAGGCATCCTTGGTATAGGCAAGATTAACCCCGTATCTTCTCTGGATATTATAGGTGTTATCAGCAGGACGGGTTGGAAAGTCATTACTATCATTTAAATAGTTAGTACTTCCACTCGTAGTTGAAAGAAGATCGGCAGAGGTTAGTCTGCTAAAATAACCAAAGCCTAAAACATTGAGAATTCCCTTTTCTCCAAGATTAGCTTCATAACCTAAACCCACTCCCACTTGCTTGTTGTCACCAAAATCTTCATTCTCATCATCATCCTGCAGAATATCATCTCTACCTGCAGTATTACTATTAGCACCCGATGTTGCTATTGTACTATCTTCACCTATATCTTTAGGCTTTAATTGCAAACCATTAGTAAGAGACAAGTGCCAATAAAAAGGAGACTTTTTGCCGCTATATTGAATACCTAAGTCTGGATCCTTCCAAAAAAGAGTTCTGGCCAAAGGAGAACCTTCGGTATAATATTCAATGAAATCTCCGCCTATAAATCTGTCTTTAAGACCCAAAGAAATCTTTTGGTCAAAAGGAGCAATATTCTTAAAGGTAAAGTATGCCTCATCTACTGAAACCTTTTCTTCGATATCCTGAAAATCCAATTTGAATTTGAATTCTTTATTCTCATCAGGCGTAACCTTAACCTTCAACCTGATTTTATCCATCTGGAAATGACCTCTGGGATTACCGGGTGTGGATGTCAATTGGGGAGTAATATTGTCATCCTGTGTATCTACATATTCAAATTCCAATTCCCCGCCAATCTCTATCTTATCGCCCAAAGCAGTCATCATCTCAGCCAGGGTTTCTCTTTCTCTTGTCTCTGTAACTTTTAATCTCTCTTCTGTGGATTTTTGTTTTGTCTCCGAGGCTTTTAACCTCTCTTCCAAGGCATTTATCTGTGCTTTTAGCCCATCAATCTCTCTCCGAATCTCTTCTCGCTCTAAAGAAACATCCTGACTTTGTGCTTGAGTAGGAATCAAGAAAGCAATAAGAAATAAAAAGACAACTAACACCTTCTCTTTCTTCTTCATTTCCCCCTCCCTTTTCAAATCCACTCCTCAAATTTATTTTCCTCAATCCCATACCACAATTTTTATTGTAGAGATAATTTAATAATTGTCAAGTAAAACCTAACCTTTAAAAAAGGGGTCAGGCGCTTTTTTACTTTTTTTATCATTAAAAAGACGAAACTATTTCCTAAGGCTGGGGCCTGACGGTATATTCCAAAGGCAAGCGGAGAAGAACCTAAAAATAAACCTAACAGCACCGCCCACCAGATGGCCTTAAAATACATCAGGAAGGCTTTACGAAAGGGAACAAGAAAGGGGACAAAAAAAGGAAAGCAATATAAGTAAAACTGGTATGCTGCTTACAATAAATAATTTTTCTTTAAATCCTTGGTTAGGAAATAACTTAATATTGTCCTGATGACCACGATTGCGCCTAATATACCTAAACTCTGCCAGGTAGGAGTAATAATTGTCTTCACAATATCGCCGGCGATAAAAAACTCCAAAGCCAGGACCAAATAACTGCCTAACTTTATCCGGATAGCCTCATTTAACTGTATGG
>JAUYCX010000076.1 GCA_030692045.1 Candidatus Omnitrophota bacterium
GCGAAAAGATAACTTAGCGATAGCCCTAGGGACCACCAGGCCGTTTTTACATTGAAGCCTTAAAGCATTAAGTTCAAAACCTACACCAAATAGCGAATTCATTGAGTTGAAAACCCTAATGCCAAAACTGACTGTATCGCCTACTTTAACATCAGCGCAAAGTATGTTTTTACCTTCTTTAAGTTCGTATTGCGCCATCAGGACCGCGCCTCCTTGGCACACATCAATCTTTTTTCTGGATAAGATATCTACCCTGTCAAAAGTCTCAATTACCGCGCTATGAGGGACTATTTTATAGTCTTTCCCCACAATTCCCAGGGCCATATTCGTATCTGTCCTTACAACGGCCATCCGATCCGGGATCCTCTCACCATTACAAATCATTATCGGCCTTAATTCAGTTGGAAAATCATAAAGTTCTTTTATCATCATGGACTCCTTTTTTTAGTGTTGAATAATTTACATTTATCTTAGCATTTTGCCCTACCACTTCTGCGAAGGCTCACACACGTATGTGCTGAGCCGGGCTAAAAAATCACCTTATTCACCCCCTTTCAAAACTAAATTTTGCGCATCTTTAGCCGCATACTCCAGGTTATGTAAATGTATTTCACCCCGTCTCATTATCTTTAAGCTGCAAGATAATCTTTGCTTTATGCACGGAAAGATAATTTAGTTCTCTTCCATCGAACCTTTCCTTTAATTCCTCAAACCAGATAATTAAGGTTTTTTTCTCTTTCCCGCTATTGTTTTGAATTCGCATAGTATCTCCTTTTTTTCTTTCTCCCCGTATAGCCGATAGGACAGCTTCAAAATTTTAAATTCTTTAGGCCTGGTAGGCTGCAAGAACCACTTCTTGCAATTCTTTATTTACCGCAGCGCTTAAGAATTTAACGGTATCATAATACTTACCGTCGCCGGCTAAATGGGAAGGCATAGCTGCGAACAGCCCGCCGTCTTTTTTAGCTATAACCCTGATGCCTTTGATTAAAACCGCGTCTGCGACTTTAATGTCCACAAAGGCCTTCAGGGCGCTTTCGTCTTTTCCGACTATATGAACCCTGGCTACTTCAATCATGGTCTTCACCTCCTTTCGATTTGTTTGTTGTTTTGTTTTTACTTGGCTCACGGAAAACTCCTTTCTTTTGACGCCGGAAATATAAACCCAAGAACTTGAAGTCCTTTACTTTAGGCAACCCAAAAGTAAAGGGCGTCTTTTGTCAAGAAAACAGGGACTGCCCGAAATGAACAAGCGCCAAGCGAGTGAATTTCCTGGGAGTCCTTTGGAAAAATTGAGACTCCCCGAAGGGGCAGAATACTTCTAATGACAAAAAAGCCTTCTTAAGGCAGACCATAAGAAGGCTTTTTAGGCAGAGGTGAATTTTTCCAAAGGATTTTCTTGCACAAAAGTCAGGATTGGGTTATTGTAGGCGGATAAAAAAAAGAGGATTACGTGACGGCAAGAGAAAAAACAAAAAACCAGAAAGGAAGTGTATTGATTGAAGCAGCGGTTAAGGGTGGCTAAATGATAAAGCGGACGGAAATTTTATGGCTGGACTAGAATGCTTTTATAGACAGTCGGAATCTTAATCTTGCTATCAGAGATCAGGGATAAGAATTGGATTTTAAAAGGTATAGACAATACCTAAAAGATGCTCACACCAGATTCACAAATTAAGTCGACAAAACTCCGACTCCTTTTTTTTCAATAATCTGCAGAAGTCTTGAATTAGCACCTCCAGGCTCTTTATCACCAATTTCCCATTTTCTAACAGTGCTTTCACTAGCATTTAATAGATAAGCAAATACCGATTGGCTTACATGAAGCTTCGACCGAATTCTAGCTATATCAACTCTTGAATAATGTTTTGGAGAAAGATATTTAATTTTATTAAACTTTTTAATACTCATGGAAACATCTTTCACTTCATTTATTGCATGAAGCTCTTCCTCAACCATATTTAGAACTTTTGAGCTATTGTTTCGATTCCTTAACATATTTAACCTCCATAAATGTCTTTTTGTTAATCCTTCCTTGAATTTCATCTTCAGCTAGCTTGTCGTATTCATTAGATAAAATCTTAAGTGCTTTTTTCTCATCTGAAGTTAAATTATCTTGCTCATTTTTAGCAAACAATAAACAAAATACTATAAACTCATCCTTCTTCCAGAAAAATAAACTTCTAAATCCTCCTCTTTTCCCCTTGCCTTCTTTTGCTCCTCGTATTTTATATATTTTACAACCAAGCGGTGTTGCCATTCCATCAAAAACATCATCTAATACTATTTTTAAATCTTCATCATCCAAATCGTTATTTTTTAAGTCTCTCTGAAATGACCTATTTTTTAAATACTTCATAAATCCCTTTCTGAATAAAGTATAACACCAAGTGTCATAGATTGCAAGTATTTAAATTTCTTTTCTTTTGCCATTTTTAGCCTTTTTCCCGTTTGGAAAAATGAGAATCGTAAAAAAACTTGAAATGCGCTTTAGGGATATGGCTACTCCTCACGTCCTCCTCAACGGATTTGAATACGCCCGACCTTTTAGCCACAGCCGCCAAATGCTCATTAAGCGACGCCTTCTCCCTTTCAGGAAGAAGGATATCAATATCAATAGAAAGCCTTACTGGAGGATACTGATGTAAAAGAATCGACGTTCCACCCTTAAAAATAAGATTGGGGTAAACCTCAAGTAAAGACGGTAAAAGGTTTAGGGCATAGACGGATTTTTCAAATATCCCCGGATCCTTAAAACCAAGATCCTGCCGCAAGTTCTCTATAATTTGTTTATCAAACACAGCCACTCCTCTACCTATAGACTTTTACCAACTTTTGCAATTAGTTGGCAGAAGTCTATAGCATAACTATTATTGTTTTCAATAAGTTGCGGAAATAGCTGGCGCAAGCACTTGCGTCTTCTACTATAGCCTATTAACTCCCTTATATTGATCCGGTAAAGCCTGACCAGATCCCACCATAACTCAATATAATCAGAATGCCCCATGTAGGAATACTTATTCATATCAAGATACATATCTACCAGAATCTTTTCCAAAGCCGGAACATTGCCCTCTCGCGGAGAACGGGATGGCATAGCACGAACAACCACGGGATCAAGGGTGACATCAAATCCTGCAAAGAACGATTTAACCCGCCTTTCCTTCAAAACGCCGCGGTATTTGCCATATAAGCGCTCGTGAATAGGAAAAACAAGATCTTTCTCAACCTCGACAAAAGTGATGTGGTGAGTTTGCGTATGATGATACAGGGGCGCGAAAATCTTCGTATCCCATATCAGAAAATCAACAAGCGGGTAGTTTTTTTTGAGGCACTGCCGGATAACTTCTACTCGCCGAACGGCCGTGAATGGAAACTTTTCAGCAACGTTCGAAAAGAATCCATACCCAGCCTCAAAAACAATCTTCTCTTGTTTTAACTGAAAAAGATAATCCTTCACCAGCTTCTTCTCAAAGTTGACATCTTGAAGGATCTGCGACAAAGAAAAATACCGATGCTTCTTTATGTATTCTCTGACTAACGCTTTTTTATCCAAGACACACCTCACTCCTGACAATCCAAAACTTCCTTAATAATTCCTGCGGGATTTAATG
>JAUYCX010000010.1 GCA_030692045.1 Candidatus Omnitrophota bacterium
TTATCTCTTTGTTGAATAACTTTCGCCATAATTAAATATTTTTTAATAATTATAATGGTTTTTGAATTATAGCACCTTTAAAATTAATCTTCAAATACCTGGGCAGTAAAAACATAAATTTCCGTATCTTTGTCTTTCCAACAATCGGCCGGCAATCCGGCTTTTTGCGTACATAAAACATTCATAAACGTATCCAAATCCCAGTTGTTTTCCAATGCCACCTGCGGAAGAAAAACTCCGGCACGAGAACCTCTGATAATTCTCACTCCATGTTTTCCGATTTCTATATCTTTCCAAGAACTGACTTTTTTTAACGGATTTAAAACAGATATTTCATAATCCAGTTTATCCAGTTCGTTTTTAGTTATTGGATTAAACCTCGGATCATTCACTGCCGCGGAAATCGCCATTTCGGAAACAATTTTATAAAGCGGTTCATCAACATCACCAGTAAAAACACCAATACATCCCCGCAATTCGCCTTCTTCCTTAAGAGTCACAAAAGCACCCAGTGGTTTACCTAATTCCGGATCATTTTCTTTAATTTCCAAAATTTTTCCGTCTTTAATATAGGTTTCTACCGAATCCTTAGCGATTTCCAAAAGTCTCTTTTGCTGCTGCTTCGAAAGAAACAGTCCAGAGCCTGTCGAGAGATTCGAATCCATAAAAACAATACTCGCGTAACCAACCACTCTCGATTTATCGCCAGAAACATCTCCCGAATTGGCATATTTCAATAATTTGGAATTTTTATCGCCCATCAGGCCCATTACCACCTCTATGGAATTGCTGGCGCAAGCACAGGTCTGTAAATTGGAAATTCCTTCTTTTTCCAGTTCAGAAATAGTCTTTTTTAAATTATCTCCTTTCCCGCTTAGGATGGCATCGATAACCTTTCCATCGCTGTAATTGGCGTCTTCATATTTCGGATAATGCGATAAGTCGGAACTGACAACAATTAAAGTATTGTCGTCAATCAGGTTTTTCAGGACATCAATTAAGATGTCCACAGAATCTTCTTGATTTCCGAGGATAATCGGCACAATTTTCCAGCCCGAGACTGGCAAAACCTTCTGTAAAAAGGGCAATTGCACTTCCAATGAATGCTCTTCCAAGTGTGCGCTTTCTTTAAAATAAATCTTTTTATCCGCCTCCATCAATTTTTGTGCGAAATCATTATCGATTTCAACTTTTCCGAGCGGTGTTTCGAAATACCCCTTCGGATAAATTGATGCGCCGTCAAAAAACTCCTGATGGCTATTACCGATAATAATCACGCGGGAAACATCCTTACCGATTAAGGCTTTGTACGCGTACGCGGCAACTTGGCCGGAATAAACATATCCCGCATGTGGCACGATTATTGCGCGAATATTTGGCTCGAGTTGCGGCAATTCCACTTTATTTAAAAATCCGTCAATCATCAAGCCCAGCTCAACTTCATCGCTGGGATAAAAACTACCAGCCACTGCCATTTTACGTATCGGGCCATCAATATTATTCGAAATAAGCTCATTGTTATTTTTTGATTTCTTTTTCATAATTCCCTTGTCAAAAATTAGGGCCGCTCCCACGACCAACACTATAAATATAACAAAAATTAAGATTTTCTTCATTTTTCCAGCAAATCGCTCAAACACCACTCGTCCGAAGACACGCGTCGATGTCCCAGCGAGTCATCGCGCTCCGTCTCGCCCTCGCTCTGTCTCTTCTGGCGACAACCATGCCCGCTCGGGCTGTGAATGGTCTTCTTGACGAGTAGGTCCTCGCTCAAATATAGAAATAAGAAAATTTGGTTGAGATATAGTTTTTTCTTCGCGAACGTCTAGTCATAATTTTAGCAGGGATGAAACATGCTTCGTGAGCAAGAAAAAATTATATCTCAACAATACCACAATCTAAAATTATCACATTCTCTGCGTTTTTGCTATAATAAAGGCGTAATTATTAATCTACTCTTATGTTAGATAACAACACCTATAATTTAATGCTGCAGATAACCCAAGAGCAAAAATCGTTGTGGCGGATGAAAAAATACTATATCTACGATTCTAAAGAATGCCCTGAATGCAAGGATTTCTGGACAAAATTCATGACCCAGAAAAAAGAGAACATCGCCGAAATGAAAAAACTGCTGCAAAAACACATCGCATAGAATTTCAAGAAATAAAATAGGGCGGTCGCCTTTGGCAACCGCCCGTTTTTTTAAATGTCGAATCTTCTCTCGAGATCTTCTAGTGATAAAGTCGCTATCACTCGCTGTTCTCTTTCGATTTCTTCGAGATCTTGAAGTTCAAGTCTCTCGACCTTCGCCTGCCTGCTGAGTCTTTCGACCAACCTCATTAGTCCGTCCTTCTTTTTGTTCCTTAATGCTTTCAAATGTGCATTACCTCCTAAATATAATTATAAACCGATTATTTTCCTTTTTCAACCCTTTCCGTATATTCTCCGGTCTGGGTATTGATTCTGATAATGTCGCCCTGCTCAATAAATAAGGGTACATTAATCATTGCACCAGTTTCTATTTTCACGGTCTTAACCCCTCCCTGCGCAGTATTTCCCTTGATACTTGGTGGCGCCTCAATTACTTTGAATTCCATTTTAATCGGCAAAAGAATATTCACGATTTTATCATCGAATTCCATTATTTGAACCGGATTATTCGATTTAAGATATCTGGTTATATCGCCAATTTGCTCTTCGCTTATCTCAAATCTTTTTGCTGGGTCGTTTATTTCGCAAAATATAAATTTATCTCTATGACCGTAAAGAAATTTCACTTCACGATATTTAATCTCGGCTTCTTTAAAGCTATCCGTATGCTGGAAATTACGGCTGATTACTTTGCCGTTTATCAAATTCCTGATTTTTGTTTGAGCAACTGGTTTTCTCTGTTGCATTCTCACGAAACTGAATTCGACCACCTGATATGGCTGGCCATCTAAAATAAAAACCGTGCCTGGTTTTAAATCATTGTAATTAATCATAATAAATTTTAAAGTATTGTCTTTCTCGCGGGTTTTGAGCCCGAAAGCGGGCAAGGTTGGTCGCCGAAGGCGACCAGAGCGAAGGACGAAACCCTGAGCGAAGCTCGCTGGGATTCGCGAAGAAAGCGAAAGGATAATACTTTAAATAGTTTTAATTTTAATATCTCAAATTTACACCCAAAAATTTATTTTGGCAATAGAAAAATCGGTCCGATAGCGATCGGACCGATTCCTTTTTATTCCGTGGTCTTGTTGTCGAATTCCGCTCCATTGGCCATTGCCTCTTCCTTGGTCACGCGCACAATACCATCTTTATGATGAGCAGGAGAATAAATCGTGTAAAGCTTCAATTCCTCCGTATCGGAAACATTAATGATATTATGCTCGGCACCTGCAGGTACAACAACCGCTGTGCCGTCTTTGATTTTGTACTCGTTGCCGTTAATAATGCATTTGCCCTGTCCTTTCTCGAATCTAAAAAACTGATCATTGTCGGGATGAATCTCCATTCCGATTTCCTCATTCGACTTTAAACTCATCAACACAAGTTGACTGTGTTTTCCCGTATAAAGCACTTTACGGAAATTTCCGTTTTCCAAAGTACTTTTTTCGATATTTTCCACAAATCCTTTCATATGTTTATATGTTAATTTATTAATTGTTAAGCATTGATTAATCCAATCACTGAATTACCATTTTATCATTTCAATGGACAGAATGTAAATAACCCCCAAGGCCCTTTGAAATTCTTTATTTATACTCTATAATGTACTTATAGGGCGAATGCCCCTGATAATAATTAATAATAATTAAAACTTATGGCAAAGAAAAGAAAAGCGGCAAAAGGAAAAAGAAAACCCAATGCTGCGTTCATGAAGCCATTAAAAGTCAGTGAGGAACTGGCTATGGTGGTTGGCAATGGCCCGATGCCCAGATCCGAAGTAGTCAAAAAACTTTGGATATACATCAAAAAGAATGACCTTCAAGACGCAAAGAATAGACGCAATATCAATGCCAACGCGGACTTGAAAAAAGTTTTTGGCGGGAAAGCAACCGTAGATATGTTTGAAATGACAAAGCTTGTTTCAAAGCATCTTTCCTAATCGACTTTTTAAATTTTTCAAAAATTTAAAACAAAAAATCCGACCCCTCGTGGGCGGATTTTTTGAAAATAGAAACAGGAAAGTGCGTGAGGTCACCTTCGTCCCTCGATAAACTCGGGACAGGTCCTTGACAGTTCGACGCGCTCACTGTAAATAAGTTCGGGACTATGGCGGACTAAATCGGCAACGGCCTGCCCTCCGTAGCTTTAGCATAGGATGGGGACTGGATTTATCCCGTAGTCCCCGCCACGACGGGGTAGTACTGGGATTAGAATCTGTTTAGTCTAGGAATTTGAAGGTGGAAAGAATTTCTTTTACCTTGTTTTCATACTTTCCGCCGCCAGAATCCGCTGACCAGCCCAAAACCCTACATCCTTTACTGGGAAAAAGATATGTTATCTCAACGCCTCTGGCGTTCTCAGAATCCATTAATACTTCTTCTCCCTTAAATCCTGCTATGCTGCTTGTTTCAATATCTTCAACAAAACCAGACGTAAGACTTAATTTTAAGGTATCCAACATTTTACTGAAACGCTCATTGTTATCGCTGCCGATAAAAAATTCTACAGCTACATCGCCCCAAGTGTCTGCTTTAGTTTGGTCGCTTGGATGCACAACATCTAACCTATATTTTGTTTCAGTTTTTTCTTCTTTAATGGTCCAATTTTTGGGATACTGTAACTCAAAGCCATATTCTTTATTTTGAAAAACTACTTGTCCCGATGGACTAAAAAACTGCCAAGCAAAAATCCCCCCACCAATAATTAAAATACCAATTACAAGTGGAATTAAGAATTTCTTTTTGGGCTTCTGTGTTTTAATAGATTCGGCGGGTTGAATGGGTTCGGTGAATTGAGGAACTTGAGCAAGTCCTACGTTTATATCTTCATCTGCCCAGCCCTGTTCTTTTAGGGTTGTTGTTATTTGTTCATCAGAAATGTTTTGTTCCCGACAAGTTTTTACATATTCAATTAGTTCTTTGGTAATCATATGCTTTTAATTATAACACAAAACCCGACAAGTATCGGGCTTTTGAAGCTAAAATAGGTGGGGTCGCCTTCGCCCCGCAGCTGCGTGGCTACGGCGGACTAAATCGGCAACAGGACTGGATTAGAACCTGTTTAATATAAGCGTAAATAAAAAACGTGGGGCTCCTTCGGGGAGCCCCTTGTTACGAAAACTTACTTTTTTGATTTGTTAATCTTGAGGGACTTATCGGCGTCGTCCGATGAGAAAGGGTGCAGCTTCGGCATGACGAGCACTAAGCTTCGCACCTTGTCAAACTTCGACACATAAACTTTGTCTATTCTTCGATCGGCATGGTTTTCCGGCAACTCCGGCAATTGGTAAAAGAGAGCGTAGAGAAACTTCAATTCTCCATCGAATTCCGTTATAAGAGTAAGAACGTTGTATCCCGGCGACTTATCGTATTGTGCCGGAGCGTTCAACTCAGTTAGAACTTTCATGACTTTTCTCCTTTCAATGTACTAAAAAACAGTATAACATATCATTGTTATGCTGTCAATATCTTGGGGTGCCTAACGGGATTTGAACCCGCTCCGAGAGCTCCACAAACTCTAGTGCTGCCATTACACCATAGGCACCATATAAAAAAATAATAACTTAAAATCTTGAAATAGTAAAGAGAGGGGGTGGCGCCTAAGCGCCACCCCGATTTTTCTTGCTTTTTCTCACTTTCTCCTTTTTGAGTAATCCCCTTAAAATTTCCTCTTTGGGAAGTTCCTCTACATTAATTCCGTCTTCGGGAAATCCGCACAGAACGTCATTCATGATGTCGATTACGACATCGCCATATTTTTCTACGGCTCTTCTAATCCGAAGAAAAAGCACCGGATCCCTAATCACTTGTTTGCATCCGAAAGTTAAAATACTTTCGGTCTTTCCCGTTGTCAAAAACAAGTCGAGTTCTTGCTTTTCCTCTACGGTCAGATTTCGCATTCTGGCGGGAAAATTCAGAAACATCATCCTTGCCAACTCATCATTCGTCATGCTCTTTCTTTTTTCATCCAAGACTTTCTCCTTTCTTTCTGAAATTTGTCTTTATGATAACAAAAATCCGCCCGAAAGTCAAGGAAAATAAACTCCGCCCTCGCTTCCTTTTTAAGAAATTTGCCGTAACTTCTAAAGACCATATCGCAGCCAAGCCCGCCTCGGGCAATATAAAATCGCCAAACCAGATATGGCTTGGCGAGATATAGAAGCGCCAAAGATAAAACATTATTTATTCATTTATCGGCGACTTCGTGGTCGGAAGGAGTTATGGCAAATTCCGCACCTCACTATTCTTCTTTTCCAAATCCGCTCTCGGTATAAATATTCTTTAAGCCTGTTTTTTTGCTTTTTTCCTTTCGTTCTCTGTCAAATACTGTTTTCTTAAACGAATATTTTTTGGAGTTACTTCCATATATTCGTCGTCATTTATAATGCTCAACCCTCTTTCTAATGTTATTTCCCATGGCGGAGTTAAATAAATTGCCTCGTCCGAACCGGAGGCGCGCATATTTGTTAATTGCTTTCCTTTGGTTGGATTAACTTCCATATCATAACCGGTGGGCGTATTGCCAACTATCATTCCCTCGTAAACATTTTCTCCGTGTCCAACATATAAAACTCCGCGTTCTTGTAGGTTCCACAAAGCGAATCCGGCGGCTTTGCCGGTTATCATTGAAATCATCGAACCAATTTCTTTTTTTGAAACATCACCGGCATAAGAATCAAAACCCAAAGAATGAACGCATAAAATCCCCATTCCCCTTGTGTCAACAATAAATTCACTGCGGTAACCCAAAAGCCCACGTGTGGGAATTTTAAATGTTAATCTCGTTTGTTTATTTTTGGTTTTAATATCTATCAATTGACCTCTTCTTTTTGATAATTTTTCAATTACCATGCCGGAAGAATTTTCCGGAACATCAATCAAAACCTCTTCAAATGGTTCTAATTTTTTGCCGTCTTCCTCTTTAATAATTACTTGTGGTTTTGAAACCTGAAGTTCATATCCTTCGCGTCTCAAATTTTCAAGTAAAATTGCAATATGCAATTCTCCGCGCCCAAAAACTTTATAATAGTGCATATGCGAAAAATCAATTTTCAGTCCTACGTTTACTTCTAATTCTTTTTTAAGTCGTTCTTTAATTCTTCGACTGGTTACAAATTTTCCTTCCTTACCGGCAAAAGGAGAATTATTTACTAAAAAATTTAAAGAAATCGTTGGTTCGTCAATTTTAATTATGGGAAGTAATTCTTGATTTATGTTTTCTACAATCGTTTCTCCTATTTCAATATCCGTAAGCCCGGCAATCATTACAATATCTCCCGCAACCGCTTCACTCACTTCTTGTCTATTTAATCCATTAAAAGTAAAAAGTTTTACAATTTTAAATTTTCTTGGTTCTTTATCCAAGTTTTTAACAACCACCTCTTGGTTGTATCTTATTTCCCCTGAATAAATTCTTGAAATTGCACAACGACCCAAAAAATTATCGTAAGCCAAATTAAATGGTTGGGCTGACAATAATTTTTCCTCCATCCCTGAAGTTGAAGCCGGGGAAACGTTTTTTAAAATTACATCAAGCAAGGGATTTAAATTTTCTGATTTATCTTTTAGGTGTAATTTTGCGAACCCTTCTCTTGATGATGCATAAACTGTTTTAAAATTTAATTGCTCATCGGTTGCGCCCAAGTCCAAAAACAATTCATAAATCATTTCATGTATTTCTTCCGGTCTAGCTGACAACTTATCTATTTTATTAATAACCACAATCGGCTTTAATCCTAATTCCAATGATTTTTTTAAAACAAATTTTGTCTGTGGCATTGGCCCTTCTTGAGCATCAACCAACAATAAGACGCTATCAATTGATCTTAAAATACGTTCAACTTCAGAACCAAAATCAGCATGACCCGGAGTATCAACAATGTTTATTTTTGTACCATTATAAAAAACCGAGGTATTTTTTGAATAAATCGTAATCCCTCGCTCTAATTCCAATGCATCCGAATCCATGTTTACATTTTCATCAGCCATTCCCGTTTGATGCATTAAGGCATTAGTCAAAGTTGTTTTGCCATGATCAACATGAGCAATAATGGCAATGTTTCTGATTTCCATAAAATTGTCCTTAAATAAAAGAACCACGCGCCTGGCGTAATTCTTTTGATTTAGCCTAAATTACAATACCACGAATAAATCAAGCAAGCAAATTATAAACCTACCTCTTTTTCCAGCCCGCTTTCGGTATAAATATTCTTTGAACTCAGTCCACGAAAAAGATTCATCATATAGCGGTATCTCTCCTATGATCTTGGCGCTTTTCTGGGAATCATTGTAAATCACCTTATCTAAAACGGTTCTCAAAAACATTCTCTTTTGCTCAAAATTAAGATTCTTTAATTTGTCCTGGGCCATTTTGCAAAACTGCACAACAAGCTCTTTGGTGACTGGTACGTCTTGGGCTTGCGATATCCTCTCTTTTTTCTGGCTTATCTCGTTTTTAATTCCCATAACAAGCTTATTCGCCTCATCCATTTTGTTTGCGCATTCTTCCTTGGAGATAATTTCCCCCTGATAAAGCTCGATTAACTTGTTCTTTTTAAATTCCTCTTTTTCTGCCCGCTTTTCTAATTCGCTTATTTCTTTGCCAACTGCATCGGTATTCCCAGTTTTCTCGGATATAAACTCTAAAAATCCCAATAATGTCTTCGGATGGATAACGGCTCCGTAAACAGCAGACCATACGGCCTCGTCTAAAACAGCCGATCTCACCAGCTTGGAATTGCATTCCCGCGCTGAAAATATATTATTACCCTTTCTCGAAGAACACCTATAATACACGTAGCCAGCATTATGATTTCCACCATACCTTCCACCACATGAACATTGAAGCAGATTAGACAATAAATACTCATGCTTTGCTCTTCCAAAGGGATAATGATTCTTCGCCAACAGATCCCGAACCAACGAAAATGTCTTTTCATCGATAATCGCGGGAACCTTAATTCCTATCCATTCGCCCTTATCCCTTAAAACACTACTGGTCTTAAGTCTCTTATTGTATTTCCCATTATTCTTCCTTCTTCTTTTCGGCTCAACCGATTTATGCTTGTTGAAATACGTCAAGCCAATATATGTCTCATTTTTAAGAATCTCGTTAATGGTTGATGGCCTCCAGAGCTTTCCTTTTTTGCGCGGCAGATAAATTCCTTTCTCCGTCATTTGTTTAGCCACTTTTAAAATACTTTGCACCTCCAGATACATTCTGAATATCTCGCGCACAACCACCGCTTCTTCTTCGTTAATGATGTAATAACCCTTTACTTCTGGAGTTTTTTTAACATAATCGTAGCCATAGGGTTGAGAAGTGCCAACCACAAGCCCCATTTCTGCTTTATGCATTTTACCTCTTCTGAATCGGTCAAGAATTGTCCTTTTATCTTTATCGGCTATTAACTGATCTAATTTGTAATAAAAATCACCCTCAAGATCCTCTTTGTAATCCTTATTGTTGAAAACTACTTTTACGCCTTTTTTCTCCAGTTCTTGCTTAACAATAAGCCCGCCCAGTAAATCCCTGGATAATCTGTCTGGGCAGAGAATATAAACAGCCTCAAATAATCCCCTTGGAGCATCGTCTCTCAGCCGATCAAGTTGGGGCCTGGCAAGAGTTTCACCGCTCCATCCATCATCAATGTACTCGTCCACTATCTGGTGATCTTTACAGGCGTTTCTCAGCTCCTGCAATTGTGATTCTATTGTTTTCTCTTGCTCCTGCCTCTCCGAAGAGACGCGAGCGTAAATCGCAACCTTTTTCATATATTATTTTTACGATTATTAATTACAAGAAGGGTAGCCCACTGGATACAGCAACTTTTCAGTAGCTGAAGTAGACTACCCTTCCTGCCCCTGAAAAGTATTTTTGCTGTATCCAAATATACTATAGCATAAAAGGAACACATCTTCAACTGGGATTGTTCTTTTTATACTCCAAAACTTCCTTTTGCCATTTTTCTTCGCGTCTTTTTTTATCTTCCTCGTCCCGTTTTCCTCTTTCTATGGCTCCATACCATTCGGGAAATATTATTTTAAGATTTTCTTCTCCTTCTACGGTTTTTATCTGATTAGTTATCTCTTCATAACTCCAGGGAGAATAATCCAGTTTACTGTTTTCCGAAATCCATGCTTTGAGCCTTTTCTCGTCCTGTAAAAACCAGACAATGCTTAAATGACTATTAGATTCCATCCATCGATAATCATTTGCCTTATTGATTATCGCCTTTAAAATGGCACGGATTCTGTAAGTTTTCATTGCTTGATATATAGCCCAATATGAATATTTATCAAAGCCAGCAGAATGATTTATCTTTTCTCTAAAGATCGCCATAACAAGAGGAATATAAAGGGGAATAACTTCTTTCTTAACAGTATAAATTGTTTGTATATTATCTATTGTAATATCTTTTATTGTAATATCTTCTATTGTATGTTCACTTACTGAACCCCCGATCTGTTCATTCTTTGCACTATCGAGGTGTTCATTCTCTGCGCTGTCATTGTTCACTACTTGAACCGCCCCACTGTTCGTTTCTAGAACCAGTCTGTATTTTTTGATGTCTCCTTGCAGGCCCGCCAATTCGATAAACCCCTTTTCCACTAATCCTTTCACGCCGTCAAGCATAGCATTTTTGGAAAGTCCCGTTCCTTGATCAAAGTTTTTAACTCCATTCATGAATTGCGACTCGCTAATGGCGTCTTCCTCCTTCCTAAAGCCCCAGGTGCGTCTTAACATGAAATCCAAACATTTCTGCTCCGAACCATTAAGAACATACCACCAATGCTCCATAATTTTGGGGTATTGCCAGTATTTACCCTTTTTATCGTTAAATGGAGGAAATCCTGGGAATTTATTTTCTTCTAATATTTTCTTTATTTTGTTCTTATTCATTGTTTTTACTTTCCTCACTTTTAACCAACTCCAAAACATCGTTCTCGCTCACCACCGCTAAAAGGGCCCGATATAAACGATCCAGTTTGGGGTCGGCATTTTTCACTATCTCGACCTCAATAGTTTTATTTAATTGTTTGTTTTGTGTTTTCATTTGAATAATAAAAAATAAGCTTATGGTTTAAGCTTATCTCATTGGGCATTGACTCACTTGAGAGTCACAAATCTCGTTATATGACTCTAAAAACGGTCATTTTTTTCCACTCACATAATTTTTTTATTCCTAATTTCTGCCTTGCTTTATCGTTTAATCTTAAATAGGCGTCATAGACAGACCTGAATTCTGTCTTCCTTTCATCTAAGCCCCTCGCACCATCACATTCATCAGCCACTTCGTCCCAGCTCACTGGTTTCCCGACAGATTCTTTAAACAATATCCTGCATAAGCAATACTCAATTGTGCCATACGGAATCTTGAGTTCCTTGGAGCCATGTTTTATTTTGCTTTGTTTCTCATCAAAAACTGTTGATTTAGAACCCTCCGCTCTCTTTGTTTTTTTGTTTCTCGGACTCGATTCGGGAAAACATTTTTTCTCAACCGTTATTTCTGCCTTATAGCTTTCCCCAAGCGGATCATCGAAATCGTAGACCCATATTCCATTAATGTTTAAGTATTTCAAACGCTCCAGGGCAATCAATGAATGGATGAATAAATATTTTTCATCCCAGGAAGCAAACTCGGCAGTATTCTTTCCATATTCAATTGTAAAATCATTCCCGTATTTTTTTACGCTTTCCCTTAAGCTAAGTAATGTTATATCTTTCTGTTTTTCGAATTTATAATAGTTTTTCCTGCTGGTGTACAGGAGGTTTTCAATAAAATCTTCAATATAGCGGTCTATGTATTTACTTAATTTGTCCCTTGTCTTTTCAGGAATTTTTCTGTCAAATTCAAGCGATTTTATTATTGAAGACTTTCCGCTCCCGCATATCGTCGAAATATCATCTATGCTAAATTTGTTGCTCAGAATTTTCTCAACTGCTTTTGAGGTTTCTGCCTCTAATTTTTTGTTAATAGATATTATTTTCCCTTCGTGTTCTTTCGAATGAATTTTTGGATAACTCTTTTTGTTAAACCTTATCCCGCTTAATTTTTCTTTATATGATCTCAAAAGCCAAATTAATCCGCTTGCCGAATCATCGACACTTCCTCCCGCAGGTGTTATGTCCCAAAAACGAAAGACATCTTTTGTCCTAAGAGGTCCCCCGCCATTCAAATACTTCCAGACAGTATAAAGTTTTCCGTCTGACCAATAATCTGCCTTATCTATTTTTGATTTCTCTTCCATGTTTTTTAGTCTTTGAACCATAAACGGTCCCATATAAACTAAGTAATTTTGTAGCCCGCTTATATGCCTCCCCATCCGTCAATTCTTCTTTGAATTCTTTTTTATAGATCCTTTTAAACTCCTCAATCGCTTCTTTGGAAAGCATAAATTTACTTTTAATTAAAAAAATACCACATTAATTTAGGCTATCTTTTTGTTTAATACCTCCGCCAATTTTATAAGTGTATCTGTGGGATTTTCTCTATTAAAAGGAATATACTCTCTATCGCCAAATATACGACCATCTGTGGTGCACCCCTGTTCTATCAAACGGATTATTTCTTTATTTTTGCCAGCTAGAGCATAAGCCAATTCTTCAATAATCCATTTAGCGGGAGACCAATTGCCTCTATCGTCTTGCTCATCTTTTGTCATAATCGCTACCACAATATCTGCATTATCAATTTTTGTTTTAACTTTTTCGGATACCGAGATTGTATCGGCTTCAGACCCGACAGAAATAGCTACATTAAACTTAGAAATAAAGTCTTTAAACGTACTGGTTATCTCTTTGTTCTTCTCACCAAAATTATAAGGTATAAAAATTGTCGGTATTTTCTTTTCTAGTTTTTCAAACTCTTTGTTATCCATAGACTTCACAACCCCCACCGCCTTAATCGCCATTTGAACAGCCATTGACAATGCTTCGCTTTTAAGCAAGTTTTCGTATAAATCTTCGTCTAACGCACTATCAAAAATAGGAAATACTCTGCCTTGTTTGCTCGCATTCATGGCAATCCCTATTTTGATTAAATATTTTTCTAATCTTCCGAAGTCTTCAATAAGTTTTTCGCGTAGAGAAGTTTCTTTGGTTTTTATTAAATCTTTAACCTCATCATGGTTTGTGTAGTTTTTCATTTTAATCCAAATATCCCAAACAATTTCTTGGTATTGTTTTAGATCGCTTTTAAATTGTATAATTTCTTTTTCTAATTTTTTCTGATCCATAAGTTTATTTTTTAATTTTAATCTTTTTTCTGCAACCCACTAATTTGAGCGGGGAGCGAGTATTCCTGTTCTTTTGTTGACACTCTGGCTAAAATTATTACTTTCATATTTAGAATTTTCTTTTTTGGAGTAGGTTTAACATATTATTTTCATTCAAAATGAGATTTTTCAGGAGGTAAGGGTTTTATAAAATTAAGTAGTTAAATCTCCAAATTCATTTTTTAAATAGTTTATTTTTTCTTGGGCTTCCCACTTTTTAATAAACGCTTCTTTAATTTTTTTCTTAATCTCCTCTTTCTTATCCCGTTTTTTAGAAATTGGTAAATATAATTCTTCCCATCTTCTCGCTATATTTGGAAGGGTTGTATCTATTAAAACTTTATTATAAAGTTGTTTTTGCGTTAGTTGGTGAGAAAACAAATACATTAAATAAAATGGATCTATTCCATATTTATTATTTTCTTTAATCACTCTAAAAATATGTATTTCTCTTGTTAAAAGAACTTTCGTGTCAAATTTAGAAATCATAGCCACGCTTCCAATTCTATAACTTCCTCTTCTTACAAATAAAACATCTTTTTCTTTTAAATCAATGCCGTTGCCTTTTATTTTGTGATAAATATGTTCTGGTATTAAAGATGTGGGATTTTTGTATATTTCCCAATTAACAATATCTGCAACACGAACATAAGGTATATCACCTTTTCCTTTAAATTTTCCAGCTGGCGAACCGTGTCCACTAAAATCTTTAATAATTCCTTTTTCTATCAATTCTTTAACTTGAATAAATTTTAAATTCTGATTTTCTGCTTCTTTTCTTAATTCTTCTATTCTTCTGTTCCAATAATATCTCGGGACGAAAACATTATTTTTTATATTTTTAATATCTACGACAAAAACATTTTTATTCCTTTTATCAAATGGGTTATCTAATTCTTTTCTTATTATTTCTGTATCATCCCATAATTCATCAGTGAATTTATTATTTTCTTTATCATATCTATAAATTGGTTTTCCATTATGGTCGTGTCCTATTTCTTCCGCAACTCCCATAATAATTTTATCTTGTTGTTTTCTTGATTTCTCTAAAACCAATAAAACTGTTTTGGCATTATTATATGGTCTGAAAGTATTATGAGCCAAATCTATTATGGCAATAAAATTATTGTTTTTTCTCATATAATCTAAAACATATCTTGCACTGGGGGCGTGAAAATATGTTTCTGGGAGAACTATCGCTAATTTTCCGCCATCTTCTAACATTTCTAAACATCTTTCAATAAAAAGAATTTGTGGTTCTGTGTCTTTCGCTTTATTTGTTTTAATCCATTTATCATATTCTCTTCTCCATACATACCCCAATTCAAAATTTTTAGCGTCATCAGAAAGAACCTTTATTTTGTTTCCAAAGGGAGGATTTGTTAAAACTATATTAAATTTTTTAAATTTCTTTCCATTTTCTACAAATAAATCCTTTGCTCGTCCTTCAAAATCTTCTGCATTATGAAGACTATTTTGTTGAACTATCCCACCTCTTCCATCTCCAACAATTGCCATATATGCTTTTGCTATTTTAACTAAATCTATTTCTTTATCTATTCCAAAAAAATACTTTTCGGCAACTTCTCTTTTAATTATTTTCAAATCCTCGCTTCCTTTATATTTTTTACTGTTATTCATTATTTCCCATATATGTTCAAGAGCATAAATTAAAAATCCTCCCGATCCACAAGCGGGATCGCAAACACTTTGTCTTGGTTGGGGGTCTATTATTTTTATTGCCGTTTTAACAATCTCTCTTGGAGTAAAAAATTCTCCTTTTTCCCCAACTAATTTACTTTCCGCAAAAACCTCAAAAGCGTCTCCCACAACATCTTTATCCGTTTTAGATAAACTATATTGTTCTAATTCTCCAACAACATAAGCAATGGACTTTGCGTCTAATTTTATCTCTTCTTCTTTATCAAAAACACCGTCTCTTATTAATTCTTCTTTTACTTCTTTAAATAATTCATCTATTCTTTCCTTTACTTTTTCTGGATTCTCATTAAATCCAACCCTGAATTTAGGCAATGCAGTTTGTTCATATCTTTCGTCCCATATCTTACAGAAAATCAATCTAATCATTTCATTTCCTAGTTTTTCTCTTCTACTAATGTTGGTGTTTGAATAAAGAGTTTTCAATAATCTTCCAAAAATTATTTTAAGGTTTTTTGTTGGTTTTAATCCTTTTTTTGAGATTTTTCCTATATCTTCAAATGTTTCTCCATTTTTTGGTATTTGATAAACAAAATTAGATTTTATCTCGCCCGTCGTTTTATCTTTATAAACATATTCTATTTCTGTTCCATTGGTCCAAACTCCCCAATAACAAGAGGTGGCACTCATATAGCTCATCAATTGCTTTAACCCTTCTTTTTTTGATGGTCTTTTTGTTTCAACGATTCCCAAAATATCTTCATTTTGGTCTCTTTTCTTTTTATCTTTCGTCTTATAGGCAACAATATCTGCCCGTTCTTCTTTATTCTTTTTACTGTGCTTTTCTCCTCTTTGGATTGGAACTTCTATGTCCATTTGTTCATAATCATAACCATAATCTTCAAAAAGAATTTTTTCATAATCTTGTCTAGTCTTTTCTTCTGGTTTCTTAAAATCAACGGGCTTACCAGTAGCTCTATCAAAAATATATCCATCTTTTAAATTTTTGTTTATGTTGCCCATATTTTTATTTTGTTTTAACTTTATTTGAAAACTTATTAAATTCTTTTTTTTAATCATTATCCCAATGTGTTTTTATGTAGTTATTGGCCTCTCGCATACTCATTGGCTGAGAAGAAGCAGACGCTCTAATATAAAATTCTTCCTTATCTTCATTTTTTACAAATACAGGCATATCGCTATTAACAATATTTACAACACAAACATCTTTATTATCAATGTTAACTATTTCTTGATTTAGATATTGATGAAATTCTTTACCTAAATATTGGTTGATAACTTGCGTCAATTGTAGTAGAAAACCGTCATTATTTTTTTTCTTTAGGGTATCGCAATCTTTTTCTATACCTAAAACTTTTCCACTATCATCAATCCCGATAAATAATTTACCACCTTCGGAGTTCATAAAAGCTGATAATGTTTTTGCTATAACGTATTCCATCAGCTTATTAACGTTTTCTTTTTCGTAATCCCATCTTAAAGAAGATTTAAACTCAATAAAATTATTTTCTCCTTTTGCTATTAAGGCATTATAGTCAATTTTTTCTTTTGCTTCCTCTTTTTCCCCTTTAATATTTTGTAAAAATGAATTTATTGCATCAGCAATTAGTTTTCTTCTTGCTATTAAAAAACTCTCATAACCCTTAACATCCCACATATTTTTATCGTCGGGAATAAGTTGTTGGGCTAATGCTTCTGGATATTTTTCTTTTACTTCTTGCAAATAATCTTTCGGATCTTTGTCTGAAATGTCAAAATTGGTATCCCTTGTTATAAATGCCTTATTAGCTATCTCGTTAACCTTCTTTTTATCTAAATGGTTTTCTGAGTCGTATCCATTTTTATATAGAAAGGCCTGAGGAAAGATATGATGACTATGAATATTATAATAATCTCCCATTGTATCTTGTAGAGAACCGCCGTTAGCCCAATCTGTCGCTTTGTTATATTTTGAAACCATATAAAGCATTCTATGAATGGGATGTCCAGAGCCTCTTCCTTCTAAATCAGATGGCTTAATTTCAGTTCTGCCTCTTTGATCTTCAATTTCGCTGATTAAATCATCTACTGGGTTTTGACTGTTAATTGCAAGATAAACATCTCTATCTAATCGTTGATCGGTTTGTCCACTATATCTTCCCCATATTGAAGCTAAAAACATCCAATACAAAAACATATTTTTATTAATGGATTTAAATGATCCTCCTTTTACTGATAAATGAGCTATTATGGGAACTAAAACATTGTTAGTATTTAAGTCTTCACTTCCTCCCATATAGGCTGATTGTTTAAGTATTGGTATTAAATAATTAAAAATTTTAACTAATTTTGCCCAGTTATTTTTGTAATCTTCTTCGGTTATTTTCTGATAAATTTCATCGGTCATTTTTTCGAATAGAGCAGAGCTTGTTAAAAGAACAACCGTGCATCTTGTCAAAAAATCTAATTCAAATAAAAATCCTACTTTTTCATATTCTTCTATCTGTTTTTTCATTTCTCTCCTAACCTGTGGCCACTTTCCTGCTATATGCGTTAAAACAAGCTCTGCATCAGTTAATTTAGTTCCTTGAGAGTTTACTCTATCGAAAATATCAATTGCTTCATCAATAGTCACTCCATGGGGAACTGATTGAATAAAATAATCTATATCTAATATCCCTCTTAATTTATTTAAATTTTGATTAACAATTTGCCCTATTTTCAATTTTTCTTGTCCATCTTCAATTTTTAAATTTTCCATCAAGGTGAAAGCGTCAAATTTTTCATTAAAGCAATCTACGACTGATTTCCAAAAGGGATTATCTTTCATTTTTTGCTTTTGATAATAATTAAATTCTGCGGTTTGTAGATTAAAATATAAATGTCTTGGGTCGTTCATTATATCTTTTTCAGTATAATACTGAGGTGTTTTCCCCTTTATAAATAAATAAAGCGTAGTTATGCGTTGTTGCCCGTCTAATAAAACCTTAATCCAGCCCATTTTATCCTTTTTAACGGCATTATTTTTAATTTCTGGCGGATTATTGGTCTCCCAAATCAAAATACTGCCTGTTGGGTAGTTATTAAATAAAGAAACCATCAATTCTTTTGATTGGTCTAAATTCCAAACATATTCCCTTTGAAACTCTGGTATAACAACTTCTAATTCTTTTATTGCCTCGAGCAATTGTGCTATTTTCATATTTTTTATTCCATTATCTATTATATCTTTATATTACCCCTTTCCCCTCCTTTTTTCCAGCCCAAACAAAAACCCCGCCCGAAAGCGGGGAATTTGTCTTTCGAATAAATAATTATTTTATAATGACGTCTTCTCTGCTCCTTTTGGATACCAATCTAACTCACTTTTGTTAATGGTAAATATGGCATCGGTTACGCCGCCCCGAACAAAGAAATTAGCGGCGGTCATATTTATCCAATGCAATGTCCCGGTATCTTCTCCGCTAACTTCCAAATGATATACCTTATCTTCATTAACGTAGCGATAATGACTAGATGTGATAAAAGCATCTCTGACCGCCGGCGTTACTGTGATTACGTCTTTCCAGCTGCCTAAATGACCGTACATATTGAAGATGGCCGGATTAAGAAATAATCTTTTGTAACCATACTGATTAATGATGAAAATATCGAAATCGCCTTCTGCCCTGATTAAGTTTCCTTCTTTAAGACCATAATCTTCGGGTTTAGCACCTCGTGTAGTCGCGGCTCCCGCTACCTCCCCGACACCAAGCACTACCACTCTCACTGTATAGGCTTGAGTTGAATAATTCTCAGCGGTAACAGTATAAATAACGGGATTAGTAAAGTTTTGAGCAACTCCAGAATTGGGAGAAACTCTCGCTCTACTGGAAATTGTAATTGTTGGCACTAAATTATTTACGTCTGTACCAAAAGGCACATTTAAAACAATGGAATGAGTAGATTCATTAATGACGCCAATAACCGCTATGTTTGTAAAATTAAATGCGGTAATTGCCTTAGCAGAACTATAAGTATAGCTACTGCCACCTCCTCCTCCTCCGCCACCACCACCACTCGGTTGCGCGCTGGTAGTTGTTGTAATTTCGTCACCAAGTATTTCCGGTGAACCATGAGACACTGGCCGCATATAATACGTGGTTGCAGCCGATAAACCGCTCACAATTACCGAGTGGTTAGTAACCATGGTAATATCTTCGGTTGTAGAATTAGCATAGCCGTAATTTGGAACAGTACCAGTTATGGGATCCGGATGGGATGCGGTGTCATATAAAACTCTGCTTGTTGCTAAATGAGAGGTGGTCCATTGAATAGTTACGCTGTTGGTACTGGCATCGGTTTTTTGCTCGCTTGCAATTTGTAATGCAGAAACAATTACTGTTCTGGTTTTTTGCTCTGCATTATTACCGGCAGCATCGGATACGTTGTAGTCAATATAATAAGTGCCGGCAGTTGCGGTATCAACCGAACCAGTAATTATAATATGAGAAGCGACATCACCATCTACATTGTCAGTAGCAGTTGCCCCCAGCTCAGTATAAGTCTGACCAATAGCTAGATTGATTGTTGCGTTACCAGTGAGCGTAATAACTGGCGGAGTTTTGTCTTCTACTGTGACATTAAAACTCGTCGGGGTTGCAGCATTCCCTGCTACGTCAGAAGCATTACAGGTTACAAGGGTTGTGCCGAGTGCAAAAGTTGAGCCAGGTGCCGGAGAACAAGTTGCCGAAAAAGTACCATCAACTGCATCAGTCGCATCGGGCGCGGTATAGGTTACGACAGCTCCACTGGAATCAGTTGCCGCAACCGATAGAATATCATCGTGTATGGCAATGGTAGGAGGCGTAAGGTCAACGATGAAATTATATGACTTCATGCCAATGTTTCCAGCTTCATCAGTAGCACGTACCACAAATTCGTGAGATCCCTCAGAAACGCCTTCATATAAAACTGGTGAAGTGCAGGAAGTAAATTCGCTGCTATCTAATTTACACTCAAAATTTGCTCCTCCATCTGGCGAGTCAAATGTAAAAGATGGATCAGTATTTTGCGAAATAGCAGCTGGCCCAGTGATATTGATGGTTGGCGAATTAATATCAACAATAAACGAATCTGTCACATCGCTACCAATATTACCTGCAGCGTCTGTGGCGCGAACAGTTACAGTATAAGTGCCGCCATCAAACGTCGGCTCAAATGGCGAAACGCATGAAGCAAATTCCCCATCATTAACCTTGCACTCAATTGTTATTAATGTTTCATCTGTAATCGTAAAAGTAATCGAAGGATTTTTTGTCGGACTGGCAGGTGTATTTACATTAACAACGGGCAAAATGGTATCTACAATTACTACATTTTGTGTCGCACTCGCATGATTGCCTGAAGCGTCTGTCGCAGTCCACGTAACAATCGTAGTTCCCAACGGAAAGGTTGCTGGTGCGTCATTAATTATTACTGGATTAGGATCTGTTGTATCGGTTGTTGTTGCTGTGCCCAAATCAACTGTAGATAGTATTCCATTAGCTTCTTGATTAATATCAACGGGGAGTGTGATTATCGGCGCCGTGGTATCAACTACATGAACTGTAAAATTAGATGTTGCTGGGTTGCTATGAGTATCAGTAGAAGTACAAGTTATTAACGTATCACCCAAAGGAAAAACTGTTCCAGAATAAGGCGCACAAACAACTGCAACCGAACCATCAACTAAATCGGTGGCAGTTGGCAAATCATAATTAACAACTGCCCCCATTGATGAATCTGCTTCAACCGTAACATCGTCATGAGAAGCAATTGCTGGCGGAGTTGTGTCTTGAATAGTTACATTAGATGTTGTAGTTGAACTATTTTCTGAAGCGTCTGTCGCAGTCCAGGTAACTATTGTTGTTCCTACTGAAAATCCGTGAGGCGCGTAGGTAATAACAGGACTTGGGTCAACTATATCAATTGCGGTAGCTTCTACTAATGTTGGCGTAGTTTCTGGTCCTGTCGCTTCAAAAGTTTGATCTGCTGGAGCCGTAATAACTGGAGGAGTAGTGTCGGGAGCTGGCAAAATATTGACTGTCCTGGTTATTTCTTGGGCAGGATTACCTGCGTTGTCGAAAACATTGTAAGTTACTGTATATGTGCCGACTGCGCTTGTATTGACTGGATTAACCACTACGATGTTAGCTGTAATGTTGCCATCTATATTATCTAAAGCTGTAGCACCAGCGTCAGTGTAGGCTTCGTCAACATATAAATTGACTGGATTTATACCAAGTAAAGTGATGACTGGTGCCGTAGTGTCGGGTTGACAAGTAGCTGTACCTCTAAGCGTTCTCATGGTAAGTGGTAGTGGTCCAATATTCTTAATTAATGCTGGCATCCCAAATCTGGCTTCAGGATCACCTATGCCAGAAATGCCTTCTTCGTTGGTGCCATCATGCCAGACAATATCACGCTGGCCAAAACCCATAGAACCAGTAGCCAAATCACCACCATCATCATTCCTCAACTGGGAATAAATATACTCATCAGTACAGTTAAAGTCAGTTACGTCATTTACGCCTATATCAATGTGGAATTCTTTGGTCGTGCCGGCTAGAATAGTGACATCTCTTTCCTCAAAGACAAAGCTTACACTGGTTATCCCTGAACTCCAGGTAACCGTACCGCTACTAGCAACGATGTTCTCGTTCCAGTCATAAAGGCTAAGGCTACCAGTTGCGTCATCGGTAGAAGAGGCAATGAAATCAAATTTTAGACAGGCGCTAGCAATGTCATCTTCGGTCCCAGCTGTTCCGTCAAATATTACATCATAACCAACAGCAGTAATGGTGAATCTGCTCATCTCTACTTCGAAGCCTGACCAGGCGCTCTTGGCAAAAACTGGCTTTGACCTTGCAACGAAGTGCAGATTGAATCCAGTTGAAGCCGGTTCTGCAACCTCGTATAATTGCTGTCCCGATTGTGCGCCATAAGCAAGGAACGAGTCGGTACTGCCGCTAATCGGATACATCTTGAATGGAACCTTTGACTTGGCACCATTACCACCATTATAGTCAGTAATGCTGGCTAAAACAGTGATGTAGGTATTGTCATCCTTTGGAACATAGATTCTATCAGCGCCGCTAAAGTTAAACGCTAAAGAGGCGATTGAACCAAATGTTTTACTAGAGGATACGGTCCAGCTGGAGGTTCCATATTGGCTTTGGGTCTGATATTTAAGTTTGATAGCAGAGAAATTGTCTCTGTTTGCTGAATCAATTCCCTGGCCGTCGTCCAAGACAACCGAGAATTTCTCGATGTACCAGGCCTCGCTTGTACCAGTTAATTTGAACTTACTGACCTCATTGTCATTGGTCCCCATAACCGCGATTGATTTATCCGGTGTGTCAGAAGCAGCAGTTATTACCAATGAACCATATTGGCTGGGAGCATTAAGAGCGTTGTAGGCGTTTATTCTTTTCCCGGAAACCGTTTTCCCGTTTAATGAAGAAAGCGGATCGCCAGAATTCAAAATTACATTTTTTACTTCGCCCGGTGTCAGACTTGACTTATATCCCCAGAGCAAAGCAGCAAGACCCACGACATGCGGAACGGCCATTGAGGTACCGCTCATATAACCATATTGTTCATCTGAACCGTCGTTATATTTGATAATTTTTATGTCATCAATTAAACAACCGTCGTAATTGTTAAGAGAAGAATCGGTTACCCATCTTAATCTAAAAGTAAAATTGCTAGTAAGATAATTAGAACTAATTGGTAAATCTTTAAAGTGATACATAGCGCCTCCTGAGTCACTCGAATCCCCATTCAACCAGTCAAGAAATGGTTCGTCCCATCTATAAATTTCATTAAAATTAACGCCATCACCACTATATTCTAGAGCCATGTAATCATAAATTATTTGGCCAGTATAATAACTGGTATATTCCGTATCACATTTAGTCCAAAAATCTATGGTTGCCCCGATGGTGTTCCCACCAAGATTGTAGGTTGGTGATGTAACGGTAGTATTTGCATTGTTATCATAGGGGGAACTTGGGACATGGCCGTATAATACTTTACCCCAAAAACTATCTGCAAAATCATAAGTCGCCCATTTGTTATTGGTACCGCCTTCAATCCAGCCACTTGGAATATTCGGCGGCGTTACTCCTCCAAAGGTTTCAAATAGCAAACTTGAGTCAGCTACGGTGCTATAAATATTTTTGCCAGGAGCACCAACATCAACTGATGTAGCGCCGTAATTAGAAAAAGTGGCTAAACTATCGTTTTGATCGGTAGCAGCAACACTAATAATGTTATCTATATTACAATTAGCCGGATATTGAGGAGCAATATCATTATTATCTCCAATACCATCAGAACCACCATTCATCGCAGCTGCTACAAAAATACCCCCAGCGTCTTTAAAGCGGCCTATTGCATCGCATTCACTTTGCGAGAATGACGTTGCTCCAAAGCTCGCATTAATAATTTTTGCTCCGTTATTAATAGCAAAATCTATGGCCCTTATTTCATTAGATACGGTGTCATCGTATTTTATTGCCATTATTTTTACGTTTGACGTTACTCCGGCGATTCCCTTATTGTTATTTTTTATCGCGGCAATTGTCCCGGCAATATGAGTTCCGTGTGAGGAGTACGTAGGTAGTGGGATTTTATCATTGTCCTCGTAATCATATCCGTGATTACAACCACCAGTTAAACTAATTCCATTTTTGTCTTCACCTACACAATTGGTTCCGTCCCACATATTCGCAGCCAAATCGGGATGGTTGTAGGCCACTCCACTGTCTATAACGGCAACCGTTACTGGAGTAAGAATTGTTGCCTCGCTTTTTTTCCAAGCCTCTGGCGCATCTATATCGGCATCGTTGGCGCCAAAAACTCCATTGACTGATTGGCCGGTGTTGTCCAGTCCCCACAAAAGACCCCCGTACGGATCATTGGTAGCGATGTCTGCAGGATAGCGCTTATAGTTTGGTTCAATATATTCAACATTAGAATCGTTCTTTAGTTCGGCTATTTTTTCCTCAACGGTCTTGCCATCTTTAATTCTTAAAACTGATATATTATTTTCTCTCAGGTCTTCTTTTTTCTCCATTGACCTCGCTATGCTAAAATTTTCGGCAGCAGTTCTTCCCAAGAAAGTTTCCAAATTTATCTTATTCTTTCTGTACTTCACCAAAACCTCACCTTCTACATAGTTTTTATTTTCTTTTTCTATTCGTTCGGAACCTTCTATGCTCTTTATTTCTTCACCTCTTTCATCCGCCATCAACTGTTTATCTGTACCCATTTCTATCAAAGAATTTTCTGCCGGAGAACTATTCTTTTCTTGGACCATTGATAAAGAATCGTTTTCGCTCTGTTTAGAATTTAAATCTCCTTTTTCATATGCCAAAACAGGCAAACTAAAATTGCCCAGAACAACAGAAAGGCTTAAACAGACCGAAAGAAACGAACTAAACTTTTTAAATTTTTTCATAGTAATAAATATTAATAATTTGCGATAAAACTGTTGTTTTTAACAATACACTAATCTTAATAATTGTCAACTTTTCGCTAACTGGAAACATAAAGCTCCTAGCCAGCGATCCCTTGCGGAACCCATACACCTTTCGGCATATGGCCTTTCACAGCGCTCTGACTAGGAGCTTAATACTGTGAAAGGTCTTTATACCATACCCTACAGATTGTAAGGGTTAGGTATTTTAGATAATTTTTAAGGCTTCAATTATAGTGTAGCACGTTTCATTTAAAAGTAAAGCCGAGGAACCCTTGAAAATTGACTGAAAATGGGGTAAAATAAGGCCATAAATGAGTATAAAAATGAACATGAAAAAGGGGGCAACAAAATACGACAAAAAATCAATTATTGAATCTATAGACAAATTGATAGATGAGGGCATTGATTTGGGCCAAATGGCACAACCGGGAATATCGGCTGGCCTTGCCGGTGATGTTGGAATTGATATGCGATATTCTTGGTGGAAAGATAAAATCATAGAACTAATCCCCATTGTCCAAAATTATACGCCTACAGACATAACGATATTCAAACAAGGTGAAAATATGCCTATAAAAATCAACACAACGAACGAAATTATGAATATTGTTTTTCTTTTCATGTTTTTGTTTAAAATTAACTATTATTTAAAACATTTATATTTTTAGGGTATCACTAAATCTTCTTTAAATAACGAAAAACGAATAACCAAATAAGGCTACTCGTTGCTGGGTGCCCGTCCCTCTTTAAGTGTTGTCTATTCTTGAAGGACATAGGCAAAATTAATTGCTTTGATTACTTTTTTAACTCTATATTATTCTTGTAAAAATGTCAAGCAACGAACTCTGGTTAATGTGTATCTAAGCCAAACAAAAACCTCGTCGCAAAGACGGGGAATTTGTCTCTAAATAAAGAGAGAGAAACAAATTAAATAAAAACAGGCAACCAAACGCTTATTTCATCATCTGTATGTATTGTACCATAGAAAAAATCATAAGTCAAGTAAATTCGGGTCGGCTATTCTTATTTTTAAGGCTGAAAAATAAAAATCATTCAAAATCGGAGCCAGGGGGTGTCATATATATTTAATCACGTGCATTCCCCTGGGGATGGGTATCTGATCCTATTCTAGAACGTCGCTACGCGCATTATTTTTTAATTTGCCTACCTACAAAAAAGATGATTTACTAAAATGTGGTTAGATGGCGCCCCACTTATAATGGAGGCGTTGTAAGAGCACGTCTTATCTTCTCAAATGATTGTATGATTCCCATATTTTCATAAGTTCCGCCACTAAGCCAAGTTGGTATGCCAACAATACATATTTCACCATTTATTTTTGCTACGGCTAATCCGCCAGAAACACCAGCATCAATCTTTGCAGTAGTATAAAAATCACCATTACTATCCTTACCACTAATTATTCCATCAAAGATAATTAAGTTTCTCTCTGTTACCGATACATAATCGCCCAACTTGTCCAGAATGCTGGTATCCCACCCATGTTCAACATATCTCTCTCTTCGCTGTTCTGATGTTTCCCATTCATATGCGGAACTCGGATAACCAAAAACATATATCTTTGTGCCAATGATTTTTTCGCTTGAACAAACAGGGTAATTCTTTAATAAAAGAGATTGCAGAATATTATCAGGGATAGAGGGTTTTTCCTCAACTTTCTTACCGTGAATTTTCTCTGCATATTTTAGTAAAACCGCATCTATATCATTATTTAAAAAATGTGTTTTTTCGTCATAAGAAAAAAAGCCGAGATATGTCCCATTTTTTTCGTAATTTTCATTAAACCAAATGGAACACATATTAAAATTCCACCCTTCCGCACTAATTCTTTTTAGTTGAGCCACGTGGGCATTGGATAACACATAGCCATTAAGATAATTGAATACTTCCTCCTTGGAATCGTCTCCGTAAATTGAATTTTTAGAAATATAAATTCCAGAACCATAAACTTCATCCTCCCAGTATCCATCATTGTTGTCATCATAAAAGCACTCTAATTGCACTATTGATTTTGATATTTCGTTTATTTCTTCATTTGTTAATTCTCCACTTATTGTCTCGTCTGATTTGTTTGTAATCTTAGGTGTTTTAGGTAAAGAGAAATATAAAACACTACCGATTATAGCAAAAACGAAAACGGCGATTAAAATCTTATACCAATTTTCTTTTAAGAATTTCCCCATAAATTTGTATTTAATCTTTACGCCATCATAATAACCTTAAAATCGGACATTATCAATCATCTTCATATCTTAATATTCAGCTCAAACCTTACTCCTCTTTCTGGAGACCATCCTCTGTATAAATATTCTTCGGATTCCATAAAAGCCAACCATCGGCACCCGCATCATAAACAGCTTTTTTTTGCAATTCTATCATTCTTCCGTCATAAATCGCGCCCATATTGAAATCCTGAAGCCATGGCCTTAATTTTGCTATCGGTTTATCAAGCATTAAAGCTGAAACACTTGCCAATCTTTCCTGCCCGGTTATCAGTCCTCTATAAATAATTTCATAAGGATGGGCAGCGGGATTTTCGAACCCTTCAAATCCCGCAGGATAATGCGAAGGATAAACCATCGGACAGATATAATCAAAATAAGGAGCCGCATACTCCAGCCACTGGCCAATGTTCAAATCGTTGGTACTGGTTAGGGTTAAACCGAATAAATCAGCGGAAATAAAAACTCCCAATGGCTTAATCCTGTGGTTAAAATACTCGAAAAAACTTCTGATAACTTCTGTTTTCTCTGTTTTTTTATCCCAAAAAGGATATTTTATCAGGGCAGTTGCGCCGTCGGAAGGAAAGCGGATATAGTCCAAATTTATCTCGTCAAAACCAACC
>JAUYCX010000014.1 GCA_030692045.1 Candidatus Omnitrophota bacterium
TATTTTCTCGTAAAAATGCTTTTATTTTTGTTCTCATTGTGTCATTCAATTCCACTGCTCCTTTTATATCGCTAATAAACTTTTAACTTTGGCTAAAAATTTCTCTGCCTTAGCAATCAGCTGTTCGGCGCCTTCTTGGGACAAATCCGATTTATAATCCGCGTTTTCGCGCAGATCTTTAGCCATATCATAATCATCGATAAAACTTGATTCGAGTAAATTAGTATCGACAAAAAGATTCTTTATGGCTGCGCGCAGACAAAAATGGCTCTTCTCGCGATATCCTTTTGAATAGAGTAAAGCCCTTGCCGCATGAAACATAGAATAATAAGCGGTTATTGTAGCCAATTTAGGTTTCTCTATCTTCAAAACATCCTGGGAATCTTTTAAGTCCGATTCAGCAACAGCAATTTCTTTTTTGATTAAACTTTTTTCCGCATCGAATTTGACAAGCTTTTTCTTTTCTAAACATCTTTCAAAATTATAGTCCATTAATCAGCCCTCCATAATATAATGCTTTTTTGAATACGTTCATATAAAGGTTTGTCCTTATCCGGCAATGCCAGAAAATCCTTTGAATTAAAGATCAATGACTGGATTTCCCTGGTAGTTTTTTGTTGTTTAATAAGCTTACGCACTTCTTGTTCTTCCTGGGAAACAATAGCTATATCAATATCGCTATTTTCAGTATCAATGCCTTCTGCGCAGCTGCCAAAAAGGATAACACGCTTCGATAAGGGTTTTAATTTGTTAATCAAACTGTTGAGCTCGCTTATTGTCTGGGTAATCTTAAACTGCCTTACTAACGGGTTATCTAAATTAAGGCTGTAAAAATTCATATTGCCTCTCTTCTCCAGAGAGACCATCTCTTTCTTGGAAAGTTCTTTTAAAGATTGATTTGCAGAGCCGGCGCTTATTTGTATGCTCTTGGCAATTTCACTTTCATATAAAGTGGCGCCGGAATGAGTGGCAAAAAACTTTAGTATTATCTGTTCTGATCTTGTTAATTCCATAGCTAACTCCTTATATTAGAATGAGAAACAATGTTTCAAATATTTGAAAACACTTTCATTATATCAAAGCGTGTCTCAAAGTCAACTATAAATTTAGCCTATTGCGTTTTTTTACTTGTAATTGTAGAATTTTATGTTGATTAAGGAAATGGTTTGCTTCGCTTTACGAAAGTTTTGTCCTTCGGCTTCTCTTGACAAAAGTGACATTCAGACTGCGTCGCAATTGTAAATTTGACCCTTGATACTACAACATAGCATGCTTTGCTTTTCCATCGCTGCCATATGTTGTATGCCCTTTGAATTATGACACAGTCTGATTGTCGGTTTTGTAAAAATATTCTATCTTCTATCTAAAATTATAACGCTTTTTAACCGGTTCTTGTATGTCCCAGACACAGGAAAGGCCTTTTGGAAAGGTTACGAAGTCTCCCTTTCCAAAACTTACAGTTTTGCCATCTTTTGTTTTTACAGTAACCTTGCCTTCCAGAAAATAACATTCCTCTACGCTGTCATAGAACCAGTCAAACTTAGAAACCTCTTTTTCCCAGATAGGCCAGGAAAAAACGCCTTTTTTCTTTAATTCTTCATTAGTGAGTTTTTGGATAGCGGTATGCATAAAAGAGTCCTTCCTTTCCAAGAAGCCATGTAAATGTGCAGAGGTCCCTCGCCGCCTCATGAAAAAACAAGAGTGGCTCGGGATCAAAAATTTGCCAAAGGCAAGAGGTCCTTCAGATACTCCTATCCGTCGTATCTTCAGGATCAAATCCGCCTTCGGCGGATTTGGCGCGCCCACCCCGGTTCGAACGGGGAACCTACGGCTTCGTAGGCCGGCACTCTATCCAGTTGAGCTATGGGCGCTTAATACATTAATATTATACTTCAAGGCGACAAAACTGACATTCAGACTGTGTCAGAATATTGGTTTAAAAGTCGTTCTTTGACAAAAAATATCTTTATAGTCTTTTAGTTGTTAAAATAGCTCTTTTTTTGTAAAGGCAAAAGGGATTCCCTCATTTGCTGG
>JAUYCX010000077.1 GCA_030692045.1 Candidatus Omnitrophota bacterium
GATTTTTACCGACATTTCTTGCTGCCCTGATTGGTTTTGTTGCTGGTTGGTTGATTGCTGTTTTTCTTGGAAAATTTGCGAACAAATTAATTAAGGTAACCAAGTTGGACAGTTTATTGGTTAAGCTCGGCGTTGAAAGAGCTATTGCAAAAGCAAAACTGAAATTAGATTCAGGAAAATTTTTCGAAGAACTGGTAAAGTGGTTTTTTATTGTTGTATTTTTGATGACCGCTACCGATATTTTGGGACTGAGTCAGGTGACTTTATTTTTAAGCACTATTCTTCTTTATTTACCGAATGTGGTTGTTGCGGCCGTGGTTTTGCTTGTGGCAGTTATCGTTTCCAATTTCATGTGTAAGGTGGTAAAGGCAAGCGCGAATACGGCAGGATTGTCTTCCGCTTCCGCAGTCGGAACAATTGGCAGGTGGGCGATATTGATTTTTGGATTTATTATTGCCCTAAGTCAATTGGGAATTGCTGCTAATTTAATGCAGACAATCTGGATTGGGATTATCGCCATGCTGGCTTTAGCCGGAGGATTGGCTTTTGGTCTGGGTGGTAAAGATCTGGCAGCGAAAACCTTGGAGAAAATAAGGCAGGATTTAAGCGAAAAATAGTCAGCGATTCGAATAATCCTAATTATCATCCGAATTATCCCAATCAATTTAAAGTGTTTTATTCGGAACATTCGGATGTCATTTGTAGATTGGGATCGCATCGGGCTTGACAAGGGAATTTACGCCATTTATAATGGTGATATCGTTAATTATATGAGAAGAAACATGAAAAAATCAATTAGAAAGAGCGGTTGAGAAACCGGGTATTTACATACCTTGAGGTTGGACCGCTTGAAAGCGGTTTTTTCTTACCCCGTACTTTAAAAATTAAATAGTCCTGACCCCAATCGAGGTCTAAATCGGGTCAGGATAGACAATTAACATCTATAAATTGTCAGTTAATAAACAGGTTATTCATAAGTGTATATGGTGAATGCCTTGGGATATTGAGGCGA
>JAUYCX010000114.1 GCA_030692045.1 Candidatus Omnitrophota bacterium
GACATTAAAAAGAACTATAAAATAAAATTTGAAGATTTTGCTGATGAATTTACCCGACTGCATATAGTCTTTTTAAAGCCTTCAACTCAAAAAAGCAATAAAAGCATATTAAAAACCCTTAAAAGCTATTTTGGAGGCCTATACCTTTATAATATAGGCCCCAAAGACATTGAAATGTTTAAGGCAGAAAGAATTAAGGCAGTTAAAAAAAGCAATAAAGCCCTATTGAAAACCCTTAAACCCGCAACAATTAATAGAAATGTTGCCCTTTTAAAGTGCATGTTTAATAAGGCTATTGAATGGCGCAAAGTTGATAAGAACCCTCTCAAAGGCATGAAACCCCTTAAAGAAAACAATAAACGCCTTCGTTTCCTTGAGAAGAATGAGATATTAAAACTTATCGATTGTTGCTCACCGCATTTAAAGCCTATTGTGATTGTTGCCGTTAATAGTGGCATGAGAACAGGAGAGATTTTAAATTTAAAGTGGAATGATATTGATTTTAAAACGAATTTGATATATCTTATGGAGACCAAAAATGGCGAGTGCAGAGAAGTCCCGATGAATGAGACCGTCAAAAGGACTTTGATCAAAGTCCTTAAGCGTCCGGAATCGCCTTATGTTTTTTGTAATGAGATTGGTAAGCCATACGAAAGCATAAAGACATCTTTTCATACAGCTATTAAGAGAGCTGGTATAAAAGATTTTGTGTTCCATAATTTGAGGCACACCTTTGCTAGCCATCTGGTTATGATGGGAATTGATTTACGGACTGTCCAGGAATTGCTGGGCCATAAAAGTTATGCGATGGTGTTAAGGTATAGTCATTTATCACCGAGCCATAAGAGTAAGGCAGTCGAACTTCTGGACAAGAATATTATGGATAGAGGGTCTGAAGTAGGCACAAATTGGGCACATGAGCCTATAATGGAAAAATTAGAAAAAGAACTTGTTTTTGTAACTGCTAACAATTAAAAGAGAAACAATAACCACGCTGGCGTAGCTCAACGGCAGAGCAAT
>JAUYCX010000037.1 GCA_030692045.1 Candidatus Omnitrophota bacterium
ACAAGAAGGCCGGCTCTTCAAGCCAATGGCGGCAACCCAAATGTTTACAATCTTTTTGGCCGCTATACTCTCAATTACCTTGGTTCCCGCATTAGTAATGATATTCTTACGTAATACCAAGCCGCGCTCCTTAGAGGACCATTTTGCCACCCGTTTCTTAAGCAAGTGGCACAGAAGGATACTTGTTTGGGTATTCATACACCGCAAACTCACTCTGGGATTGCTGCTTTTAGCTTTGATTTTGACTATACCTATGTTTTTAAAATTAGGTTCGGAGTTTATGCCGCCCTTATATGAAGGCAGCATCCTTTATATGCCTACCACTCTCCCCGGTATTTCGGTAACCGAAACTCAAAGAATCCTACAAGTACAAGATAAGATTTTAAAGAGTTTCCCGGAAGTAGAAAGGGTTTTTGGTAAAGCAGGAAGAGCCGAAACTTCTACTGACCCAGCGCCTTTTTCTATGATGGAGACTACCGTAATTCTTAAGCCCCGAAGCGAATGGAGAAAAGTGCCTGCTTTTGGAAAGTTTTTACCTTCTATTAAAAGGCCTATTACTTTTGATGAGCTGACCACCGAAATGGACAAGAAGATGCAATTCCCGGGCGTAAGCAATGCCTGGACAATGCCGATTAAAGCCAGAATTGATATGTTAACCACAGGTGTGCGAACACCCGTAGGGATTAAAATCTTTGGTTCGGACCTAAAAGAGATAGAGAAGATAGGCGAACATTTAGAGATGGTTTTAAAACAAGTTCCTGGCACACGCAGTATCTTTGCTGAAAGAACGGCTGGTGGATATTTTGTGGATTTTGATTTAAAACGCGAACAGCTTGCGCGTTATGGTTTAAGCGTGGAAGAGGCCCAGATGGTGATTATGTCCGCAATTGGAGGCGAGAACATAAGCACTACAGTCGAGGGAAGGGAGCGTTACCCTATAAATTTACGCTATGCCAGAGAACTAAGGGATGATATTGAAAAACTAAAACGGGTATTAGTGCCAACTAAGTCGGGAGCCCAAATACCATTAGAGCAGATTGCAGATATAAAACTCGTTATGGGCCCGGCAATGATTAGAAATGAAAATGGCATGCTCTCAGGTTATGTCTATGTGGATGTGGCAGATAGAGACATCGGCGGCTATGTAAGTGATGCCAAAAAGGCAGTGCGTCAAAATGTGAAATTGCCAGCTGGCTACTCAATTACCTGGAGTGGCCAATATGAGTATATGGAGCGGGTGAAAAAACGCTTAAGTATATTTATTCCTATGTCGCTCGTCATTATCTTTCTGCTCTATTACTTTAATTTTAAGTCTGTTGGTTCAACCCTGCTTATATTATTAGCTATGCCTTTTACGGCTATGGGCGCAATCTGGAGTGTTTTTTTCTTGAGGTTTAATATGTCCATTGCTATTTGGGCTGGTCTCATGGAGGCTGTGGGAATAGGCGCGGCAGCTTGCGCTTTAATTACTACTTTTATAAATGAGGCCTATGAAAGAAGAAAAGGAGAAGGAGGGATAACATCCCTGGAAGATCTTTATGCTGTTGTTTCTGAAGGCGCAACTCGTGCCCTTCGCCCGATAATGATGACCTGTTCCGCGGATATTTTTGGCCTTATGCCGGCGATGTGGGCAACGGGAATAGGTGCTGAGTTTTTAAAACGTTATGCCGCCCCGATTATCTTTGGGCTTTTTAGCGCCGTGATTATGGGGTTAGTTGTCTTACCTGCATTCTATGTAATATGGAAAGGAGATTTTACCCGGTTATCATCTTCAACAAAGATTGGAACTTAAAGAAAGGGAATAATTCATGAAGCAATGGTGGCATTCGGATGTTCGGGAAATAGTCGGTTTGCTTTCAACAGACTTAAATAAGGGGCTTACTCAAGCCGAAGCTAAATCCAGATTAGATAAATTTGGCCCTAATCAGTTAAAGGAGAAAAAAGGCCACTCTGCTTTAAGTATTTTTTGGGAACAGTTTCAAGATTTTATTGTTTGGATTTTAATCGGCGCAGCGCTCGTATCGGGATTTTTGAAAGAATGGGTAGATGCCTTAGCTATAGTTGCTATAGTTATTTTAAATGCTATCTTGGGTTTTATTCAGGAATATCGCGCAGAAAAGTCCTTAGCTGCCTTAAAAAAATTATCCGCTCCAAATTCTAAAGTAATCCGAGATGGCCAGCATAATGTTATCCTTTCAAATGAATTAGTCCCCGGCGACTTAATTGAATTAGAAGCAGGAGATAATATTCCCGCCGATGCTCGTCTTATCTGGCTTACCTCTAATTTTGGTGTTCTGGAGGCAAGCTTAACCGGAGAATCCACCCCAGTTTTAAAAACAACCCTTAGTTTAGAAGAAAAAGATATACCTTTGGCTGATAGGGCTAACATGCTCTATATGGGTACTTCAGTTGCTTCTGGCAAAGCCAGGGCATTGGTAGCTGAAACAGGAATGCAAACAGAATTAGGTAAGATTGCCGGGATGATTCAGGGGATCGAACGGGAATCAACACCTTTACAGAAAAAATTAGAACAATTTGGCAAATGGATTGTCTATTTGTGTTTTGTTTTGGTAGGTATTGTCTTCTTACTGGGCGTATTACGGGGCGGAAAACTTTTAGATATGTTTTTGACTGCGGTCAGTTTAGCAGTCGCAGCTATACCTGAGGGGCTTCCAGCAGTAGTAACTATTGCCTTGGCTTTAGGTGTCCAGCGAATGGTGAAGCGCCATGCCCTGATTAGAAAGCTTCCCTCGGTAGAAACTTTGGGGTGTGCTACAGTTATTTGTTCGGATAAGACCGGGACTTTAACCAAAAACGAGATGACGGTTCAGGCAGTTTTTGCAGGCGACACACTTTTTAAAGTAACAGGTATTGGCTACGAACCAAAGGGAGAATTTGTTTATAATGGTAAGGTAATTAATCCTAATGATTATCAAGAGTTAAACAGAACCTTAACCTTAGGCGTTTTGTGCAATGGAGCCCAGCTGATTAAGGATAACAACAGTTATAAAATTGTGGGAGACCCTACCGAAGGCGCTCTTTTAACTGTTGCAGTCAAGGCTAATATCTGTAAGGAGGAAAAGGAAAAAGAGTTTTCCTTTGTGGATGAAATACCTTTTGATTCTGAGCGTAAAAAGATGACTATCGTGCGCCGGTATAAGGATAAATTTATTGCTTTTGTTAAAGGTGCGCCTGATCTGCTTTTAGATGATTGTATGAATATTGAAGAAAAAGGTATAAGCCGGGAATTAACCAGGCAAGACAGGGAAAATATCCTTAAGGTAAATGGTGAATTAGCTGATCAGGCGATGCGGGTATTGGCAGTGGCATATAGGGTTTTAGATGTAAAGCCGGATAAATACGAAGCACGCTTGATTGAAAGAGAGCTTACTTTTGCTGGTTTGATCGCTATGATTGACCCTCCGAGAGAAGAAGTTAAGAAGGCGATGGGAGAATGCGAAACCGCAGGGATTAAAACCGTGATGATTACCGGCGACCATAAAAATACTGCTGTGGCTATCGCTAAAGAGTTGGGATTCTTCAAACAGGATTCTATAGCTTTAACTGGCGAAGAGCTAGATAGGTTAAGCGAAGAGGATTTTAAAAAAGAGGTAGAAAATATTCTTGTCTATGCCCGGGTTTCGCCAGAACATAAACTAAGGATTGTGCGTGCTTGGAAGGCGCGTAATGAGGTAGTGGCAATGACCGGTGATGGTGTCAACGATGCGCCTGCAGTCAAAGAGGCAGATATAGGCGTGGCTATGGGCATCACCGGCACTGATGTTACTAAAGAAGTCTCGGATATGGTCATTACCGATGATAATTTTGCCTCCATTGTTGCTGCTGTGGAAGAAGGCAGAGGCATATACGATAATATCAAGAAATTTATTCATTATCTCTTATCCTGCAATGCAGGAGAAATCTTAGTTATGTTTGTCTCTTCGCTTATAGGCTTACCCGTTCCCTTATTACCTATACATATCTTATGGGTAAACCTTGTCACCGATGGCTTACCTGCCTTGGCATTAGGGGTAGATCCGGTTGCCCCCAAGATAATGAAGCGTCGCCCCAGGCCCACTAATGAAGGTGTAATAACTAAAGAGAAGGCAATCCTGATGTTAGGACAAGGCGCATTTATCGCTATCTGCAGCCTTTTGGCTTTTAGTTTTGTCCTCTTTGTGGAAAGGGAAGGAATCGGGCGCGCAAGGACCGCTGCCTTTATTGTTCTTGCCTGCAGTCAATTATTCCATTCTTTTAACTGCCGGAGCATGACCGAGTCTTTATTTAAAATCGGAGTGTTTACTAATAAAAAACTGATTCTGGCTACAGGCGTGTCATTCTTATTGCAGATGGCAGTAGTCTATGTGCCATTTTTACAGAAGGTATTTAAGACTGAGCCTTTGGGTGTTTTTGACTGGTTTTTAGTAGTTACGATTTCTTCTTTTCCTCTTTGGGCAATGGAGATTACAAAGGCAATAAATAAGAAAGGGGGATTTATCCGGGATGGACACATTTCATAACTTCATAAACGCTGTCAGTTTCTCGCTGAATATTATCGGAGCCTTAATTACCATCTGGGGAATAATTATTTCGCTATTTGAATTTATAAGAAAAGAGATAGCAAAAAAAGAAGATTGTTTGAAATGTAACGAGATTATCCGCATCAAATTAGGAAGTTACTTAGTTTTAGCTTTAGAGTTTTTTATCGCCGGAGATATTATCAAGACGATTATCACACCTTCATGGGAGGGCTTAGGAATTTTGGGCGCGATAGTGGTAATTAGAACCATATTGAGTTATTTTTTAACCAAAGATTTAAAGAAAATCTAGAAGGGAGGTCAAAAATGGCAAACAATTCAGTTCGTTGGATGATTAGACCAATAGCCCACTGTAAGGAGGGCTGTAGTCAAGTGTCCTGGGCATGACGTTAAACTACCCATCTTTTCACATACGCAGTTAATAATTTGTAACTTAGAAGGGAGATAGCAATGTTTAGGAAAATATTGTTTGGCGTGTTGGCTTGTTTATTTATTTTAGGGGCAAGCAAGGCATCTTTTGCTATGCCCTGTGGCAGTAGACATAGTGAACATGGAGACAAGATGCAGTTGGCTCAAGCAGACATGGGTAATATGCAGATGAACAAGGAATCCGCTGTTTCTGCTACTACCGCCACAGAATCCGATAAGAAGGCAGAAGAGGTAGGCAATAAAATCTGCCCAGTAATGGGGACGAAGATAAAGAAGGGAGAAGAAGTTAAATACGAATACCAAGGTAAAATCTATAACTTCTGTTGCCCGATGTGCGTAGATGAATTTAAGAAGGATCCAGATAAATACATCAAGAAAATAGAGGAAGAGAAGCAGAAAGAGGCTGCGGCAACTACTTCCGAGAAGGTCGAGACCGAAACAGAAACTGCTGAACATCACCACGAGCACGGTAAATAAGGTTTTTTTGCGCCCTTTAAGCGGCATAATTAATAGATGGCTTAAAGGGCGCAAATTTCTAAAAGGAGATGAAAAGTGAAAAGGTTGTTTTTATTTATAGTTTTTTTAATAGCCCTTACAGTTTATGGTTGCGCTACGGAAAGTGGCAATAGCGGCGGATATGAAAGGCCATCCGGTCATTCCGGCCACGCCCATTAATTATAATATTTTAAAGAGGTATAATAAATCTCGAGGGGCGACAAATCATGTTAAAACATACTATAAAGATAAAGCTCATTGCGGTAGTTATAGTAATACTGAGTTTAGTTATTCTAAGGGGTAATAAAAAAGTATTTGGTAATGATGCCCAGATTGCAAAGGCTCCCCAAATGACTATTACTCCAGAGGCCTGGGATTTTGGGAAAGTAACCGAACTTAAGACACAGACACATAATTTTGAAGTTAAAAATATGGGTAATGAGGTATTGAGTATAAAGAATGTAAGTACTACCTGTAACTGCACTAAGGCTGAGATATCCAAGAATAAATTAGAGCCAGGAGAAACGGCAGAGCTCAAGGTTTCTTTTGAACCAGACCTTACCAATGCAAAAGGTAAAATAAAGCGAAACATTTATATTGAATCCAATGATCCACAGCAAGCTACCAAAATCATCTCTATTTTATTAGAATTGGATACCAACTTAAAACCCCGCAGCCCGGTAGCTAAATCAATGTCACCTTATAATCTCTTGGCAGCTACCCAGCCACCCAAATTATCTTCAAAGAAGCTATATGAGCGCATTCAAAAGGGAGAAAAGGTAGTTATTTTAGATGTAAGGGAGGAAAATGAATATATCGGTAAGCATATACCGGATGCGATTTGGTTTCCCAAAAGCAAATTTGATAGACAAGACCTCGAAGTGCTTAAGAAATTGGAAAAAATTGATAGAAATACCATAGTAGTTACTTATTGCGGAGCTGGACACAGAAGTAACTATGTGGCAAAGAAGCTAATAGATATGGGTTACAATGCCTATAATTTAGATGGCATATCTTTTTGGGAAAAAGAAAACCTTCCCCTGGTGAGAGGTCCTAAAATGCCTCCCACCCAAGAGCCATCAATTATTCTTCTGGAAGAGGCGTATCAGAATTACTATTTGTTATTTAAAGATGTGGTTTGGGTTGATGTGCGAGAGAATGAAGATTACCAACGTGGCCATGTAAAAGGGGCATTAGGTATTCCGCTTCCAGAAATCGAGTCAAGACTCAAGGAAATTCCGCAGGACAAAGAGATTGTGTTTTACTGTGAGGGCACATGGGATGGCGGTAGCTGTGAGGCAAGTAGAAGCGCAGGAAGAATCTTAATTAAGAATGGTTATAAACAAGGAAACATCAAGGTTTTTGAAGATGGTTATGGCGCGTGGGAGAATGCTGGCTATCCGGCAGAAAAAGAAAGGAGTTAGGATGAAAATCAGACATAAAATATCGTCGGTTATTTTATTTGCGCTTTGTTTATTATTATCTTTTCAAATCGTCTTTGCCCAAGATATCTCTGCTTTGAAAGCTGATATTTATCCTAAAATCGGTTGTATCATTTGCAAAAATATGACTATTGATAAATGCAACTGTCCTCAATCCAGAGAGATGAAGGCATATATTGAAGCGCTTTTAGAAACCGGTGTGCCGCGGGAAGAGATTTTTTATAAGGTGGCTAAGAAGTTCTCATTGAAAGCAATAATGGATAGACAAATACAAGCTGGCATAGAAAAAAGATTAATCAAAGAAGCCGGGGATAAGCGGCCGCAAATTTTTGTGGAGCCGTCAACTATTAACTTCGGAGAGGTCAGCAAAAAGCAAGGTGTAATTAGGGCGGCATTTAATCTGTCTAATAAAGGAAAAGCAGATTTGATTATTACCAATATCAAGACCTCTTGCGGATGTGTGGCTGTTTCTTTGCAGGTAGGTAAAGATAAAAGTCCGGTTTTTGGAACTGGCGGTGCTCCGACGGGCTGGCAAATGGTTATAAAACCAAAAACAGTCGGGCAAATAGAATTGGTTATAGATTTACTTCATCCCACTGTTCATAAGGGGCATTTGCTTCGTGAATTTAGTATTTTTAGTAACGACCCAATTCATCCTGAAACTACAGTAATTGTCGAGGCTGAGGTGGGCGAATAAAGGGAAGATTTATGGCAAGAGACCCAATTTGCGCAATGGAAATAACTGAGGATAAGGCCATAAAATTAAAAAAGGGCACAGAGGCCTATTTTTTTTGCAGCCAGCATTGTAAAGATAAATTTGTTAAGCAATTTGGGATAGTTGAAGAAACGGCTTGCCAAGTCTCTGTAAGAGGCGGGATTTTTAGAAATAAACTATTCATAATAAGCGCTTCAACTTTTGTGATAGTTGCGGCTTCGTTTTTTATCCCCTTCTTGGAACCCTTTCGCAAAATATTTTTAGGTTACCTAAAGACAATCTGGTGGGCAGTTGGGTTAGGTTTATTTTTAGGCGGGCTAATTGACTATTATATCCCACAAGAATATATCTCTAAGATTCTTTCCCGCAAGAAGCCTTCGACGATATTTAATGCGGTAGTCATAGGTTTTTTAATGAGTGCCTGCAGCCACGGAATACTTGCGCTCTCAATTCAATTGCATAAAAAGGGCGCTTCAAATCCCGCAGTTGTGAGCTTTTTACTGGCAAGCCCCTGGGCAAATTTTACGATAACGATAATGCTTATTAGTTTATTTGGTTTAAAAGGATTGTTTATAATTCTTTCCGCAATATTTATCGCAATAAATACTGGTTTTATATTTATGTTCTTGGAAAATAGAGGTCTGGTTGAGAAAAATAAAAATACAATAGATGTTCCTGAGCAATTTTCTATTTTAAAGGATTTTAAACTTCGAGCCAGAAATTATAAATTCAAATTAAAAACTTTGATTTCTGATTTCAAAGGAATTCTTAAAGGCGCTTTGTCATTATCTAATATGGTTTTATGGTGGATTATTTTAGGCATAATTATTGCAAGCTTTGCCGGCGCATATATTCCGACACACATTTTTCATAAATTTATGGGTCCCACAATTTTAGGTTTGATGGTTACTTTGCTTTTTGCAACAATTATTGAGATTTGTTCTGAAGGGTCTTCTCCCTTGGCCTTTGAGATATTTAGACAGACCGGGGCTTTGGGAAATAGTTTTGTATTTTTAATGGCAGGCGTTGTAACAGATTATACAGAAATCGGACTTTTATGGAGTAATGTTGGCAGGCGCGTTGCTCTTTGGCTTGTGCTTGTAACTGTGCCGCAGGTAATCGTCATTGGATACTTAGTAAATCTTTTTATTAAATAGGTAGGCTACAATGTTTAAATTAAGTATAAAAACATATATGATGATATTTCTTTTGTTCCTGATAGTTTTAGGATTTTATGAACAAAATAATTTTATTAATTTAACCATTCAAATAATTGCCTCGGTTTTCACAGCAGTTTTACTTGATTTGGTTATAAACTATCTTAAAAACAAAAAATTTATTTTTCCTTCCAGCGCAGTTATCAGTGGTTTAATTGTGGGAATGGTATTATCATCAGGACAAAATATTTTTTATTATGTAATTGCTTCGGCTTTGGCTATTCTTTCAAAACATATTCTCAAGTTCGAGAATAAACATATTTTTAATCCTGCTAATTTAGGTTTGCTTTTATTAAATATTTTCTTTGGCGCTTCTATAGGTTGGTGGCCAGTTAATATTTGGTTCATAATCATACCGGGATTATTTATTGTTTTTAAAATAAGGCGTTTGCATTTGGTAATAAGTTATCTATTGGCATTTGTAATTTTATTAATGGCTTATGCTTATTTAAAGCAGGGCAGTATTTTTGATTATTTTCCTTTAATAAATTTATATTTTGTGTTTGTAATGTTGATTGAACCAAAGACATCTGCGTTTAAACTGACAGCGGGGATTGTTTTTGGTTGCTTTGTAGCTGTTGCTGGTTTTATTTCTTATTTATTTCTGCCCAAGCTTGATTATTTACTTGTTGGCTTGGCTTTGGGAAATTTGTTTAATTCTTTGAATGAGAGGTTTAAAAAATGATTGCAAATTTTTCTAATGTTTTCTTTCATTATTTTTGGGAGATTTTGCCAGCTTTAGCAATTGGATTTTTCTTAAGCGGCCTTATTCAAGAATTTGTGCCTGAGAAAATAATTAGCAAGCATTTGGGCGGTAAAGGTATAAAGCCCATATTTTATACTACCCTTGTGGGTATGCTTCTGCCTATTTGTTGTTGGGGTTCTTTACCTATTGCCATTGGCTTGCATAAAAAAGGTGCAAGGTTAGGGCCGGTGATTTCATTTTTAGTAGCAACCCCGGCTACATCAGTAAGCGCGCTTTTAGTTACTTGGAAGCTTTTGGGTTTAAAATTTACAATCTTTATATTTTTTGCTGTCATACTTATGGGAGTAATAATGGGTTTAATTGGAAATCTATTTAATATTAAGCCCAAAGAAATTATTGAGACAATCTGTAGCGAATGTAGCAAGGAAAAAATATGCCATATTCACAGAAAAGGATTTTTCGCGCATGTAAAATCAATACTTAAAGTAGCTTTCGTTGATATGGTCAAAGAAATTGGTCCAGAAATTTTGTTAGGAATATTTTTAGCAGCAATTGTAGATACATTTGTGCCCATAGGAAACTTGATTAAGCAATATTTAACCGGCGCAGCCGGTTACGCCTTTAGCCTGATATTTGGCTTATTAACTTATATCTGCTCCACGGCCACAGTTCCTTTTGTAGATGCGCTTATAAATCAGGGAATGAATATAGGCGCAGGAATGGTTATGTTATTGGTAGGTCCTGTCACCAGCTACGGAACCATACTGGTTCTAAAAAAAGAATTTGGCTTAAAACTTCTTATGGCATATCTATTTGGTTTAAGTGCGCTTTCCTTGAGCTTAGGTTATCTTTTTTACTTGATTTATTAATGACGCTCCTTCAAAAATTAAATAATCTAAAAAATATTTTACGAAAGATGCAAAGTGTGGTTATCGCCTATTCCGGAGGTGTGGATAGCAGCTTATTGTTGAAGGTTGCCAAAGATGTCTTAAAAGAAAATGTTTTGGCAGTAATTGCCGCTTCTGAAACTTATCCTGAAACAGAAATTAAACAGGCAGAAAGGTTTGCCAAAAAATTAAAGGCAAAATATCTTATCATTAAAACAGATGAATTAAAAAATCCCAATTTTAAGCGCAATCCTTTAAATCGTTGTTTCTTTTGCAAGGAAGAATTATTTTCTAAATTGAAAAAAATTGCTCAAGAAAACAATCTAAATTTCGTAGTTGATGGCTCAAATTTTGATGATTTAAAAGATTTTCGTCCGGGTAGTGAAGCTGCTAAGAAGTTAAATGTGCGCTCACCTTTGAAAGAGGCAAGGCTAACCAAAGACGATATTAGACAGCTTTCAAAGAGATTGGGCTTATCTATTTGGAATAAGCCCAGCTTTGCTTGTTTGTCGTCAAGGTTTCCATATGGTATGAAGATTACTAAAGGGAATTTAAAAAAAATTCAAACTGCAGAAGAGTTTTTAAGAAATTTGGGTTTTAAACAGGTTAGACTCAGGCACCATAAAAATATAGCCAGAATAGAGGTTCCCAAAGTCGATCTTCCCAAGGTTTTAAAGCATAAAAAGTCAATTATTGAAAATTTAAAAATACTGGGCTATACTTATATCTGTGTTGACCTCGAAGGTTATCGCAGCGGAAGTATGAATGAAGGGCTTGCTAGATAAGGTCAAATGAAGACACAGCTTACGGAATCCGCCAAAGGCGGAGACGTAAGTTGTAGGCTGAAGGCCGTGTCTGAATTTGACCCAGCACTAATTTTATGAACATATATTGGATTTATGTTTTGAAAGAGAGAAATACCGGTGAGCCTTATTACGGTTATACAAATAACTTAGAAAGACGTTTAAAAGAGCATGATAATGAAAATAAATGGAAATTTATCGGTTGTGAAGGATGCGGTTCAGAGTTAGATGCCAGAGAAAGGGAAAATAAATTAAAGCATTATGGACAAGCAAGAACCCATCTTAAAAATAGGCTTAAGAAATCATTTCAATTGTAAAATTAGTGCTGGGTTCAATTCGCGCAAACAACTTATCTCGTCCGCCAACGAAGCAATGGCGGACTCCATAAGTTGTGCGCTCATTGAAGGAGAGCAAGATGGACTTAAGTCAAAGATACGCAATAGATATGAACAAGCTAACCTTTAGAATTATCGACGCAGAGGCAGTAATCCTTAATCTGGATAATGGGTATTATTATAGTTTAAATGAGACAGGAACTAAGATATGGAATAAGATAAATGATGGCAAGAATTTAAGCGAAATTCTATCTTCTCTTAAAGCAGAATACCGAATTCCAGAAAATAAATTTAAAAATGACCTTTTAGTTTTAGTTAAGGATTTGGAAAAAGAAAAGTTGGTTAGACAAAATTCTAAATAAATAGTGCTCTACAAGAAAGCTTTTTTGATTGCTTCAAGAACAGATTGCCTTCCAATGGGAGCTGATTTTGCTTTGATCAAAGCATATTTGAGAAATAATGGCTGGGCGCTATCAAGAAAAATAAAAACCGCTGACCTCGTCATTGTAAATACATGTGCCGTTGTAAAAGAATCTGAAGACGAATCAGTAGCACTTATTAAAAAAGTTCAGAAAAATAAAAATAGAAGCGCACAAATGTTAATAACAGGCTGCCTGCCGTCTATTAATAAAAACAGGCTTAAGCAGGTATTTAATGGGACAGCAGTAAGCCCAAATTCCTTTCAAGAATTAGACAAGATATTAAATACAAAATCGAGTATAAGCGAAATTAAATATACGGGCTCTTTGCGCAAACTTAAGAAGAATAAATATGCTGAGTATCGCTTGAGAATAGGCTGGGGTTGTCAGGGAAAATGCAGCTATTGTGCAGTAAGATTTGTTTTTGGCAAACCCCGCAGTAGGCCGATCTTAGACATCCTTAAGGAATACGATATTGCCTATAATAAAGGCTACAGAAGATTTATTTTGATAGCGAATGACAGCGGAACCTACGGTGAAGATTTGAATATTTCACTCGCTCATCTTCTCGACAAGCTTTGCCAAAAATATAAGGAATGCCGGTTTGCATTATCGCATTTAACTCCCAATAAACTAAAGGAAATGCTGCCATCGCTTGAGAGATTCATTCGTCAAGACAAGATATGGCGTATCTATGTACCTGTGTGTTCAGGCAGTAAAAGAATACTTAAACTAATGAATAGGTCCTATGATTTAAATGATTTTAAATATTGTGTAACAAGACTAAGAAATTGCAATCCCAATCTCGAGATAAAAACTCTATTTCTGGTCGGACTTCCTTCAGAAACAGAAAAAGATTTTTTAGATAGTCTGAAATTAGCAGAGTGGTTAATCAGTAACAATGTTGTTACTGATTGCATTGCTTATTCCTCAAGACCCAATACAGAGGCAAGTCAAATGCCTAATCAGATAGATTCGCAAATTAAACAAGAACGCTTAAAGCGTCTGAGTATATTATGTAGTTTTTTTAATTCACTTAACAATAATAAGGAAGAATTACTTGGAATATCCAACAAAATTTCCTGAGGAAATATCGACGGCTATTATGAAACCCAAAGTAAGCGTCATAGTGCCAGTCTATAATGGAGAAAAGACATTATCCCTTTGCCTTAATTCCCTGATGAATCTTGATTTTCCTAAGCTCGATATGGAAATAATTGTTGTAGACAATAACTCAACCGATGCCACCAAGGATATCATAATGTCTTTTCCTGTAAAATATGCATTTGAAAGCAAGAGAAGCCGCGGTGCAGCTAGAAATAGAGGTATTAAAGAATCTAGTGGTGCGTTTGTTGCTTTTATTGATGCAGATTGCATTGCAGATAAATTATGGCTTAAAAATTTAATAAACGGCTTTACCAGTGAAATTGTGGGGGGCTGCGGTGGAGAAATTCGTCCTAATAATCCTCAAGCCTGGTTTGAGAAATTTTACGATTTTAAATTTATATTTCCCCAACAAGCAGGCCTTATTAGTCAGGAGTCATTTCTACCAAATCTTACTACAGCTAATGCCGTTTATATGCGCAAGGTACTAAATGAAGTAGATTATTTTGATGATTCTTTTGTTACATTGGAAGATATAGAATTATCATGGAGGGTTTATTTAAAAGGATATCATTTAAATTACGTCCGGGATGCCATAGTTTACTGTAAACATTCGGATAGATTGAGCGATTTTTTAATTAAATGGTTTGAGGATGGGTACTATTATTCTTTTTTACGGCAAAAATATGTAGATTTATTTAAAAAGTCTATTATCAGCCTGGATGATTGTCTTGAGTTATTTTTTGCACTCTTACAATCTACAAAGGCTTTTTTCATAGCGCTATTTAAGAACAAAAATACATTAGAGACCTATTTTATTTATAAGATTATAAGAGGGATGGTCTGGTTTTTGGGAAGAATTTATGGTTTATTAAACATAAAATTAAATAGAGAAGAATTCTTTCCTCAGCTAAATCCAGATATAGTGCTTTGGCGAATGGTTAATGATGAAGTGGTTATTTCTGAACCTAAGAGAGATTTTCGTTATGTTGTAAATAAAACTGGCGCTAAAATATGGAGATTGTTAATGGAAAAAAAAGATATTTCAGAGATTATAGATTTAATTTCGGGTGAATATAAAGTTAAAAAAGAAGAAATTAGGGAGGAGGTTTTAAGCTTTTTTAATGAACTTAAAAATGAAGGATTGACTCCACCTTAGAAAGGAGGTAGATAAAGCATGAAAGAAAACAATAAAAAAGGAATGAAGCTAAAAGAAAAATCAAAAAAACCTTACCAAAAACCTACATTGGCTAAATTTAAGCAATTTAAGCAAATTATTGCAACCGGAGCTCCCTAATAATGGAGTATAAAATAAGCATTATAGTGATAGTCTATAATGGAGAAGGGACTTTATCTGCTTGTCTTGACTCTTTGATGAACCTTGATTTTCCCAAAGAAGACATTAGAAACTAAAAACTCAAATTCCGCAAATTAAATCTATAGATTAACTAAGAAAAATGCAGAAACGCAAATTAGGTAAAACTGGATTGCAAGTTTCCATAATTGGCTTAGGCAGTAGTGGAATGATGAAAGAGGCAATGAATTCAATCAATACAGAAAGATTGATTAATTATGCATTAGATAAGGGTATTAATTTTATTGAGACTGCTCGCGCTTATGGCAACAGCGAAGAGAAAATTGGGCAAGCAATACAGAAAAGACGCAGTAGCTGCTACCTTATTTCCAAAACGCTAAGTCGTACAAAAGAAGCTGCTTTGAAAGACATAGAAATTAGTTTGAATAGATTGAAGACAGAAAAAATCGAGATTTACCAATTACATTATATAACCAATAACTCTGAGTTAGAAAGAGTTTTGGCTCCAGATGGTGCTTTACAAGCGCTAAAAGAAGCAAAGAATAAAGGTCAAATAGATTTTGTGGGGTTTACTACACACCTAAGAGGCATAGCAATTAAGGCTATGCAAACCAATGAGTTTGATACCATTCAAATACCTTATAATCCTATGGAGGTAGAATTCTTTAAAGAAGTAATTTCTCTGGCAAACAAGATGGATATAGGAGTTATTGCGATGATGGCTTTAGCAGGTGGCTCGATAAAGGATGTGGATAAAGCACTTAGATTTGTTCTTGCAAAAAATATTTCTACAGTAACTATTGGCATGGGTTCGATTAAGCATATTAAGTTCAATATTAATGTTAGTAATTCGATAAGAAAATTGTTGCCTACTGATGAAAGTAGTTTCTTTGGTAGAGTTAGAAAATTTGATAAAGAATTTTGTAGAGAATGTGGCGATTGTGAATCTGTCTGCCCTGTAGATATTCCCATAGCCTATATATCTATGATGAATAGATATGCCCTGTCTTATAAAAGGCCTTATGGTGATGCGGCAAAAAATTGGTACAGGGGCTTGAAAGTAAAAGCCGAGGTCTGTACTGAATGCCGTGCCTGTGAGAAGGTATGTCCCTACGGATTAAGGATTCCTGAAATGCTAAACCTTGCTCATCAAAGATTGATGACAAAAGACAAAAGATTTTACAGAAAACTCATAAGAGCCTCTTCAAATCTTATTAAATTCTTTTTTTCCTCATTTAAATTATCGCTTCCTTTTAGACTATTTAATTCATTTAGAATATTAGGTAGAACAAAAAGCCTCAGAGAAGCCCACATAAGTATCTTTCCCGAAATAGACACAAGGCTCTCATTTATTAAATCTTTACCGAGAACGCTACAGATTGAATGTACAACAAGATGCAATCTAAGTTGTATTATGTGTAACCATACTTATTGGCAAGGTAAACAAAAAGACTTAAGCTTTGAAAATTTTAAGAAGATAATTGACCAATTCCCTAAACTTTATAAGGTTTGGATGTTAGGTTTTGGAGAGTGCCTACTTAATAAAGATTCCTTAAAGATGTTAAGATATTTAAAGAGTAAGAATATAAAAGTATATTTTATTGATAACTTTACCCTGCTTACAAAAGAGATTGCTCGGGAGTTAATAGAATTAGGAGTTGAACAAATATGGTTTTCTATTGAGAGAACCACAAAAGAAGCTTATGAAAAGGTTAGGATAGGAGCTTCTTTTGATGAGGTTATGCAAAATGTCAGAAATCTAATGGAACTGAAAAGAGAATTTAAGCAAAAAAAACCAGAGCTTAATCTTTATTGCACCGTATCTGATGAGAGTTTTTCTGAAATGCCACATTTAATTGATTTTGCAAGTAATATTGGCGCAAAAGAAGTCGTATTTTGTCAGGAGGGTAGCCTTAGTAATCGCAAAGTTCAATTTGATAAACAGCGATTTCTAAATAAATTAGGAGAAATATCTCCAAAGGCTAAATACCAGCATATAAAATTAAAAACTATTATCCATCCAGTGATAATCTCAGACTGTCTTCGTCCTTGGACGCCTTTTGTTAGTGTTGACGGCGCTGTAATGTCAGCTTGCTACTACTTTAGGCAAATTGAATTGGTTGAATTTGGCAACATCTTTGAGAAAAGTTTTAAAGAGATATGGGATTCTAAAGATTATAGAGACTATCGAAGGGATGCTCGAAGAGGGAAGGCTGGTTATGTTTGTAAAGATTCAGGCTGTAGAGAAACTTCGTCTTTCTGGAAAACAGGAGTAAATAAGTTCAAAAAAGTATTGAAGATGTGAGGGAAGAAGATGCAGACTAAGAAAGTTAGTATAGTTATTCCAGTATATAACGCAGAGAAGACATTGACATTATGTCTGGATTCTTTAATGAATTTGGATTATCCCAAGCAAGACTTAGAGATAATTGTGGTTGATAATGGGTCAACCGATAATACTAAAGAATTAATTGTAAGCTACCCTGTAAATTATGTTTATGAGCCAAAGGTTAAACAGTATAGCGCTGCCCTAAATCGAGGAATACAAATCTCTCAAGGAGAGTTTATAGCCTTTACTCATGGAGATTGTGTGGTAGAAAGGTTTTGGATATCCAACCTTCTTTCTGGTTTTAAAGATGAGCAAATAGCTGGTTGTGGCGGTAAGATATTGCCTTATAGATTAGATACACCTGCTCAAAGATACATAGCCAGTAGAACACTGGATTCTCAATTGCAGAATATTTGTTCAAAGGAGAGAATTTTACCTTATATTTTAAACGCTAACGCTATATATAGACGTAGCGTCCTAGAACAAATAGGTTTTTTTGATGAGTATTTCTCAGAGGATATGGAGCTTGACCTCTGTTGGAGAATCTTTTTAGCAGGTTACATATTCAATTACACAAAAGCTGCAGTAGTATACCATAGATATAGAGAATCTATTTCTTTGCTATGGAAACAACTGTTTAACATAGCTGTTAACGATCCGCGTTTCTTTAAAAAATATGATGGTATAATAAGTCCGTTTTATTCTATGTTTTATAGAGAGCCACTTTCTCTTTTAAATAGAATATGTGTTTCTATAAAAGGTTTTTTAAAATTTCTTATAAGACCACAATCCAATAATAGTTATCCTAGTTTATATTATCTTTTGGATATAATAAGCGCCTTTGCCTTCTTTATAGGTGGACTCTACGGCGTTTATTTAAACCAGAGATTAAGAAAATCCCCGCTTCCTTTAAGAAAGGTTAAAAAGATAGTGTATAGAGATTTTGATGATGAGATTGTAGTGATAAATACATTTACTAAATCTTATTTTTATCTTAATGATGTCTCAGCACAGATATGGCGGAAGTTAAATTCAGGGAATAGGCCAGTTGAAGTAATGGATTATCTTATCGAGGAGTATGGGATATCCAAGGAACAAGCCAGTCAGGATGTGGATGAATATTTATATGAATTAGCCCAAGCAGGATTATTAAATGAAGAGGATTCTTTAGTGGAAAATAAGAGTGCGATTGAAAGGCAATAAAATGAAAGTGGTGATACTCGGTGGAGGGTTGGCTGGCTGTACTATGGGCTATTTGCTATGCCGCGAAGGATATGAAGTAATCATAGTTGAGAAGGAAATGCAGTTAGGTGGTATGTGCCGAACCTTCTATAAAGATAGCTTGGGTTATGAAATAGGACCTCATATTATATATACTAATAGCAAAGAAACGATAAGTTTTATAAAGAGATTCATTGATATTGTTCCTAACGCACTTTATTTAGGAACCCAAATTGATGGAGAAATACTAAGTTATCCATTACACATTGATGATATTGCTAAACTTAAAGATTCAGATAAGGTAATAAATGAGCTTACCCATCTTAATTCAAATGAACCTAATTATACTAATTTTGAGACATATATGACTTCAACTGTAGGAAAGACTCTCTATGAATTATTCTATTACAATTACACAAAGAAATTCTGGAATATTGAACCCCAAAGGTTATCTTCGTCTTGGGCAAAAACAAGAAAGAGCCAATTGGTCTTAAGAAAAGACAAGGATAAGAGTGCCTTTCAAGTAAAATATCAAGGCTATCCTAAAACCGATTACAATGACCTAATTACTAAATTATCTAAAAGTTGCAAGGTCGTTAGAGGAACTGTAGAGAACTTTATTGGTGAGCCCATAGTTAATGGGGAACACATTAAGGGAGATTTTTATATTAATACATTGTCTTTGGATGATTTATTTTCTCAAAGATTTGGTCGGCTCTCTTATCGAGGAATAAAACAAGAGATTGAAATTTTAAATCAGGAACATTATTTTAAAGATTATGCTTGGGTCTATTACCCTGATAATGGTTTTGATTATACCCGTATATGCGAGTATAAACATATAAATCTAAAATCTAATCCAAGGACTTTAATCGCTAAGGAATTACCCACAGATGCGAAACATTACCCATTTTATAGCCAAGAGACAGAAAATATTTTTAATAAGTATATTGAATATTTATCCGGGTTTAATAATTTGGTTTCTCTTGGCAGGTTAGGTCTATATATTTACACTACTATGGGAGTTACTATCAGGATGTGCTTTGAAATAAAAAATCTTATAAAAAGTTATGCAAAATTAGATAAAGAACAAAAAAATAAAGAACATATGAAGATTAGGGCAATAGCAGAAAAGGGCGAATAGCAAAACACTCACATGATAGACATAATCATCGTTACCTATAACGCCAAAGATAAGTTAAGGCGCTGTTTTGAATCTAATTTTCTCCTGACTCTACTTAAAATCTAATGTAAAATTACCCAAGTTCCCTCCCTGTGGATTTTTTTAAATATACCTTTAAATTTTTCTTGACTTTTTTAAATATTTATTTAAAATAGTCTTATGCTACAAAGATCACTTTTTGATATTGCTTTTGCTGGCGTATGGGGTAGACAGATGCGTTTTATCACTGGCCCCCGCCAGTCAGGGAAAACTACTCTTGCTAAAATGAAACTTAAAGAAGCAGGGACGCAGAAGTTATATTACCTTTGGGATCTGCGTTCTGTGCGTAATCGGTATAAAGCAAGTGAACTCTTTTTTACCTCGGATTCTCCTGCGCAAAGAGGCGCGAAACTTTGGGTATGCTTTGATGAAATCCATAAAGTTAACGGATGGAAGAATATCCTCAAAGGTATCTTTGACGCCACACAGGAACATTACCAGTTTATTGTTACAGGCTCCTCGAAGTTAGATATTTTAAGGCAGGCAGGCGATAGCCTGTCTGGTCGCTATTTTACCTTTCAACTTTTACCGCTCAGCCTTAGGGAAGTCATTGGCCAACCTAGGATTGAAAAGTCAGAATGTAATAATCCTTTAGATTTTATTTTAGAGCAAATGAACCGTAAGGATACGAAGGTGCAAAAGGCATTAGAGCAATTATTGGCTTACAGCGGTTTTCCAGAGCCGTTTTTGGCTGGTAGAGGCGACTTCCAGAAGAAATGGTCGCGGGATTATTTAGAAAGGGTAATTACTGAGGATATCGGGCTTTTAACCCGTATTGCTGACCGCGAGAAACTTCACGATTTATACGAGCTTTTCCCCGAGATGATTGGAAGCCCTATCTCTGAGAATTCATTGGCATCTCATTTGGAGAGTAATCCGGTTACAATTAAGAATTACCTTAGGAAATTACAGGATTTTTACCTTGCTTTTAAGATTATGCCTTATAGTCGGAATATCAAGAGAGCTCTTTTGAAAGCATCTAAATGGTATCTTTATGACTGGACACGCATTAAAGATCCTCATAAGCGGTTTGAGAATTATATAGCGGTTGAGTTAAATTCGCGCCTATCTGCCTGGCAGGATTTGACAGGAACAGAGTTTAGCTTGAGCTACATCCGCGACAAAAATAAGCAAGAAACAGATTTTCTTATATTAAAAGAGCGCAAGCCCTGGCTTATGGTTGAGGCAAAATACTCTGATGTGCCGATAGAAAATCACCATATCAGAATTTCTAATATTTTAGGTGGAATTCCAATTGTGCAGGTGTGTTTTGAAGATAATGTTGCTTCGCAAGAGAAGAAAAATGCTTTTCGATTGTCCGCCTCAAGATTTCTTTTGTAAAAGAATCGTAGCCAATAGTGCACACCATAATATGTTTGACCTAATCATCGTAACCTATAACGCCAAAGATAAACTAAGACTTTGTCTAAGTTCTGTAGAAAGACATACAAACGGCATACAGTATATGCTCACAGTTGTTAATAACAATAGCTCTGATGGAACCTTGCAATTTCTAAAGAAGTATCAACAACAGCATAAGATAAAAGTTATTCATACTGATAAAAATCTTGGTTTTTGTGGAGGAGCTAATCTTGCACTAAAGAATACATCTAATAAGTTTATAGTTCTTTTAGATGATGATGTCGAGGTAACTCAAGGCTGGCTTAAGGAGCTATATAAACAAATAAAAAATAAACCTAAAATTGGTATAGTTGGTTGTAAAATTTTCCTTCCCTCTAAAAGGATATTTTCTGCAGATTATAGGGTAAGACCAATTTACCTTGTTGGTTGTGGCGAAATAGACAAAGGCCAGCGAGATTATATTAAAGAGTGTGATGCCCTTGTTGGTCCTTGCTGGTTAATGAGAAGAGAACTTATAAAAAAAGTAGGCTATTTTGATGAGAGGTTTTTCCCTTCCCAGCACGAAGATATAGATTATTGCTTAAGGACAAGATTAGCCGGTTACAAGATAATTTATAATGGTAGGGTTAAGATTAGCCATCATCATCTCTTTAGGGATGGACAACAATTCAGAGAGAATTGGCGTAAATTCTTAAAGAAATGGAAAGCTCTTCTTTCTAAATTCCCCCTCAAAGACAGCCACCCCGTGGATAGATATATAGCAAAAGGAGTAGGTTACATTAAAAAGAAAAAATTTAGACAGGCACTGGCTGAATTAAAAAATGTAGAGTCAATTGACAAGAGATTTTCCGAGCCACTTTATAAGGGAATGACGTTAGATGGTCTGGGTAAATACCCTGAGGCAATCCAGCAATTTAAGAAGGTCTTAAATTTAAATCCTTCTAATTTCTCAATTTTTAATTTCTCAGCTCATCATGAACTCGCACTTTTATATAAAAAGCTTGGTTTGGCCAAACAAGCCAAAAAGGAATTTATAAAAACACTTGATTTCATCCCATTTAATAAAAACCTATTATCTCTAAATTCTTCTTAAGCCAATTCAGAAATACCTCAGTAGGAAAATCTATATTGACGAAACAATTTTTAGATGGTATATTTCAGGAAGTCCCTGAAGATAAGGATTAAATGAAATGGATTATCTTTCACTAAGCTTGGTGTTAAGGAAGAATAAGGTTTATCTTTTTAGTTCAACAGACCTTAAGAATTTTTTTCCCAAGGAAAAGAAAAAGACAATAAGGAATAATTTAACCAGATGGCTTTTTAAAGGACATTTTATAAGGCTAAAGAGGGATTTGTATGAATTTGTGGAGTACGGTCCAGAATTGAGAATTCCGGATTTTTATGTTGCCAATAAATTATACGAACCATCTTATGTGTCTTTGGAAACAGCGCTTTCAATTTACAGTATTATTCCAGAGATTGCCGCAGCAGTTACTTCGGTGACCACTCGACCTACGCGCACATTTAGAAATAAATACGGCTCCTTTTTTTATAGGACTTGTAAAAGAGAGGCTTTCTCAGGATATAGTCTAATGCGATACGAAGGTTTTAAGGTGTATATTGCCGATAAAGAAAAGTCGCTGGTTGATTTCTTATATTATCGTCTGCGTTTGGGCTCTTCTTTAGATTTTGCAGAAGAGCGTCTTAACAAAAAGATTTTAAAAAAGATAGATTGGCAAAAGGCTTTTCGTTACGCAAAACTCTTTAATCAAAGAACAATTGAGTCAGCAAAAAAATGTAAGGAGTATGCTCAATGTTAAATTTAGAATATCTCTTGGAAGAGGCAAAGAATAATGGGCTGCCTCTTTTAAAAAGGAGAGGTATTCTAAGAGAATATCTGCAAGTAATAATTTTAAATAGTATCTTTAGACACAATTTTGGAAAATTAATGTTTTTTATGGGAGGCACAGCCTTAAGATTTTTTTATAATATGCCTCGTTTTTCAGAAGATTTAGATTTTGATACCTCTGATTTAAATTTTGAAGAATTCAAAGTGATTTTGGGCTATATAGAAAAAGGATTACTTAAAGAGGGTTTTTCTTCAAAGATTTCCTGTGAAAAAAGAGATAATCTTTATGTTGCTGAATTGTATTTTCAAGATTTGATGAGATTATACGAGATTACTGATAAAAGAGGTTTAGACTTAATGATTAAGATTGAGGTTTATAAGCCCGCCTGGGACTTACAGACGGAAGCCGGGGTCTTGAGTTTATATGGTTATAACTTTTCTTGTGTTTTGCTGGGTAAAGGGAATCTTATCTCTGAGAAATTGTGTGCCCTTTTTAATAGAAAAAGGGGAAGGGATATTTATGATATCTTGTTTATGCTTAAAAGGCAGTTTCCTTTTAAAAGAGATGTGCTTGCAGTCAATAAAATAGAAGGTTCTCCCAAAGAGCTCATTTTAGAATATTTGAAGAATTTATCAGCTAAGGAATTAAAGTTTTTAGCCGAGCAGGTTAAGCCGTTTTTATTCAAAGAAGATGATATTGAATTGATTTTAAATGCTCCTCTTTATGCAGAAAGATTTTTGAGAGAATACAAATGATTAAATGAAATCATTTATATGTCTTTTTGGTAATATAACTCACAGGAGGTAAAGATGAGTACAGCTAAAAGATACAAAATAGATAAGGACAAGATAACCTACCGCATCATTGACGCTGAGGCGGTAATCTTAAACTTGGATAATGGCTATTATTATAGTTTAAATGAGACAGGAACAAAGATATGGAAGCATATAAATGATGGCAAGAATTTAAGCGAAATTCTTGACTCTCTTAAAACAGAATTCCAAATTCCGGAAAATAAATTAAAAAATGACCTTTTTGGATTAATTAAAGATTTGGAAAAAGAAGAACTGGTTAAATGTAATTCTAAATAGAAAGCATAGTATTGACTAAAAAAGATAATATACAGATCTATCCAGAAAAAACCATAGAATTTTTTGATAGCATTAGTGAAAAATATGGAGAAAAGAATACTACCCCTGAACTCGAGCTTAAGAGCAATGATTTGATAGCAGATATTTTGTTAAATTCAAGCAACTCATTTATGATTTTAGATGCAGGATGCGGCAATGCTTCATTTATCAAAAGAATTGCAAACAATAATAAATTTCATATTATTGGAATAGATTTTTCAAGTAAGATGCTCGAAGTAGGAAAGAGGCGCCTAAATAGACACAATAATGTAAAATTCGTTCAGGCTGTTGTAGAAAATTTACCGTTTAAAAATAATATTTTTGATAGAATTTCACTCATTAATATAAGTCCTACCCTTTTAAATAAACAACAGTTTTTAGATACATTAAAAGAAATAGCCAGAGTAAGCCTACCTTATGCTAAACTCTATTTAAATATCTGGAATTCCTGGAATCCAATTCTGGCTATAAAATGTAGACGTCATGATATGGAAAATAGACCATTAAAAACATATTCTTCTTTTAATATGAATAAATTATTTAAAAAAGCAAGTTTTAAAATTAAGAGAAAATTTTATCTCGCAGATGATAAAATAGATTATGGAAGTTTAAAAAGATATAAAAAATGGTATAAAAAACTGGGACAATTAATCTACCTTTATCTGTCTCGTTTCTTTATATTTTCTCCTGTTATAGTTTTTGAAGCACAGGTGGATAAGAAATATTCAAATGAGAAGGAGGTGAAGAAATGAATAAAAGAAATGAAATGCCAAAAAGCACAAAGGGTAAGAAAGAATACCAGAAACCTCAACTAAAAAGATTTAAAGGTTTAAGAAAAATAGTAGCAACGTAAGAAAAATAACAGCATTGTCGGCTTAAGCAGGGTAAAACCCGCATAGTTAATACTGAATATGAGCCGCCCCCTAATGATATGCTTCGGGTTCCCTTAAACCATCCTTTTGGGCAGTTTTGTTTTGACTTGGGCGCAGAAAGAAATAGATTTGGAGCGAAGGTACCCACAGGCACCAACTTGGGCATATGAATTTCCGATAAATAAAGTTAATGAAATATTATCAACCGCCGAAAAATATTTCACACTGACAACACGGCAACTCTTGGAATTTGCAAGAAAAGTTTTTCAAAGGAGATAGCTGTATAAATGTCCACAAAGGTAAGTATAATTGTGCCAGTATATAATGGTGGGAAGGCCCTAACATTATGCCTTGATTCCTTGATGAGCTTGGATTATCCTAAGGAAGACTTGGAAATAATCGTAGTTGATAATAATTCTACTGATACAACGAAAGATATCATCAGAAAATACAAAGTAAAATATCTATTTGAGCCAAAAAGAGGTGCTCCTCTTGCTCTAAATAGAGGTATTCAAAATTCCCGAGGAGAAATTATTGCTTTTACCCATAGTGACTGTGTTGCTAGAAGGAACTGGATGAAGAACATGGTAACTGGATTCAATGATAATGATATTGGGGGTTGTGGTGGGGATGCCTTAGTTCACAATCCTCAATCTTATATTGAGAAATATTGTGATTATAGACGTCTATATTTCCAGAATGGTAATGTCGCCAAACAAAAAAACTTCTTACCCTGGATTAATATTGTCAATGGAGCGTTCCGCCGGGATGTATTAGATGAGGTAGGATTGTTTGATGAATTCTTTATTCAGGAATATGAAATTGATTTATCCTGGAGGGTTTATCTAAGAGGTTATCAACTTAAGTATGTCCCAGATGCTGTAGTTTACCATAAATATAGGGATACTTTGGCCGGTCTTTGGCAACGAGATTTTTGGATAGCATACAATTCACCTAGATTTGTTAAAAAATATGGGAAAATTTATGAGTCATTATATATAGTCCCCTATAAAGATTTTCCTTATGTTTTCTGGAATGTATTGTGTGCATTAGGAGGTCTTTTTAGAAATCTTTTTAATAAAAAGGATAGATTTGAAAAACTCTTTCCATTATTGGATATAGTAGTATATCTGGTTTTCTTTTTGGGAAGCATATATGGATGGGTAATATTAAAATTAAAAGGAAAGAACATTAGATACCAGTCATTAGAGCCTTATAATAAGATATTTTCCTGGAATTATAACGAGGAAATTGTCATTTTAAATCCAAAGAAAGGCTCATATTATAATCTGGAGGGAATTAGTAAGAGGATATGGGAGATGCTTTCAGAAGGAAGAAACTTAGATGAAATTATTAATATCATTTCAGATGAATACGAAAAGGATAAAGAAGAGTTGAGAAAAGATTGTATCAATTTTATTGATGAACTTAAACAGGCAAGTCTAATTGGCCTATAGAAAATTGTAATGAATATTACATTTATTTCCCATTCATATCTTCCCAATATAGGTGGCGTTGAGTTAAGTATTAAAAATTTATGCAGACAATTCCTGAATAAGGGGCATAAGATAAATATAATCACCGAATTAAACCCCAGAAATCTAAAATCTCATGAGGTAATAGATGGAATAGTCGTAGATAGATTTTTATTCCCTTCCTTTAGATTATTAAGAGACAACTTTTTTCTAATTGTTTATTTAATATTATCAGCTTCGTTCTTCATTCTAAGGCTGTGGGAAATAATGAGAAAAAATAATTCTCGTATAATTAATATACATAATGTTGGACCAAACGGTTACTATATATTGCTTTTATCCTATTTTTATAGATTTCGACTTATAGTTACTCTTCACGGTTTCAACAAACAAATTCTTCCATTTTTGCCGAAAAAGAGAAGTTGGATATTTAATAAGATACTAAAGAGGGCCGATTACATTACTTCTTGCTCACAAAATCTATTAGATGATGCTAAGAGGTGTGTGCCAGAGATAAAAGATAAATCTACAATTATACCAAATGGCGTTAATCCTGAAATGTTTAAATCAAAAGATAAATATCATCATCCCCGACCTTATATTTTTAGTTTGGGTCGTTTACAATCTATCCAGAAAGGTTTCGATATTTTATTGATATCATTCAGAGAAATATTAGATAGAGGATATGATATAGATTTAATAATAGCTGGCCAAGGAAATCATTTCAAGGAGTTGAAACATTTTGCAGGATTACTTAAGATGGATGAGAGAGTCTTTATAATTGAATCTAAGAATAGAAAGGAAGTTATAAACTTTTTTAACAGTTGCGAATTTTTTGTTTTGCCTTCAAGGATAGAACCGTTTGGTATAGTTAATTTAGAGGCAATGGCAGCAGGAAAGGCAATTGTAGCTACAGATGCTGGCGGGGTTCCTGAGATAGTTAAAGACGGCATAAATGGTGTTTTGGTTAAGCCCAAAGATGATAAATCCTTAGCCCAAGGAATGATGAGATTATTAGATAATGCTGAATTTAGAAATAGATTGGGTGAGAATGGCAGAAGGATGGTCAAAGATTACAGCTGGGAAAGAATAGCAGATAGGTATTTAGAAGTATATCGTAAAGTGCTTAATGATAGACATAATCGTCGTAACCTATAATGCCAAAAATAAACTAAAACTTTGTCTAAGTTCTGTAGAAAGACATACAAACGGCATAAAGTATTTACTTACCGTTGTTAATAACAATAGCTCTGATGGAACTTTGCAATTTTTAAAGAAGTATCAACAACAGCATAAGCTAAAAGTTATTAATACTGATAGAAATCTGGGTTTTTGTGGTGGCGCTAATCTCGCCTTAAGAAATACTACCAATGAGTTTATTGTGTTTTTAGATGATGATGCCGAGGTAACTCAGGGTTGGCTCAAAAAGTTATATAAACAGATAAAAGATAAATCAAAAGTTGGAATAGTAGGAGGCAAGGTTGTTCCTACTAATGGAATAATATGGTCTGCAGATTATAGGGTAAGGCCAATCGCTCTTGTTGGTTGTGGCGAAATAGACAAAGGCCAGAGAGATTACATTAAAGAGTGTGATGCCCTTATTGGTCCCTGCTGGTTAATAAGAAGACAGCTTTTAAAAAAAGTAGGCTATTTTGATGAGAGGTTTTTTCCTTCTCAACATGAAGATATAGATTATTGTCTAAGGGCAAGATTAGCTGGTTACAAAATAATCTATAATGGCAAAGTCAAGATTATCCATCGTCATCTTCTTAGGGATGGTGGCGATAAGCAGAATAAAAGGAATTGGCAGAAGTTTTTAAAGAAGTGGAAATATTTACTTCATAAATTTCCGTTAAAAGACAGCCACCCTGTGGATAAATACATAGCCAAAGGAGTAGATTATCTTAAAGAGAAGAAATTTAAACAGGCTCTTTCTGAATTCAAAAAGGTAGATTCAATTGACAAGAGATTTTCAGAGCCACTCTATATAGGAAAGGCCTTAGAAGGTATGCAAAGATACAATGAGGCAATCCAGCAGTTTAAGAAGGTCTTAAATTTAAATCCTTCTAATTTTTCAATTTTTAATTTCTCAGCTCATTATAAACTTGCTTTGATATACAAAAAGCTTGGGCAAACTAAAGATGCCCGCCGAGAAGCCTTGTGCGCAATAAAATATACACATTCTTATAGAAGAATGTCCTTTACTATTATTAAATAGGGCATCACAGAAGTTCCGACCTAAACATTAAGAAAAGGAGAGTAAAATGGATCTAACCGCTAAATACGCAATAGATAAGGATAAGCTAACCTATAGAATCATTGACGCAGAGGCGGTAATCCTTAATCTGGATAATGGCTATTATTATAGTCTAAATGAAACAGGCACAAAGATATGGCAATATATAAATGATGGCAAGAATTTAAGCGAAATTTTAGCCTCCCTTAAAGCAGAATACCGAATTCCAGAAAATAAATTAAAAAATGACCTTTTAGGTTTGGTTAAAGATTTGGAAAGAGAGAGGCTTGTAAAGAAAAAATGAAGTGTTTTAAAAAATATGATATAATTTTTATAAAGATATGAACAGACAAAAACCTATACAACCAGAAGGTGCTGAATTTTCAGACGAAGAGACAGAGTGGTTAACCCTGTCTCCTGGGCAGAGATTTTTAGAAACCACTAAACTATGGAAACTATATATTGCATTAGGAGGGAGTCTTGACCCCGAACCCGATCCTCAAAGTCCTTTCTACTTTCAAGAAATATCAGGTTAAAAGCCTATTAATAGGTGGGCAGGCTTGCATTGTGTATGGCGCTGCTGAATTTAGCCGAGACTCTGATTTTGCCATACTTTGTTCAGATAAAAACCTCCAACATTTACAAAAAGCATTAGACCATTTAAAAGCCGAACTTATTTATGTTCCTGCGCTTGAAATGAAATATTTAGAGCAAGGACACGCCTGTCATTTTCGCTGCGGGGCAAGAGAAGTGAAAGGCTTACGTATAGATGTAATTTCTAAGCTAAGAGGATGTGAATCATTTGATAAACTATGGGAACGTAGAAAAAAGGTCTCATTAAAAAGTGGCAGTACTATAGATATCATTGGACTAAAAGACCTTGTTCAGAGTAAAAAGACTCAACGAGATAAAGATTGGCTGATGCTTAAGCGTTTGGTAGAAAATGATATCATTTTAAATAAAGATGAGCCTTCAGATGAACAAGTTAGATGGTGGCTTCAGGAGAGTAGAATTCCTGAACGTCTAATTGAATTGGCAAAAAAATATCCTAAAATTACAAAAGACTCTATTACTTACAGACCTCTTTTAAGTTATGCCCTTACTTCTGACATACAAAAGCTTAATTCCAAACTTCATAAGGAAGAGCTGATAGAACGCCAAAAAGATATTGAATATTGGGCGCCTTTAATAAAGGAACTGGAAATATTACGTCATGAATCTCACCCACCGCTACCAAATTAATAAAGACAGCATAACCTATAGAATTATCGATGGGGAGGCAGTAATTCTTAATTTGGATAATGGATATTATTATAGTTTAAATAAGACAGGAACTAAGATATGGAATAAGATAAATGATGGCAATAATTTAAACGAAATTCTATTCTCTCTTAAAACAGAATTCCAAATTCCAGAAAATAAATTAAAAAACGACCTTTTAGGTTTAGTTAAGGATTTGGAAAAAGAAAAGTTGGTTGGACAAAATTCTAAATAAATAGCGCTCTATAAGAAAAAGTAAGAATTAGACTGATAATGAAAACAGAAGAAGAAAAAAGCTATCCTGAGATATTATTTTTATTTCCGGGGTTTAAGGAGGAGGATTTTTTGGATTTTATTCTCACTTATCATTTAGGAGTTGGTTATATTTTAGCCTATTTAAAAAATAAAGGTATTGTTGCTAAGCAATTTATTCATAAAGAACCTATTGGTTTATATGATTTGACTAAAATAATATTGAGACAGAAATCAAGAATTGTTGGTTTTACTTGTTACGACACCAATTATTACTTAGTTAAGCTTATAACTCAACTGTTAAAAAAAGAAGATCCCGGATTAAACATTTTGGTCGGAGGTCCAACAGCTACATTTTCTGACGAGTTGATTATGAGAGACAACCCAGCTATAGACATATGCGTGAGAGGAGAAGGGGAATATACAGTTTATGAATTAGTCAGACGATTAAAAACCAGCCAAGATGTAAGCGATATTTTAGGCATAACCTATCGTTCAAATGGAAGTCTAATCCGAAATTCAGACAGACCTTTAATCAAAAGAGAGAAAAAAGGAGAAGAGTTAGATATATTGCCCTCACCATATCTAAATGGCATTTTTCCTACTGATGAGCAATTCGGGATTTTAACTTCACGGGGATGCATCTTTAAGTGTGTCTACTGTAACTTCTCAGCAATGTCCAGATGGACAATCAGATATCATTCTGTAGAAAGGGTTATCTCTGAATTAAAGGCAATAAGTAATGGTATCGGAAGTGATTATAAAGAAACAGAAGATAGATTTGTACGAATTCACGATGATGTATTTTCTCTGAATATCGAAAGAGCAAAGAAGATTTGCCGTAGAATTATTGAGGAAAAAATCATTTTATCATTCTGGGCTGAAACGCGTGCAGATAGGGTTGATAAAGAACTTCTGTCTCTCATGCAGAAAGCTGGCTTCCAGGAAATAAACTTCGGCCTGGAGAGCGCAACGCCCAGAGTTTTAAATATCATAAAGAAGGTGAAAGAAACCCACATTAATAAAAATAATCTGATACTAGAAAAAAGATTTATAGGAAAGGTAAGAAAAAATGTTAGATTAGCTAAAGAAATAGGAATAAATCCCACAGTAAGCGTGATAACGGGGCTGCCAGGAGCGACTATTGTAGATGAGAAAAAAACAATGGAGTTTGTTAGACAATTAAAATTACATGCCTATCATCATAATTATTTAAAAATATCGCCGGGGACAGAATTATTCGAAACACATAGGAACTATGGCCTGGCAATAAGCCACCCTTTAACCATCTTGCCTTATCTAATCAATTATGCTTATGATATTTTTAAGATTCCAAGATTGAAAAATTCGTATAGTGAACTAAATAAAAAAAATCATTTAGAAAAATTGATGAGAATAATAACCGGTGATTATGAAGATTCCCGAGTAATTAGTTATCCGGATTTGTTATTAAAGAATGGCTCTTTAGATAGCAAAATCATAGAATGGATAAACAGCTCTATTTCTATTTCTTCTCTTTTGTTTTTTATTAGCAGAAATTTCGAAGATAAGCTTGCCCGACAAAATATTGAAAAACTGATTTCTTCTAATGTACCTACTGTGAATTTTTATTTCCTGACTAATATTAATAAAAAATTCATCAGCCCTGCTAATTTTGATTTTGAATCAGGCAAGTATAAAATAATTGTTGCTCCAAGGTTATTAACAGATAAAAAAGAAGGCATGTCAATTTTAGATACTTTGGAATTTATGCCGTTTGCAAATTATACCCACAATTGTTATGGCAGAAAGAATGATATTGAAAAGATGGTTTTTACCTTATTTACTCCTGAAGATATAGAGAGCTTTGTAGGATTGATACCTTATACTAACAATGGAGCCTTAGAAGTAATGGTTAAATCTGATTGCTATTTTTTAGATGAATGCAGATGGTCTGATAAAGACTGTCCAGCTGTAACATTTAGAAGGGCGATAATAGAAAATGACGGTTCAATTATTCCTTGTTTTAATGGTAAGACAATAGCTAAAACTGACGATGTTCGAGAAGATATAATTAAGAATCTAAGGTTATTGTGGAATGATATGAAGAAGAAAAGAGGTTGCCAGAGCTGTCTGGTAAAAGAGAGTTGCTCAAAATGCCTGTTTCCTTATTCTCTGAATAGCAAAGAGTACTGCCAGATTAGACGAAATAAGTACTCAAATATAAAGGATATAAACAGAGTCCTCAGGTTGCTTAAGATTGCAAGGCAGCAAAGATTCTTTAATAGAAATATGCTACAAAAGACAAAGTTTGGTAGAGCGCTAAAAGCTTTTGATATTGAATCGGTGATAATTAATACGGCTAGAAAAAGATGCCTGTCGTCTTGAAGAATTGTCTACCCTGACTCTAAAATTATGCCTCAGATATCAATTATTGTTACTGTTTATAATGGTGCAAAAACTCTCTCTAATTGCCTTGATTCTTTAATCCGACTCGATTTCCCCCAAGAAAATAGAGAAATTATCGTTGTAGATAACAATTCCACAGACAATACCAAGGAAATTATTAGTCAATATCCGGTAAAATATGTGTTTGAGCCCATAAGAGGAAGAGGTAGAGCCAGAAATGCTGGCATTAGAGTCTCTTTGGGTAAATACATTGCCTTTACTGATGCGGATTGTATTGCAGATAGGAATTGGTTAAAAGAACTCATTAAAGGTTTTGAAGTTGCAGATATTGTTGCCTGTGCTGGAAAGATAGTTGCCTATAAAACTAATAACTGTTTAGAAAGATATGCAGAGTCCCGAGAGTTGGGACAAGAGAGGGCAGTTTCTGGGGATGGGTTGGAAGGTTTACCGTATATAGTTACAGCTAATGCTATGTTTATACGGGATATTTTAGAAAAATTAGGTTACTTTGATGAAGATTTAATTACTTCTGAAGATACAGAGATGGGTTGGCAGTTTACCTTGAGCGGTTTAAATTTGCAATATATCCCTAACGCCATAATTTATCATCAACACAGAAATACTTTTGGGAATTTTTGCTCACAGCAATTTGAGTTTGGCAGTTCCAGTTATATGATTTTTAAAAAATATGGACTTTTAGAGAATGGATGCTTTTACAAGTTAAAATACTTTTTTTCTTTGTTTTTGACTTTAATTACCATCCCATTTAGGTTCATTACGGAGGTTATTACACTTCGGAAAGAAAAAAAATCATTTTTATTATTAGATAATCTTACAAACATTTTTTATTATTTTGGCCAAATAAAATTATTGCTTAGAGATATTTTTTTCCCGCAGTTATTATCTTTATCAAAACGGCCAAATTTAAATAAAGTTTATTATCATAATCTACAGATACATAACAATTCTTATGCTTGGCTTTCTAAAGAAAGAGTAGTTTGGTTTCTCAAAGATAGTGTTGTTAAAATATTAAATTTTAAAAACCACACTTTGTATGGACTTAATTGCACTGCCACAAGAATTTGGCAGGTACTCTTAGATGTCAAAGAGATATTATTAACTGCAGATTTAATCTCGCAACAATTTGGTATTTCCAAAGAAACTGCATTAGAAGATATTGAGGGTTTAATAAGTCAGCTGGAAAGAGAATCAATCTTAATTAGAAAGAGAAGAAAAAATAAATGAAATTCGAGAAAAGTATTTTCGCCTTAATTAATAAGGTAGAAAAGGCAAATATGCCTTTTAATGTGGAATGGGAGTTAACCAATCGCTGTAATTTAGATTGTTTGCACTGCTTAAGAGATAGAAGAACAGATAATGAATTATCAACTGAGGAAATAAAAGATATCTTCCTTCAGTTAAGAAAAGAGAATTGTTTTAATCTAACTTTTACCGGAGGAGAGGCTTTTTTAAGAAAAGATTTATTTGAAATCCTACATTTTGCCAAGAAATTAGAATTTGCCATAAGTGTTTATTCAAATGGTACCTTGCTAAATGAAAAAGATATCAAGCTTCTTAAGAAGCTTAACCTTGCGGCAGTACAAATTAGCCTTTATGGAGCCACTAAAGAAGTTCATGATTCCATAACCAGAGTAAGGGGCTCTTTTGATAAGACAATGAGTGCAATTCGGCTTTTAAAAAAGCATAAGGTTCCCTTTAGTATTGTCACAATGGCATTTAATAGAAACTTTTCTGAATTAAGACAGATTAGAAAGATGGCTAAGCAAAATAAATGGGATATCCTGTTTGATTTTGTGATTTATCCGGCTCTTCAGGGTGATAATTCTCCTCTTTGTTTAAGGACAACAAGTGAACAATTAGGCTTAGCCTTTAAATATAAACTATCTTCTTGGCGAGAAGATAGGGTAGGAATGTTTAAGAAAGCGCCGCCCATCGGCTTTAAAAGCTTAAGTGGCCTGCATTTGTCTTCCGCTGGTAAAGTATATCCCTCGGTTTTATTGCGTATTGAAATAGGTGATTTGCGTAAGGATACATTTCATAATATCTGGCACAATTCGCCTAAGTTAAAGTGGCTGCGTAGCTTAGTCAAGGAAGATTTTGAGTGCTTTCATTGTAAATGGTATAATGATTGTTGTTGGAAGATTGAGATGGCTTATTTAGAGCAGGGCGATCTTTTCACTGCCCCAAAAGAAATTTGCAGAATAAACCGGATATTCCATGAATATAAGCAAAGGAGGTAACAGGATGGAAAACAAAAAGCAAACAAATAAGAATTCCAAGACCAAAGAAAAGTTCGAACCTTACGAGATGCCCAGATTAACCAAGTATCCCAAGGTAAGGAAGATGTACGGTCAAAGCGGGATCCTACCAGGACCAGGGGTATAGATTAAGCAAGAGGAGTTACAGGATGGAAAACAAAAAGCAACCCTATAAGAATTCCAGAGCCAAAGAAAAGCTTGAATCTTATGAAAAGCCTAGCTTAATAAAATATACTAATTTAAGAAAGATACATACAGTTAGCGCAGTCGGCGCAGCATAAAAAAGAATGAGTTTACTTTTAAGTAATGAGACTGACAGATTATCTAAGTTCTAATCATTCTCTCCTTGTCTCCGTAATCATCCCAGTTTATAACGGCAATAAAACCCTTTGCTCCTGCCTTGACTCTCTAATGCAACTTAACTTCCCCAAAGAAGACAGAGAGATAATTGTTGTAGATAACCACTCCACAGATAATACCAAGGAAATTATTAGTCAATATCCAGTAAAGTATGTCTTTGAACCTAAGAGAGGAAGAGGCAAAGCCAGAAACGCCGGCATTAGAGCCTCTTTGGGTAAATATATTGCCTTTACCGACGCAGATTGCGTTGTTGATAAGTTATGGCTTAAAAACCTCATAAAAGGATTTACCAGTGATACTGTGGCAGGTTGCGGTGGCGAGGTTTCTTCGTGTGAGCCAAAAACCTTAATAGAAAAATATTATCACTATAGAAATATTTATTCTCAAAAGAATGGCCTTATTAAGCCGAGAGCAATATTGCAAAGGATTGCTACTTATAATGCAATCTATCGCAGGCAAGTTTTAGAAGAGGTAGGTTTATTTGACAGTTTATTTATTACTAATGAAGATGTAGATTTATCTTGGCGGATTTTTTTAAAGGGATATCAATTAAATTATGTTCCAGAGGCAAAGGTATACCATAAATATCGAGATAGACTATCTGATTTTTTTAAGCAATTCTTTGAGTATGGTTATACGCGTAGTTATTTATTACAAAAACATAAATATTCAATTAAAAAGCCTGTGGTAAGTTTCAATGATGGGATTAGTTTCTTTCTTATACAATTAAAGACAATAAAATCTTTGTTTATGACTATCTTTGCAAAGAACAATATATCAGAGAAGGGTTTTTTTATTTTGGATATGGTAAGAGAAACGGCCCTCCTCTTAGGAAGAATTTATGGCTTGATAGGCTTAAGGTTGGGAATAGTAAAAATCCCCACCGCAAGCTTTAGTTTAAATAATAAACTAATTTGGGGAATAGTTAATGAGAAAGCAGTTGTTTCTAAACCAAGCAGTGATTTTTATTATACCTTAGATGAGATAGGAACTAAAATCTGGTCGTTGCTTTTAGAAGCAAAAAAGATACCTGATATCGTAGATACAATTGCCAATGACTTTGAAGCTGATAAAGAGGAAATAAAAGCTCATCTTATGGATTTTATAGATGAGCTTAAAAAAGAGGACTTACTAAAACATTGAAAGATTAATTCTATTTGCTATAATTAATACAGTCAATTTAGAAGGGGAGGAAATAAATGGAGCAAAATAAAAAAGAAACTAAAAAAAAGCCAGAAAAAGAAAAAAAGGCTTATCAAAAGCCAACACTGAATAAGTTTAAAAAGATAGAAGTTATTGCTTTTTGTCCTTAATAAAGGGCTGTAATGCCCCCATTAGTCATAAATATATTATTAATGCAGGATTCCAAATTCCAGACCTCATTTCAGCTTCATAATATCAAGTTTGAAATAATTTCCAATAGTAAATTCCTTTTAAAACTAATTAATGGCTCTTTCAAATCCTTAAAATGTCTTCATAGAGAAAAAATAGATTTTACCCTAACTTATCATCTAAAAGCAGTAGAAGATTATAAACAGATTCCTGTTTTACCAGAGGACGGTTTTATTCAATTACCTTTATTTCAACAAGAATATTTAAAAGATAATAAGTTATGTCTTATTGCTGGATTAAGAACAATAAGAATTAGCGTTACCCCTCAGAAAAATTTAATAGAAGTATATGTAGTCTCTGGGCAAAAAATAGATAATGATTTGCTTTTTGATTTAATCTTCTTTCAGCCTCTTAAGTTTTTATTAGGGTTTCATAAATTATATCTTTTGCACTCATCTTGTGTAGCTAGAGATTCTCAAGCCATTCTTTTCCCGGGGCAATCCGAGTCTGGTAAGAGTATACTTGCTTTAAGCTTAGTACGAAATGGTTTCAAATATATTTCTGATGATGATACAATTCTTAGGCAAAATGGCAATCAAATAGAGTGTCTTTCATTTCCCACAGAAATAAAGATTAAAAATAGTCTGATTAAGTACTTCCCTGAGATAAAAAAGAAATTCTTAAGTCCCACTCATAAAACCTCAAAAAGAAAAATTGACATACAAAAGGTTTATCCGGGCAGTGTAGAAGATAATGCTATTCCAAGATTGATAATCTTTCCTAAATTTAGAGAGGCGTCAAAAACAGAAATCAAACCTGTATCCAAAAAAGAAGCCCTGCATTACCTTATAAAAGATGACTTTAAAGCATTTAGAGGTCAATACGAAGAGATTGCAAAGCAACATTTTCAGATATTATCTAATTTAGTTCAACAGGCAAAAACCTATCAACTTTTTTATAAAGATTGTGATATTAACAAAATTCCTAAAATAGTAAGTAGCCTATTATAAAAAGTTTATATTAGTTTTTAGAGAATATGTTTCAGGCTCTTGCGGACGATATTTTAAAAAATAAATTTAGCTCAAGTGAAAGTATTAGGTTTTATTCAGCGGCAGTAACCAAGGGACTTGCTGATATAGAAAGACAGGTATTTGATAAGTATCTGAAAAAAGAGGGAAGATGTTTACTTTTAGGCTGTGGTGCAGGTAGAGAAGTTATTCCTTTGGTAGGGGCTGGTTTTGAAGTTGTGGGTTTGGATTTGGTAGAGGGCTTGATTTTTTCAGCTAATAAACTTGCAGAAAAAAAAGGAATCAAATTACAACTGCTTGTAGGTGATATGCGTTGTCTTATGTTCAAAGATAATACCTTTGATACAGTTATTTTTGCCGCGGGTATAATTCAGCTTTTATCACAGAAACAAAAGATAGAGGTTTTAACTGAGGCTAAAAATCTTTTACGAAAAAATGGTTCAATTATTTTGTGTGTTGACAATAACAATTATTATTTTGCTTTTCCCTATTCTTTTTGGCCCCTGTTTGAATTGGTTTTAAAAATGAAATGGAAAATTAGAAAAATAAATAAAGGACCAGCAAGGCAAATAAAACAGGTTTCTAAGGTTTTATTTAGACCCTTTGTGCAGTCGTATTTTTTAATAATTTTTAATATTTTGACCATCTACTTTCCCTCATTTTTTATTGATTTAATTAGGGGTCTTAAAAAAAGAATAATGGGAAAATTCTATAAAGGTTTTGAGCCGGGTCAGAGATTTATTAGAAAATCTTTTTTAGTTGAGTTATTAAGCGGGCTGCCTATCACTTTTTATAGATTTAAAGATGTAAAAAAGGATATAAAAGAATCGAACATGAGGCTGGTTGATTATATGACTACTTGGGGCTCTTATTGGGGAATAGACAATAATTTACCTTTACCTAATTTCTTAAAGATAAGAAGCCCTTGGATTACATATGTATTGAAGGATTTTTAAAAATTTCTAAAAATGGAATACGCAATAGATATAATAGGTCTTTCTAAAGAATTTTATCCTCTGGGAAGGTACTCGATTAAAAACTTTTTTTGTTTAAAAAATAAACCAAATAAAATAGTTGCCTGTTGCGATATCAATCTTAAAATAAAAAAAGGAGAGCTTTTTGGTCTGGTTGGTCCTAACGGCGCAGGCAAGACAACATTAATCAAAGTTTTGGCAACAATTATCTTACCGGATAGCGGCAGCGTAAGTGTTAATGGTTATGATTTATTAAGAGATGCTGATTTAGTCAGGTCTTCTATTGGTTTAGTGACCAGCGAAACAAAAAGTTTTTATGGCAGGCTTACCGGAAGAGAAAATTTATATTTTTTTGCCAACCTCCACAATCTTTTTTCTAAACAGAAGAAAAAAAGGGTAGAGGAATTAGCACAGGTGTTGGGCATAGTTGAGGAGCTGGATAAAATGTATCAACAATATTCAACTGGCATGAAACAGCGCTTAGCAATTGTGCGCGGGTTATTAAATGATGCACCAATTTTATTAATTGATGAACCAACAAAAAGTTTAGACCCTATAAGCGCCCAGGATTTAAGAAGGTTTATCAAGGATGAATTAGTAGATAAAAGCGGCAAGACAATTATTTTTAGTAGCCACTCCTTGTCTGAGATTGAAACGCTGTCAGATAGGATAGCTATAATGAGTAAGGGTAGGATTAAAGCCGAGGGTACCTTAGCCAAGTTAAAAGAGAAAATGGGCCCTTCCTCCCATGTAATTGAAGAGGTTTTTAGCTATTACCTTCAAAGCTAAAATATGCCAAATTATTTTAAATCCTTAATAATATTTTTTAAAAAGGCATTTGCCTTTATAAGAAGAGACTTTCTTATTCAGACCAGTTACCGCCTGAATTTCTTCGTGCATTGGGCGAGTATTTTGATATCAATACTCACGCTGTATTATCTTTCTATGCTCTTTGGTAAACAAGCCAATCCCTATTTAGTTAGTTATGGAGGGGATTATTTTTCTTTTGTTATTATAGGAGTTGCTGCGGCAAGTTATGTGGGAACATCTCTGAGTAGTTTTTCCTCAACCATTTCACACGAACAATTATGCGGCACATTAGAAATAATGCTCTCAACCCCTACGAAGATTTCCACGATAGTTTTTTCATTATCGCTTTATAATTTTATATTAGCTACAATTAATGTTCTCATTTATCTAATCATTGGGATATTTTTCTTAGGATTAAATTTTACCCATGCCAATCATTTAGCAGTATTCATAATTTTATTCTTAACTATACTTTCCTTATCAAGTATCGGCATAATTTCTGCTGCGTTTACTATTTTATTTAAGAAAGGAGACCCTTTGGTTAGTTTAATGTATGGCTTATCGTGGTTTTTAGGAGGTGTGTATTTTCCCGTCACGATATTTCCTAAATATCTTCAAGTTATTTCTTATTGCTTACCGATTACTTATGCCCTACGTTCTCTTAGGATGGCAATATTTAAGGGTTATTCAGTGAATCTTTTAAGGGGGGATATTATAATTTTGCTTTGTTTCTCTGTTGTTCTTTTGCCGCTTAGTTTATTTATTTTTAAATGGTCGATTAGGCTGGCTAAGAAATCCGGTTCCTTAGCTTTCTATTAAAATAATCTTCCTAAAATTATCCTTCCTAACATTAATAATCTTACTAATAATTTCTTAACTCTAAAATAGTAGCTATGTTTAGGTAAGCCAGATTCTAATATTTTATAGCGGTAAGAGATGTATTCTTGAGGAGGGAAAATTTGTTTCTTCATATAAATAAGAAACCTTTTTATATCTTTCAATGTGAAAGGCAATTTACCAAAGACTACGCATAGAGCAATTAGAGGGTTGGGCCACTCAATTTCATAAGGCGTCTTAAAAAGTATACTTTCATAACTGTAAAGATGTTCAAATAGCCATTTTTTTAATAGATTTGGTTTAAGGGAGTTTAAGATTTCTTGCGCTACATTTACATCCATTTGCTCTTTCAAGATTAAAAGGCTGTAGTATAATATTGTGTCTATTCTCTTTGACTTTGCCTTAATAATTAATTTCTGCCAATCAATTTTATTTTGATAATGCTGGATAAATTCCCTTAAATCGCAAAACCAAAGTAAATTACGAAACCCAACGCTAATTAATCGGCAAGAAAGATGTAAAATTTGGTCTTCCAGCGAAAGGCCTAATGTTTCATTGCCAGCTACAACCAAGTCTAAGGCCTCGTTCCAATAATTATCTGTACTGCTAAAATCAGGAAAATCCAAAATAAAAATATTAAACTTAAACTCTAATCTCGTATCCCTTTTATTCTCATAGCAAAGCTGGAAGTCAATGGGGCCTCCCATAAGAGTTTCAAGTATCAATGGGTCAAGCCCTCTCTTTTCTTCAAAACCCAATTTTGTGAGTATCTCTTTTATCTGCGGCCAGTCAGTTTTTTTTACTAGAATATCCACATCCTTCATTGGGCGTAAAGAGAAATCTTGGTAGATAAGTTCTCCTAATGAACATCCCTTTAGCATTATGGTTTTTAAGCCACGCGCATTAAATTCTTTAAGTAGTTTAGATATGTCGTCATAAACAGAGGCGGTCTTTAAGAAGCTTTCAGTATAGTTATTTTTAAGCCTTTCTAAAAAATCCTCTGGAATAAAGTCGGCGTTTAGACTTGAAAGGTTGATATATAAAATAGGCGCAACAGAATTATATTCTGCCAAAATAAAAAGCCAATCCCAGCTTATACCTTGATTGGCGATTGTCTTAAGAATGGCTATATCTTGATTGGTTATTTCTTTTTGAGAACAGATTTTAAGAAACTCTTTTTCCAGATGAAGCGATTCCTCTTTTTTCTTAGATAATCTTCTATATTCAGGATTAACAAATTTTGCAATGATTTTCAAAAATTGGCTTTCCAAAAGATTTATCAACTTTATAATTATATTTTTATTCAAAGCCTTTGCTTCTTTAAGAAAAGCACGGCCAATTAAAAAATTTGTAAATCGCCAAACTTTAGTTTCAAGGTTAAGATGGATATCTTTTTTATCTATTTGGACAATTTTCCCCACTAATGAGTTTTTATTCACTGGCAGGTCAAGTTTTTGCGTGTTATCACCTTGAGTAATAAAAAAGTTATCATCTTGTAAATATAAAAATCTGTGCGCAATTAAATGCTCATTTAGTTTATAAACTATAATATCTCCGCAGGAAAGATTGTTTAATTGCACTTCCTTAAGCAAAATTTTATCGCTTATTTTTAGAATGGGATACATACTGTGACTTACAATTTGTAATTCAGGATGGCGTCCCTTAGCTATGCCCTCTTTTAGCAGGATAACTACTTCGTCTTTTATGAGGCGTTCTTTTTCATCAATGTTCATAAAGAAATTATAGTATAGTTTTTTTAAAAGGTCAAAGTAGATTATTGGCAATTTTACCAGAGCCTTCACTTATATTGACAAGATGTTTTGATAAGATATAATAGAAAAACAAAGGAGTGGTATAAATGAACAGAATTTATTTAGATTATGCCGCAACTACACCTTGTGATCCTGAAGTGGTTAAGGCAATGCTTCCCTTTTTTAATGAAATATTTGGAAATCCCTCCAGCATTCACTACTTTGGCCAGCAGGCAAAAAAGGCAATGGAAGATTCGCGCCAAAAAGTGGCTGATTTTTTAGGTGCAAAGCCAGAGGAGATTGTTTTTACTTCCGGTGGAACAGAATCAAACAATTTTGCTTTGTTTGGAGTGGCTGTGAGTCTAGAAACAAAGGGAAATCACATTATTGTTTCAACTATCGAACATCACGCTATAACCGAGCCGGTAAAGGTTTTAGAAAAAAAGGGTTTTAAGATTACACATCTAAAGGTTGATAAAACTGGTTTGGTTGACCCAGAAGATGTAAGAAAGGCAATTACTGATAAGACCATACTTATTTCTGTAATGCATGCCAATAATGAGATTGGAGTAATTGAGCCAATTAGCGAAATTGGAAAGATAGCCAAAGAAAAGGGGATTTATTTTCACAGCGATGCAGTTCAAACCGTTGGTCATATCACCACAAATGTAAATGAATTGAATGTTGACCTTTTGTCTTTATCAGCGCATAAATTTTATGGGCCTAAAGGAGTGGGCGCATTATATATCCGTCGTGGCACTAAGATTAGCAGTTTTTTACATGGCGGAGACCAGGAGCGTTCTCGCAGAGCCTCTACCCATAACATTGCGGGAATTGTGGGTTTAGCTAAAGCAATAGAATTGTGCCAGCAAAAATTGCCACAGGAAATAAAAGAGCAATCAGAGCTACGCGATATTTTAATCAAAGAAATTCCCAAAGAAATTTCTGATTGCCGCTTAAACGGCCACCCCTTAAAACGCCTGCCTAATAATGTTAATTTTTCCTTTGCCTTTATTGAAGGAGAATCCATTCTTCTGCATTTGGATATGTTAGGAATTGCTGCTTCCACTGGTTCTGCCTGCACCTCTTCAAGCCTGGAGCCATCGCATGTGCTTTTAGCAATTGGCCTTCCCCATGAATTGGCACACGGTTCACTTCGGCTTACTTTAGGCAGATGGACTAAAAAGGAAGAAATTGATTTTCTCTTAGAAAACCTGCCTAAGGTTGTAGATAAACTGCGCCGTATGTCTCCACTTTCCAATAAGTAATTTATGAAAGAAGCAATTCTAAAATTCTTAAGAAATGCCGATGGCTATCTTTCAGGCGAGGAAATTAGTAAAAGCCTTAAGATTTCTCGTGCAGGAATTTGGAAGCACATTAATGAGCTAAGGCGAGATGGTTATGAGATTGTAGCTATTCCTCATTTAGGTTATAGCTTGGCATCAATGCCAGATAAATTATTTCCTGCCGAAATTCAAAATAACCTCAATACCAAAATTCTGGGCAAGAAAATTTATCACTATGAGATGGTTTCATCCGCCATGGATGTTGCCTTTGATTTAGCGATTAAAGGAGCACAAGAGGGAGCTGTAATTTTAGCTGAGGGTCAGCAAAAGGGCCGTGGAAGAATGGGTAGGACTTGGGCTTCGCCTAAAGGTAAAGGCATTTATATGTCCATAATCTTAAGACCAAGACTTCTACCTAATGAGACACCAAAACTTACCCTTTTGGCAGGAGTTGCAGTTTCTCAGGCTTTAAGAAAGGTTACTGGATTAGAGCTTTTTATAAAATGGCCTAATGATATTTTAATTAAGGAAAAAAAGGTAGGCGGAATCTTAACAGAATTAAATGCCGAGTTAGATTCTGTAAAATTTGCAGTTTTAGGTATTGGCATAAATGTTAATACAAGAAAAACTTTCTTGCCCCAAAAGGCTACTTCTTTAAAAGAAGAATTAGGTAGAAATATATCACGCATAGAGTTAACTAAACAAATTCTAAGAGAATTAGATAATTTTTATCTTTTATTTGAGAGGCAGGGTTTTTCTTCTATTATTGAACTTTGGCGCCAAATTTCTAGCACATTGGGTAAAAGGATAAAGGTGGTTAGCCAAAAAAATATAATTGAGGGAGTAGCAGTTGATATTGATTCTCAAGGGGCCCTTTTAATTAGAAAGGATTCTGGTTTTGTTACAAGGGTTATTTCTGGTGATGTAGTAGGTATTCGCTAATTGTAAACTAAATAAACAAAAATAGTTGACAATGTATTCGCCCTTAATATAATTGTGGTTAAGGGCGATTTATTTTAAGATGGGAATGATGAGGAAACTAATTAAAGGTATTACAAAAAGAATTCTTCAGGGTCTGGAGATAAGTTTTAATGATGCCCAACCTCTGTTATCTTTAAGACCCAATGATTTGGATTTTCTTTTTGAAAATGCAAATTCAATTCGTGAGAGATTCCGGGGAAACCGTGTTGGTTTATGCTCCATTACTAATGCCAAAAGCGGCGGATGTTTAGAGGATTGCGCCTTTTGCAGCCAATCCAACTTCCATCATACAAATATAAAAACTTACCCTTTAATAACACCTAAAGGAATGTTAGGGAGGGCAAAAAAGGCTTGCGAAACAAAAGCTCATCGGTTTTGTTTAGTTACCAGCGGTTGCTCTTTGACTGAAGATGAGCTGGATAATATTTGTTTTGGTTTAAACTTGATTAAAAATAAATTTCCTGATTTAAAATTGGATGCTTCTTTGGGTGTGATAAGTTTAGAAGATGCCAAAAAATTAAAACAGGCGGGTTTGTCGCGTTACAATCATAATCTGGAAGCCTGTGAGGAATTTTTCCCAAAGGTTTGCACAACGCATACTTTTTCTGCTCGCAAAAGAACTATTTTGAATCTTAAAAAAGCGGGATTAGAGGTTTGTTGCGGCGGAATATTTGGATTAGGTGAGAGTGAAATTGAGCGACTCAAACTCGGTTTTATTTTAAAAGAATTGGATGTAGATTGTATTCCTCTCAATTTTTTAAATCCTATTCCCGGCACTCGCCTTGAAAATAATCTTAAGCCTAAGCCATTAGAACTTTTAAAGATGGTTGCAATTTATCGCTTTATCCATCCTAAGAAAGAAATAAAGATTTGTGGCGGCAGAGAAAATAATCTTAAAAGAAGTCAGGCTATGATTTTTAAGGCTGGCGCTGATAGCATTATTATCGGCGGATATCTTACAACGCGTGGTAATCCCGTGGAAAAAGATTTAGAAATGATTAAGTCTCTTGGTCTGGAGGTATAAAATCAAAATACAATTTAAAGAAGCATTGGAAAAAAGAAAACAACAAGGCCTATTAAGAAATTTAAGGCTTTTAGAAGGCGAACAAGAAGTTAGGGTTAAAATTGATGGCAGAAATGTAATTAACTTTTGTTCCAATAACTATTTAGGCTTAGCCAATGACCCTCGTTTAAAAGATGCAGCAATTGAGGCAATTAAAAAATATGGTCTGGGTTCAGGCGCATCACGACTTGTGTGCGGGAATATGGTTTTACATAAAAAATTGGAAGAGAAAATTGCTGAGTTTAAAAATCAGGAAGCCTGCCTTGTTTTTAATAGCGGTTATACAGCTAACTTGGGAATAATTTCAGCAATTATGGATAAAGATGGGATAGTTTTTTCCGACAGGTTAAACCATGCTTCAATAATTGACGGAATTGTTTTAAGCCGCGCCAATTTTAGGCGTTTTCCCCATAATGATATGTCGGCTTTAGAAGAATTATTAAATTTAAATAACAATCCTAAAAAAAAGTTGGTAGTAACCGATACAGTTTTTAGCATGGATGGGGATATAGCTTCATTACCTGAAATTGTAAAAATCTGCCAGAAAAATAATGCTTTATTAATGATTGACGAAGCCCATGCCACAGGAATTTTTGGAAAAATGGGAGGGGGAGTTGCCCAGCATTTTGGTTTAAAGGACGAAATTGATATTCAGATGGGAACATTAAGCAAGGCCATGGGATGTTTTGGTGCGTTTGTCTGTGGAAAAAAAGATTTAATTGATTATCTAATAAATTTCTCCCGTGCTTTTATTTATACAACTTCGCTTCCGCCCTCAATTTGTGCCTCGAGTATAAAAGCAATTGAGATAATACAACTTGAACCAGAAAGAAGGCAAAGGCTCTGGACAAATATAAAGTTCTTGAAAGAGCAATTGTGTAATTTAGGTTTTAATACCTTAAAAAGCAACTCTGCAATTATTCCCATCTTAATAAAGAACCCCATTCTAACTATGGAATTTAGTCAGAGTTTATTTGAAGAGGGTATATTTGTTCAGGGAATTCGTCCGCCCACAGTTGCCCGTAATGAATCGCGCTTAAGAATTACTGTAACTTCGAAGCATTGCCTTGAAGATTTAGAATTCGCCTTAGAAAAATTAAAAAAAATAGGAAGAAAACTATGCCTTATATAAAAACTCGGCAAAACTTAATTTGGCATTATAAGCTCAAAGGAAAAGGAAAGGCGCTTCTTTTTATTCATGGCTGGGGGGCAGATTTAGGAGTTTGGCAGCAGCAATTAGATTTTTTTTCAAAGCATTATAAAACTGTCGCTGTGGATTTGCCCGGACACGGAATGTCTGGCTGGCGAAAGATAGCTTTAGAAGGTTTATCAAAGGACATAAATTTTATTCTCAATAAAATCGGAATTGATAGATTAACTATTATTGCAGCCTCTTTAGGCGGGTTAATCGCATTAAAATTTGCCAGTATGTTTCCTGAAAGATTAGAGCGCTTAATATTGGTTGATACAGCAGCAAGATTTCCCTGCGAGAATGAAAAAGAAGGGATTACCAAAGCAGAAATTAAAAAATTATCAAATCTTTTAGATAAAGATTTTACCAGAGCATTGCTTTATTTTGCGCGCTCTATATTTACTAATGAAGAAAGGCGAATGTATGACTATAAAAAAGGTTGGGACATTTTAACGCGCAGGATAATTTTACCGCAAAAAAGGGCTTTAAAAGAATATTTGAGAATATTAGAAGTCGAAGATTTAAGCGCAATCTTGCCGCAAATTAAAGTAAATACCTTGATTATTAATGGTGAGAAAGATTATATTTGTTCTCCTCAAAAAGCTAAGATGCTTAGAAATGCTCTGCCCGCCGCGCAGTTAAAGATAGTTAAAAATTGTGGACATTTGCCTTTCTTAAGTCAACCCAAAATTTTTAATCAAATTTTGGAAGAGTTTCTTAAAACATGAGCACGTTAATTAAAAAAAATAGCTTAAGAGATATTTTCTCTAAGGCTGCAATTAATTATGAAATTCAAGCACGATTTCAGAAAAAGGTTTGTATAAAGTTATGGGAAAATATTATTTCTGATGATATCTATCCGAAAACTATTTTAGATATTGGTACGGGAACAGGTTTTTTTATGCAGAAGCTGAGCAAGCATTTTCATAATTCTCAAATTGTTGGCTTTGATTTTGCTTTTGGAATGACTAAATTGGCAAGAGAAAAGAAATTGGATGTTTTGCAAGCAGATGCAGAATTTTTGCCTTTTAAGGATGAGTCTTTTGATTTAATTGTGTCTAATTTGGTGTTTCACTGGGTCTATAATTTAGATAATGCACTTAATGAAGTTTGCCGAGTTTTAAAAGAGAAGGGAAGGTTTTATTTTAATTTATCAGGAAATCAAACTTTAAAAGAAATGAGATTTTGTTTTGAAAAAAATAATAGCTTAAAAAATGAAAAGGAAATCAAAGCAGTTTTAGAGAGAAATAATTTCAAAGAAATTAAAATTAATACTTTAATCTTTAAAGAATATTTTAAAGATTTATTTTCTTTAGTTGGTTGGTTAAAATCAATTGGCGCGAATCGTTTAACTAAGCCCATTTTTATGGGAAGGGAAACTTGGCAGAGAGCAAATGATATCTATTTAAATAATTTCAAGGATAATGGTATGGTTTTTGCAACATTTGAGGTAATTGAGGTGAGTGCAAGAAAATGAGAAAAGGAATTTTTGTAAGCGCAACTGATACAGGTGTGGGAAAAACTGTTATCTGTCTTGCAATTGCAAGTTTCCTAAAAAATCAGGGCGTTAATGTTGGTTTTATGAAACCAATTCAATGCGCAGGTGTTGATGCTAATTTTTTAAAGAGAAAATTGGAAATTAATGACCCGCTTGAGCTAATTAATCCCTACTTTGCCAAAGAGCCAATTGCTCCCAGTGTAGCTTTTAGAAGGCAGGGTATAAGGTTTGATAAACAAAAGGTTTTAACTTCTTTCAATGAGCTAAGAAAAGAGCATGATTTTTTAATTGTCGAGGGCGTGGGCGGTTTATACGTTCCTATAAAAGAAGATTATTTTGTTGCAGATTTAATTAAAGATTTGGATTTGCCGCTAATTATTGTTTCCCGTTTGGGGTTAGGCACCATTAATCATACACTTTTAACCGTAAAATTAGCAAAGGAACAGGGAATTGAAGTGTTAGGAATAATTTTTAATTGCCGCAAGAAACAAAAATTAGGAATTCCTGAAAAAACCAATCCCGAGGTGATTAAAAGATTGGGCAAAATTCCAATTCTGGGAATTTTGCCCTATTTACCCAGCATTGATGAAAAAAATATTTTAAGAGCCGGCAGAAGAATTAATCTTTCAGCAATTATACAAGAAAAAACAATTTTTAATCACTGGCAGGCTTTAGATAAAAAATATCTCTGGCATCCCTTTACGCAGATGAAGGATTGGTTAGAAGAAGAGCAGTTGGTAATTGAAGAAGCAAGAGGCTGCTATTTAAAAGATACAAAAGGAAAATGGTATTTAGATGGAATTTCCAGTTTGTGGGTAAATATCCATGGCCATAGAAAAAAAGAGATTGATTCTGCTATAAAAAAGCAATTAAGTAAATTAGCCCATTCAACGTTGTTAGGATTAGGAAATCTTCCTTCGATTAAATTAGCAAAAGAATTAATCAAAATTGCTCCTCGAAAATTGAGCAAGGTTTTTTATTCTGATAATGGTTCAACAGCAGTAGAGGTTGCTTTAAAAATTGCTTTTCAATATTGGCAGAATACTGGTTTCAAAGAAAAGAATAAATTTATCCATCTTGAAAATTCCTATCACGGCGATACATTGGGTGCGGTTAGTGTTGGAGGCATTGATTTATTTCACAGAATTTATAAGCCTTTACTTTTTGAAACAATTAAAGTTACCGCACCATATTGTTATCGCTGTCCAGAAGATAAAAGGTATCCCTCTTGTAACTTAGCTTGTTTAAAAGAATTAGAATATATATTGAGGAAAAAAAATAAATCAATTTGCGCTTTAATTGTTGAACCCATAGTGCAAGCAGCAGCAGGTATAATTGTCTGGCCCAAAGGAGCGCTTAAAAAAATGCGCCAGCTTGTTACAAAATATAATTGCTTTTTAATTTGCGATGAGGTAGCAACTGGTTTTGGCAGAACCGGAAAGATGTTTGCCTGCGAGCAGGAAAATGTTAGCCCTGATATTTTATGTTTAGGAAAAGGTATTACCGCAGGTTGTTTGCCGTTAGCAGCAACTTTAACTACTCAAAAAATATTTGAAGGTTTTATAGCTGATTACAAGGAAAGAAAGACTTTTTTTCATGGACACACATATACGGGAAACCCCTTAGCTTGTTCTGCAGCAATCGCAAATTTAGAGATTTTTAAAAGAGAAAGAACATTAGAGAAATTGGTGCCGAAAATTGCCTTTTTAAGGAATGAATTAAAGCAATTTTCGGCACTAAAACACGTTGGCGACATCCGCCAGAAAGGTTTTATGGTTGGCATTGAACTGGTAAAAAACAAAAAAACCCAAGAACCATTTCCTTGGGAAGACAAAATCGGCATCAAAGTCTGCCAAGAAGCAATAACCCATGGTCTAATTTTACGGCCTTTAGACAATATTATCGTTCTGATGCCACCATTAGCAATTACTAAAAAAGAGCTAAACAGAATGTTACAGGTTACATTTAAGGCAATTAGAAAGGTTACAGAAATATGAAATCAAAAAAGCGTGTAATTGTAGCCATGAGTGGTGGCGTTGATTCCTCAGTTACTGCGGCATTATTAAAAAAAGATGGATTTGAGGTTATTGGTGTAACGATGTGCTTCAATATTCCTCAAGGACGCAGTAAAGGCAGCTCCTGTTGCGGCATCGAGGGAATTGAGGATGCAAAAAAAGTGGCTGGAATTTTGGATATACCGCATTATGTCTTAAATTTTGGCCAGATTTTAGAAGAAAAAATCATTAAGAATTTCTGTTTGGAATATATTCACGGCAGAACACCCAATCCTTGCGTGCGCTGTAATCAATTTTTAAAGTTCGATGGACTTTTTAAAAAAGCCAAAGAACTTAATGCCGCATATTTAGCCACAGGCCATTATGCAAAAATTATTTACAGCCGCTCAAAAAAAAGATTTATTTTGAAAAAAGGCAAGGATAAGAAAAAAGAGCAGTCATATTTTCTTTATTCCCTAAAAAAAGAAGTTTTACCTTTTATCTTAATGCCTCTGGGCAATTTTACAAAAGAAGAAGTGCGTAAAATTGCCCGTAATTTCAAACTGCAAATCGCGGATAAGCCGGCAAGTCAGGAAATTTGTTTCATCCCTGACGATAATTACCGTTTATTCTTAAAATCGCGTTTGCCTGAAAAATATTTTAAATCTGGCCCAATCGTAGATATTAAAGGAGATGTTTTAGGCAAGCATAAAGGCATTGCTTTTTACACTATTGGCCAGCGAGAGGGCTTAGGAATTGCTTTAGGTAAACCCGCCTATATCACAAAAATTGATGCCAGAAAGAATTTAATTATAGTTGGTTCTAAGGATGAACTTTATTCCTCGGGCCTTATAGCCAAAGATTTTAATTTTATCTCAATGGATTACCCTAAGACAAGGCTTGTGGTTAAGACTAAAATCAGATATAATCACAAAGAAGTAAAATCTGTATTAACACCTATTAAGAGAAATTGCATTAAAGTTGAATTTGAATCACCGCAAAGGGCTGTTGCCCCAGGCCAATCAGCTGTTTTTTACGATAAGGATATTGTTTTAGGAGGAGGAGTGATTGTCTGAATTAATTTCTAAAATACAAAAACTAAAGAATGAACGCCGTGCCATAATCTTGGCCCATAATTATCAACTGCCAGAGGTTCAAGATATTGCTGGTTATCACGGAGATTCTCTGGAGTTAAGTAGAGTTGCTTCAAGAACTGATGCAAAGGTTATTATTTTTTGTGGAGTGCATTTTATGGCTGAGACCGCCTCAATTCTCTGCCCGGATAAAATCATTCTTATGCCGGATATAAACGCCGGTTGCCCTATGGCAAATATGATTACTGCCACTGATTTACGAGAATTAAAAGCGCGCCATCCTAAAGCAATGGTAGTTGGGTATGTCAATACCTCGGCAGATGTTAAAGCAGAATTGGATATTTGTTGCACGTCAACAAATGCCGTTGAGGTGGTAAATAGTTTAAAGAATGCTGAAGAAATAATTTTTGTGCCGGATAAATATTTGGCAGATTTTGTTTCCAAACGAACTGGCAGAAGATTAATTTCCTGGGATGGCTATTGCCCAACACATGTCAAGATTATGCCAGAAGATATTATAAGACAAATCCGAATTCATCCTAAAGCCAAGGTAGTTGTCCACCCAGAGTGTATTCCAGAGGTGATTGCCTTAGCAGATGAAGCGCTTTCCACGGGCAAGATGTGCAAATACGCCAAAGAATCCAATGCCAAGGAATTTATTATTGGGACAGAAGTGGGAATTATTCATCGTCTACAAAAGGATAATCCTGGGAAAAAATTTTATCCTGCCTCAGAATTAGCCATTTGCCCGAATATGAAACGCACTAATCTTGAAAAAATTTTATGGTCATTGGAAGAGATGAAAGAAGAGGTGCGCGTGCCAGAGGATATACGCGCCAAGGCAAGGAAAGCTATTGATAGGATGCTGGCTATAAAGTAAGTGAGGACATAAGTTATGGAGCAATATTTTAAAAATGTATGCGATATAACTTATAAGTCCGAACTTACCCAGCACTAATTTTTGTAATAGTGCGGTGTTCAGAATTATGGGGTTATTTATTGAATTTACCATTTGTTTTTAATAAAGCGTTATTACAAAAATTAGTGCTGGGTTCAATTCGCAGACGCTTCGCTATAACTTACGTCGCTTTGCTCCGTAAGTTATCTGCTCATTGAAGGAGGCAAAATGCTAGAAGATAAGATTTTAGAAGATTATAAAATTGCAATGAAGCAAAAGGATACACTTAAGGCCTCTATTTTAAATTACTTGCGTTCGGAGATGAATTACTACGCCATAGAAAAGAAAAAAGACAAGTTGGAAGACCAAGATATAATTGCCGTAATAAAAAAACAAGTTAAAAGCCATCAGGATTCAATTGAACAGTTTGAAAAAGGAAATAGAGCTGATTTAGCCGAGAAAGAAAAAAAGGAATTAGAAATTCTAAAATCATACTTGCCGCAGGAATTAAGCGAAGCTGAATTAAAGAATATTGTTGAAGAAGTTATTAATTCCTTCCCTGATGCCACAATCAAAGATATGGGAAAGATTATGAAAGAGATTATGGTAAAAACAGCTGGGCGCGCAGACGGGAAATTAGTCAGCGAATTGGTCAGGCAGAGGATAAACAAGGATAGTGAATAAAACTGATTTTTTAAAAACTTTTAAAAGCGAAAAATTTATACCTTTCGCTATCTTTATTTTTGCGTTTCTTGCAAGAATCTGGTTTTTGGCCTTAATCAGAAGAGACCCCGCATTTATTATGCCTATTGTTGATAGCTTGGAATTCGATATTTGGGCATGCGATATCTTGAATGGCAATTTACTATGGACCCAGTTACAAAGTCATACCCCTCTTTACGCATATTTTGTGGCTGGTATTTATAAGATTTTTGGTTACGGAGTTTTAAACGTTATTTTATTGCAATACCTGATTGCCTCCGCGGGTTGTGTTCTAATATATTTTATAACAAAACAACTCGTAAATAAAACTGCTGCCATTATAAGCAGTATCTTTATGGCAACATACTGGTTTTTTATTTATGTGCAATCTTTTATATTCAGCGAAAACTTATCTTTGCTGCTAAATATTGTCTTGATTTATATTCTTGATTTTATGAAAGATGATATAAAGAAATATATTTTCTCGGGTATAATTTTAGGTCTGTCAGTAATCTGCCGTCCGGATATACTTTTATTTGCTTTATTTATTTTGATATGGCTTACCTTAAGAAGGCTTACGGTTAAAAAGGTTGTATATTTCTATTCGCTATTCATCCTAAGTTTCCTCATCATAATCGGACCCGTTTTGTGGCGTAATTATTTAATCTCCGGAGAGTTCCCGCTTCTTCGCACACAAGTTGGCGCCAGTTTTTATCAGGGTAATAATCCTGATTTTAAAGGAACATCGATTAATCTGGAAATCGGAAAGGACTGGGAAGATTTTATTGCTACGCCGTACCGACAGTTAAAACACGAATTAAAGGAATCGGAATTCAATAATTTTTTCATGAAAGAAACATTCAAAATTATTAAGAAGCAACCTATTTCATGGCTTAAATTAATCGCGGGAAAGGTTTTTTCAATTCTCACCGGCCGTGATTTTTTAAGGTCTGAGGATGTTTATTTTTACGATAATTATATGGCTGAAATGCCGTTTCGCGCTGTTTCAACCAGGCTAATATTTATTCTTGCGGTTGTTGGTATTGTCCTTTCGCTTCAAAGGCCAAAGCAATTTTTATTACTTTATACATTTCTTATCTCCGAGGCATTTATAATATTTTTCTCAATTAAAACACGTTATTTAATGCCAATCTTACCTTTTATAATTATTTTTTATTCGTATGCTATATATAGCTTGTTTGAAAGTTTCAAAAATAAGAAAACGGCTTTGTCGCTATTTATTATTCTTTCCGTATGCCTTCTCAATTTAGTCTCTTTCTTCAATCCACTAAAGGTTACTTATCCTTCTCTGGCGGAAACATACTTTGCGATAGCTAAAAATTATCATTCTCGAGGAAATATTAATGAAGCGGTGGATTTCTATTCCCGTACAATTCATTTGAATCCCCGACATATCTCTGCCTATAATGATTTGGGAGTGCTTTTTTTGAATCTCGAAGATTATGAAAAGGCACTTAGCTGTTTTGAAAAGGCATTAAGCATCGATAAAAATACTATTAAGCCACAACTTAATTATAAGTTGTGTCAAGAATTGATGTCTGAGAAGAAAAAGGATAAGTAATCCAACACATCTATCACTTAAATTTCCTTATGGCTAAAAATTTTTTAAAATTTTTTTCCTCAAGAAATCGCGATTTAACCCAAGGTCCAATTTTAAAAAATATTGTTTATCTTGCCTTTCCCCTAATGGTTAGTTTCGCCTTAAATACAACCCAAAGTTTAATTGATATGTTTTGGGTTGGCCGATTGGGTTCAGAGGCAATTGCAGCAGTTGCTATGAGCGGCACAATTATTATGGTTGTTGTAACATTATTTTTTGGCATTTCCACAGGCACAGTTTCACTTATTTCACAGAATTTTGGGGCAGGTAATTTAAAAGAGGTGGAAAATGTGGCGATGCAGTCTTTAATTGTTTCAATAATTGTTTCTTTAATTATTACGATTATTGGTTTTGTTCTTTCGGAAGGTTTGCTTTCGCTTATTGGCGCAAGTCAAGAAGTAATCTTAATTGGAACACCGTATCTAAAGATTATTTTCTTAGGCAGCGCAACGATGTTTTTGCTTTTTATAGGAAATGCAATACTGCAGGGCGTGGGAGATACATTTATTCCTATGGTTTTGATAATTTTGGCAAACCTCTTGAATATCATTTTAGATCCTATTTTTATTTTTGGAATTGGGGTTCCAAGAATGAATACAAACGGCGCTGCCTGGGCAACAGTTATCTCTCAGGCAATATCCTGTTTAATTATCTTTTATCTTTTTTTTAACGGACATTCCAAGGTTCATATTAGAATTAAGGAGTTCAAAATTGATTTTAAAATTATCTGGCAGATTTTTAAAATTGGGGTCCCTAGTTCCTTGCAGATGTTTTTTAGAAGCGTTATGGGCTTAGCTATGGTTGGGCTTGTGGCTTCATTTGGCACATATGCTGTGGCTGCGTATGGAATTGGTATGCGGCTTCAAATGGTTACGCTTATGCCAGCATTTGCATTAGGTGCAGCTGCCGCAACACTTTTAGGGCAAAATCTGGGCGCTGGAAAGATAAGTCGAGCTAAGGACAGTGCTTTAATAGCTACATTTCTGGATTTAATTATAATGCTTTTGGTAGGATTGCTATTTTTTATTTTCTCCCATGAAATGATTTCGTTTTTTGATAAAACTAAAACAGTAGTTGCAATTGGCTCTGAGTATCTTCGCATCACAGCCATCTTTTATAGTTTTATTGCTTTTGGTGTAGTTTTAAACCGGGCTTTGGGCGGTGCAGGAGATACATTCGTGCCAATGCTTATAACCTTTGTGAGCCTTTGGCTGATTCAGATTCCCTTAGCAATAATATTGGCAAAGAATTCTTTCTTTGGTTTAAAAGGCATTTGGTGGTCAATATCCATTGCCTCAGTAATAAATGGCGTGCTTACATTATTATGGTTTATTATCGGAAAATGGCAGAAAAGGAGCCTTACAGCAGTTGTAAGTTGAAATGATTATAAATTTAAGAGTGATTCCTAACGCGAAGAGAAATCTCATAAAAGAAGAAGGTGCCAGATTAAAGGTTTATCTTAATGCACCTGCAAAGAAGGGTTTGGCAAATAAACAATTGTTGGAATTGTTATCAGAGCGTTTTCAGGTTGGTAAGAATCGTATCCACATAATAAAGGGAGAAAAATCCAGAGAAAAAATAGTTGAGATATTATCTGTTGATTTTTTGAATAAATTATGAAAAAGAAATTATTTTCATTCTTGGTAATTATTATTTTGCTAACTATGTGGGCTATTTTTACAAAGCCATTTTATACAGTTCCTATACTTAACTACCATAGTATCAATACCGCACAATATCGTAAAGATACTCCCAAGGTAAGCCCCGAACTTTTTGAAAGGCAGATGAATTTCATTTATCGAAAAGGTTTAAAGGTCATTTCTCTGGATGAATATGTTGAGTTTTTGAGATCCCATAAGAAAATAAAAAATGCAATTGTAATAACCTCTGACGACGGCTATGATGATAATTATCTTTACGCCTTCCCGGTCTTAAAAAAATACGGTTTTCCTGCGACTATCTTTATTATTGAAAAGCATATCGGAGTTACTTCGGGTTTCCTTAATTATGCCCAGATTAAAGAAATGGAAAAAAATCACATTTCCTTTGGAAGCCATACTATAAATCATGTTTATTTACCTTCTGTTAAGAGCGAGGAGGGGCTAAGGAATGAAATAATCGGTTCAAAAAAAAATCTAGAAAAGAAAATAGGTCACCGCATTGATTTTATTTGTTTTCCATTAGGCGGATATAATGAACATATTATTGAATTAGTTAAACAGGCAGGATATGTTGCAGCATTTACTACCAATAGAGGAGCTGATAAACTTAATCGAAATATTTACGCCATAAAACGGATAAAGATTACAAATAAAGATAATCGTTTTAGCCTGTGGTTTAAGACGTCAGGATATTTTAATTTATTTAATAAATTTAAGAAGCCTAATTGATAAGTTTTACTATTTCATTTGCCGCCCGCAGACTTGCCCCTTCTTTTCCCAAGCATTCCTTAATCTGAGCCAGATCTTTTTTTATCTGATTTATTCTCTCGGGAGAGGTGATAATTTCCAATGATTTGCCGGAAATCATTTTTGGTGTTGCTTCAAACTGCAGGCATTCCGGCACAATTTTATCTTGCGCCACAACATTTACTAATCCCACATAAGGAATTTTTAACATAAATTTAAGGAAAGCCCAGGTAAAAAAGGATACCTTGTAGATTATTACCATTGGTTTTTGTAAGATAGCTACTTCCAATGTTGCTGAGCCAGAGGCGACAATTACAAAATCACAAGCATTAATACAGTCGTAAGTTTTATTTTCTATGACTTTAACTGAAAGGTTTGTTTTATTTAAGAGCCTTTCAAAGATAGCTAATGGTATTGTGGGTGATTTTATAATTATAAATTGTACGCTTAAGTCTTTCTGGATTAGGTTTGCACTTTTAAGCATTATCAAAAGTAAAGTCTCTACTTCTCTGGTGCGAGAGCCGGGCATTAAGGCAATAGTTAACTTATTTTTTGAAAGGTCATTTGCTTCTAAAAATTCTTCTTGTGTAGTTGAAGGCTTAACAATATCCAAAAATGGATGGCCTACAAACAAAACATCTATTCCATGCCTTTTATAAAGCTCTTCTTCAAATTTGAAGAGCACGAGCATTTTATCCACAACTTTTTTAATTAGCTTAACTCGATTTAGACCCCAAGCCCAAATCTGGGGTGAGATATAGTAAATCACTTTAATGTTTATTTTTTTTAATTCTTTAGCCAACCTTAAATTAAAACCGGGATAATCAACTAAAATTGCAGCATCAGGTTTTATCTCTTTTGCCTTTTCTAATATTAAACAAAATGCATATTTAATTTTTCCTATGTTCTTTAGGACTTCCACAAAGCCTACAACAGCCAAGTCTACAAGATTATAGAGAAGTTTAACGCCCGCCTGTTCCATTCCTTTACCGCCCAGACCAAAAAATTCAGTATTCGGATTAATATCCTTGATAGCCTTGACAAGATTTGCCGCATGCATATCAGAAGACGCTTCGCCAGCAACAATAATAATTTTTTTAGGGGTCATTTCCATATCTTTTGGATGATTTTTAAGGCAAGCTCCAAAGCAGCGCGGCCTTCAATTCCAGAAACAAGGGGTTTTTGATGGCTTGAAACACAATCCACAAATGATTCCAATTCTTTCTTTAGAGGTTCTTCTTTTTCAATTGGCAAGGAATGCTTAGAAATGAGTTTCCCAAGTTTTTTATAGATAAATGCCTCTTGCAAACAATAGTCCAGGGAGATATAAGTTTCCTTTAAAAATAGGCGGATTTTACGCATTGTTTCGTTAGAGACCCTGCTGGCAGTTAAATTAGAGACACAGCCGTTTTTAAAGGTTATTCTGGCATTGGCAATATCTTCATAGTCAGTTAAAACCTTAACACCTACTGCTTGAATATCGCTAATCTTTGACTCCACCAAACCTAAAATTATATCAATATCGTGAATCATTAAATCCAAAACCACTCCTATATCTAAGGAGCGATTGGGAAAAGGGCTTAAGCGGTGGCATTCTACGAACTTAGGGTTTTTCGCCAAAACTTTTATGGCTTGATAGGCGCTGTTAAATCTTTCCACATGGCCAACTTGCAAAATAAGATTCTTTTTTTTAGCCAGCGAAATCAATTCATCTGCTTCTTGAAGGGTAGGGGTTATGGGTTTTTCCACAAGTACACAACATTCATTTGAGAGAAAATCCTTGGCTATAGAAGCATGTAAGTTTGTGGGAACGCAGATACTGACTGCCTCTACCTTGTCTAAGAGCTTAAGGTGGTTGTTAAACTGCCCAACTGCAAATTGAGTTCCTACTTCTTTTAGGCGCTGTTCATTTATGTCGCAGATACCAACGAGGTTAACCTTTGAGAGAAGCTTTGAATAAATTCTGGCGTGTTTTTCCCCCAGGTGTCCAACGCCAATTACTCCTACCTTAAGATTTTGCATGGAAGTTACCTCTTAAAATTACACCGCTAAACCGCAAAATACCGCAAAAACGCAAAGAAAAAAGAAAATAAAACAAAATTTTCTTATTGCCATAATTTTGCGCCTTTGCGGATTTTTGCGCCTTTGCGGTGTAGGTGTTACTATAACAAATGCCTCGACAAAAGTCAAATGCTATGGTATTATCAGCTTCTATGAAAGAATACTTTAAGCTCGTCAGATTCTTAAAGCCCCATATCTCTGTTTTAGTTTTAGCCTCAATCTGCATGTTTTTTACGACAATTTTCGATGGTGTTTCGCTTACGATGATTGTTCCTCTGGCAGACAAGGTTTTAACCAACAAACAGATTGTTTTGAATAACAAGGTTCCTGCTTTTTTGACCAATTTCATTGCAAAAATCAATACCATTCCTTCCTTGGAATTACTTAAAATGATGTCAGTTATTGTCTTGGTACTTTTTCTGGTCAAAGGTTTTTTTGCTTTCTGGCAAGGGTATTTAATGTCAGATATTGGCCAGAGGGTTATCCGCGATATAAGGTTTCTTTTATACCAGAAACTGCAGGTTCTATCCTTAGATTATTATAGTCAGAAGCGCAGCGGCGAGCTTATCTCGCGCATTACCAATGATGTAAGGGTTATCGAGAATGCTGTTTCCTACGGCTTCACAGATTTAGTCTATCAAAGTTTACAGGTTGCGCTTTTTACCTTTTTAGTATTTTTTATCTATTTCAGGCTGGCAATTGTGGCAATAGCTCTTTTTATTGTGCTGGCAATTCCTATGATTTTTATAGGCAGTGTTCTAAGGAAACTCTCTAAAAGTTCGCAAGAGAAGATGGCAGATATTAACAGCCTGCTTTTGGAGACAATTACTGGAGTGCGCATTGTAAAAGCCTTTTGCATGGAAGAGTATGAGACAAAGAGATTTGGGTTACAAAACCGCGATTTTTATAAACTGACCATGAAATCCATAAAGCGTTCCCTTGCATTAAATCCCTTAACAGAATTTATTGGTGTTGTAGCAGCGATTTTTGTCTTCTTCTGGGTAGGTCGTGATGTAATTGCGGGAAAAATTTCTTTCGGAGTCTTTGGTTTGTTTTTAGGGTCTTTGATGTCATTAATTCGTCCGGTTAAAAAATTAATTCAGGTTAATGCCCTGAATCAGCAAGCACTGGCTGCCAGTGCAAGAATTTACGAGGTATTAGATGCGCGGCCTTCGATTGTGGAAAAGCCACAGGTAAAAGTGTTAGAGACAATAAAGGATGTAATTGTTTTTGAAGATGTTTGGTTTAAATACGAACCAGAGGCAGGTTTTGTTTTAAAGGATATAAATCTGAAAATAAATGTAGGAGAGGTAGTGGCAATTGTAGGCCCCACAGGCGCTGGAAAGACTACCATTGTAAATCTCCTCCCGAGATTTTATGATCCCCAACAAGGCAGAATTACTATTGATGATATAGATTTAAAGGATATGGTTTTAAAATCATTGCGCAGCCAAATTGGTATTGTCACACAAGAAACCATTCTTTTTAATGATACTGTAAGAGCCAATATTGCCTACGGACATTTGGAAGCAGGAGAGTCTCAAATAATTGATACCGCTAAAAAAGCCTTTGCTCATAATTTTATTATGAATTTACCAAATGGTTACAATACAATAATCGGCGATAGGGGTTTCAAGCTTTCAGGCGGAGAAAAGCAGAGGCTGGCAATTGCTAGGGCAATTCTAAAAAATCCACCCATACTTATACTTGATGAGGCAACTTCCCAGCTGGACTCAGAATCCGAACGTTTAGTGCAAGAGGCACTCGATGAATTAATGAGGCATAGAACTGTTTTGTGTATTGCTCATAGACTCTCGACAATAAAAAAGGCAACTAATATAGTTGTGGTAAATGAAGCCAGAATCGTTGGTTTAGGCAGCCACGATGATTTGATGATTAATTGCCCGCTTTATAAAAAACTCTATGAGACTCAGTTTCAGATGTAGCCTGCCTTTAAAATAAAATATTGCCAATTAAAGCTTTTTTAAGTATACTATGAATTTAAATCAGTTACATCAATATAAAATTAAAAAGGGTTACGATATACGAATAACGAAAACCAACAAGTTAAGAAAAACTAATTATTGGAGGCAAGATGACTGACGAATTGATGAAGCAACTTTTAGAGGCAGGAGTGCATTTTGGACACCAGACTAAACGTTGGAATCCCAAAATGGAAAAGTATATCTTTGGAGAGAGAAGCGGCATCTATATTATTGACTTAGAGAAGACTGTAGATAGCCTTAACCAGGCAAGGAGTTTCTTAAAAGACTTGACTTCCAAGGGCGGGATTGTGCTTTTTGTAGGCACAAAAAAGCAGGCGCAGGATGTGATTGAGGCAGAGGCAAGGCGTGCGGAAATGTTTTTTGTCAATAAAAGGTGGCTGGGCGGACTTATGACAAATTTTCAAACGGTAAGAAAATCCATTAATCGATTAAAAGAGATAGAAAAGATGAAGCAAGACGGTATATTTAATAATTTAACCAAGAAGGAAGTGATACGCCTTACCAAAGAGGCGCAGAAGCTGGAAAGAAATCTCTCTGGCATAAAAGAAATGACGCATCTGCCGCAAGCCATATTTGTAGTTGATTCTAAAAAGGAAGAAATTGCTGTGAGTGAAGCTAACAGGCTTTCCATTCCCATTGTGGGATTAATTGATACTAACTGCAACCCAGAAAAAATTGATTTTGTTATTCCCGGCAATGACGATGCTATGAAATCCATTAAGCTTATTACCTCATTAATTGCCGAGAGCATAATCGAGGGAAGGCAGAAATTCAAAGAGGGTAAACTAGCCCAAGTGCCAACTGTAAAAGAAGAGGCTCTAACAGTTACGCAAGATTTGCCCTTACAAGATTTGCCCTTAGAGGAAGTGGAATTGTTGGAAAGCGTGGAAACCGAAGATGAGAAGGGAAAAAAGCCACCTATCATTCCAAAGGCAAAACCTAAAAAGGCAAAGGTAGAGACTAAGGAGGAAGAGTAAATAAATGGCAATTTCAGTTGAACTCATCAAAAAACTGCGCGAATTAACTGGTTGCAGCGTGGCTGATTGCAAAAAAGCATTAGAAGAATCTGGCGGAGATTTGGAAAAGGCGATAAAGAGTCTGCAGAAGAAAGGCCTAGAAATTGCCAAGAAGAAATCAGATAGAGTTGTTAGTCAAGGCAGAATTGAATCTTATGTACACTTAGGCGACAAATTAGGAGTCCTATTAGAGGTTAATTGCGAGTCAGATTTTGTAGCCAGAAATGAAGATTTCAAACGTTTTACTAAGGATGTAGCTATGCAGATTGCGGCAGCTAATCCTACATATTTAAGCCAAGAAGATGTGCCTAAAGAAGAAATAGACAAGTCAATAGATAGAGAAGTTTTTGTAAAGGAGCACTGCCTTTTGGAACAACCCTTTATCAAAGACCCAAACCTTACAATAAAAGATTATTTGCATTCTATGATAGCCAAGATAGGAGAGAATATTGTGATTAGGCGTTTTACAAGATACCAGGTAGGAGAATGACGATAAAAAAAGCAATTTATAAACGCATTGTTCTAAAACTTAGCGGTGAGGCGCTGTTAGGCAGAGAGAAACATGGCATTGATCTAGAGTTTTGCGTCTCTTTAGCCAGACAAATAAAAGAAATACATTCTCTTGGCGTTGAGGTAGCAATTGTTGTGGGTGCGGGAAATATCTTTAGAGGCAAGTTAGAATCAGGAAATTTCGGGATGGATAGATCTGTTGCTGATTATATGGGAATGTTAGCCACAGTCATAAATGGTTTGGCACTTCAGGATGTTCTGGAAAGAATTGGAATAGACACTCGTGTTCAGACAGCAATTGAGATGCATGCAATTGCCGAGCCCTATATTCGAAGGCGCGCAATGCGCCATCTTGAAAAAAGGCGGGTTGTGATTTTTGTGGCGGGAACCGGTAATCCTTATTTCACAACAGATACCGCGGCAGCACTTAGAGCTATGGAAATAGGCGCAGATGTAATACTTAAAGCCACAAAAGTGGATGGTGTTTATTCTGCTGACCCTAAAAAAGATAAGTCGGCGAAAAAGTTTTCAAAGCTTAAATATTTAGATGTATTAAAAAAGGGCTTAAAGGTTATGGATGCGACTGCTGTTAGTCTTTGTATGGATAATAATTTGCCGATTGTTGTTTTTAATCTGATGAAGAAAGGTAACATTAAGAGAGTGGTTTTGGGAGAAAAGATTGGCACAATTGTAAAATAACCAGGCGACTAAAATGACCACAAAAGATATTTTGCACGATACCGAAGATAAAATGAAGAAAACGCTTGATGCGGTCTCTCGTGAATTTTTGGAGGTTAGAACCGGCAGGGCAAATCCAGCCTTGGTTGAGGGCTTGCATATTGATTATTATGGCGCACCTACAATGCTTAAACAAATTGCCTCAATTTCTATTCCAGATGCCAGATTGATAGTCATTCAGCCCTGGGATAAGACAGCATTACCAGAGATTGAGAAGGCAATTATGCGCTCTAACTTGGGAATTACTCCCTCGAGTAGCGGAACATTAATTAGATTGGAGATTCCTCAGTTGTCTAAGGAGAGGCGAGAGGAGTTAGCAAAACTGGTTAAGAAAATGGCTGAGGATGGAAGGGTATCGCTACGTACAATTCGCCGCGATGCCAATGAGGCTATAAAGAAATTACAGGATGATAAAGTAATTCCTGAAGATGAACGTTTTAAAGCTCAGGATGCCATTCAGAAGCTCACCGATAAGTATATTGCCAGAATCGAAGAAATAGTAAAGGAAAAAGAAAAAGAGCTTGTAGAGTTTTAGATTTTAGGGGCCACTAGCTCATCAGGTAGAGCACCAGCTTTTTAAGCTGGGTGTGCAGGGTTCGAGTCCCTGGTGGCTCACGAAATTTTTATCAGAAAACGCCTCAATATTTATCGCAACGATGAGATGTTAGCCAAGAAGTTAAGAGGGCGGATGGTGCAACTGGAAGACACGCGAGGCTTAGGACCTCGTGGCGCAAGCCTTGGAGGTTCAAATCCTCTTCCGCCCATTTTAAAAATGCAAAAGTCGAAATGCAAAATCACCAATGCCCAATTTACCAATAACCAAACATAGCAATTGGTTGGCAAGCAAGGGGTTTGATTATTGGTTATTTAATATTGGAAATTGTTTGCCTCGCACCGAGTGCCTTTATTATCTGTGCTCGGCACGAGGTGGTGATTGTTTCTTGGTTATTGGTGTTTTCATCTTATTAACTAAATCTGTTATTGTAATTGTGGAACATTACAATTACGCGGGTGTTCTGCTTCGCCGTGCTGCTTTCGCGCACGGCTTCGCAGAAACTTTAAAGATTACAAGGCTTCGTGGGTTAGCTCCTACGAAGCTCAAAGCGAAAGCATTTGAGCGAAGTAGAGCGCGGGTGTAGCTCAGTTGGTAGAGCGCTACCTTGCCAAGGTAGTTGTCGTGGGTTCGAAACCCATCACCCGCTCCAAATGAATTGGGTTACGTTTTAAAAGGTTGCGGTTGAGTAGCTCGAAACGTCTTACGTTAAACGTTCAACGAAACGAGCAGCGCAACCGACAGACGAAAGACGATAGACTCGCAATTCATATAAATAACATTGAAGGAGGTTTTATGAAAATTGAAGATTTTCTTTGTAAGAAGGCTGTAACAGCAAATTTAGAAGCTACAACCAAAGAGGAAGTGATTAAGGAATTAATCGATTTATTAGTCAATGCAGGAGAAGTAGAAAAACGAGAAAAGAATAAACTAATTGAGATATTAATGGCGCGAGAGGCCTTGGGCTCAACTGCAATTGGTCAGGGCGTGGGTATTCCTCATGGAAAATGCGAATGCATAAAGAAACTTATTGCCGGTTTTGGCTTGTCGCAAAAGGGAGTTAATTTTGATTCTTTAGACGGTGAGCCTGTCTATATTTTCTTTTTATTGATTGCGCCGCAAGATTCCGCAGGCCCTCATTTAAAGGCATTGGCAAGGATTTCCCGATTACTAAAAGATAAGTATTTCCGCGAAAATCTTAAGGCGGCTAAAGACGAAAAAACAATAACTAAGATAATCACTCAGGAAGACGAGAAGAGAGTTTAAAAATGCAAAAGAGGCAATTTTTTAAGTGGCTTTATCCAGGAATGAAGATAAAACGGTGGATCTTGATTTCTTTTCTGGGGATATTTGTTGTGGGTGGCTCCTCAGCAGTATTTTTAACTCAACCTTATGGGATTGTAAAGTTTTTAGGGTTAGTAGTTATTTGCATGGGAATTATTCTCATAATTTTAGGGATAGGCAATATTATAAGTTCGTTTATCACAATTTTCTTGCCTCAGAGAGAAAGGGAATTTATAAATATCCTTTATCAAAAAAGGCTTTTAGAAAGAGGTCCCAGAATTGTAACCGTAGGCGGGGGTACTGGTTTATCGGTTCTCTTGCACGGTTTAAAAGAATATACCAATAATATTACCGCAATTGTTACTGTTGCCGATAATGGAGGAAGTTCAGGAAGATTGCGCGAACAATTCGACGTGCTTCCTCCCGGAGATATCCGTAACTGCCTGGTTGCCTTGGCAGACGCAGAGCCTTTAATGCGCGATTTATTTCAGTTTCGTTTTGACAAAAATTCTGAATTCCATGGACATAATTTCGGCAATATTTTTATAACCGCGATGACAAAACTTACTGGAGATTTTGAGGTGGCAATTAAGGAATCCAGCAAGATACTCGCCATCCGCGGACAGGTTGTTCCTTCAACTTTAGATAATGTATCACTGGTTGCCGAATATCAAGATGGCTCACGCACAGAAGGGGAGGCGCAAATCCCTAAGAAAACCTCTTTGATTAGAAGGGTATATTTAAGACCCCAAGAAACAACTCCCACAAAAGAAGCATTAAGGGCTATTCAGGATGCAGAGGTGATTATCTTTGGTCCGGGCAGTTTATATACGAGTATTATTCCCAATCTATTGGTCAAAGGGATACCCGAGGCAATTGCAAATTCACCGGCACTAAAGATTTATGTTTGCAATATAATGACTCAAAACGGCGAAACTGACGGCTATAGTGCATTTGACCATGTAGAAGCAATTGTAAAACATACGAATCCACGTATCATTGATTGTTGTATTGTAAATGTAGCAAGAATACCTAAAAGCCTGTTAGGAAAATATGAGCTGGAAAAATCCTTCCCGGTTCTCTCTGACAGCCGTCGGATTAGAGAATTAGGTTATAGGGTGATAGAAGAAAATTTGATTAGTACAAGAGATTTTGTGCGTCACGATGCAGATAAACTTTCTAAATTGATAATTAATCTTTTGGAAAGCTATAAAGTCGCAAAGAAATAATGGTGAATTTGCTTTTAGCAATACACTGCCATCAACCAGTAGGAAACTTTGATAAGATTTTTGAGGAGGCTTTTGAAAGGGCGTATCTTCCATTCATTAATGTTTTGGAAAGGCACCCCAAGATAAAAGTAGCACTGCATTATTCAGGAAGCCTGTTGGATTGGTTATCAAGTAATCGCTCAGAATTTATAGATAGATTGAGGGTTTTAGTAAAAAATCAACAGGTAGAGATTTTTTCTGGAGGTTATTACGAGCCAGTATTAACTTTAATTCCAGAAAATGATGCTTTAGCTCAGCTTAATCTGCTTACCTCAAAAATTAAAGAATTATTTTCCTTTGAAGCAAAAGGGGTTTGGATTGCAGAGAGGGTTTGGGAGCCAAAGTTACCAAAAATTTTGTCCAAAGCCAATATGGAATACGGCGTTATCGATGATTCGCACTTTAGATACGTTGGTCTTAATCCAGAAAGTCTTTGCGGATTTTATATAACAGAGGAAGAAGGTTTTAAGTTTAAAATCTTTCCTGGCTCAGAGAAATTGCGTTATCTTTGGCCATTCAAATTGCCAAAGGATTCCATAGATTATTTAAGGCTTCGAGAAAGAAGCTGTAAAGGCAATGTAACTTTGACCTTTGGAGATGACGGTGAAAAATTTGGGCTTTGGCCAGGCACCTACAAATGGGTTTATCAAGAAAATTGGTTAGATAATTTCTTTAAGCTGTTAGAGGAAAACTCTTCTTGGATTAATACTGCACTCTTTAGCGACGTTGTTTTGAAAAACAGCCCAACCAACAGGGTATATTTACCTTGTGCAAGTTATAGAGAAATGATGGAATGGTCAGAGGGTTTCTACCGCAATTTTTTGGTGAAATATCCTGAGGCAAATAATATGCATAAAAAAATGCTTTACTTAAGCAACAGGTTAAATTTAATTAAAGATAAGGTCAAGCCCAAAGATACGCCCATTTTAAAACAGGCGAAGCTTCATTTGTATAAATCTCAGGCAAATGATTCGTATTGGCATGGGGTATTTGGAGGTCTGTATTTAAATCATTTGCGGTCTTCTGTATGTCATCACTTAATTGAAGCGCAAAATTTAATGGATAAGCTGGAAAATAAGAAAAATAAAAATAGAATTGAGCAATTAGATTTTGATTGTGATGGAAAGAGCGAGTTGATGATTTCTACAAAATATTTTAATCTTTGCTTAAGGCCAGAAATGGGCGCAAGCCTATCTTTTTTAGATTATAAACCAAAGGCATTTAATTTAATTAACACCCTATCTAGAAAAGAAGAGCCATATCATAAGAAAATAAAAGAGCTAGTTGAGAAGAAGAATGAATTAAAGAATTCGGAATCTTCTCTCAAGCCGTCAAGTATTCATGACAAAACAATAGTAAAAGAAGAGGGATTAGAGAAAATTCTCTTTTACGATAGAAACCCTCGCTATTGCCTTTTCGACCATTTTTTACAAGATGAGGTTAGCTTAGAAGATTTTGTTAGTGCCAAATATAGAGAATGTGCAGATTTTGTTGAGGGCAGTTATTTCTGGCAGGACGCCTCTAAAAAGGATACGGTAAGTTTAGAGTTCTCTCGTCAGTCAAAGGTAGATGAAAATTTAGTCAAGCTTACCAAAACAATAAGCGTTGTGGATAACACGCTAATTCTAAAATATCTTTTAGAGAATTCTGAAAGGCAAATGAATTTAAAGACACTCTTTGGGGTTGAGTTTAATCTCTCCAGTTTTAATGCCGCTTATTCTAAGGCAGGCGAGGTAAATGGCATAAATAAATTTATTTTGGAGGATGTTTGGAATTCAGTAAGAATAGAATTTATTCTAAAAGAAAGATTGAATCTCTGGTATTTTCCAGTTGAAACCGTTTCTGAATCAGAAGCCGGTATCGAGAAAAGTTGCCAAGAGCTTTGCCTTCTTTTTTGGTCAAGAATAAATTTATCGCCCAGAAGCAATTGGATGCAAAATTTTAAAATAAATATAACAGAAAGCATTTAAAATGCCAATTATCAACAAAAAGATAACCGTAAAGAATAAACAAGGTCTGCATGCCAGACCCGCAGCATTATTTGTGCAGTTGGCAAATAAATTTGAATCAGCAATAACTGTAAAGAGGAATAAAGAAAGGGTAAACGGTAAATCAATTATGGGGATATTAATGCTTGCAGCAGAGCAGGGTAGCCAAATTATTATTGAGGCCGATGGCGAGGATGCTTTTAAAGCCATCGCAGAATTAGAGAGATTGGTAAATACAGATGAGTGAGGTAATTTTAAAGGGAATTCCAGCGGCGTCGGGTGTGGCTTTTGGGCCGGCGTATCTTTTGGGCAAGGAAGATTTTATTGTGCCTGCACGTCCGATTTCTGAGAATGATATCCCCTTAGAGATTGCTCGTTTCGAGGAAGCCCTAATTCAGACACGCCGGGAGATTATTGATATTCAGAAAAAGATTGCACAAGAAATGTCTTCAGAACATGCCCAGATTTTTGATGCGCACCTTTTGGTATTGGAAGATAGGATGCTTATAGAAGAGGTAATTTCCCGTATCAAAAAAGAACATTTGTCAGTGGAATATGTTTTCTCTGAAGAGCTCAAAAAATATATGAATGTTTTTTCTAATATTGAGGATGAATATTTACGAGAGAGGGTTAGCGATATCAATGACGTGGGAAAGCGAATTTTAAAAAGTCTTTTAGGAAAGAAAAAATCGATAGGGTTAGATGAATTAACCGAACAGTTAATAATTGTAGCGCATGATTTATCTCCTTCTGATACAGCAAGTATGCACAGGCAAAATGTGATTGCCTTTGCCACAGATGTGGGTAGCCGAACATCTCATACGGCAATTATGGCCAAGAGCTTAGGGATTCCGGCAGTTGTAGGTTTAGAAGAGGCAACCTTTAAAGTTAAGAATCGGGATTTTTTAATTGTGGATGGACGATTGGGGTTAGTAATTATAAATCCTGACGAGAAAACCTTAGAGAATTATCGTATCGAACAGACTAAAATTAGCATCCTAAAGGATAGGTTTTCAAACATTAAGGATTTGCCAGCACAGACACTCGATGGCAGAAAGGTTGAGATTGCGGCAAATTTGGAGTTACCCGAGGAAATACCTTCCATAATTAGCCATGGTGCTGCTGGAATTGGCCTATATCGAAGTGAATATTTTTATATGAACAGGGTGGACTTGCCTTCTGAGGAAGAGCATTATCAGGCATATAAATTTGTGGCTGAGGCAATACATCCTTATTCTGTAATTATAAGAACCTTAGATTTGGGCGGCGATAAATTTCTTTCTCAGTTTGAGGTGCCCAAAGATATGCATCCTTTTTTAGGCTGGCGGGCAATTAGATTTTGCTTAGCGCGGCCAGATATTTTTAAGGTACAATTACGAGCAATTTTACGTGCCTCAGTGCACGGAAAACTGAAACTTATGTATCCCATGATTTCAGGGATTGAGGAGCTGCGTCAGGCAAATGCTATCCTTAATGAAGCAAGGGAAGAATTAAAAAGGGAGGGAATTCCTTTTGATGATAATTTAGATGTAGGGGTAATGATTGAGGTTCCTTCTGCAGCTATGACTGCAGACCTTTTAGCAAAAGAAGCGGCTTTCTTTAGCATTGGCACAAACGACCTAATTCAATATTCTTTGGCAATTGACCGGGTAAATGAGAAAACCGCCTATCTCTATGAGCCAGCACATCCCGGGGTTTTAAGATTAATTAAGGCAATCATTGATGCAGGCCACAATCAGGGTATTTGGGTGGGTATGTGTGGAGAAATGGCAGGAGACGTGAACTTGGCGCTCTTACTTTTGGGTTTGGGGTTAGATGAGTTCAGCTTGCCGTCTTTGGTTGTTCCTCAGATAAAACAACTCGTAAGAAGTGTTACTTTTAGGCAGGCAAAGGATATCGCTTACACTGCCTTAGGGCTATCTACAGGCAAGGAAGTTGAGGAATACAGTAAGCTTAAACTTAAAGAATTAGCCCCAGAAATAAATGGAGAAGAAAGGTAAAATTCATGATTGATTTAAGAAAAACCTCCGGCTTACCCGTAAAGTTAGACGAGAAAGCCTTTAAACTGGTTTTTAAAGATACCCTTCCGCAAGCTCTTCCAGCAATTCGCACAATCCAAGAGATGAAAGAAGTACTTTTGGATAAAAGTGTAGCCACCCCCAAAGAATTATATTTTATGTACAGAGGGGTTAGTTTACTTAAAGATTCTCCTAAGATAGAAAAAAATAATTTAAGATATGATATAACTGTAATTCGAGGTGGCTTGTTGGGTAAAGAGTTTATGAAAACCGCGGGTCATTATCATCCAGGATTATTTCCTGAACTCTATGAGGTTTTGCATGGAGAGGCTTGGTGTTTATTGCAGAAATCCTCTCCAGAAGATTTTCAAATAATTACAGATACAATTCTGGTTAAGGCAAAGTTAGGCGAAAAGATTGTTTGCCTTCCCGGGTATGGACATATACTAATTAATCCTTCTTTAAGTAAGGCTTTAGTCACAGCAAATTGGGTAAGTAACCAATTTAGCTCAGACTATTCACTTTATCAAAAAGCAGGAGGAGCAGCCTATTTTTTTGAGAAAGTAAACGCAGAGATAAAAATCAGCAAGAATAATTTTTTTAAACAAATTAGCGAAATTCGTAATGTAATACCCAATCCCAAGATAGAAACTTTCGGCTTAAAAAAAGGAAAACCTATTTACGAACTGCTTAAGAATGTTGAGAAGCTCAAGTTTCTTAATCAGCCTAAAGAGTTTGATTTTAGAGATTGCTTTAGAGAGCTTTGAAAAATTACTTTTTAACACAGATTCACACGGATAAAAGAACGGATGTGCACGGATTTAGCGACGTTGATATCCGTGAAAATCCGTTACAAATCCGTAAAATCCGTGTTTAAAAGATTTTTTCATTAATTTCTTTTAAATAACTATTCTAAAAAAAGGAGAATTAATACTTGAAGGTTTTAATCTTGGCTGCTGGCTATGGCACTCGGCTTTATCCGATTACTAAGGATACGCCAAAACCGCTTTTGTGGATTGACGACAGCCCTTTAATAAACTACATTTTGGGAAAAATTAAAAAATTTGATTTTATAAAAGAAGTTTTTGTTGTAACGAATGATAAATTCTATACAAATTTTAAAGAGTGGCATAGTTGTTTGAATGAACCATTTAAAAAATTATCTATCAAAATAATTAATGATGGCTCAACTTCTGTCGAGAACCGCTTGGGTGCAATGGGTGATATAAATTTTGTGATTCAAAAAGAGAGCGTTAAAGATGACATTTTAGTTATCGGCGGAGATAATCTTTTTGACGAGGGGTTAGAAAAATTTATTGAATTCTCACAAAGCTTAGGCAAAGAAGCCACAATTGGTTTATTTGATATCGGAAATAAAAAAGAGGCTAGCAAGTTTGGCGTGGCAGGACTTGACAAAGATAATAAGGTTATTTCTTTTGAAGAAAAGCCAAGGCAACCCTCTTCTACTCTAATTGCGATGTGCCTTTATTATTTTTCTTATAAGACATTTGAGTTTATTTCTCAATATTTGAAGGAAACCGTTAAGCATGATACAACCGGTGATTATATAAATTGGCTTCATTCTATAATTCCCGTATATGGTTTTATTTTTAAGGGCAAATGGAGTGATATTGGACATATCGATTCACTATGTGATTGGGATGAGGGTTATTGTAAGTATAAATCAAATGAAGCCTAAACTTACGGAGCGTAAGCGAACGTAAGTTTGTTGGCTGAATTTGACCCAGCACTAATTTTTGAAAGAGCGCTTTATTAAAAACAAATGGTAAACTCAGTAAGTAACCCAAGAATTCTGAACACCACACTATTACAAAAATTAGTGCTGGATTTAATTCGGGCAAATAACTTACGTCAGCATTCGCTTCCGTAAGTTATGCCCTCATTAAAGGAGGAAAAACAAGGTGAAAGGCAAATATTTTTTGACATCCGAGTCAGTGGGTGAGGGTCATCCAGATAAAGTCTGCGACCAGATTTCCGATGCAGTTTTGGATGAGGTGGTTAGGCAAGACCCTTATGGCAGAGTTGCTTGCGAAACATATGTTACAATGGGCTTAACAATTGTAGGGGGTGAGATAACTACCCATGCATATGTGGATGTGTTAAACCTAGTGCGCAATACCTTAAAGGAAATTGGTTATACTCACTGCAAATACGGCCTTGATTATAATACCTGCGCAGTTATAAATACCATCCATAGCCAGTCACCGGATATTTCACAAGGGGTTAACAGGGGTGGAGCTGGAGATCAAGGTATTATGATAGGTTTCGCCTGTAATGAAACCCCTGAATTTATGCCCTTGCCGATAATCCTGGCGCATAAATTAGTAAAAAGAGTAGCTCTTGTCAGGCGGCAAAATATTTTGAATTATCTGGGACCTGATTGTAAAAGTCAAGTGACCGTAGAATATAATAGCGACAAGCCAAAAAGAGTTGGCGCGGTAGTTTTAGCCTGTCAACATACTGAGGATATTCTAGATGTAACTGGAAATAGAATAACTAAAAAGGCTCGTCAAGAATTGATAGATGTAATTGCTAAACCAATTTTAAAAGATTGGATAGATAAAGATACAAAGTTTTACGTTAATGAGACTGGCAAATTTGTAATTGGTGGTCCTCAATCAGATACAGGAATGACCGGAAGAAAGATAGTTGTAGATACTTACGGAGGGGTAGTATCTCACGGCGGAGGTGCTTTTTCAGGAAAGGATCCTACAAAGGTTGACCGTTCTGCTACCTATATGGCTCGCTACATTGCAAAAAATATTGTAGCTTCTGGCATAGCCAACAAATGCTGGATACAACTTAGCTATGTTATTGGACAAGCAGAACCCATAAGCATAATGATTGATACCTTTGGTACAGGTAAAATTTCTGAGGAGCGCATTGAAAAACTCGTAAGGAAAAATTTTGACCTAACGCCCAAAGGTATAATTAAGGAATTAAATCTACTGCGTCCGATTTACAAAAAAACCGCCTGTTACGGACACTTTGGCAGAGATGATAAAGATTTTACTTGGGAAAGAACTGATAAAGTGCAGGAATTAAAAAAGCAGGTTAAATTATAATGCTAAACCCGAAATCCGAATATCGAAATCCGAAACAAATCCGAAATCCCAATGTTCGAATGACCAAAACGGATGTTTGGAGAATTCGAATTTTGAAAATTTGAGAATTGTTTCGAATTTCGGATTTCGTGCTTCGGATTTAAGACAAGAGGTAGATATGGATTATGATATCAAAGACATTAAATTAGCTCGAAAAGGGAAATTGCGCATTGAATGGGCTCAACGAGATATGCCTGTGTTAAAACTTATTGCCAAGAGGTTTAATAAGCAAAAACCTTTAAAGGGCATAAAAATTGGTTGTTGTCTTCATGTGACAACTGAAACAGCAAATTTAGCCTCAGCACTTAAAGCAGGAGGTGCAGAGGTTTTTATCTGCGCATCCAATCCTTTATCTACACAAGATGATGCAGCCGCCTGTTTAGTCAAAGATTTTAGAATTCCTGTTTTTGCCATTAAAGGAGAAGACACCCAGAAATATTATAATCACATTAATTCGGTTTTAAACTCAAAACCAAATATTACAATGGATGATGGCGCAGACTTGGTTTCAACATTGCATAAAGAAAGCGCAAGAAGTAAGATACAAGGCGCAAATATAATTGGCGGTACAGAAGAAACCACAACCGGTGTGATTAGACTTCGCGCTTTGGAGAAACAAGGGAAATTAAAATATCCGATTATTGCTGTAAATGATGCGATGACTAAACATTTCTTTGATAATCGCTATGGCACGGGTCAGTCTACAATTGATGGAATAGTGCGCTCCACTAACAAGTTAATTGCCGGAAGTAATTTCGTTATCTGTGGTTATGGCTGGTGCGGAAGAGGTGTGGCTATGCGCGCCAAGGGAATGGGTGCAAAGGTTATCGTTACAGAGGTTGATCCTTTAAAAGCAATTGAAGCGGTTTGTGACGGATATCAGGTTATGCCTTTAAAAAAATGCGCTCCAATTGGTGATATATTTGTAACGGTTACTGGAGATATTAATGTTATCCGTGAAGAGCATTTTAAAAAAATGAAGGATGGAGCAATAGTTTGTAATTCCGGACATTTTAATGTGGAAATTGATATTCCGGCTTTAAAAAAGATTTCTCGCTGCCATAGATTTATCAGAGACTTTGTTGAGGAGTATGTATTGAAAACAGGAAAGAAGATTTTTCTTTTGGCTGAAGGTCGACTTATTAATTTGGCATCTGCTGAAGGGCATCCAGCGTCTGTCATGGATATGAGTTTTGCTAATCAGGCATTATCCTGCGAATATATCGTTAAGCATTATAAAAAATTAGCAAGAAAAGTCTATAATGTTCCTTTAGATATTGATGAAAAAATCGCTGCTCTAAAGTTAAAATCTTTAGGGATAGCAATTGATGTTTTAACTGCTGAGCAAGAAAAATATCTTTCTAGCTGGCAAATGGGAACTTAAAAAGTAAAAAGGAAAAAGTAAAAAGTAAAAAGAAAAAAAGCGGGAGGAAAGAATGAAAAAACAGATTATAATAATCGCATTTTTATTTTTTCTTTTTAATATCGCATTTTGCTTTGCTGAGACTATAGATGTTAATTCAAGAATAACTTCTGTCACAATTTATCCGGATTCTGCCTTGATTACGCGTAGTTCAAATTTAAAACTAACCCCAGGAGAGCATCAAATTGTATTTCCTGATATTATTCCTGAAATAGATGAGAATTCTTTGAGGGTTTCAGTTGGGGAGAGTGAAGGAATTAAGATTTTAGGGGCTCAGCTTAAAAAGAAGTTTTTAGAGGAACAGCCTTCTGAAAGGGTAAAGCAGATTGAAGCGCAGATTCAAACCCTTGAAGATGAGAAAAGAAAATTTGAGGATAGTAAAAAAATTCTTTCTGAAGAAAAAGAGTTTCTAGATTCTATCCGATTATTTTCTAAAGATCAACTTCCTAAGGATTTGGTAACTAAGACTCCTTCAGCAAAAGACCTTGAAGAAACTTTTAAATTTTTAGACGCCAAATTAAAGGAGAATTATTCTCTGATTCTGGATACGGAATTGAATTTAAGACAACTACAAAAGAAGATAGATGTTTTAAAAAATGAATTAGCACAGGTTTTCGGCTTTTCTAAAAAATCTAAAAGGTCAATTACAGTTGATTTACAAGTTTTAAAACCTTTAACCTGTGATTTGAATGTATCTTATCTTGTAAAAGGTGCTTCTTGGGAAGCCATTTATGATGCCCGGGCAAACTTTGAAAAATTAGAGGTGGAGTTGGTTTCTTATGGAATCATTCGTCAGAAAACTGGAGAAGATTGGCCTGAGGTTGAAATTTCTTTATCTACGGCTAAGCCTGCAGTTGGTGGTAGAATGCCTTATGTTGCTCCTTGGTTTTTAAAACCTTATGAGATGGAAAGGATGCGTGGACAAGGATTGGGAATTAAGGCAGGAAGGTTAGCTCAGCAATATGAAGCTTTCGATGCAGAATTTGCAGCAAAACCAGAAGCACCCCAAGTTGAATATGCCGCAGTCGAAGAAAAAGGCATAGCCGTGGTTTACAAAATTCCTCACAAAGCAAATGTGAAGTCTGATGGCTCAGAGCATAAATTACCGGTTTCTTCGCAAATCTTACAGGCAAGGTTTGAATATTCAACCTATCCGCGCGCAACTCCTTGTGCTTTTTTAGGCAGCCGTGTGACCAATGCCAAAGAACTTCAGTTACTTGCAGGAAGGGTAAACATATTCTTGGATGGTGATTTTGTAGGTCAATCTAGCCTGGATAACATTGGCCCTGGCGAAGAATTTGATCTTTATTTAGGTGTTGATGAAAATGTAAAGGTAAAAAGAGAGCAAATTGAGAAAAAGGTGGATGATGTTTTAATTGCCGGCATTCCTTCGCCAACGCGCAAAACTACATTTAAATACAAAACCACATTAGAAAACTATAAAAATAAAAAGATTAACATAATTTTATTTGAGGCAATGCCAGTTTCGCAGGATGAGAAGATAAAAGTAAAAATAATCAACTCCAGCCTTGAGCCAAAAGAAAAAGATTGGCAGGATAGAAAAGGTATCTGGCGTTTTGAATTAGAATTGACACCCAAGGAAAAGAAGGAAATTTTTTATTCCTTCAGCGTTGAACATCCGCGCGATATGCAGTTAGAAGGACTTTAGAAAAACTTATGTCAATAAAAAAAATTGGTGTGCTAACTTCGGGTGGAGACGCCCCTGGCATGAACGCTGCAATTCGTAGTGTTGTGCGTTATGCAATATACCACAAACTGGAGGTTATGGGAATTTTGCGCGGATATGAAGGATTAATTAATGAAGAGCTAATGCCAATGAATCACCGCTCAGTTTCAAATATAATCAATCGCGGCGGAACAATTCTTAAAACCGCGCGCTCAGAAAGATTTATGGCTGAAGAAGGACAAGGCTTGGCAGTTGAAGTGATTAGGAAAAATAAGATTGATGGTTTGGTTCTAATCGGCGGAGATGGAACCTATCGTGGCGGAAATTGCCTCTCTGAAAAATGGAAAATTCCCTGTGTGGGAGTGCCTTGCACAATTGACAATGATTTAAACGGAACTGATGCCACAATTGGTTCAGATACGGCAGTAAATACCGCCCTGGATGCCATTGATAAAATTAGGGATACTGCTACCAGTATGGAAAGAATTTTTGTAGTTGAGGTGATGGGAAGGTCTTCTGGTTTTATTGCTATGCAGGTTGCCTTGGCCGGAGGTAGTGAAGATGTAATTATCCCTGGAAGAGAATTAGACTACGAGACTATGTGCCATGAGATAGTGAATGGAAATTTGCGCGGCAAGGTGAGCTGGATTATAATTGTAGCAGAAGGGACAAGCAGTGCCAGCGAAGTAGCGCAAGAGATACTTAAAAGAACCGATTTGGAAACCCGCGAGGTTGTTTTAGGGCATGTCCAGCGAGGAGGGAGTCCTACCGCCACAGACAGAATTTTAGCCACTCGCTTGGGAGCCGCGGCAGTAGATTTATTGCTTAAAGGAGAAACCAATAAGGCAGTAGGAATTGTAGCTGATAAAGTAAATGTCGTAGATTTTGAGACTGCAACTAAAGAGAAACCAGTTTCTTTCGAGGAATTATATAGATTATTAAAAATTTTAACCTAAATATGGAGGCTTAAACTGTGAAGCAAAAAGAAATTGATATTTTAGTTAATGATTTAATTTTCACAGATGACATCAAAAAAAAGCAGGATTGTTTAGCTAAAATTTGGGAAATCGCCAAATCCAAGCGGATTATTTTAAGCTCTATCCATGATTTATACAGGGCAAGGGGTAGAGACGAAATTGGTGGATTTACAGTTCCGGCCATAAACTTGCGCGGATTAACCCTTCATCTGGCACGTGCAATTTTTCGTACTAGCCTACGAAATGATGCAGGAGCATTTATCTTTGAGATTGCCAAAAGCGAAATGGGTTATACTAATCAGCGTCCAGTAGAATATACGGGTGTGGTTTTGGCAGCAGCCATAAAAGAGGGTTTTGTCGGTCCAGTTTTTATCCAAGGAGACCATTTCCAAATTAATGCCAAGAAGTTTACCGATGACCCTAAAAAGGAAATAAATTCTATAAAGGAATTGATTGAAGAGTCAGTTAGCGCGGGATTTTATAATATTGATATTGACAGCTCCACGGTTGTGGATTTAGAGAAGCCCGAGATAAAAGAGCAGCAGAGGCAAAATTTTGAGACTTGTGCACAACTCACAAAATTTATCCGAAAGATTGAGCCAGAGGGAATAACAATTTCTGTGGGCGGGGAAATTGGAGAGGTAGGCGGAAAAAATTCTACACTTGAAGATTTACGCTTTTTTATGGAAGGATATAAGGAGAGCTTGCCAGCGGATATGCAGGGAATTAGTAAAATTAGTATTCAAACTGGAACCTCTCACGGAGGTGTGGTCTTACCCAACGGTTCAATTGCTAATGTCAAATTGGACTTTGATACCTTAAAGAATTTATCCGAGGTAGCCAAACGGGAATACGGTTTGGCAGGTTGTGTGCAGCACGGCGCGTCAACCTTGCCTTCAGAGGCATTTCATAAATTTCCTGAGGTTGAAACTGCTGAAGTCCATTTGGCAACTGAATTTCAGAATATGATTTATGAAAACAAATATTTTCCTCCTGAATTAAAGGAGAGAATTTATTTTTGGCTTAATAAAAATTGCTCTGATGAGAGAGAAGATGAGCAAACCGAGGAGCAATTTATCTACAAGACGCGTAAAAAGGCATTAGGCCCATTTAAAAAGGAAATTATGAGTTTGCCTGAAGAGTTAAGGGAAAATATTGGTCATGACATTGAAGCAAAATTTGATTTTCTGTTTAAGCAGTTAAAGGTTATCAACGCGAAGGATATAGTTAAGAAATACATTAAGCCGGTAGAAACTAAACTGTTAATTAGAAAAGGACAAAAGGCAAAGATTGATAGCGAAGGAGCGGACTAATAAAATCCAAATATCAAAAATTAAATATCAAAATGACAATGCAAAATTTAAAATTTTTAAGCCATTTTGGATTAACTTTTAATTCAAAGCGAGGTAAACATGCGTTCTGATACAATTAAAAAAGGCATTGAGAGAATTCCTCATCGCGCGCTTTTGTATTCCACAGGGTTGACCCCGCAGGATATGAAGAAGCCATTTGTGGGAATTGCTTCTAGTTTTTCAGATTTAGTTCCGGGACATACAAATATGAGGAGCTTAGAACGTTCCATTGAAAATGGCATTTACGAGGCTGGGGGTGTTCCATTTGTATTTGGAATGCCGGGAATTTGTGACGGAATTGCTATGGGACATTCTGGAATGAAATATTCGCTTGCCTCGCGCGAACTTATTGCAGATTGTGTAGAATCAGTAGCTAATGCGCATTGCCTGGATGGATTAGTTTTGTTGACCAATTGCGATAAAATTACTCCAGGAATGTTGATGGCAGTTGCCAGATTAAATATTCCTTCAGTTGTGGTAACTGCAGGTCCAATGATGACTGGCAGATACAAAGGCAAAAGGCTTTCTTTGGTGCGTGATACATTTGAGGCAGTGGCTAAAGCAAGGCTGGGTGCAATTACAGAAGAAGAAATCCATTCCCTTGAAATGTGCGCCTGTCCTGGCTCTGGTTCTTGTCAAGGTTTGTATACCGCAAATACAATGTCTTGTTTAACTGAAACCTTAGGATTATCCTTAACAGGTTGTGCAACTGCTTTGGTTGTCTTGGCAAAAAAAGAAAGAATTGCTTTTGAAAGCGGCAGAAAAATTGTGGAATTGGTTAAGAAAAATATTTTACCTCACACAATTCTTACTAAAAAAGCTTTTGAGAATGCAATTACTATGGATATGGCTTTGGGTGGTTCAACTAATACTGTCTTACATCTATTAGCTATTGCTCATGAGGCAGGTATAGATTTACCCTTAGAAACATTTGATAAAATCAGCCAAAATACACCCAACATTACTTCTTTAGAGCCAGCCGGAGATTTTTATATGGAAGATTTGGAATATGCCGGCGGAATTCCTGCGGTAATGAAAAGATTAAAGTCAAAACTAAATGATTGCCCAACAGTTAATGGTAAATCCATTTATAAAATTGCAGAAGAGGCAGAGATTTCTGATGAAGAGGTTATTCGTCCTTTAAATAAACCTTTCCATAAACAGGGCGGCATTGCAATTTTATGGGGAAACCTGGCACCTAAGGGAAGTGTGGTAAAACAAGTTGCGGTGTCAGAAAAAATGATGCATTTTAAAGGTAAAGCAGTGTGTTTTAATTGCGAAGAAGAAGCTGTGGCTGCGATTATGAATGGCAAGATTAAGAAGGGAAGTGTTTTAGTTATCCGTTATGAAGGGCCCAAGGGTGGCCCGGGAATGCGGGAGATGCTTTCACCTACCTCTTTAATTGTGGGTATGGGTTTATCTAACGACGTTGCCTTAATTACTGATGGAAGATTTTCAGGCGGCACGCGCGGCCCTTGCATTGGTCATATCTCGCCGGAAGCCGCATCAGGAGGCCCTATCGCAGTCATTAAAAATGGCGATGAAATTGCAATTGATATCCCAAAGAGAAAGTTGGAAATAAATTTAAGCAAAAAAGAATTGGATTCGCGCTTAGAAGCATGGAAGGCACCAAAGCCAAAGATTACATCTGGCTATCTATCACGTTATGCTAAATTAGTAAGCTCTGCAGATAAGGGAGCAATATTAGAGTAACGCGAATTAACACGAATTGCACGCGAATAGACACGAGTTTAATTCGTGTGAATTAGTGTTTGATTCGTTTAAATTCGTGTTATGAGGAGTGAAACGACGAATGAACGGTGCGCAAATTTTAATTGAGTCCTTAATAAAAGAGGGCGTTCAAGTTATGTTTGGCTATCCGGGAGGAGCAGTTTTGCCAATTTTCGATGCTCTTTATGAATGCCCCATCAGATTTATTTTAACCCGCCACGAGCAAGGTGCTGCCCACGCTGCCGACGGATATTCACGCGCAACTGGCAAGGTAGGAGTTTGTATTGCTACATCTGGTCCAGGGGCAACAAACCTGACAACCGGCATTGCCAATGCCTATATGGATTCAATTCCTCTGGTGGCTTTAACCGGACAAGTAAAAACTTTTTTAATTGGAAATGATGCCTTTCAAGAGGCTGATGTAACTGGCGTTACACGACCAATTACTAAACATAATTATCTGGTTAAAGATGTAAATGACTTAGCCAGAACTGTGAGAGAAGCGTTTCATATCGCATCTACTGGCAGGCCCGGTCCAGTGCTAATTGATATTCCTGTGGATGTGCAATTGCAGGAAGCAGAATTTATCTGGCCAGAAAAGGTGGATATCCGAGGATATAAACCTACAATCTTTGGCCATCCAGGCCAGATTAAAAAAGCTGCCAAGGCAATTGCCAAAAGTAAAAAGCCAATTATCTATGTGGGTGGCGGCGCAATTACATCTAACTGTGCTCAAGAGATTAAAGAATTGGCAGAAAAAATTCAAGCCCCAGTAACTATGACTTTAATGGGTTTAGGGGCATTCCCTATGACTGATGAGTTATCTTTGGGAATGCTGGGTATGCACGGTACAGCTTATGCCAATCACGCTACTATGGAGTCTGATTTAATTTTAGCCATTGGCGCAAGATTTGATGATAGAGTTACAGGTCGTTTGGATGCCTTTGCGCCTCATGCAAAGGTGATACATATTGATATTGACCCAACTTCCATCAGCAAAAATGTGCATGTAGATATTCCAATTGTGGGTGATGCAAAGAATGTTTTAGGACAATTATTAGAGGTAATTGAGGCGCCAGACACCAGTGAATGGCTTAAGACAATTAATCACTGGAAAAAAACTCATCCTTTAAAATATAATGAGGGCTACAAAATCAAACCCCAATATGTGATTGAACAAATTTATGAGGCAACTAAGGGCGAGGCAATTATCACAACCGAGGTAGGTCAAAATCAAATGTGGAGCTGTCAGTGGTACAAATACACACAGCCGCGCACATTTATTTCCAGCGGCGGTTTAGGCACAATGGGTTTTGGCTTTCCTGCGGCAATTGGTGCAAAGGTCGGCCATCCGGAAAGAATAGTTGTTGACATTGCCGGAGATGGCTCAATTCAAATGAATATCCAGGAATTGGCAACTGCTGTGCATGAAAAAATTTATGTGAAGGTGGCAATTTTAAATAATGGGTATTTAGGCATGGTGCGCCAATGGCAAGAGTTATTTTATAAAAAACGCTATTCTTACACTACGCTTTATAATCCAGACTTTGTAAAGCTGGCAGAAAGTTATGGAGCGCTAGGTTTGCGTGTAACCAAAAAAGAAGAGGTGCGCCCAGCAATTGAAAAAGCAATATTTACAGACAATGTGGTATTCATTGATTTTCATATCGAACCAGAAGAAAATGTTTATCCTATGGTGCCAACAGGCGAAGCCATTAATCGAATGATTGGCGGCATGGCTTAAACACGGATATAAAAGGATAAAAAAACGGATTAGCACGGTTAATCCGTTAAATCCGCATAAAATCTGTTAAATCCGTGTTAAGAGGAGCGGTAGCGACGAATGAAACACACAATCTCAGCCTTAGTCGAAAACAAATTTGGCGTTTTGGCAAGGATTTCTGGGTTGTTTAGCGCCCGAGGTTATAATATTTCTTCCTTGAGCGTAAGCGAAACTGAAGACCCGACTATTTCCCGTATGACTATTCTTGTTGAAGCTGCGGATGAAAAGATACTTGAGCAGATAAAAAAACAGCTTAACCGCCTTATCGATGTTATCAGTGTAGTAGATTTAACCAAAAAGGAATTTATCGAGAAAGAATTGGTTTTTGTAAAGGTAAATTCTTCCAAGGAAAACAAGTCAAAGATTGCAAAGGTTGTTAATAAATTCGCTGGCAAAATCTTGGAAGCCAAAGAAGATTACTTAATAATTGAGGCGGTGGTTGACCAGCGACATCTAAAGGATTTTTTAGAAGAACTAAAAGAATTTGGTATTAAGGAATTAGTCAGAAGCGGCAGAATAGCGATTACTAAATGAATTTTTTAAGAAGGAAGGAGTAGGATTATTATGGCAAAGATTTATTATGATACCGACGCTGATTTAGGAATTTTAAAAGACAAAAAAATCGCCATTATTGGTTATGGTATTCAAGGCAGAGCCCATGCCTTAAATCTAAAAGACTCGGGGTTAGATGTGGTTGTGGCTGAGATTTCTGGAACGCAAAGTTTTGAACAGGCAAAAAAGGATGGCTTTAATCCTGTCTCTGCCAAAGAGGCATCAGCAGAGGCGCAGGTTATTCAAATATTGGTGCAAGACCACATCCAGCCAAAAGTTTACAATGAAGAGATAAAGAAGAACTTAGCCAAGGGCAAGGCATTGGGTTTTTCGCATGGCTTTAATATCCGTTTTAAACAGATAAAGCCATCTAAGAAAATTGATGTGTTTATGGTTGCGCCCAAGGGTCCAGGTTCCTTAGTTCGCAAAATGTACATAGAGGCAAAGGGAGTTCCTTGTTTAGTGGCTATTCATCAAGATGCAAGTGGCAAGGCAAAGGATATTGCTTTGGCATATGCCAAAGGTATTGGCGGAACTAAAGCAGGAGTAATTGAGACTACTTTTACAGAAGAAACTGAAACTGACCTTTTTGGCGAACAAGCGGTTTTGTGTGGAGGCGTAACTGAACTAATCAAAGCCGGTTTTGATACCTTGCTCGAGGCAGGATTTCAGCCAGAGATTGCCTATTTTGAGGTTTTGCATGAGTTAAAACTTATTACAGACTTAATTCAGGAAACTGGAATTTCTGGAATGCGCAGGCGGGTTTCTAACACAGCTTGTTACGGAGATTTAACTCGTGGACCAAAGGTTATCAATGAAAAAACCCGAAAGATTATGAAAAAAATACTAAAAGATATCCAGTCTGGAAAATTTGCCCGGGAATGGATTAAGGAAAATACAGCTGGCCGTCCAGTTTTTAACGAGCTTTTGAAAAAAGGCGATAGCCATCCGATAGAAGAAGTGGGAAGGAAGCTGCGAGAGATGATGCCGTGGATGCGAAGCGAACGCAAGTGAGCGGAGTCCTGAGCGAGTGAAGCGAGTCGAAGGAAAGAAATAAGTAAAAAGGAAAAAGTGGATAAAATAATCATTTTCGACACAACCTTAAGAGACAGAGAGCAGGCACCACGCGTAACTTTAGATGTCAATTCAAAGAATTATAAACAATAGAAAATAAAAAGGTATAGCATGAATAAAGTATGGAGGTTTTTTAATTTAGGGGGGATAATAGGTTCTGTAATTGCATATCTACTTTATTTGTTGTTAACCCTCATGTTCGCAGGTGGGGCTAAATTTTTCTTTTGTGAAATTGGGGGTATTATTCTTTTAATAATAGGATTTCTTCCGGCTATTCTAACAGGATTTATTCCTTATGGACTATTAGGTATTTTAACATTATTTATCATTAGGAAATATTCAGCGATTGTATCTTTAAAAAAGTTAAGATTATATTTGATATTTTTAGGATTGGTTTATCCTTTAGTCTTAACAGTAGTTTATGCTTTTGGGCTTACGCTTCTTGGCCTCGTTAGATCCACTATAACCTTAAATGAAGCACTTTCAGCTAGTGTTAGTATTACTAAATATATGTTTTCAATGAATGGAGGTTCAGGTGGTTTTATACCATCTTTTCCCAATTTGTTTAATATGCTTATTTTTTTGACTTCCGGGATGAGCGTATCTCTTATTTTGTTAAATGTATTCATAAGGGAAAACAAGAATAATGCGTCAACCACAAATTCTCATTAAGTATAAACTATGGACAAAATAATCATATTTGATACAACTCTTAGAGACGGCGAGCAGGCTCCGGGCGCAAGCCTCAATGCCAAGGAAAAATTAGAGATTGCGCAGGCTCTGGTGCGTTTAGGCGTGGATATTATTGAGGCAGGTTTTCCAGTTTCTTCAAAAGGGGATTTCGAGGCAGTAAAATTGGTTGCCTCTAAAATTAAAGCTGCCTCGGTTTGCGCCTTAGCTCGCGCCATAAAAAAGGATATTGATTGTGCTTACAATGCTATAAAAAATTCAGCACATCCGCGAATTCATGTATTTTTGGCAACCTCTAAAATACATATGCAATATAAACTTCAAAAAGCCGAAGATGAGATTTTGCGCTTAGCAGTTGAATCTGTAAAATATGCCAAGAAATACTGCTCTGATATTGAGTTTTCGCCTGAAGATGCTTCACGCACAGAAAAAGAATTTCTTTACCAGGTTTTAGAGGCAGTAATTGAGGCAGGGGCATTGACTTTAAACATTCCTGATACAGTTGGTTACGCAGAACCCGAAGAATTTGGAAGTTTAATTAAGGGGATAATAGAAAATGTAGCAAATATTAATAAAGCCATAATTTCTGTACATTGCCATAATGACTTAGGCTTAGCAGTGGCTAATTCTTTATTAGCAGTAAAAAATGGCGCCAGGCAGGTTGAGTGCACAATTAATGGCATCGGCGAAAGAGCTGGTAATGCCTCAATGGAAGAAATCGTAATGGCAATTAGAACGCGCAAGGATTTATTTGGGTTTACCACTTCCATTAACACTAAAGAAATATTTAAAGCCAGCAGATTGGTGAGCAAATTAACTGGATTTGTGGTTGCGCCCAACAAAGCAATTGTGGGTGTAAATGCCTTTAGACACGAGGCAGGTATTCATCAGGATGGAATTTTAAAGAAGCGTCAAACCTACGAAATTATTAAACCCGAGGATGTTGGTTTTTATGGTCAAGGTTTGGTTTTAGGAAAACATTCTGGAAGGCATGCCTTTAAACAAAGATTAATTGCCTTAGGAATTAAATTAAAAGAGAACGAAACGCAAAGAGCCTTTGAGCGTTTTAAAATGGTTGCTGACAAGAAAAAAGAGGTTTACGACGAGGATTTAATTGCAATTATTGATGAGGAATTAAAAACTGCCAAAGAGATTTGGCAGTTAGAGGAGTTAACTATTACCAGCGGCACTAAGATTACACCTTTTGCAACTGTAAAGATTAAGTCAAAAACTAAATCTTATACTAACAGCTCATCTGGTGATGGACCAGTAGATGCCTGCTACAAGGCAATTGATAAGATTACTAAGATTAAAGGTGAGCTTATGGATTATTCAATTCAGTCAGTGACAAAAGGAAAAGATGCCTTAGGCGAGGTAAACGTTAAAGTAAAACTTAAAGGCAAGGAATTTAGCACTCGCGCCTCAAGCACAGATATTTTGGAAGCATCTGCCAAGGCATACATAAATGCAATCAACAAATTTCTCTCCCAGCCAAAAGCTCATCAGAGCCTGACCTTATAATAGATGTTTAGAAAGTCTCCCCAAAAAATTTATGGCTTACTTGGCTTTCCGGCTAAACACAGCCTCTCAGCAATAATGCACAATGCTGCATTCAAGGCATTAAAGATTAATGCTGAGTATAAATTATTTGAGGTTGAGTCTAATGATTTTGTTGATTTCTTAAACAGTTTAGAAGAGCAGAATATATTTGGTTTAAATATTACCATTCCTTATAAAGAGAGGATAATGGATTTTGTTTCTCTTAGTTTTGAGGCGAATTACCTTAAAAGAATTGGGGCAGTTAACACAATAGTAAATAAAGAGGGCATTTGGAGGGGCTTTAATACGGATATTCCTGGTTTTGAAAAACATTTAAAAGAAAATTTCGAACCTGCTGGTAAGAATGTTGCTGTACTTGGCGCAGGCGGAGCAGCGCGCGCAGTTTGTTATGTTTTAGCCAAATCTAATGCAGAAAGAATTGCGATTTTTGACATTGATAAAGTAAAAGCGCAAATTGTTTCGAACATGATAAAAAGTTTATTTGATTTTAACATTTTTCCTCTGGAAAAAATTGAGGAATTAGATTTAAGAAATAAAGATTTATTGGTAAATGCCACACCCCTGGGTTTAAATGAAAATGACCCATTTCCTATAAAAGAGGAATGGCTACACAAAGATTTATTTGTTTATGACCTGATTTATAATCCGCCTGAAACACAGTTATTAGCCATTGCCAAAAAAATTGGCGCTAAAACCTCTAATGGCTTAGGCATGCTTTTATATCAGGGAATGCTTTCCTTTGAAATCTGGACTGGAAAACCAGCGCCCCGAGAGGCGATGGAGGGGGCGCTGTTAGAAGCATTGCATATAAAATGAGGTTTATGCTGTTTTTTACGGGTTCTGTCTTGGTTTGTTTCTCGACGCACCGCTCGCCCCGCCCCAGCGTGGCGGGGCTTCGCTCGGAGAAAATTTTCGCTCTGCCAAACTTTTATTATGAGGGGCATCCATGCCCGCTCAAATTTTCTACGTGCGTCTCGAAACTAAACCAAGCCACCCGCAAACCGAAGTAAACGGCAAAGAATTTAGTGCTGGAGAAGTTCGACAGCGAGCCAAATTGTCAAAGAGAATGATTTAGAGTCAATTTCAAACTCATTTTATTTTTGTTAATTCTATTGAGCACGCAGATAAAAAATGCTAAAATTATCCCAATATGAATGACTTGTTTATAAAAATCCTGGTCTTCCTCTTCGGCTCAATGGTAGGCAGTTTCTTAAATGTCTGTATTTACAGAATGCCCAAGGAAGAGTCAATTGTTAAGCCCGGCTCACACTGTCCCAATTGCAGTGCTGTTATTTATTGGTTCGATAATATTCCCATTTTAAGTTATATAATTCTAATGGGGCGCTGCAGGTTTTGCAAAAAACCAATTTCTCCTGGCTATCCAATTGTAGAGCTTTTAACTGCAATTACATTTTTGGTATTCTATAATTATTTTGGGCTAACGTTTAAATTATTTGTGTATTTATTATTTGTTTCTGGCTTAATTGTGGCAACCTTTGTGGACATTGCTCATCGAATTATTCCTGATGAAATTAGTATTGGCGGAATTATTGTAGGATTTATTTTAAGTATAATGTTTCCTCATATACAAAATACAACTTCACATTTTTGGGGGGGCGTTGAGTCTCTATTAGGCATTTTAATTGGCGGGGTTTCTATTTATTTAACCGGAATAATTGGCGATTGGATATTTAAGAAGGAATCTATGGGTGGAGGGGATGTAAAATTATTGGCAATGATTGGCGCATTTTTAGGCTGGCGCATTGCATTATTGACATTTTTTTTAGCGCCTTTGTTTGGAGCGGTTGTGGGGATAATTGTTAAGATAAAAACCAAACAGAGCCTTATTCCTTATGGACCGTTTCTTTCTTTAGCAGCAGTTATTTCGTTATTTTATTATCAGGAAGTAATTAACTGGATTTTTGGATACTATCGATATTAAAAGACTGTTGAAAATTAATCTTGGACACGGATTACACGGATAAAAAGAGCGGATTTTACAGATAAAAATCCGTGAAATCCGTAAGAAATCCGTGAAAATCCGTGTTTAAAAGTTATTATTCAACACTCTAATATTAACGGGGGTGTTAGATGTTAAGATATTTAACTTCTGGCGAATCACATGGTAAATGTGTTTTGGCAATATTAGAAGGCATGCCAGCTGGTCTAAAAATCAATGTAGATAAGATTAATTTGGAGTTAAAGCGTAGACAAAAAGGTTATGGCAGGGGTCCCAGAATGCAAATTGAGCCAGATAGGGCAGAAATTTTATCCGGCACAAGGCGAGGCATAACAATTGGTAGCCCAATTGCTCTAAAGATTGATAATAAAGATAATTCTATTGAAGAATTACCTTCTGTAAGTTGCCCTCGTCCAGGTCACGCAGATTTAGCTGGTTGTCTAAAATATGGATTTGATGATATCCGCAATGTCTTAGAACGCGCCTCTGCCAGAGATACTGCCAGTCGATCGGCTATAGGTGCGGTGTGCAAGATTTTTTTGGCTGAATTTGATATTGAAATTTTAAGCAAGGTTATTATGATAGGCAATGAAACAAATTCAGCTAAAATCAAAAACAAGATTGATGAGGCAATTAAGAAAAAGGATACCTTAGGTGGAATTTTTGAGCTGATTGCAAAAAATGTTCCCGTGGGTTTAGGTAGTTATGTGCAACCCCACAGAAGGTTAGATAGTAAAATTGCCGCAGGCTTAATTTCCATTCCCGGAATTAAGGCAGTGGAATTTGGAATGGGTTTTGCTTGTGCCTCTAAATTTGGCTCAGAGGTTCATGATGCAATCTTTTTCTCAAAACAAAAAGGTTTTTTCAGGAAAACCAACAATGCCGGAGGTCTTGAAGGCGGCATAAGTAATGGAGAGCCTTTAGTTGTAAGATGCTGTATGAAGCCAATTTCCACGTTGTTAAATCCCTTGCCATCCGTAGATATTCTAACCAAAAGAGAAACCAAGGCAACTGTTGAGCGCTCTGATATCTGTGTTGTAGAAGCAGCAGGTGTTGTGGCAGAGGCAGTTTTAGCCTTTGAGATAACCTCTGCTATGTTAGAAAAGTTTGGAGGAGATAGCCTAAAAGAGATTAAGCGAAATTTCCAAGCCTTTAAGTCAAGCGCATTATAAGTATTTATAAATTATAAAGTTATAGCCCAGATAGATAATTTGCTTTTATCTGGGCTATATTCTTTGTAAGATTGACAGTTTTGGGCTTATATGTTAAAATTTACCCCGTTAGGTAAGAAGAATGAAGAGTGAAAAAAACATCTCCTTAATTGGTTTTATGGGAGCAGGTAAGACAGTTGTAGGCAAAGAACTGGCTAATCAGCTAAATTTAGAATTTGTAGATTTGGACAGCCTAATAGAGGCAAGAGAAAAAATGCCAATTAGTGAAATATTTGCCAAAGAGGGTGAGCCATATTTTCGCAAGCTCGAGAAGGAAATGGTTAATAAAGTTTGCCAGAGTCAAGGTGTTGTAATTGCTTGCGGAGGCGGAGTTGTTTTAGATAAGGAAAATTTGCAAAATCTAAAACAAAATTCTAGGCTTATTTATCTAAAGGCATCCGCAGAAGTTATCTTTGAAAGAACAAAAAACCAAACACACCGGCCTTTATTGGATGTGGAAAAGCCAAAAGTAAGGATTGCGCAGTTACTTAAGTTGCGTGAGCCATTCTATACCCAAGCAGATTATACAATTGATACATCCAAGTTAGATGTTGATGAGGTAGTAAGCAAGATTCTTAAGATTTTAAAAGAATGACAGATTTAGAAAGTTTATTGATTTTGAATTCGATTTCTCAACTGGGGAGCATCCGCATCAAAAAATTATTAGAGCATTTTGGCGAGACTAAGAAAATACTTTTAGCCACGCAAAAAGAGCTTTGCGCAGTTGAAGGGATAAGTTTGGCAGTTGCCCAGAATATCGTAAGCAGGAAAAACAAGCTGGATATTAAAAAAGAGTTAGATTTAGCCGATAAAAATGGTATTAAAATAATCAGTATTCAGGATAAAGACTATCCAGAAAATCTGAAGAATATTTATGACCCTCCCATAATTCTTTACATTAAGGGTCGGCTTTTAGAAAAGGATATTTTTTCTATCGCAATTGTGGGTTCAAGGCGCGCTTCTATTTATGGAATAAGCACTGCAGAAAAATTTGCCTTTGAATTAGCACAATTAGGTATTACCATTGTTTCTGGTATGGCGCGGGGCATTGACAGCGCTGCTCATCGAGGTAGCTTAAAGTCAAAAGGCAGAACAATTGCAGTTTTAGGAAGCGGCTTATTAAATATTTATCCTCCTGAAAATAAGGAATTGTTTCAAGAGATTTGTGAAAATGGTTGTGTTATTTCAGAGTTTCCTTTAGAAACTAAGCCCCTTGCAGAAAACTTTCCCAGAAGAAACCGTATCATAAGTGGTTTGTCTTTGGGTTTAATTGTAGTTGAGGCATCGCGTAATAGCGGAGCTCTTATCAGCGCCAATTTGGCTTTGGAACAAGGCAGAGAGGTTTTTGCTGTGCCGGGTAAGGTTGATAGTGTAAATTCTTTTGGAGTGCATACCCTTATAAAACAAGGAGCAAAACTTACTGCCTCAATTGATGATGTGTTAACAGAGTTAAAGCCGCATTTAACAGGCTTGATTAAAAGTTCTAAAAAATCTCAGCAAGAATTTAGTCCAAAGCCAAATTTAGAGCTTAACAAAGAGGAGACAATAGTTTGTGAGCTTATTAATGAAGATGCAAAATATATAGATGAGATAGTTGAAATGAGCAATTTATCAGTTACAAAGGTAATGTCCATTTTGACTAATTTGGAATTAAGGCACATTGTTAAGCAATTGCCAGGAAAATTATTTGTGAGGAAATCTAATGTCTAAATCCTTAGTTATCGTAGAGTCGCCGGCAAAGGCAAAGACTATCAATAAAATTCTGGGAGATGATTTTGTGGTTGAGTCTTCTATGGGTCATATTGTGGATTTGCCTCAAAAGTCAATGGGCGTGGATTTAAAGGATAATTTTAAGCCCGAATACGAGGTGATTGCCAAAAAGAAGAAAATTCTCTCCCAGCTTAAGAAACAGGCAAAGGATAAAAAAAGGATTTATTTAGCTACAGACCCTGACAGAGAGGGTGAGGCAATCGGCTGGCATTTAAAGGAAAAGATTGGCGGTAAGGGTGAATTTTTGCGTGTAGTATTTCACGAAATAACCAAAGAGGCTGTTCTCGATGCATTTAAGAATCCTAAAGGCATTGATGCTAACAAAGTTAATGCCCAGACCGCGCGGCGCATTTTAGATAGGTTAGTTGGTTATCTTTTAAGCCCGCTTTTGTGGAAAAATGTGGGTTCTCGTTTAAGCGCTGGCCGTGTTCAGTCGGTTGTTCTTAGGCTTATAGTTGAGCGGGAAAAGGCAATTAAAGCATTTATACCAGAGGAATATTGGCAGATTGAGGCAAAGTTAAAAAAGAAAGATAAAAAATTAATTTTCACTGCCAATTTGGAGAAGATTGACAAAAACAAATTTGAAATTAAGACTGAAGAAGTGGCTCATCAATTTCTTGGTGAAATAAAGCAAAATAAATTTATTGTTTCAGACATTCAGGAAAGACAAATTAAACGCAATCCCCTGCCTCCTTTTATTACGAGTACACTTCAGCAAGAGGCATTTAACAAATTGAAATTCACGGCTAATAAGACGATGATGATTGCCCAGGCGCTTTACGAGGGCATAGAGTTAGGAAAGGAAGGCCCAGTTGGTCTAATTACTTATATGCGCACAGATTCTGTAAGAGTGGCTGAATCAGCTATCCAAGAAGCCAGGGATTTTATTTTAGAAAACTTCGGCAAAGATTATCTGCCCGAAACACCAAATTTTTACAAGTCCAAAAAAAGTGCCCAAGAGGCGCACGAGGCAATTAGGCCCACACTTTCAAAGCGTAAACCCGATTCAATAAAAGAATTCTTAACCCCTGAGCAATTTAAACTTTATGAACTTATCTGGAAAAGATTTTTAAGCAGCCAGATGGCGCAGGAGAAGATTTTATCCACCAAAATCCAGATAGAGGCTGGCAGATTTACATTTGGAGTAACTGGTTCAAAATTAATTTTTGAGGGATTTATGGCGCTTTATAAAACTGAAGAAGAAAAAGAAAGCCAGCTTCCTCCTTTTAGCTTGAAAGAAGAGTTGGATTTAATTGAGTTAATTCCCAGTCAACATTTTACAAAACCACCGCCTCGGTTTTCTGATGCCTCGCTAGTTAAGGCTTTAGAGGAAGACGGTATTGGTAGGCCCAGCACTTACGCGCCCATCATTTCAAATATTGTGGCGCGTCATTATGTTTTTCGTCAAAGAGGATATTTTATTCCTTCGGAGTTGGGGGTTTTGATAACTGAGCTCTTAATTCAGTATTTTCCGAAAGTAATGGATATTGGTTTTACTGCTAAGATGGAAGAGGAGCTGGATAAAATTGAAGATGGCTTAATTATCTGGCAGGATGTTTTAAATGAATTTTATCAGCCATTCCAGGCAGATTTAAGTTTTGCTAAGGAGCATATGAAGAAGACGCAAATTTTTGTGGATAAAACTTGTCCTGAATGTGGCAAGACATTGGTGATAAAATGGGGCAGAAACGGCAGGTTTTTAAGCTGCTCTGGCTTTCCTGCTTGTCGCTATGCAGAATCTTTTTTAACTGGGGTAAAATGCCCGCAGACTAACTGTGGTGGAGAATTGGTTGAGAGGCGTTCCAAAAGGGGTGGTATATTTTTTGGCTGTAGTAATTATCCTAAATGCACATTTATGACAAGAAATCTTCCCACGGAATCAAAACCAGCAGAGGCGTAAGTTATGCAGCGCTACATCGAAAAATTTATTTCTTATCTGGATATAGAAAAAAATTATTCACCTCATACGATACTGAATTATCGTGTAGACTTGCAAGAGTTTTCTGTATTTTTAAAAGAAACATCTTTAGAAAAAGTTGACTACCTTAATCTAAGACGATTTTTAGCTTTCCTAAAGACAAGGAATTTGCGTAGCCGCACCTTGGCAAGAAAGCTATCGTGCCTAAGGAGTTTTTTTAGATTTCTTTTGCGTGAAGGATATCTAAAAAACAATCCCACCACATTATTATCCACACCCAAATTAGACAAACGCTTGCCGAACTTTCTTACAGAAAATGAGGTGGTAAAATTAGTGGAGGCTCCTCCCAAGGATAAAATATCCGGTTTAAGAGACAGGGCAATATTAGAGACGCTTTACTCAACAGGTATAAGGGTTAGCGAACTTGTTGGTTTAAGCATTGATGATATTGATTTTGTGGGTTCAGTGGTTAAGGTTTTTGGAAAGGGCAGAAAAGAAAGGTTGGCCCCCATTGGCGAGAAGGCTCTGAGTGCAGTGCACGAATATCTAAATAAGCGAGAGAATGAAAGTAAAGCGCTGTTTTTAAATAAAAATGGCGGACGTTTAACTAGCCGCGGCATAAGGGATATCTTGGAAAAATATATCAAGCTTACAAGTTTAAAAACGCATGTTTCACCTCACACCTTAAGGCATTCTTTTGCTACACACCTATTAAATCATGGTGCAGATTTAAGGAGTGTGCAGGAATTACTTGGCCATGTCAATCTTTCGTCAACCCAGATTTATACGCATCTTACAACTGAGAGATTAAAAATAGTTTACGATAAAGCACATCCCCGCGCCTAAGGCCTGCTTCAATTTTGAATTATGTTTTTAATTTATGATTTAATATTTTTGTTATTTATCATTTTATACTTGCCATTATTTTTGTTTAAAGGTAAGGCACACAAAGGATTTAGACAAAGGCTTGGCTATTTCTCTAAAGATTTAAATGAGAGCTTTAAAAATAAAAATAATATTTGGGTACATGCGGTAAGCGTTGGTGAAGTCACAGTTGTGGCAGGGCTTCTGAATTTCTTAAGAAAGCTTTATCCCAAAGATAGAATTATTATTTCTACAGTTACCCCCACAGGAAACAAGCTCGCAAAATCTATTCGCAGTCCCGATGATTTGATAATTTACTTTCCTTTAGATTTAAGTTTTATTGTCAAAAAATTTGTCAAAAAGATTAAGCCTAAGATTTTTATCAGTGCAGAAACTGAAATATGGCCGAATCTGTTTTTGGCTCTCTATAAAGAGAATGTGCCTGTAATTTTAGTAAATGGCAGAGTTTCAGATGCTTCCTTTAGAGGTTATAGGATTGTTAAACCACTCATTAGAAATATTTTAAGGGGGGTTAAGCTTTTTTGCATGCAGACACAAATGGACGCACAAAGAATAAAAGAGCTGGGTGCAAACATTGAGACAATTGTCGTTGCAGGAAATATGAAATTCGATACTACTTCGCCAAGTTCTAAATACAGCAAAGAAAACTTAGGTTTTTTAGATAGCGATTTATTGTTAATTGCAGGCAGCACCCATAATGGCGAAGAGGAAATTATCTTAAAGGTTTATAAAAATTTATCTAAGGAATTTATGAATTTAAAATTATTAATTGCACCAAGGCATATTGAAAGATGCCGGTTTGTAGAGTCTATTTTAATTAGAGAGGGAATAAAATTTGTCAGATTTTCTAAAGGTTTAAATAAATTGGCTCAAGCAAATGTAGTTATTTTAGATACGATTGGCGACTTAAATTCTCTCTATGCCTTGGCAGACGTGATTTTTATGGGCGGCAGCCTCATAAAAAAGGGAGGACACAATATTATTGAGCCGGCATTATTTGGTAAACCAGTGATTTTTGGTCCGTATATGTTTAATTTCAAAGAAATTAGTAGAATTTTTCTTAAAAGAAATGCCGCCATTAAGATAAATAACCCGGAGGATTTAGAAACAAATATAAGAGATTTACTTTTACATAAAGAATCAAGAGAGAAAATCGGGAAAATTGCCGCAAGTATAGTCGAAGAAAACAGAGGGGCAACAGAAAAAACTGCTCGAATAATTGAAGAAAGTATTTTTAAAAAAAATGCTCAGAGAATATTTCTATAACTTGGCAAGCGAAAAAGTAAATAGTGTTTTTGCTTCTTTTGTAAAATTTATACTTTTTTTATTATCTTTAGTTTATTCTCTTGCAGTTAAATTTATTTTTTACGCTTACAAATCAAATATTCTAAGAACCTATTATTTAAATTGTAAGGTGATTAGCGTAGGTAATATTACTTGGGGAGGCACAGGTAAAACTCCCATAGTTGAAATGATTGCCAATAAACTCATAAAAGAAGGACGCAAGGTAGCAATTCAAAGCCGCGGCTACAAAAGAAAAAAAACTCCTCAAAATTCCAGACTTGAAACCGCTGATTATCGAACAATGGGCGATGAGCCATTTATGTTACAGGAAAATTTAAATGAAATCCCTGTGATTGTAGGCAAGAACAGGGTACTTGAGGCTAAACTTGCTTTGGAAAGGCTTAATTTAGATGTAGTAATCCTGGATGATGGTTTTCAGCACTGGAAGTTATTCAGAGATTTGGATATTGTGGCAATTGATGCAACTAATCCATTTGGTAAGGGCTTTTTAATTCCTCGGGGAATTTTAAGGGAGCCTTTGAAAGGCTTAAAGCGAGCAGATATTTTTTTATTAACCCACACAGATTCAGCTAAAGATAATTTAAACTCGCTTATTCAAAGATTAGAGGAAATCAACCCTAAGGCAGAAATTTTCGAGTCAATTCATTCGCCCATTGGATTTTATAATATTTTAGATACACAGAAAAAAATTATCAATACAAATTTAATTAAAGGTAAAAAAATTGGAATAGTCACAGCTATTGGCAATCCCGCTTCTTTTAAAGAATCAGTTCTTAATCTTGGCCTTAACGTTTCCTTAAAATTTATCTTTTTAGATCATCATGAATTTTCTCAAGATGATTTTGATAGGATAATAACCTCGTGCCTAAAAGAAGGGCTCTCAACCTTGGTTACAACTGCAAAAGACGCAACAAGATTAAGGAAATATTGTTTAGACTTTAGAGATGTGGATATTTTGGTTTTACGCATCGAAATAAAAATTACTAAAAATGAAGATAAATTTTTTAATAGACTATTTAGCCTATATTAGCGTAAGGTTGTTAAGCTTAATTTTTATATTAATGCCTACCAATCTTGCTATGCGCATCGGGCGTGCCATTGGCACATTGGCTTACTATATTGACGTAAGGCATAAAGCAGTGGCTTATGATAATATAAGTTTTGTATTCTCAGCGGAAAAAAATATTTTTGAAAGAAAACAAATTCTAAAAAAACTTTTTCAGAATTTTGCCCTCAGCATTGTAGAGTTATTGCGCTTGCCGGTTGTTACAACCTCTTATTTTGAAAAATATATCGAGATTGAAGGTAGAGACCATATCCAAGAAGCTTTAAAAAAAGGCAAGGGTTTAATATTTTTAGCAGTGCATTTTGGCAGTTGGGAGTTGTCTAATATTATTTGTGCAAAATTAGGATTAACCTATAAGGTAATTGCCAGAGAGCAGAAAAGGTTTTCTAAATTAAATAAATTATTAAATAGCTATCGCCAATCTCAGGGTACAGTTGTAATAACAAGAGGAGTAACAACTCGAGAGATTGTTAGGAGCTTAAGTTTTAATGAAGTGGTGGGCATGGTTGCAGACCAGGGTGGTCGTGATGGATGCTTGATTGAATTTTTTGGTAAGGATGCCTCAATGCCGACCGGTGCAATAAGATTGGCTCTTAAGTTTGAGGTACCAATTTTGGTGGCTTTTCTGGTGCGTAAATACGGCCCCTTTCACAAAGTTATTATAAAACCACAGCTCAAGCTTTTAAAGACAGATAGCCTCGAGCAGGATATTTTAATTAACCTAAGGAACGTGGTTAAAGTGGCTGAAGAGTTAATTAAACTTTATCCTGAACAATATATGTGGTTTTATAAAATCTGGAAATATTCTCTAACTCGCTCAATAGTCATTTTAAACGACGGTAAAATTGGTCATCTTAGGCAATCGCAGGCACTAGCGAATATAATAACAGAGCATTTAAGAAAGCGTAATTTTAACCCCTTGATTAAAATCATTAACATAAATTTTAAAAATAAAATTGCCAAACAGCTTGTTACATTCTCTGCTGTTTTTGCCAGAAAAAACAATTGCAAGGGTTGTTTGTGGTGTTTAAAGAATTCTTTGGAGGATAATTCTTTTCTTAAGATTTTGAATTCAGATGCTGATTTTGTTATTTCTTGTGGTCAAGCACTTGCAGCAGTGAATTTTATTTTATCCCGCGAAAGAAGCGCAAAAAGCATTACAGTTTTAAATCCAGGAATTTTGGGTTTCAAACGTTTTGATTTAGTGGTAATGCCAGAGCATGACCGGCCGCCAAAGAGAAATAATATAATACTCACTATGGGAGCTCTCAATTTAATTAGCGATGATTATCTTAAAAAGGAAAGCTCGTCTCTTCTAAGCGGCTTTCCAGATTTATCTGCCAACCAAAGAATAAAAATAGGTTTATTTTTAGGCGGTGATACAAAAAAATATGTTCTGACTAAAGAAACAGTTGAAAAAACTTTGTCAGAGCTTAAAAATATTTGTAATGAATTTGATTTCGAACTTTTAATTACAACTTCTCGTCGTACATCAAAGAGAATAGAGAATATTTTAAAAAAAGAAATGGCTAATTTTTCAAAATGTAAACTAATAATTATTGCCCATGAGAATGATCATCTAAGCAGCGTGGGCGGTATATTGGGCTTAGCTAGTATTGTGGTTGTTTCAGGAGAGAGTATTTCCATGGTTTCAGAGGCGGCTAGCTCAGGAAAGACAGTGGTTGTATTTCGCTTACCACTTCGCCAGGGTTTAAATGTAGATAAAGATAAGCATGAAATATTCTTACAAAATATGCTGGCCCAAGGGTTTTTACATCTTGCCAGTGCAGAAAATATTGGGCAAACCTTAAGCGATGTTATTCTTAATAAAAAGACAACCAAGAAGTTAGACGATAATTTCACTTTATTGAAGGCAATAGAAAAAATACTATGAACATCCTGCAAGTTTTACCAGAATTAAATGTGGGAGGAGTGGAAACCGGAACTGTGGATTTGGCAAGGTATTTTGTAAGCCATAGCCACAAAGTTGTAGTAGTTTCTAATGGCGGCGAATTAGTTAAGGATTTAGAAAAGATAAATGTAAGACACTATCATTTGCCTGTGCATAAAAAATCTTTATTTACCATGATAAGAATGGTAAAAGAGCTAATTAAAATCATAAAAAGTGAAAATATAGAGATTGTTCATGCTCGTTCAAGGGTTCCTGCTTGGATTAGTTTCTTTGCTTGCCGCAAAACAAATACCGCTTTTATTACCACTTGTCATGGATATTACACGCCGCATTTATTAAGCCGTGTTATGGGTTGGCCTAAATTAGTCATTTGTCCAAGTCTTGTTATTGCCAGGCATATGATTGAGAGTTTTAATGTTCCTCATGAGCGTATAAGAATAATTCCCCGCAGTGTAGATTTGGAAAGGTTTACCTATAGGGGAAACGAAGAAAAAACCAAGCATGAATTTATTGTCGGGATAGTAGGTAGAATTACGCCTTTAAAGGGACATAGTTTCTTTTTAAGGGCTATGGCGAAAGTTGTTAGAACTTTGCCTTTTATGAAGATTTGGATTATTGGAAGTCCGCCGGAAAATAAACCATCATACAAGGAAGAATTAGAGGTGTTGGTTAAGAGGTTTGGCCTTTCTAATTATGTTGAATTTCTGGGTAACCGTCGGGATATTCCAGATTTGATTGCTAAAATGAATGTGCTGGTTTTAGCAACCATTAGTGAAGAGGCCTTTGGTCGCGTAATATTAGAGGCTCAAGCTGTGGGCACGCCAGTTGTGGCAACGCGGGTAGGCGGAGTAGTTGATATTATCGAGGATAAAACCACAGGAATTTTAACAACACCTAAAGACCCTGCGGGAATGGCAGAAGCAATAATTGAGATTTTAAGGGATAACAATTTAGCCAAAACTTTAGTTAGAAACGCTCGTAAAAAAATAGAAGAAAAGTTCAGTTTAGAATTGATGGGGAGAAATACCCTTAAAGTCTATGAGGAGCTCGCCTCAGTTTTGAATATTTTGATAATTAAGATTAGTTCTTTGGGTGATGTGATTTTAGCTACTCCCTCCATAAGGGCAATAAGACATACTTTCCCCAAGGCAAAAATTTTCTGTCTGGTAGGCAAGGATAGTAGGCAGGCAATTGAACGTTGTCCCTATTTAGATGGCTTAATTGTTTGTGACCTTAAAGAAAAAGATAAAGGCATAAAGGGTTTGTTAAGTCTTGCCAGGAAGCTGCGGCGTTATTCTTTTGATGCAGTGATAGATTTACAAAACAGCCGCAAGAGCCACACGCTTTCTTTTTTAAGTACAGCTCCTAAAAGATTTGGTTATGATAATGGCAAATGGAGTTTCTTATTAAATAACCGTTTAAAAGAAAATCCTCTGGTTTTATCACCTGTGGAGCATCAGTTTAGGACATTGGAAATGTTAGGAATAAATGCAACTGAAAACCATTTAGAAATATGGCCATCTAAAGAAGATGAAGAATATGTTAACCAAATATTACAAACTGAGTGGATAGCCCACGAAGAACAATTGGTAGGTATTAATCTTGCGGCCTCTCGCAGGTGGTTAACCAAATGCTGGCCTGAAAAAAATATTGCCGCTCTTTGCGACATGCTTGTAAAGAGTAATATACGCCCTGTGATTACAGGGACCGAAGAAGACTTGCCGCTGGCTGCTTCTCTTTTAAAATTAACCCCTGCTAAACCTTTAAATTTTGTAGGAAAAACTACGATTTTACAATTAGCCTGTCTTATAAAAAAGTGCGGGGTATTTGTCAGCGCGGATTCTGCGCCTTTGCATGTGGCAGCAGCTGTGGGAGTGCCAATTGTTGCTTTATTTGGGCCAACCTCTCCTGCGCGCCATATGCCTTCGGCAAAAAACTTTATTGTGATAAAACGCGATATTAGTTGCAGCCCTTGTTACAAACCAGAATGCAAAGATATTGTTTGTATGAAATATATTAGCGCCAAAGAGGTTTTGGATGCGATTGAAAAGTTAATTATTAAATCAAGATGAATATTTTGATTATTGCCAAACATTTACAACCCGGCGGTATCAGCAGTTATGTAGTTTCTTTGGCTAAGGGGTTAAGAGAAAGAGGCCATAATATTTTTGTTGCCTCAAGCGGCGGAATGTTGGAGGGTTTGTTGAAAGAAAGCAGCATCGAGCTAATCAATTTAGACTTGGATACCAAATCAGAACTTAGCCCAAAGGTTTTATTCGCCATAAAAAAGCTTCTGTTGATTGTTAAAGAGAAAAATATCCAGATTATTCATGCTCAAACCAGAGTTACAAGTATCATTGCTTATTGGCTTTCGAAATTAAGCCATATTCCATATCTTACAACCTGTCATGGATTTTTTAGACCACATTTTTTTAGAAGATTGTTTCCTTTTTGGGGCAAAAAGACAATTGCCATTAGTGATGCGGTTTACGCACACTTACTTCAAGACTTCAAGCTAAAAAAATATTCTCTGGAATTGATTTATAATGGGGTTTGTGTAAAAGATGCGTCTAAATTTAGTTTGGAAGAAAAAAGAAAATTTAAAGATAAGTTTGGTTTATTCTGCGGTCCATTTGTTGGCTGTGTGGCAAGATTATCAGATGTAAAGGGACATAAATTTTTAATTGATGCCTTTAAAATTGTTTTAAAAGATTTTCCTTCGGCTGTGCTAATACTTGTAGGTGATGGAAGAATAAAACCAGATTTAATTGCGCAAACTAAAGAATTGGGCATAGAAAAAAGGGTTGTCTTTATTCCCTCGCAGTTGGATACTTCCTTAGTCCTATCCCTAATGGATGTTTTTGTAATGCCTTCAATTCAAGAGGGTTTGGGCTTGGCAATTATGGAGGCAATGGCCGTGGGTTTACCCATTGTTGCCACCGATGTAGGAGGAATTAAGAATTTAATTAAAGATAATGAGAGCGGGATTTTAGTTTCAGCTTGTGATTCAAGGGCTTTGGCCGAGGCAATAATTCTTTTGTTGAAAGATAAAAATATGGCCAAAGCCCTTGCCTTAAAAGCTCATGATTTTATTCAGAGAGAATTTCCTTTAGAGAAAATGCTAAATAAAACCGAGGCGCTATATAATTCGTTATTAAACTCATGAAAGAGATAAAAAAGATTCTCATAGTTGAGGTTAACTGGTTAGGAGATGTGCTTTTTACCACACCCGCAATAAAGGCAATAAAAAAGGCGTATCCAAATTGTCATCTTGCCTGTATGATTTTACCTCGCGTTAGAGAGGTTTTAGAAGGCAATCCCAATGTTGATGAATTAATTATTTTTGATGAAAAAGGAAAACATTTAAGGATTGCGCCAAGAATAAAATTTATTTTGGAATTAAGAAGAAAGAGATTTGATATTGTATTTTTGTTCCACCGTTCATTAACAAGAACACTAATTACTTTTTTTGCCGGTATTCCCAAGCGAGTTGGCTATGCTACGCGAAAAAGAGGCTTCCTTTTAACTAAAAGAATCCCTCAACCGCCTGAAGGTATGCATCGCAGTGACAGCTTTTCTAACATCGCTGAATCGTTTGGCATAATAGTAAAAGATCGAAATTACGAATTCTTTGTTTCTGAGAAAAGTCGTTTCTTTATTCGTGAATTTTTGGAAAAAGAGGGTATTTCGCCTCACGATTTTTTAGTAGTAATAAATCCGGGAGCTAATTGGTCTTTAAAACGCTGGCCAAAGGAAAACTTTGCTGAAGTTTCTGACAGGCTGATTGAATATTTCAATGCCAAAATTGTTATCTCTGGGGGAGATAAAGATATTGACTTAGCCATAGATATCAGCAATATGATGAAAGCAAAACCAATAATACTTACTGGAAAAACTACCTTTAAACAATTGGGCGCACTAATTGAGAGAGCTAATTTGGTTATTTCAGCTGATTCAGGTCCAATGCATTTGGCTGCGGCAGTAGGAAAAAATCTGATTGCTCTTTTTGGTCCTACAGACCCTAAGATAACCGGACCCCGTGGCAAGGCAAACACAATAATTATGCAAAAGGATGTAAGTTGTAAAATTCCCTGCTATGAGTTGGATTGCCGGGATAATTTATGTATGGAGGCAATAAGTGTAGAAGATGTTTTACTCGAAGTTAGAAAAATCAGGCGTTAAAAAAATTCTCTTTATTACTCTAAGCAATATCGGCGATTGCATTTTAACCTTGCCGGTTATGGATGCATTAAAGAAAAACTTTCCTAATGCCAAGTTTTATGTTTTAGTCGGACCAAAGGCAAGAGAGTTGTTTGTTAACGACCCAAAAATTGAAAAAATAATCATCTATGATAAGCAAAAGCCATGGCAAGATAAGGCAAAATTAACTCTTGATTTAAGAAAAGAGAAATTTGATATTATTGTAGATTTGCGTAACAGCGCCTTTGCGTTATTATTAAAGGCAAGGCTTAAGACAACGCCTTTTTTAAGAATTCCTCGTAGAATTTTGCATATGAAGGAAAGGCATCTCTTGCGCTTAAAAGCTATTCTTGATTTTCCCGAAAATTATAATTCTCTTTCCATTTATCCAAGCCTTATGGGCAAAGATTACATTGAAAATTTGCTTAAAGATGAAGGCATTGTTTCAGGGGAAAAGTTGTTGTTTGTTGGTCCTGGCGCGGCAAATCATATTAAACAATGGGATGCTGCGGGCTTTGCCAAGGTTTGTGATAAGTTAATTGAGGAATTTAAGGTAAAGATAATCTTTGTGGGAGATGATAAAGATAAAAAGATTGTTTCTTTGATAATTTCATTAATGAAGAATAAAGCAGTTGATTTTAGTGGTAAGACTACTCTAAGGGAATTAGCATTTTTATTACAAAAAGCGCAGTTACTTATAAGCTGTGATAGTGCAGTAATGCATATGGCAAGTTACCTAAATATTCCTGTATTTGCAATTTTTGGGCCCACTAATTCTAAGAAATATGGGCCCTGGTCAGATAAAAGTTCTATTTATAGACTTAATCTGGATTGCAGCCCTTGTGAAAAATCTGGCTGCAACCGCAATCATGAATGTATGCAACAAATAGATGCCTTAGATGTTTATAAAGCAATAAAGGAATTTTTAAAGTCTGAAAAGGCGCAATCCCTAACTGTTGAAAAATTTAAAAAGATTCTAATCATCCGCACAGATAGAATTGGCGATGTTATTCTTACAACCCCTGTAATTAAGGCGATAAGGCAGAGCTTTCCTAAAAGTTTTATTTCCATAATGGTTAGCCCAGTTAGCAAAGATATTGTGGAAGGCAATCCCTATCTCGATGAGGTGATTGTTTATGATAAAAAAGGCAGGGATAAAGGGATTTTTGGTTTGTTTAGATTTGTGCTTAGTTTAAAAAAGAGAAATTTTGATTTAAGTTTGAATTTGCATACTAAAAAACGCATAAATTTAATCAGTTTTCTGGCTGGGATTAAACAAAGAATTGGATATGACAACAATAAATTTAGTTTCCTCTTAACTACTAGATTAAAGGATGTGCGTGTGCAGGGGAAAAAACACGAGGCAGATTATTGTTTGGATGTTTTAAAAACAATCGGCATAAACACAGATGAAAAACAATTGTTTATGCCTTTAAAAGACGCGTCAGAAAAATGGGCGCAAGAGGTATTGAAGGAAAACAATGTCAAGGCAAATGATATGCTTGTGGCAATTCATCCTGATGCCAGCTGTCCCTCCAAAAGATGGCCCATAGAAAGATTTGCTCAAGTTTGCAATAAATTAATTGAGGAAAAGGGTTTTAAAATTGCAATTATTTCAGGTCAAGGGAACTCAAAAATTATTGAAATAGTTAAGAGGTATTTGAGGCATCCAGTTCTTGACCTTTCAGGCAGGACTTCTGTCAGTCAACTGGCAAGTTTTTTAAAGCGTTGTAATTTGTTCATTTCAAATGATTCCGGGCCAGTGCACATTGCCCAAGCAGTGGGAACGCCGGTTATCGTGATTTTTGGCAGAAATCAAGCAGGTTTAAGTCCTATTCGCTGGGCGCCGCTGGGCAAGAATAATATAATTCTGCATAAGGACGTAGGTTGTAAGGTTTGTTTAGCGCATAACTGTAAAATTGGATTTATCTGCCTCGCGGCAATATCGGTTAAGGAAATTTTAGAAGCAGTTGATGTTATCTTAAAAAAAAGCCGCTAGACTTAAAAATTCGAATATCAAGACAGAATTTCATAAAAATACGTATCGTCGGGGTCTTTGAGCCAGATTCATTCTAAAGAAAATTGAGAGAAAAGATTGATAAATGCAGCAGATTGGGGGGGTTGAAAAAAGAGGACGCGAGAGGTAGAATTATTGGCAGGGAAAGTTTTAGGGGAAGGGATGTTATAGTTGTTAAAATATGATAAATGAATCAAAATATAGAGGAATAAAAAATTGGCCGAAAGATGACAGGCCCAGAGAAAAGTTGTTAAAGAATGGTGAGCATACTTTGAGTAATTCTGAATTGTTAGCAATTCTTCTAAGGACTGGAGTAAAAGGTCAAAGCGCGATAGACTTAGCCAGAAAAATATTAGAGAAATTTAAGACATTTCGTAATATGTCTCATACTGATTTATCACAATGGAAAGAATTTAAAGGTTTAGGTCAAGCCAAAATAGCTCAAATCCGAGCCGCTCTAGAAATTGGCAAAAGATTTAGAGAGGATGAAGTTAAAGAAAATCAACCCAAAATAGAATCCTCAAAAGATGTAGTAGATATTTTAATGCCCAGAATGCGGGATTTAAAGAAAGAAGTCTTTAAAATTGTGCTTTTAAATTCACAAAATAGAATTATTGATATCTTTGACACAGGAGAAGGAACTGTTAATAAAGCAAATCCAATAATTCGAGAGATCTTCCAGAAGGCGCTACAAAATTATGCAGTTTCTTTAATATGCGTGCATAATCATCCTTCAGGAAAAACTGAACCGAGCAGAGAAGATAGAGATTTCACCAAAGAGTTATACCAAGCCGGCAACATTATGCAGGTTAAAGTATTGGATCATGTTATAATTGGCGATAATAATTATTATAGTTTTACTGATGAGAATGATATCGATATATCGTAAGTGTATAATGATAGATATAGTGTATAATCCAGCATATAGGATATATCAGAAAAAAGATCGAACCGCAGAGCAAAGAGAGAAGAGGTGAAAATAAATGAATTCCTTTAAGCCTGAGAATATAAGTTTGCCTTTAAGTTCAGTTTGGCTTCTGAACTCGATCGCCGAATATAAAGGCAAGCAGGAACTTTATGCGAGGCAGTCGCCGCAGATTTTAAAGACGCTTCTAGAGGCGGCACTTATTGAGAGCGCGGAATCTTCAAACCGCATAGAAGGGGTTACGGTAGATCATGCCCGTTTGAAACCGCTCGTTATCGGCCATAGCAAGCCCCGCGATCGTTCAGAAGAAGAAGTTGTTGGATATCGTAAAGCGCTTGATTTGATTCATACAAAGTATAAAAACTTGCGCATCATTTCGGATACAATCAAGGAATTACATCGGCTCTGTCGTGGCGAATCCTCGGATGCCGGTAAATGGAAAGAGAAAGATAATGATATTATTCGCAAACACCCGGATGGCCATATTGAAGTAATCTTCAGACCGGTCAGCGCCGCTAAAACACCGGAAATGATGAAGCAACTCTGCTTATCTTACGAGCACAGCATCACACAGCTTAAATACCCTGATCTTTACGCGGTGGCTTGTCTTGTGTTGGATTTTTTGAGCATCCATCCGTTCCGCGATGGCAATGGCAGGGTATCGCGGCTTTTAACGTTGCTGGCGCTTTATCAACATGGGTTTATGGTCGGCAAATATATTAGTCTTGAGCGGATAGTTGAACAGTCAAAAGAAACCTATTACGAGACGCTCAATAGAAGCTCGCAAAAATGGCACGAAGCCAAGCATAATGCGATGCCGTGGTTTAATTATTTTCTCGGGACGATACTGGCGGCTTATAAGGAATTTGAAGAACGGGCGGCAAATATAAAGCCGACACGAGGCTCAAAGACACAGATTATTACCCAAGCTATTGAGCGCCAGGTTGGAGAATTCAGTTTAAGCGATATTGAGCGAGAGTGTCCAAGCGCCAGCCGGGATATGATAAAAATCATATTCAGAGAATTACAGAAGGTAAAGAAGATTAAGTGCCTTGGTAAAGGTAAGAGCTCAAAATGGAAAAAAATCTAATAGGGTAATAACTTTTTCTAATGGGGTAATAAATAGGGTAATGAAGGCGACTTGTATATTTTAATTTCAAAGAGTATAGCTCAGGCAATAATGAATATTATAGTTTTGCGGATGATGGTGTATTAGTTCATTAAAATTGGAGAAAGTTAGACTCGCGCAGAGAAGATAGGGCAGTGGAGATTTAAGCCTGAGGATTTGGCGAGGTTTGTTAAGGCGTGGGCGAATAAATAAACTTTCGTTCACAAGGCGAGGGTTTTTCATTTTTAATATATATAAGAGTTATTATGAAAAAGATAAAAGATCTATTATTACAAGATAGGCCCAGAGAAAAGTTGAAGAAGAAGGGTGTTAGGGCCTTATCTGATTTTGAATTATTAGAGGTTCTGATTGGAAGCGGTGTTGAGGGTGCAAGTGTTGGAGAAATTGCAAATGAAATTCTTGACAAGTTTAAGGGTAATTTTGAAGGTTTATCTTTATCCGATTTAGAATCAATTAAGGGAGTCAGTTTGGCAAAAGCAAGCCAAATCCTCGCGGCTATTGAAATTTCAAAGCGCTACCTTGTTAAGGATAGTGTTAAAATATCAAAATCTTTTGATGCGCTTCCATTTGTTCAAGAATATAGAAATAAAAAACAAGAGTATTTTATTTGCATCTCTTTAGACGGCGCAAGTCATGTAATTCAAAATAGGGTAATTTCTGTGGGAACATTGACGGAAAGCTTAATCCATCCGCGGGAAGTATTTACTGATACTATTACCGATAGGGCGGCAGGAGTTATTTTTGTCCACAATCACCCTTCGGGTTTGTTGGACCCAAGTGAAGCAGATAAAATAATAACTAAAAGATTACTTGAAGCTGGCAAAATTTTAGGCATCGTGGTTTTGGATCATATTATCATTACACAAAAATCGCATTACAGCTTCAAAGATAACAACCTTATTTGATTATGGAAAACCTCGATAAAAACGATATAGAATTTTTGATTGATTGTCTGGAGAAGGGAAAAGAAATCCCCGAACAATACAAATACGCTTTATTTCCAACAAAGCAGAAGGAGTATGAGTTAGTGTACGCCGGGAAAAAGAGAAAAGAGGATATATTAGCCGACAATGAAGAAGCAAAGGCTGTTCCGTTGCAAATAGAAAAGATTTTTAATGGGAAACGGTATCCACTTGTATTAAAAGATTGGCATAATTTTTTAATTTTTGGCGACAATCTCCAAATTCTTAAAACTTTTTATGAAGATAAGGATAACCGCATAAAAGGAAAAATCAAAGGCAGGGTGAAATTGATTTATATTGATCCACCCTTCGGAACTGGTGATGTATATGATGGCGCTAATGGCCACAGTGCTTACAGCGCAAAAAGAAAGGGGGCTGATTTTGTTGAGTTTTTGCGAAGGCGTCTTTATCTCTTAAATGAATTACTAGATGAAGATGGCTCAATTTTTGTGAGAATGGATTATCACTTTGGGCATTATGCAAAAATTATAATGGATGAAGTTTTTGGAAAAGGTAATTTTCTAAATGAGATTATTATTAATCGAATAAAGAAGTCAGATTCAGGGGCTAAAAAATTTAACGTAGCGACAGATTCTTTATTCTTATACGTTAAGACAGAACAGTACAAGGATAATTTTAAGCCTTACTACAAAAGATTACAGAATAAGAAAGAAAATCGTTGGCATGCGATGGATTCGCAAGGGCGGGGTAGTCCATTAAATATTTTAGGCAAATTAATGCATCCACCGACAGGAAGGCATTGGACATTTGGGCAAGAATCTATTCATAAGTTAGAGAAATTAGGAAGAATAAGATTAAGCAAAACAGGGAACCCCCAATATTTAATTGACTCTACAGAATCTATTCTGATTGACTCTAATTGGACTGATATTCCTGGGTATTCTACGGGAACAGGCTATCCTACAGAAAATTCGGAACAATTATTGGAAAGAGTTATCAAATCTTTTTCTAAGGAAGGCGATTTAGTGATGGATGTTTTTGCAGGAAGTGGTACAACGCTTGCTGTTGCAGAAAAATTAGGGAGGCGTTGGGTGGGATGCGATATTGGTAAACTTTCTATTTACACAATTCAAAAGCGGCTTTTAGAAATTGATAAAAGCAGAGATTTGGAAAATCAGAAAAAGGTGTATGGTAAACCTGCGAAATCTTTTGCAGTTGTTTCTGCTGGTCTTTACGATCTTGAGAAAGTGCTACATCAGGTCAAGGATAGATATATTCAATTTGTTTCTGATTTATTTGAAGTGGAACGTTTAGAAAACAAAAAGATAGGCGGAGTAACGATAGATGGGAAGAAAGGAGAATTTTATGTCCAAATATTTCCTTACTGGGAATTTAAGGATGCAAATGTTGATGAAGAATATATAGAGGATTTACACAAAAATATAGGTAAAAAGATAGATGAGCGATTTTATATTATCGCGCCGGCGAATAGTGTTGATTTTATTACCGACTATTACGAGATTGGCGATGTTCGTTATTATTTTCTCAAAGTCCCTTATCAGATTATTAAGGAATTGCATAAAGTACAATTTAAGAAACTCCGACAGCCACAAAGCAAAAATAACATTAACGATTTAGATGACGCCATCGGATTTCACTTTATTAAACAGCCAGAAGTGCTGTCCAAACTTGAAGTTAAAAAAGATAAGGTTAATTTACGAATTAAGAAATTCAAGTCGCAGTACACCGAAGAAGAGACTGGGGAAAAACTCGGCAATTTTGAATCGTTAGCTATGCTTCTTATTGATTTGCAATATAACGGTGAAATGTTTTTAATGACAAAATATATTTTTGCAGATGATCTCACGAAGAAAAATGAAGAAAGCGAAGAAGATGTAAAGAAAGAATTGAAAAAGCAAAAAGAGATAAAAGTTGAATTCAATAGAAAAGAATGCGGCAAAAATATAATGATTATTTATGTTGATATTTATGGGAATGAATTTAAGGAAATCTTAAAAGTTAAATAACTATGGCAGATATAAAGATTTATAAAACTCAAGATTTAGTATTGCAGATTAAGAAAAGTTACGACCCTGCAAAATTAAATTTGAGAAAATGGGTTAGTTTTATCGATGCATTATGCGGACCAAGAGAATTTCAAAAAGAAGCAATTGAGGCTGGCATTATTTACCTTGCTTCGGAGCAGTATAAATCAATAGAAGATATCGTTGCTGAGAATTGGAATAATAATGCCGAGTTGCGCGAGAGATACAGTGATTTAGGGGAATACACGAGAAAATTGCCATTGCCGAATAAATTGTCAGCAGTTATTGATTTAGCAACGGGAACGGGGAAAAGTTATGTAATCTATGGTATTGCCCAAATTGTTCTTGGCCTAGAATTAGTTGATAAGGTTTTGGTTTTATGCCCTTCGTTGACGATTGAATCAGGTTTGAAAGAGAAATTTGATGCTCTTTCCGGGGACAGGAAGCTAAAAGCCACCTTGCCGGACGGAATCAAATTTAAAAATCCAAGAGTTATCCATGCCAATCAAACAATAAAAAATGGAGATATTTGTGTAGAAAATATTCATGCAGTCTATGAAAAGACAGGATCGTCTATAGTTGATAGCTTGAAAGGGGCCGGCGGACGTGTGCTTGTTTTAAATGACGAAACGCATCATACATACAATATCACCCCAGATCGTGATATACGAAAGTGGAAAGAATTTTTAATGAATTCTCAATTTAGATTTCATTATATTTTAGGATTTACCGGGACTGCGTATATTGATAATGAATACTTCAATGATGTTATTTATCGTTACTCTATTAGGCAAGCGATCAATGATAAAGTGGTAAAGTTGGTAGATTATGTGAGCAAAGATGATACATTGAGCAGAGATGAAAAATTTCAGAAAATTTATGACAACCATTTAGAAAATATGAATAGATATAGATTACTTAAGCCAGTCACCATTCTTGTTACAAAAGATATCGGTAAGGCAAAAGTTCTTTATGAAGACCTCACTGATTTTTTGAAAAAGAAAGAGAGATTAACAAGAGATAAGGCAGAAAAGAAGGTACTCATTGTTACATCACATAAAGACCATAGAGCCAACATTCCGAAATTAAAAAAAGTGGATGATAAAGAAAATTCGGTAGAGTGGATTATTTCTGTTTCAATGCTTACAGAGGGATGGGATGTAAAAAACGTCTTTCAGATTGTTCCTTGGGAAGATAGAGCTTTTAATTCCAAGTTGCTTATTGCTCAGGTTTTGGGTAGGGGTCTGCGGATTCCTCCAGAATATCAATCTTCTCAACCCAAAGTCCGAGTTTTTAATCACGATGCGTGGAGTAGGAGCATTAGAGGACTTGTTGATGAGGTCTTAGAGATAGAGATGAAATTTATAAGCAAAGTTTTGGATGTGGGGCAGAGATCAAAATTTAATTTTGATTTGCATTGGATTGATTATGACAAGAAGCCAGAGAAGAAAAGTGCGAAAAAAGACACCAAAGTTTTTGACTATTCAAAGGGTTATATAGATTTGGTGGCGCAAATTGAAAAGGATGAGAAAACTACAGAATATACAGATCTACATGGTCGAGTATCGCAAAAAAATACTCTTGTTGAATACGGCACTTATTCCATAAAGGAGACAATAGATAAAATTATGGAAGAATTTGAAACTCGTGACTGGGAAGCGAAAATTCTAAAACTCCCGGGCGGAGAATACAAAGATGTAATTCCGCCGCGAGAAGAAATTGAGAATATCATTAAAGAATCCCTTAAAAGGCGTGGGGTTAAGAGCGGAAGGATTGTGGAGAGAAATCATACAATTATTCTTCAGGCATTTGGTACACTCTTGAGGAAAAAAGGCAAAACGGTAGTAAATATAAGAAAGGTCAATAAACCAATAAAAATTTCTACGAAAAAAATTGATAAAGAATCGCTTGCTATCGGAAATTTGCGTTATGGCGCTACAGTTTTTTATACCGAGAACTACCAAAAAGAGGCCGACGAAGAGACTGTAAATATTTTGAGTGAATATTTATCTGATGAGGAAAGATTAGTAAGCGCCTCAAAAGAGATCAATTTTTATGATTTTAAAACTCCGATTAATCTTGTTTTTACAAAGGGAATGCCCGAAAGAAAATTTGTAGAAGATTTGTGCAAACAAAAAAATAGTCAAAAAATTGATGCATGGATTAAATCACGAGATCAAGGATTCTATAGCATTGAGTATTCTTGGCGTAAAGGCGAACATCCCATACAGAATACTTTCAACCCCGACTTTTTTATTAAAATTAGGCATAATGTTGTCATCGTGGAAATAAAGGTGGATGGTGATGATTCGGAAGAAAATAAGGCAAAATTAAAATGGAGCAAAGAGTATGTTAATGATTTAAATGGAGAACTTAAAAGACAAGGACTTGAAACAAAATACTTTTTTCATTTTCTTAGCCCGGCGAGTTTCAGCGAATTCTTTGAATATTTATCAGATGGACGATTATTCAAGGGTGAATTCAGGAGCCATTTGGAAGACTTGTTAGAACAAGGTTAGAAAATATAAAACTAAAAAGATAGAGTACTTTAGTAACAGAGAAATTGCAGACGCTTTACCTAATGCTAGGGAATTTAGTAAGTGGTAAAACAAATGTAACCAAGCCAAAGTCAAAGAATACTAACGCCAAATCGACCAGATGGGCTCACAAACGAGGAGATAGAAACTGTAGAAAATCCTCGCAGTTAAAATAGGATAAGATATGAGGACGCAGGTACAAACTTGGGAAGAATACAAAAAATGGGTAGCTTCTGTTATAGCAAATAAAAAAGACTATTATTACAGAGGGCAAGCAGATGCTAAGTGGGAATTGCAGACAACATTTCATAGGGAAGCAGTTGTTTCGGTGATTACTCTAGATACCTATTTAAACGATATTTTGCCAAGAGTGCATTATTATATCTGCGCTTGGCATAATGAAATTATAAATCTTCAAGATCCAAATGAGTTTGGATCATTTCTCGCCCTACTACAACATCATGGTTTCCCAACACCGCTCTTAGACTGGACATTATCACCTTATATAGCCGCATATTTTGCTTTTAGAGAAGTAAATGATAAATTACCTCAGGTTGATCATGTAAAAATATATATTTTTGATTTCCAAGTCTGGACCACTACTTTTCAACAATTATTAGATTTACGCGAAACAAAGATAGCATATGTCAGTGTTTTATTTCCGTACGCAAGATTTAATCCTAGGATAATTCATCAAATGGGCACATATACTGTGACGAACCAACCTGATATGGGGGCATACATATTAAAAAGATCTCAGGAGGTAAATAAGGATTTTCTACGTAGTTTTACCTTCTCTGTTAAGGAAAGAACTAAAGTTATGAGAGAATTAAATCTAATGGGAATCAATGAAATGGCACTTTTCCCTGGTTTAGAGGGTGTTTGCCATACAATGCGAGAGTGGTTTTTCTCGAAAGATCATGTTGGATTAACTAAATCAGAATTTAATGAGCTTCTAAGAAAACTTCTGCAAAGCTCTACTACGAAAAAGACAGAAGCTGAAAAAGAACCATAGGACCAGGTTCCAATAACTTATAGGGTTACCTTTTAAATTAGGAGGTGCATATGGAAGCATATTCCTGGACATGTCCATTTTGTCAGCAGCCCACAACTGTTACCGACAATGATACTAGTTCAACAAGTAGTACGCTACAAATAAAAAATAAACATGATTTTAAACTGCTATATATTAACTGGATAGTATGCCCTAATGTAAAATGTAAAGAATATTCACTTAATGTTTCACTCTTTGATTATTTATATAATCCTATGAGAGGCTGGGAGGTGGGTAAACGTATAAAATCGTGGAATCTTGTCCCCGCTTCTCAATCGAGAGTATTTCCCGATTATATCCCAGAAGCAATACGCAATGATTATTTAGAAGCATGTCTAATAAAGGACTTAAGCCCAAAAGCTTCAGCTACTTTGTCAAGGCGTTGCTTGCAGGGCATGATTAGGGATTTCTGGGGAGTTAAACAATCAAACCTGAGGAAGGCTATTGATAAAATAAAAAACAAGGTTGATCCACTTACTTGGAAAGCAATAGATGCCGTGAGGAAAATGGGGAATATTGGCTCCCACATGGAAAAAGATATCAATCTTATAATTGAGGTAGATCCCAAAGAAGCATCGTTATTAATTAATCTCATAGAGAAGTTAATCGAAGAATGGTACATACATCGGCATGAGAGACAAGCGACAATGGAAAGCATTGTTGAAATGAGTAACGAGAAAGACTTAAAGAAAAAAGAAGAAAAGCTGGAATCCGGTCAAAAAATAGAAGAGAGTAGTCCTTCGGAAGGAAATTAGTGAATGATGTTGAGCAGACGCAGGCCGTTCCTTAAAAATTCCAGGGACCTAAACTTTATTTCCAATGCCTAAAGAATTAACCAAAGCAGACGGTTATAAGTTGCTGGTTAAGAAAATTCAGACTGAATTATCAGAGCTGGATTTCTTCATTAGGCGCAGAACTGCTGAGGCATATTGGAAGGTGGGAAAATTCATCTCCAATTCTGGCTGATCAGCCAGAATTGAGTTGTCCGCCATCCGCGAGAGATAGCTGATAAAAATAGAATCTTATGTATTATACATATATTTTACTTAAGTAGAAGTGGGAAAAGAACATACACAGGCAGCGCTTGAGCAAGGCGTATTTCTTAACCAACAATTACTGGACGCTAATCTTGCCGCGCAATTTTAGCGCTCGCTTCGAATTTAACACTTAATTTAACAAAAACTTTTGAATGGGAGGGTAATATGAGAACATTGAAGTTACTGTTAATCTTTATTTTCTGTTTTGCGATTTATGGTTTTGCCGAAGAAAAAAGTTTATTAATCGATAATTTGGATGGTCCTATTCACACAGGCGCAGAGGCAACTGTGGATTATGGAGCAGGAAACGGCTCGAGTGTCGAGGTATCATCCGATACCCATATTAAATATTTTGATAAACAATCGCTAAAAGTTGTTTATGATGCTGTGGCTGGTGGCTATATGTGGGTTGCCAGAGGATTTGGCTTAGATGCTCAGAAAGCCGTCTGGCTAAAGAAACCCGAAGAAATTGATTGGAAAGCATACAATTGCATATCTTTTTATATGTACGGAAGTAATTCTAAGGTAAGAGTTGCCTTTGATGTCAAGGACAGCGGTAATGAAATGTTTAGGCAAGTTACAACTGATGATTTTAATGGCTGGAAACAGATAGTCTTGCAGTTTAAAGATTTCAAGCCGCGCGAAGATTGGCAGCCGGCTAATGCAAATAAAAATGCAAATATTGATTTTCCCATTAAAAGCTACCAGTTTGAGCCGCTTCCTGAATCAAAAGGAACGCTATATTTTGATCGCGTTGAGTTGATTAACAGATAAACATATTATGGCTTACCAAAAGCGTAACTTAAAAGGTCAAATGAAACCACGACTTATGGAACGAAGTGAACATAAGTTTGCTGGCTGAATTTGACCCAGCACTAATTTTTGAAAGAGCACTTATAAGATATGCAGGAGTTCATTAACAATATCCCCTAAATCCTTAAAACGCACTATTACAAAAATTAGTGCTGGATTTAATTCGCACTTATAAGTTATGTCGTCCGCCAAAGTTCTGTGGCGGACTCCATAACTTATGTGCTCATTAAAGGTTGACGAATATAATAAGTTATGGTAAAATTTGATGTTAAAAAATGGCTGAAATAAACTTAAATAAAATCAAAACCTATTCGCTTAAGAAAAGAAAAAGTAAGATAAATCTTAAAGAGTTTGCCGGTGTCTGTTCTAAGGGGGTAAGCTTTAAAGGCTTTTATAAATCTTTACCGCATATTCTTGCCGCAGAAAATCTTAGAGCAATAGCCGATGCCATTATCTTAAGCTGTAAAAATAAAAAACAGGTAATTTTTATGTTGGGCGCGCATGTAATTAAATGCGGCTTAAGCCCATTGATAATTGAGCTTATCAACAAGGGTGTAATTAAATGCATCTGTTTAAATGGCGCAGGGGTAATTCATGATTTTGAAATTGCTTATGCTGGTTTTACTTCTGAAGATGTTTTGTCTGGTTTGGAAAATGGCAATTTTGGAATGGCTAAAGAAACCGCTGAATTTATTAATAGCGCAATTGTTGACGGACAAAAAAAGGGGTTTGGTTTGGGTAGGAGTGTAGGGCAGGCGATAAAAGAGGGAAATCTTGCCCATAAAAATTTAAGCATCTTGCATCATGCAGTTAAAAAAGCTATTCCAGTTTGCGTAAGTGTGGCAATTGGCACAGATATTATTCATCAGCATCCTTCTTTTGATGGCGCAGCAACAGGTTGGGCGAGCCAAAAGGATTTTAAGACCTTTGTGGAAATGGTTTCTTTGTTGGAAGGCGGTGTAATTGTAAACTTTGGCTCAGCCGTAATCTTGCCAGAAGTGTTTTTAAAGGCATTGAATTTAGCCAGAAACTTAGGCTTTAAAATTAAAAATTTTACCACTGCAAATTTTGATATGATATACCACTACAGGCCAGCGCAGAATCTGGTTAGCCGTCCTACTAAAGGATGCGGAAAAGGGTTTTATATTATCGGACACCACGAGATAATGCTGCCGCTTTTAACCCAGGCAATTATTGAACAGGTCAAATGAAGCCACGACTTATGTCACTTCGTTCCATAAGTCGTTTGGCTGAATTTGACCCAGCACTAATTTTATGAACATATATTGGATTTATGTTTTGAAAGACAGAAATACAAGTGAGTCTTATTACGGTTATACCAATAACCTAGAAAGACGTTTAAAAGAACACGATATTGATAATAAATGGAAATTTATCGGTTGTGAAGGATGCGCTTCAGAGTTAGATGCCAGAGAAAGGGAAAATAAATTAAAACATTATGGATAGGCAAGAACTCATCTCAAGAACAGGCTTAAAAAATCGTTTCAATTGTAAAATTAGTGCTGGGTTTAATTCGCGCAAACAACTTATCTCGTCCGCCAACGAAGCAATGGCGGACTCCATAAGTTGTGCGCTCATTAAATATGAAAGAAGATTTTAAAAAAATAATTTCCCATTTCAAAACAGCCAAAATTCTTGTGGTGGGAGATTTGATGCTTGATGAATTTATCTATGGAGAGGTGGAGAGAATTTCTCCGGAGGCGCCAGTTCCAGTTGTAGCTGCGAGGAAAAGAAGATATATGCCAGGGGGAGCTTGTAATGTAGCTAGTAATATCGCCTCATTAGGTGCCAAGGTTAGCCTTGTGGGGGTTGTAGGAAATGATAGCAATGGCTTACAATTGATTTCTGAATTGAAAGCAAGAAAAATCCAAACTCAAGGCATCTTTAGAGACAAGCACAGACACACGATTTTAAAGACGCGGATTATCGGCGGACATCAGCAAGTTGTAAGGGTGGATTGGGAGGATACGGATTTAATTAAAGGTTTACTTAGCAAAAAAATGGCAGGTTTTATTTCAGATGAATTAAAAAACTTTGATTGTTTGATTATTGAAGACTACGGTAAAGGGGTTATCACTAAAGAGCTTTTAGCCTCTATTTGTTTTGCCAATAAACAAAATAAAATTATCACCGTTGATCCTAAGGAAGACCATTTTTCAATGTATCGTGCTCTAAAGATTACTGCCATAACCCCTAATCGCAAAGAAACAGAGAACGCAATTAGAAACATAAAAATTAGCGACAGTAACAATAAATTAAAAATTTATCAAGATAGGCTGGTAACTTCAAATGATATTGATTTAGCCGCAGCTGAATTATTAAAATATTTGGGCGCAAAGGCAGTGCTTATAACTTTGGGAGAAGCGGGAATGCGTTTGTTTGAGGCTCGGAAGAAGCCATTTCATATTGATACAGTTGCCCAAGAGGTGTTTGATGTTTCTGGAGCAGGGGATACGGTTGTTGCCACCTTCACACTTGCCTTGGCTGTTGGCGCAGGTTTTCAAAAAGCAGCTGTTATCTCTAATTTTGCTGCAGGCATTGTGGTTGGTAAAATAGGCGTGGCCACAGTATCACCACAAGAATTATTAAATAGTATAGCCTTAAAGTATAGATAAGATGATGAATGTAATTGGAGTAATTCCTGCACGCTATGCCTCAACTCGTTTTGAAGGAAAGGTTTTGGCAAACCTTTTAGGTAAACCTATGATTCAATATGTCTGGGAACGAGCAAAACAGAGTAAATTATTAGATGATTTAATTATTGCCTGCGATGATGAACGCGTGGAAAAAGTCGCCAAAGAATTTGGTGCAAAGGTGGTTTCAACAGCCAAGGAGCATTCTTCTGGTTCAGATAGGTTAACAGAGATAGTTCATGGCGTAGATGTAAAAATAATTGTCAACATCCAAGCAGATGAACCGTTGATTCATTTTACCATGATTGATGACGTTAGCCGCGCATTACTGGAAGATAATTCTTTGGTTATGTCTACTTTAGTCAAAAAGATATACAACAAAGATGAATATTTAGACTCTAATGTGGTAAAGGTGGTAGTGGATAAGAATGGTTTTGCCTTGTATTTTTCCCGTGCCCCCATTCCATATCTACGCGAACAAAAAAATAAGGAATTTAATTTTGCTTATAAACATATCGGCCTTTACGCCTATACAAAGGATTTTTTGTTTACCTTCAAGAATTTGCCGGTTTCAAAATTAGAGAACCTTGAGAAATTAGAGCAGCTTCGAGTTTTAGAGGCTGGGTATAAAATAAAAGTTTTAGAAACAAAATATGATACAGTTGGCGTGGATACTCCAGAAGATTTAGGCAAGGTTGAACAGCTTTTAAGAAAAAGCAAGAGAGATGACTAAATATATTTTTGTGACAGGAGGGGTGGTTTCAAGCTTAGGTAAAGGCATTGCCTGCGCTTCAATTGGCAGGCTCTTAGAGTCAAAGGGTTTAAAGGTTGCCCTTCAGAAGTGCGACCCTTATATTAATGTTGACCCTGGTACAATGAATCCTTACCAGCACGGCGAGGTTTATGTTACAGATGACGGAGCAGAGACGGATTTGGATTTGGGACATTATGAGCGTTTTACATCTTGCGCAACCAGTAAAGAAAATAATATTACCACTGGCAAGATTTATTACTCTGTGATTTCTAAGGAGCGTCGGGGTGATTACTTAGGTGGCACAGTGCAGGTTATCCCCCATATTACCGACGAGATAAAACATCACATTAGACTATTAGCAAAAAAAGGTAAATACGATGTGGTAATTGTAGAGATTGGCGGAACTGTGGGTGATATAGAGAGCTTGCCTTTTTTGGAGGCAATTAGGCAGTTGCGTTTGGAATTGGGTCGTAATAATGCCATTAATATTCACTTGACGCTTGTTCCTTATATCCGGGCCGCAGATGAAATAAAAACCAAACCCACTCAACACAGTGTGGGAAAATTACGAGAAATAGGTATTCAGCCGGATATACTTTTATGCCGCACAGAAAAACCCTTAAGTAAAAAGGTCAAGGCAAAGATTGCCCTATTTTGTAATGTGGAAGAGGACTCGGTTGTTCAGGCAATTGATGTAAATGAGATTTATCAAATTCCCCTTATCTTTAAACAAGAAAGATTAGATGAGATTATATTAAAACTTTTAAATTTAAAATGCAAAGATAATGATTTAAAGGATTGGGAAAAAAATGTAGTTAAGCCAGCCATTTCTCCCAAATATGAAGTAAAGATTGCTGTTATTGGAAAATATATCGAGCTTCAGGATGCTTACAAATCCATTTATGAGGCTTTGCGTCACGGCGGAATTGCCAATAATGCTAAAGTGGAAATTAAAAAAGTGGATGCAGAGGTGATTGAAGAGAAAGGTGCCTGCGCTACCCTTTCTGATGTAGATGGAATTTTGGTTCCTGGCGGATTTGGTGTGCGGGGAATTGAGGGCAAAATTAATGCCATAAGATATGCCAGGGAAAATAGAATTCCTTACTTTGGGATTTGTTTAGGGATGCAAACAGCAGTAATTGAATTTGCCAGAAATGTCTGTGGTTTAAAAAAAGCAAATTCCACAGAATTTGATAAAACAACTCCCTATCCAGTGATTAGCCTTTTAGAGGAACAAAAGAAGATAAAAAACTTAGGCGGTACAATGCGTCTGGGTTTGTGGTCGGCAATATTAAAGAGAGGCAGTTTAACCTTTAGGGCATATGGAAAAAGTCATATTGAAGAACGCCATCGCCATCGCTATGAATTTAATAATGAATTTAAAGCTCGTTTGGAAAAAGAGGGTTTGTTAATTTCTGGCATAACTCCTAAACAAGGGTTGGTTGAGTTAGTTGAATTGAAAGCACATCCATGGTTTATAGCTTGCCAGTTTCACCCTGAGTTTAGGTCTAAGCCTGATAAGTGCCATCCGCTTTTTAGAGAGTTTATTAAGGCAAGCCTTAAGCGAAGGAAATCAATATAAATTTCAAAGATGAAAACCATAACTTTAGATAAAATAAAGATCGGTAATAACAATCCCTTGGTTTTAATTGCTGGTCCCTGCGTTATTGAAACGAAACAAAGCTGTTTTGATACAGCGCGCCACTTAAAAGATATTACCCAAAAAATGGGTATTCCCTTTATCTTCAAATCCAGTTTTGATAAGGCAAACCGCACATCTTTAAAATCATACCGAGGTCCTGGTTTAATCAATGGATTGAAAATTTTAAAACAGATAAAGCAAGAATTGAATATTCCAGTGTTAAGTGATGTGCATACACAGGAAGAAGTGAAGGCTGCGGCAAAAATTCTGGATATCTTGCAGATACCGGCTTTTTTATGCCGGCAAACTGATTTAATCTTGGCAGTTGCTGATACAGGAAAAATCGTAAATATCAAAAAGGGACAATTCTTAGCTCCCGGGGATGTCGAGCAGATTATTAGAAAAATCGAAAGTCGCGGCAATAAAAAAATTCTAATAACTGAAAGAGGCACAAGCTTTGGTTATAATAATTTAGTCAGCGATTTTCGCTCTTTAATAATAATGCCTAAATTTGGCTTTCCCATAATTTATGATGCCACTCACAGCGTACAGCTTCCCGGCGGAAAGGGATATGCCTCATCAGGAGAAGTAGAGTTTGTGCCAGCGCTCTCGCGCGCAGCTGTTGCATGTGGTGTTGATGGTTTGTTTTTAGAGGTGCACCTAAATCCTAAAAAAGCCCTCTGCGACGGACCAAATATGCTTTCTTTAAGTCAGTTGATAGAATTGTTGCCAGTTGTAAAGGATATTGATGGTATTGTAAAGTTGCCACTTTGATTAATCTAAAGAATATTTTCTTAACAAAAACATGACCCTAAAACGCGCAAAAGAAGTTTTAAAAGTTGAAGCTCAGGCGATTAACCGATTAATCGGCAGGCTAAATGAAGATTTTTTAAAGGCAGTGGATTTAATGTATCGTTGCAAAGGCCGTGTGGTAATAACAGGTATGGGCAAGGCAGGAATTGTGGGACAAAAAATTTCTGCAACCCTTTCCAGTTTAGGCACCCCAAGTTTGTGGCTGCATAGTGCTGAGGCAATTCACGGTGATTTAGGCCGGGTAAGAAAAGATGATGTGGTAGTGCTTCTTTCAAATAGCGGAGAAACAGAAGAGGTTAAAAAACTTCTGCCTCTCTTAAAGAAAATTGGCGCCAAGATTATTGCCTTAACTGGAAATTTAAAATCCACTCTGGCAAAGCACAGCGATGTAATTATTGATGTTTCTGTAAAAGAAGAAGGCTGCCCATTGGGCTTGGCACCAATGGCTTCAACTACGGCAATGCTGGCTATGGGTGATTGTTTGGCAGCTTGTTTAATTGATAGAAAGGGTTTTAAGAAAGAGGATTTTGCTTTTTTGCATCCCGGAGGAAATTTAGGCAAGCGCCTTTTATTAAAGGTTGAAGATATTATGCGAAAGGGTACAAGCCACCCAATTGTAAAGGAAGACAAAAAAGTAAAGGATGTGCTTTTAGCAATTACAAAGGCAAGGGCAGGTTCTGCTTCAATAGTTGATAGAAGAGGAAGGTTAGTGGGAATTTTTACTGACGGAGATTTGCGCCGCCATTTAGAGCAAGACTCAAATCTGACTCTAAAAAAGGTAAAAGATGTAATGACTAAAAATCCCATTACCATTTCTAAAGATAGATTAGCAGTTGAGGCAATGCGTATTTTGGAAGAAAAAAAGATTGATGAAATTCCTGTAGTTGACAACCATAAAAAACCCGTAGGGCTCCTGGATGTGCAGGATTGTTTAAAGGCAGGGTTGGTATGAAGAAAATCAAATATCAAATATCAAAATTCAAAAATAAATAGAATGAAAAAATCTTTATTGCAAAAGGCAAAGAAAATAAAATTGCTGATTATGGATGTTGATGGCGTTCTAACCGACGGAAAGATTGTCTTTGATAATAAAGGCAATGAATTAAAATTCTTTGATGTGCAGGATGGTTTGGGTGTTGTTTTATTAAAAAGATTAGGCATTAAAACCGCAATTATCACTGCCAAGGGTTCCAAGGTTGTAGAAAGAAGGGCTTTGGATATGCAGGTGGATAGGCTTTATCAGGATGCCAATCATAAAATAAAAGCTTATGAGCAGCTTCTAAAGGAATTCAAATTCAAAGATGAGGCTGCTTGCTTTATTGCTGATGAACTTATTGATTTATCTGTAATAAAAAGAGTAGGTTTTGCAGTTGCAGTTGCCAATGCCGCGCCAGAAATAAAAAAACAGGCTCACTATATTACAAAAAGAAAAGGCGGTCAAGGGGCGGTTAGAGAAGTTATTGAGCTAATTTTAAAGAGTCAAAATCTTTGGCAAAAGGCTCTCAGACTTTTTGAGTAATTAAATATCAAAAATGAGAAAGTTATTTTTAATTTTTGCTTTTTTATTTTTATTTGGTATAAGCATTCAGGCAGAAGAAACCTCAGACCAGCAATTTGTGGATTTTAATATTGCCGGTTACGGAGAAGGTGGCAAAAAGACTTGGACTATCGAAGGGCAGTCTGCAGACATATTTGAAAATGTGGTTAAATTAAGTAATATCAAGGCAGATGTTTTTGGTCAAGAGGAGCAGATGGTTTTAACTGCCAAAAAAGGAAGTTTAGACAAACAATCCGGCAATATGCATTTAGAGCAAGATGTTGTAGCAACCACTCAAACTGGCGCTAAGATGACAACCGATTCTTTAGACTGGCAGCGCGGCACCAATTTAGTTACAACCCCTGATAAAGTAAAAATTGAAAAAGAAAATATGACTGCAGTTGGCACAGGCGCAGAGGCAAAGCTTAATCTAAATTTAGCTAAAATGGAAAAGGACGTTACTGTCAATATAAATACTGAGCCAAAAAATCCGCAAGGTAACATAACCACAATCACCTGCGATGGGCCGTTAAATGTAGATTATCAAAATGAGATTGGCGTATTTAGGAATAATGTGGTAGCCACCGATGCCCAGGGAAAAATTTACGCCGATATGATGCGCATTTATTTTGATTTTAAGGCAAAGGGGATTAAAAAAATTATCTGTGTGGGTAATGTTAAGATTATTAAGGGCGAGAGTACTTCTTACAGCAAGCAGGCAATTTACTCTGCAAAAGATAAAAAGCTAATTCTAATTGGTAAACCAAAATTAATTCTTTTAACTGAAGGGGCCAACAACAATGCACCTTTTGGAAACTAAAGGTTTAGTTAAGAGTTATTCTGGCCGCTGTGTCGTAGATAAGGTTAACGTAGTAGTTAAGCGCGGAGAAATCGTGGGTCTTTTAGGTCCCAATGGCGCAGGAAAAACTACTACCTTCTATATGGTAGTTGGGATAATTACGCCTGACAAGGGAGAGATTATTTTTGACCAGCGTGATATCACAAAATTTCCCATTCATGAACGCTCGCGTTTGGGCATAGGTTATCTTTCGCAAGAGCCATCAATATTTCGAAAGTTAACAGTTGAAGAAAATATTATGGCGATTTTGGAGACACTTAACATTAGCCCAAGGGAGAGAAAGAGAAGATTAGATGCGCTTTTGGAAGAGTTAAATATTGGCCACTTAAGGAAAAATAAGGCTTATACATTATCCGGCGGTGAGAGAAGGCGCTTGGAAATTACTCGCGCGCTGGTAACTAATCCGTCGTTCATACTTTTAGATGAGCCGTTTTCTGGCATTGACCCGATTGTGGTAGCTGAAGCACAGGAAATAATCAAGGATTTAAAGAATAAGGGCTTGGGTATTTTATTAACCGACCACAATGTGCGAGAAACGCTCTCCATTACTGACCGGGCATATTTAATTGCCGAGGGAAAAATTTTAATTTCTGGCACTGCCCATGATCTTATTAACGACACCCAGGCGCGCCAGATTTATTTGGGTGAGAAGTTTAGGATGTGAATGAGGACATAACTTATGGAGCTCGAAGAGCGACATAAGTTATAAGTCCGAACTCACCCCCCACCACTTTTTGTAAGTGCGGGGTTAGTTGAAATAAGAGTTGGATTAGTATCTGTCTATAGAATTAGAATAAACCGCTGTTTCAAAAAGTGGTGGGGGGTTAAATTCGCGCAAATAACTTACTCATCCCCTGAAATTGCTTTGCAATTTCGGGGATTTAATCCCGGAAATCGCTTTGCGATTTCACGGGACACTTTTGTGTTCGTAAGTTATACGCTCATTTAAAATGAAATTTACAGTTAAAAAAGTGGACGCCACAAAAAGAGAGTTAGATATCGAGGTTCCCAAGGAAACCGTTAGTCAGAAATTCGATGAGGTATATGAGGCAATTGCTAAAAATGCAAAGATAAGAGGTTTTCGTCCGGGAAAAGCGCCGCGCCAAATTGTAGAACAACATCATAAGCCGCTGGCACAGGAAGAGGTTTTGAAAGACTTAATCCCTGCAACATACGAGGAGGTTCTTAAGAAAGAAAATCTTAAAGCCATTGCTTTGCCGGAAATTTTTGATGTAAAATTAGAAGCAGGCATACTATCTTACAAGGCAAAATTAGAGATTAAGCCCGAGGTGGAAATAAGGGATTACAAAGGCTTAAAAATAAAGAAAATGCCCTCCAACGTTACAGACGAGGATTTAAAAAAGAGTTATGAACTTATTCTTCAATCACGAGGAGGCCCAAAAGAAACTCCTATTGATGATAGCTTTGCCAGAAGTTTGGGCTATACAAACCTAAAAGAATTAGAAGCCTCTTTCAAGAAACAGCTTGAAATTAATTGCGACCAGCAAGCAAAGATAGATTTAGAAAATCAGATTATTGAACAGCTCTTAGCAAAGGCAAAATTTGAAGTGCCAGAAGCTTCGGTTAATAGTCAACTGGAACATCTGGTAAAGGATGCAAAAATGCGCCTTTCTTGGCAGGGTTTAAAAAAGGAGGATATTGAGGCAAAGCATGAAGGTTTAAGGAAGGAGCTTAAAGATATTGCCCATAGGGATGTCAAGGTTTATTTTGTCCTCGAGAAAATCGCCGAATTAGAAAATATCAAGGTTGACCACGAAGATAATTTACTAAAAAAGGTTATGGAGTTTTTGCTAAAAGAGGCAAGGTGGGAGCAATAGAGGGAGGTAGTTATGGAGAAAAATCAGATTTTAATACCCATGGTTGTGGAACAAACTGGAAGGGTTGAGCGCGCATATGATATTTACTCGCGACTTTTAAAGGACAGGATTGTTTTTATCGGCACATCTATTGATGACCATGTAGCAAATTTAGTTATCGCACAGTTGCTTTTTTTACAGATGGATGATATTTCTAAAGACATCAATGTTTATATCAATACTCCCGGAGGAATGGTTACATCGGGCTTAGCAATTTATGATACCCTGCAGTTTGTTAAGTCAGATGTATGCACTTATTGTGTGGGTCAGGCAACCAGTATGGGTGCATTGTTACTGGCAGCTGGTAAAAAAGGAAAACGTTATGCCTTGCCTAACTCACGCATTATGATACATCAGCCTTGGGGTGGCATTCAAGGAGCGGCAACAGATATCTCTATTCAGGCAAATGAGATTTTGCGCTTAAGAGATAGGATAAATGAACTTTTAGCCATTCACACAGGCCAGCCATTAGACAAGATCAAAAAAGATACAGACAGGGATTATTTTATGTCTGCTGAAGAAGCCAAGTCTTACGGACTGATTGATGAGGTGATTGCAAAGAAGGTAGATGATAAGCCAAAAGGTGTAAGTTCATCCGTGCAATAATTAACCTTTTTTCTTAGTTATTTAGTTATTAGGAGGCTTTATGAAAAAAGATTATCTATTAACGCCGGGCCCCACACCTCTGCCACCGCAAGTGATGGAAACATTGGCGAGGCCGATTATTCACCACAGAACCCCTCAGTTTCAGGCAATTTTAAAAGAGGCAACAGAAAATCTTAAATATGTTTTTCAGACAAATAATGATATTTTTATCTTTGCCTCGTCAGGAACCGGCGCAATGGAAGCAGCAGTTTGTAATTTTTTATCACCGGCAGATTCTGCAATTACCGTCGAAGGTGGAAAATTCGGAGAGCGCTGGAGTGAATTATGTACTGCATTTGGCATAAAATCAATTCCTATAAAGGTTGAATGGGACAGTAGTGTTGAGCCCAAAGACATAGAAAAACTTTTAAAGTCAGATAAAAATATCAAAGCAGTTTTTACTACCCTTTGCGAAACCTCCACTGGCGTCAACCATGATATCAAAGCAATTGCGCAGGTTGTAAAAAATACAGATGCAGTTTTGGTAGTTGATGCCATTAGCGGTTTGGGAGTTTTAGATTTACAAACCGATAACTGGTGTGTAGATGTTGTGGTAAGCGGTTCGCAAAAAGGCTTAATGCTTCCTCCGGGCTTAAGTTTTATAAGTGTAAGCCAAAAGGCATGGAAATTAATAGAAACTTCAAGATGCCAAAAATATTATTTTAGTTTAAAGGCAGCAAAAAAGGCCTGGGATAGTGTTGATACACCCTTTACGCCAGCTATCGGATTAATCATTGCTTTGAATGAGAGTTTGAAGATGATTAAGAAAGAAGGCCTTGCTAATATCTTTGCCTATTACAAAAAACTCGCCAAAGCAACTCGCGAGGCAGCCAAGGCACTGGGTTTAAAAATTTATGCTAAAGAGGGCTGTTCTTCTGATGCGCTCACCGCAATTGAAGTTCCTGATGGTATAGACGCAGAAAAGATGGTTAAAACTATGCGCGATACTTATCAGGTAACAATTGCCGGAGGTCAGGCAGAATTAAAGGGAAAGGTTTTTCGCATTGCCCATATGGGTTATATTAATGAGTTCGATATCTTAACGGCAATTTCTTGCTTGGAAAAGGTTTTAAAAGAGATGGGTTATAATTTTCAATTGGGACAAGGTGTGGCTGCGGCGCAGAAAGTTATAAATGCTTAATTTAAGAAAGGAATAGCTTATGAGAATTCTTATCAGCGACCCCTTATCAGAGGAAGGAATTAAAATTTTAAAAGAGGTCAAAGAATTTCAGGTTGATATTAATACCGGTCTTAAGAGCGAAGAGCTTAAGAAAATAATTAAGGATTACAATGCAGTGATTGTAAGAAGTGCGACTAAAATTACCAAAGATATTATTGATGCTGCTACTAATTTAAAAATCATTGGCCGTGCAGGTGTGGGTTTGGATAATGTGGATTTGGAAGCTGCCACAAAACGCGGAATTATCGTAATGAACACACCCGCGGGAAACACAATTTCAACAGCTGAGCATACTATGAGTTTAATTTTAGCTTTGTCACGCAATATTCCTGAAGCCAACCTTTCTACAAAAGCCGGTGAATGGAAGCGTTCAAAACTTATGGGAGTAGAGCTTTATGGAAAGACCTTAGGAATTATTGGCTTGGGACGAATTGGTGGAGAGGTTGCCAAAAGGGCAGCTGCCTTTGGTATGAATGTGATTGCATATGACCCATTTTTATCAATTGAGGTTGCCAAAAATTTAGGGGTTGGGGTAGTAGAGTTAAAAGAATTACTTGCCGCTTCAGACTACATTACCATACACACACCCATAAGCGAAGAGACAAAGGGAATGATTTCTGACAAAGAATTTGATTTAATGAAAAAGACTGCCCGGATTATCAATTGTGCGCGCGGCGGAATTATCGATGAGGATGCATTAGTCAGGGCTCTGGAACAAAATAAAATTGCCGGTTGTGCTTTAGATGTTTTTGAAAAGGAGCCGCCAACTGGTTCTCCGCTTTTAAAATGCGCAACTTGTTTGGTAACTCCTCATTTAGGAGCTTCAACTGAGGAGGCACAGGTAAATGTAGCAATTGAAATTGCTCAGGTTGTGCGCGATGCTCTTTTAGGAAAAGGCATTAGAAATGCGGCTAACTTTCCTTCAGTTGCAGCAGAGGTTTATAAGATACTTGAGCCGTATATAAATTTAGGAGAAAAATTAGGACAATTAACTAGTCAGTTGGTAGAAGGGCGGTTTAAGGAAGTTCATATTACCTTTAGCGGCCAGGTGGCGAATTTAGAAACAAAACCCTTAACCATGGCAATAATGAAAGGGTTGCTTACACCAATAGTCCAGGAAACAGTAAATTTTGTAAATGCCATTAATTTAGCACAAGAGCGCGGTATAAAAGTTCAGGAGGCAAAGACTACCGAAGAAGAAGAATTTGTAAATTTTATAAATGTAGAATTAACCACTGATAAAGAAAAAATAAATGTAGCCGGAACATTATTTAGCAACAAAGAACCCCGCATAGTTAAGATTGATAATTTCTATGTGGAGGCGATACCTAAGGGTTACATGGTTATTACCCATAACATTGATAAGCCCGGAATAATTGGTGCATTAGGAACAATCTTAGGAAAGAATGGGATTAACATTGCTGGAATGACCTTTGGCCGCGAAGCCCCAGGAGCAAAAGCAATTACTGTGATAAATGTGGATAGCGAGGTTCCTAGTAGCGTCCTTAATGAGATAAGAAAGTCAGCTAATATTCTTTCGGCAAAGTTGATAAAGCTTTAGTGAGGACATCCGCCACAATTCTTGGCGGATTTGTCCGAACTTATGATAACTTTTGCCCCTTGCGTAAACATCCCAAAAATCTCTTCGATATTTTCGGGATACGCTTCGGGGTTAATTCGCAGACGCTGATAGACAAGTAAATGATAGACGCTATAACTTATGTCGTCCGCCAATGAAGCAATGGCGGACTCCATAAGTCATCTGCTCATTAAAGGAGGTGTTTATGAAAGCGAAAATATTTTTTATAATCTTAGGTTTATTAGTAATTATTTACAGCTTTAATTCTAAATTCTCTCAGGCAGAAGACAAAATGGTTGAAGATTGGCAAACTAAGATTGAAAAAAAACTGGATCAAGTTTTAACCAATCAGGAAAATATTATTTCTTCTTTAAAAGACCTCGACAGATTAGTTAGAACCAGGAAAGTAAATTAATTAATAAGAATAGATGAAAATAAAAATCTCTATCTTTTTTATTTTATTTTTGGCAATTACAATTTCTTGTTTTGCTGAAAGCAAAGCCTTCATAAAGACTAATCCTATTGATTTAGGAAATCTTGCTGAAGGCAAGCTTTATAAATTTAGTTTTCCTATTCAAAATATTGGCGATAGTGATTTAATTATTCAAGTTGTGCAATCTACTTGTGGGTGTGTTCAAGTTTTAGAGCCAAAAAAGGAAGCGATTACCCCGCCAGTTAGTAAAATAGAGGTTAAGTATTCAGTGGATACAACTGGTTTATCTGGAGAGATGATTAAATATCTTTATGTCCACACCAATGATAAAACCAATCCTGCATTAAAAGTAATTATCAAAGCAAACATTGAACGAAAGAAAGAGACTTTGTTAGAAAGATTTAGATTATGGGGGGTGGGCACAATCATAAGTGCTGGCCTAATTGACGGAATAAACCCCTGCGCATTTACAGTGTTAGTATTTTTTATGTCGTTTTTGGCCTTTGTTGGTTACAACAAACAACAGATGTTTATTCTGGGAAGCTTCTTTATTTTAGCTGTTTTTATCACTTATTTATTAATTGGCGTGGGGTTGTTTGAATTATTCCGTAAACTCGAGGTATTTGCTCTTTTATCTAAAATAATTTATTTTTTAACAGCCATTTTGGCTTTGGTTTTAGGAATATTTAGTTTCTATGATTGGTGGATTTATAAGAAAACCAAAGACCCTGAAAGGATAACCTTAAAACTTCCTGATATAATCAAGCGCCAAATTCATTCTGTGATTAAGGAAAAAGTAGATGCCCGTAGAAATGTTGTTTTATTAAAGGGCGCAGGATTTAAATTGGCAATAGCCGCTTTAAGCAGTGGCTTTATCGTTTCTATTTTAGAATCGGTTTGTACAGGGCAGTTGTATTTACCCACAATTGTTTATGTTTTGGGAATTGAGCATTTAAGATTAAGGGCGGTTTTATTTTTGTTTTTGTATAATCTAATGTTTATTTTGCCTTTAATAATTATTTTTTTATTTGCATTGTGGGGAATGACTTCAGAGAGTTTTGCTAAACTTGCTAAGACACACTTGGCTAAAATTAAAATTGCCACCTCTGCTGTATTTTTAGGATTAGGATTGGGTTTGTTATTTATAATTAGGAGATAAAAAATGATGAGAAGAATTTTTCTGGCAATAATTATTAGCTCTTTAGCTCTAGTATTTAACAACCTTGCCTTTGCAGAAAAATTAGTTATACTTTACACCGGCGAAACCCATGCCAGTCTTTATCCTTGCCATTGTCCAATTGAACCATTCGGAGGCGTTGCTCGACGGGCAACAAAAATTAAGTCTTTGCGTCAAGAATTTTCTAATTTATTATTAATTGACAGTGGAGGATTTTTTGCCGGCGGCTTTCAAGATGAAACCAATCAAAGTATTGATTTACAAAAGGCTCGCACACAAATATATTTAAAAACACTTAAGATTATGGGATATGATGCTCTCGCAATTGGCGATGATGAGTTTAATTTTGGCAAGGAGCTTTTAGAAGCTAAAATAAAGGATGCTAAAATTTCTTTTTTATCCTGCAATGCAAAGTTAAAAAAAGTTCAGGAGTTTATTATCAAGGAAATAAACGGCATTAAAATTGGCATAACCGCAGTTACTCCCCAAGTGGAAAGTTTAAAGCAAGCCATTATAATTGATGACCCCCAAACCAGGATAAAAGAAACGATTAATAAACTAAAGAGCCAGAAGGTAGATTTAATTGTAGTCTTAAGCCATTTGGGCGAAGACAAAGATACAGAGCTTATCAAGAATGTTAAAGGAATTGATTTCTTAATTAGCGGGCATCTTATTAAGGGAAGCGATAAATTTACCAAAATTGATGATACTGTCCTTTTAAGGCCGGTTTGGCAAGCCAGAAAATTGGGAAAGCTGGAAATTGATTTTAAGCATAAAAAGATAAATAACTTTAGCGTTGATTGGCTGCCTTTAGGAGTGGATGTCCCTGATGATAAAGATGTGAAATCGCTATTACCTGTGTGTTTTTCTGATTACGACTGTGTTAAACCTAATTTTATAGGTATATGCCATAATCCATCAGCATTAGATGCAAATTGTACATTTCAAGAGATAAAGAAACTTTCTCTTTTGGTAATTAAACCTAAAAACTGCCGCACCTGCTATACAAATTCTGCCTTGAATAATATCCGTGGTGCTTTACCCAATATTGAAGCAAATTTTCTGGATCCTGAGGATGGTGTTGCAAAGAAGTTAATAGAAAAGTTGAATATAACTTTGTTGCCAGCTTACATACTTACAGATGAAGTTGAGAAGGATACAGGTTTTACTCACCTACAAAAAGTAATTGAAAAAAAAGATAATTATTATATTTTCAAGCCATACTATACAGGAGTATCTTATTTTGTGGGAAGGCCATTTCAGAAAAATAAATTAGACCTTTTTGTTCTTTTAAATGATAGGCAAACCTTATCCGCCTTAGAAGTAATGAAAGCCCTGCAAGAAAAGATGGCTAAAAAAATTAATCTTTCCATTCATTTTCTGATAATTGAGGATATTGAAAAGGGTTTTTTAAGCCCTGGGGGCATTGCCGAGATAGAAGAAGCAAAAAGGTCAGTATGCGTAATGAAATATTATCCCCAAATGAGTTGGGATTATTTAATTTGCCGCGCCAAGGATATTCAAAGCACGTGGTGGGATAGATGCTTAGTTAATCGACAAATTGATCTGAATAAGATAAAAACTTGTGCCCAGTCAGTTGAGGTAGATAATTTATTGAGACAAAATATACAATTAACTCAAGAATTACAAGTTTCAGATACTCCTATACTTTTGATAGATAACCAGGAGGTTCTGGGATTAACAGCTAAAACTACTGTTGAGGAATTAGTGGGGTTAATTGAAGGAGTTGCGCAATGACGAAAAAACCCAAAATTTATATTATTGATGTGACGAACCGCGACGGCGTGCAAACCTCCCGCATATGCCTTTCTAAGTTAGAAAAGACCATGATTAATATTTATTTAAATCAAATGGGCATATTTCAGAGTGAATTCGGATTTCCCACAACTCGCCATGAAACAAATTACCTAAATGCCAATTTGGAATTAGTCCAGAGAGCGCAACTCGTTCCTATTAGATTAAGCGGCTGGCTTCGCGCAACAGTTGAGGATGTAGAAATTGCTTTTAAGCGGGTGCCTAAAATTAAGTATTTGAATTTATCAATTTCTACCTCAGACCAAATGATTATTCATAAGTTTAAAGGCAAGCTCGACCACCAGTCAGTGATAAAAGAGATGGTTGAGGCGCTTAAAAAGGCTAAGAAGTTGGGCGTTGAGAGTGTGGGTATAAATGCTGAAGATGCCTCAAGATCTAGAATAGAATACCTGATTGAATTTGCCCAAGCCGCCAAAAAAAATGGCGCAGATAGAATTCGTTACTGTGATACGCTTGGCTGTGATAGCCCTTTTACAATTTATGAGAGGGTTAAGCAGCTTGCAGATGCCGTTCAAATTCCTATAGAGATTCATTGCCATAACGACCTTGGATTGGTGGTGGCAAATTCTATTTCCGGAGCAAGGGCAGCCAATGATGCAGGGGTAGATAGTTATATCAATACCTGTGTAAACGGTATGGGTGAGCGCGCAGGAAATGCGGATTTGATAAGTGTGATTTTAGCTATCAAATATGCAAATGGACTTCAAAATAATTATCATCTTGATGAGCGGGTAAATTTAAAAATGGCTTGGAAAATCTCCAAATATGCCTCTTACGCATTTGGCGTGCCTATTCCTATAAATCAGCCGGGTGTGGGTGCAAATGCCTTTGCCCATGAATCCGGTATTCACGCCGACGGAGCTTTAAAGGATAGAAGAAATTACGAGTTATACGATTATGAGGAATTAGGCCGAGGCGAACCAGAGATTATTGAAACCGGCAGAAAAATTACTGCCGGAGAATACAGCGGTATAAAAGGTTTTAGAAATGTCTATGATAAATTAGAGATTGTTTTTAGTAACGATAAAGAGGCTAGCCGCGTCTTGGAATTAGTCAGATACGCCAATGTGCACAACCAAAAGCCATTGGTAGATGATGAACTAAGTTTTATTGCTAAATATCCAGATATTGCCAGAAAAATATTCACTATGGAGCCATAAATTATGAATGTTGTTGTTGTAGGAGCGCAGTGGGGAGACGAGGGCAAGGGAAAGTTAATTGATATATTATCTACAAGTTCAGATTATATCGTGCGTTATCAGGGCGGGAACAATGCCGGACATACAGTAGTTGTGGAGGGTGAGGAATTTATCTTTCATTTAATTCCTTCGGCAATTCTGCATAAAAATAAAGTTTGTATTATAGCTAATGGTGTAGTGATTGATCCCAAAGCGCTTTTAGAGGAGATAAATGGTTTAGATAAAAGGGGTATAGTGATAACGCCTCATAATTTTAAAATTTCCTTAAATGCACATATAGTAATGCCCTATCATCGGATTTTAGACAGCTTAAGAGAGTCTAAACGCACTCAGAAAATCGGCACAACCCAGAGAGGAATAGGTCCTTGTTATGCAGATAAAATTACTAGATGCGGCATAAGGGTAGCGGATCTTCTGAATAAGAAAGTTTTTAAAAATAAATTAAAGGATAATTTAAATGAGAAAAATGAGATTTTTAAAAAGGCATATCAATACAAAGAGTTTTCTTTTGAAAAGATTTATCGAGAATATTTATCCTATGCCAAAGAAATTTCTAAATTTTCCTGCGATACTTCACTTTTGCTAAATGAGGCAATAGATAAAGGAAAAAGCATTTTATTTGAGGGCGCTCAGGGAACTTTTTTGGACATAGATTTTGGCACATATCCTTTTGTGACCTCTTCTAATACTATTGCAGGAGGAGCTTGTGTGGGAAGCGGAGTTTCGCCAAATAGAATTGATAAGGTAATCGGTATAGTTAAGGCTTATACGACCCGCGTTGGTGAGGGGCCGTTTCCCACTGAATTTCCTGATAAATTAAAGCAGTTAATTCAGCACAAAGGCAAAGAATTTGGCGCAACCACAGGCCGTCCCAGACGCTGTGGCTGGTTTGACAATGTAATGGTTAGATACGCTGTAATTATAAATGGTATTAGTGAACTTGCAATTATGAAATTAGATGTTTTGGATGATTTGGAAACTATTAAGGTTTGTACAGCATACAAATATAAAGGAAAGCTCTTTAATGAATTTCCTAAAGACTTAGAGGTCTGGCAAGAGGCTAAGCCCGTTTATGAAGAACTTTCTGGCTGGAGGCAATCTACTTGCAACATAAGGGATTATAAAAAACTTCCTTTAAGCGCTAGGATTTATTTAGAGCGCTTAGAAGAGATTCTTCGCACAAAAATTAGATTTATTTCTGTGGGCTCCCAGAGAAAAGAAATAATCAAGAAATAAACTGTTTCTTTCTCAAATAGTCCTTGACTAAATTTGGTGATTATGATAATGTTATAACTTGTATAAATAAAGGAGGTTAAATATGCAAAAAAATATTTCTAAGAGAGCAATTATATGTTTAATTTTTCTATTGAGTGTTAGTTTATTAGGTTGCACTGTAATCTTGCAGAAGGGTAGGCGCTCGGATGTAGAAAAAATAAGCGAGCTGACTACTAAATTAAATGAGCTCGACCAGACAAAAAGACTTTTGGAAGATAGGTTAAGGCAGGAGATTGCCGATAAGCAGGTTAAGGTTCAGATGCTGGAAAAGGGTTTGACAATTACCTTTGTTTCTGAAGTTTTGTTTGATTCAGGCAAGTCAAAGATTAAACCCGAGGCTTATGAGGCCTTAGATAAGGTAGCTACAATTCTAAAAGAGAATGTTCCTGATTTGGATATTGGTATTGAAGGCCACACAGATAATGTTCCCATTAAATATTCTAGTTGGAAATCTAACTGGGAACTTTCCTCGGCGCGTGCGATAAGTGTTTTACACTACATCGTAGATAAGAAGGGTGTTTTACCTGAGAGGGTTGCGGCAATTGGTTATGGCGAATATCGCCCGATTGCCAGCAATGATAACAAAGAAGGCCGTCAACAGAATCGTCGCGTAGAGATTGTAATTTTACCTAAAACAACAAAAGCAAAAGACTTAAATAAACCAGTTAAGGCGAAAACAAAGCCTCGCCTTGAAGAAACAGAAGAGAATTTAAAATAGGATTTACCTTAATCAATTTGAGTTTTAAGAAAGGGGGCTTAAGAGGTAAATGGATGAGCAATTAAAGGATAATGTTTTAGTAGCTTCAATAGTTTTAGCAGCAGTATGTTTGGTTTTGGCAATCAGTTCAGGAATTTCCGCAAGTAAAAACAAAACTAATGTGCAAAGAGAAATGACCTTGCGTTTAGAGACTGAAGAAAAGTTAAACAGCGTTTCTTCCCGTTTATCCAGCCTTGAATCGGATTTAAAGAAAGCGCAGGGTGAATTCGACCAGACAAAATCAGCCCTAAGTCAGGAACAGCTAACCACCCAGGCTCTAAAAACAGAGTTAGAAAAGACGACACGGCTAAAAGAGCAGCTAGAAAAGGATTTAAAAGAAGCCCTGTTTTCTAAAACACATCCAGCAAAATAAAGTTATTATATTCTTAAGTTTTTTATTTTTCAGAAATAAATTATGAGATATTTATTTAAATTGGTTTAACGGAGGTAAAGAACAAGAAAGTAAATCTGATGGGGGATAAATATCCCCCATTTTTAGTGAGGACACGACTTACGGAAGCGAAAGCGACGCAAGGCGTTGACCGAACTAACCCCACACCTTTTATCTATTCAAGTGTTTTAGATAAGAAGCTTTTAAAAAATTGAATATTAAAAAGGTGAGGGGTTAAATTCGTCCGCCAAGAATTGTGGCGGACTCATTTGAAAAGGAGGCTCTTATGAAAAGAAACACGCAAAAGACACAGGTTACAGCTTCAAAAAAACCAAATATTCTAAAGCGCATATTTTCAAATTTAAAACAAAAAATTAGAATACCATCTAAAAAGTCGGTTGAGGAAATATTTCGCAAACAAGAAATTAAGCATATTTCTCATGAACAAGAGGTTTCTCAATCTAAATATTTTACTGGCACAGCTACCCTCGAGAGAAAAAGAGAGATGCCATTGGAGCTTCCCCTTGGTTATGCAGAAGATAAAATTGTTATACAGGTAAGAGACCCTTGGTGGATTCATGCTTATTGGGAAGTTACCTGGCCAACAAGAACAAGGCTTAGCCAGGAACATGGTGAAGATTTCAATCGCGCAAGGACAGTACTTCGAGTTTATGATGTGACAAATATAATTTTTAATGGCCAGAATGCCAACCGTTTCTTTGATATAAATGTAAATATGGATAGCAGTAATTGGTATATAGATACGGCTGGACCTGGTAAGTCTTGGTGTGTTGATTTAGGGATATTACTTGCTTCAGGTAGATTTATTACCATTGTGCGTTCAAACATAGTATTTACTCCCTTGGATAGCCCTTCTTGGATAACCGATGAGGAATGGATGGTTCCAGAGGATATGTTTGCTCGTCTTTATGGTTTGGGTTTTGGTTTTGGGCCAAGTTCTCCAGTTGGTAAGGGTTGGCGAGAAAGATTAAAATTACAAATTGGTTCTCCGGGATTATTTTCTGTAAGCAGCCCTGCAAAAAAAGAGGTTAAGCCCAGAGTTTTTTGGTTAGTGGTTAATACTGAGCTAATTGTTTATGGAGCAACAGAATCCAATGCTAAAGTAACCGTACAGGGTAAGCCCATAAATTTAAGGCCGGACGGCACATTTAGTCTGCGTTTTGCCCTGCCAGATGGCAAACAGGTTATTCCGGTTGTGGCAGTTTCTTCTGATGAAGTTGAGAAACGTTCAATCACGCCTATCGTTACAAAAGAAACCAGATAAGTGAGGATATCCCGACGATACGTCGGGATTTGTCCGAACTTACCCCACACCCAGCCTCTGTCTGGAAAGTGCTTGGGGTAAATTTCAAGGTTATATAAACCCTTCATCCCAAAGGCTGGGTGTGGGGTTAAATTCGCACTTATAACTTACTCACACTTTGTGTTCGTAAGTTATGTGCTCATTTAATATGGAAAAAGGATATTTTGCATTAGTCTTACATGGACACTTGCCTTTTGTTAGGCACCCAGAATTTGAGGATTTTTTAGAAGAAGACTGGTTTTATGAGGCAACTACTGAAACCTATATTCCGCTGATTTTAGTCTTTGAAAGATTGCTCAATGATGGAGTAAACTTTAAGCTGACCCTGTCCTTAAGTCCAACACTGCTTTCAATGTTTTTAGATGGGCTTTTACAGGAGCGCTACATTAAGCATATTGATAAGTTAATTGAATTATCCCATAAAGAAATCGAAAGGACGCGCTGGCAGAATGATTTTCAACAATTAGCGATAATGTATTTAAATAAATTCATTACTGCCAAAGAAACATTCTTAAGATACCATAAGAATTTAGCCAATGCGTTTAAGGCTTTTCAGGATAGAGGAAATCTCGAGATAATTACCAGCGGCGCAACACACGGGTATTTTCCTTTAATGGATGTGTGTCGTCCTTCTGTTAGGGCACAGGTTAAAGTGGCAGTAAGCAATTATGAAAGTTTCTTTGGAAAGAAACCCTTAGGTATTTGGCTTCCTGAGTGCGCCTACAATCCGGGCGATGATGAGATTCTAAAAGAAGCAGGAATAAAATATTTTCTTACTGATGCGCACGGAATTTTACATGGGGTGCCCCGGCCAAAATACGGTGTATTTGCTCCAGTTTATTGTAAAAAAACAGGGGTAGCTTGTTTTGGCAGGGATTTAGAGAGTTCTAAACAGGTCTGGTCATCCATTGAGGGCTATCCTGGTGATTATTTTTACCGTGAATTCTATCGCGATATTGGATTTGATTTGGAATACGATTATATCAAACCATATATACATCCTGATGGAACGCGTATAAATACTGGAATTAAATATTTTCGCATCACTGGTTCCACAAATAACAAAGAGCCCTATATTCCTTCTCTGGCAATGGAAAAGACAGCAGGGCATGCAGGAAATTTTATGTTTAACCGCGAGAAACAGGTGGAATATCTTTATGATTTTATGGGTAAAAAGCCAATTATCGTCTCTCCTTATGACGCAGAGCTATTTGGCCATTGGTGGTTTGAGGGGCCGATGTGGCTGGATTTTTTGATACGCAAAATTAATTATGACCAAAAGACAATTAGGATGATTACGCCTTCTGGCTATCTTGCAGAAAATCGGCGTAACCAAGTTACTACACCCTCGATGTCCAGCTGGGGTTGGAAGGGATACAGCGAGGTTTGGCTTCAAGGAAGTAATGATTGGATTTATCGGCATTTACACAAAGCCTCAGAGCGAATGACAGAGCTTGTAAAATCAAATTCTCAAGCAAATGGCTTAGTAAAAAGAGCCTTAAACCAAGCCTTGCGTGAGCTACTTTTGGCGCAGAGTTCTGACTGGGCATTTATCATGGCAACCGGCACTCATGTTTCGTATGCCCAAAAAAGGACTAAGGAGCACCTTTTAAGATTTTCCCGGCTGTATGAAGATATAAAATCTAATTCATTGGATGAAGGTTGGCTTTCGGATATCGAATATAAGGATAATATTTTTCCTGAAATAGATTACAGAGTTCATCAATAATGGAAAACGGTCTTCCACAACATATCGCTATCATAATGGATGGCAATGGCCGCTGGGCACATGCTCGCAGACTTCCACGCACAGCCGGACATAGGAAAGGCATTGATAGGATACGAAAAATTATCAAAGCAGCAGATGAATTAGGCATTAAGGTTTTAACCCTGTTTGCCTTTTCCACGGAAAATTGGTCTCGTCCTAAGAGAGAGGTAGATATGCTGATGAACTCTATGGAGAGATTCCTAAAAAAAGAGATTAATGATTTGCATAAGAGAAATATTAAATTTATGACAATTGGGGCTAAAGTCCCCATACCAGAGAGTTTGCAGAAAACAATTATAGACGCGCAAGAGCTGACAAAAAATAATTCAGGTTTAATTGTAAATTTGGCCTTAAATTACGGAAGTCGCTCTGAAATAGTTAATGCCTCCAAGAATATTGTTCGCGCAGTTATAGAAAATCAAATAAAAATTGAGGATATCAATGAAAATACTTTTACCTCTTTCCTTTATACAAGCGGCTTGCCAGACCCAGATTTACTTATTCGCACATCCGCAGAACTAAGGATTAGCAATTTTCTTCTTTGGCAGTTATCTTATGCAGAGCTTTATTTTACCAAGAAATTCTGGCCGGATTTTGGTGCTGAAGATTTAAAAGAAGCAATTCTTAATTATCAAAAAAGAGACCGCCGCTTTGGAGAGATAAAAACATAATGTTAAGTAAACGGATAATAACCTCAAGCATTTTGATAATTGTGGCAATATTGTCAGTTGTCAATAATTGGATATTTGTAATTGTGGTGAGTGCTTTGATTATTTTAGGCCTTTGGGAGTTTTTTGGGTTGGTTGAAAAAAAAGGCATTCATATCTACAAATATTTTGGCGTAGTGATTGGTGCAATTATTCCTTTATCAATCTATTTTAGATTTGAGCTTACAAAAAACTGGGAGTTGCTGTTTATAGTCTTGGCATTATTGTTTATCTTTCTTTTGCAGTTTACTCGCCGGGAAACCAGTGATGCGCTTTCAGGGATTTCTACTACTCTCTTTGGGGTATTATATGTGGCTTGGTTTTTTAGTTTTTTAATCAAGGTAAAATTATTGCCTTTTGGCTCTGGATTGTTGGCCTTTATACTTTTAGTTACTAAGTTAGGAGATATTGGCGCATATCTTGTGGGAACAAAATGGGGAAGGAGAGCCTTAATTGCTCGTATTAGCCCTAAAAAGTCCATAGAGGGCGCTGTTGGTGGATTGGTGTTTAGTATTTTAGCGGCTGTTGCCAGCAAGCCGCTTTTACCTAACCACACAATTTTTTCCTATTGGCGTTTAGTATTAGTGGGTGCATTTTTTGGAGTTGTGGGTCAATTGGGAGATCTATCAGAATCATTAATTAAACGCGATTGCCAGGTAAAAGACACAGGTCGTTTCTTGCCGGGTTTGGGCGGCGTGTTAGATATGATGGACAGCCTTTTATTTACTGCACCAGCATTTTATTTTTATATGAGTAGTATTTTGACATCCCGATAATATTCTGGCTCATTTAAAATGATATCATGAAAAAGGTTGCAATATTAGGCTCAACTGGTTCAATTGGAGTAAATTGTTTAGATGTGATAAGCCAATTCCCTAAGAAGTTTTCTGTGGCAGGGTTATCTGCTTATAACAATGTCGATTTATTAGAAAGCCAGGCTAAACGTTTTAAACCCGCATTTGTGGCCTTGCAAACCAAAAATGTATTGTCTTTAAGAAGACGGCTAAATAACGGCATTAAGATATTAGACTTAGAAAAAATTAGCGAGATTTTTTATTACAAAGATATTGATATTATCGTTCTGGGTATAAGTGGCGGGGCTGCGCTAATACCTTTATGGGAGGCAGTAAAGGCTGGTAAGACAATTGCCTTGGCTAATAAAGAGGCGTTTGTGATGGCTGGCTCATTGATTATGGATTTGGCAAAAAAAACCTCTGCCAAAATTATTCCAGTAGATAGCGAACAAAGCGCTATATTCCAGTGTCTAAATGGCCAAGACGTAAAGACATTAAACAAAATTTATCTAACCGCCTCAGGAGGTTCTTTAAAATCAGTGCCAAAGGAAAGATTTTCCAGATTATCCGTAGACGATGTGCTTAAGCATCCCCGCTGGAAGATGGGTCGTAAGATTACCGTGGACTGCGCAACACTAATGAACAAAGGTTTAGAAATAATTGAGGCGATGTGGTTATTTAATGTAGGAGCTAAATCAATTGAGGTAGTAATTCACAAAGAGGCAATTATTCACTCAATGGTTGAGTTTGTTGATGGCACAATCTTAGCGCAGTTGGGTATAACCGATATGAGGCTTCCTATTCAATACGCCTTAACCTATCCAGAGAGGTTAAGTAGCAATTTGTCTCAGATTGATTTTTATAAATTAAAACAGCTTTCTTTTGAAAGGCCTAACTTAAATAAGTTTCCCTGTTTGGCTTTGGCTTACACAGCTGCCAAGGATTGTGGAACATCCCCCTGTGTTTTAAATGCAGCAAATGAAATTTCGGTTAAGGCCTTTTTGGATGGCAGAATAAAATTTAACAAAATCCCCCATATTATCGAGCAGGTTTTATCTAAGCACAAAAGAATTATTAATCCAAGTTTGGAAGAGATTATCTTAAGCGATAAATGGGCGAGAGAAGAAGCGGAAAGTTTAATCACAACCTATAAATGAGTTTACTAATTTTTATTCTAGTCTTAAGTATTCTAATTATTGTGCATGAATTTGGCCATTTTATCATTGCCAAAAGAATTGGCGTTAAGGTTGAGCGTTTTGCCTTAGGCTTTGGACCTAAGATTGCTTCGTTTAAAAGAAAAGAAACCGAATATGCCATCTGCTTAGTACCTTTGGGTGGCTATGTTAAAATGGCAGGTGATAATTTCGAGGAATTTAAGGGTAAGCCTAATGAATATCTTTCGCGTACACCGCTGGAAAGAAGCCGGATTGTGTTTTTTGGCCCTGTACTAAATTATGTTTTGGGATTTGTTTGTTTCTTTTTCGTGTTTCTCCTGGGTTTTCCCCAGCTTACCTCAAAGGTGGGCGGGTTAATTAAAGATTATCCTGCCTCTATTGCAGGAATTAAGGTTGGTGATGAGATTATAGCAATTGATGCTAAAAAGATAAAAACTTGGGATGAATTACAGGCGAATATCCGTAGAAGCCGAAAAGAATCTTTAGAAATGATAGTTTTAAGAGACAAAAAAGAATTGCCTTTTATCGTAAACCTTCGTCGAGAGAAGATAAAGAATATCTTTGGGCAAGAAGAAACCATTAATCTTGTCGGCATTAAATCTAAAGATGAAATTATCTACATAAAATACGGCATAATTAAATCTTTGAATTTGGCATTTAGTAAGATTGTCGAGATTACCTTTATTACTTTCAAGGCATTATTTAGAATGGTAACGGGCGCAATGTCTTTTAGAGACTCTGTCACTGGACCTTTAGGAATTTTTTATATTACTCAAAAGGCAGCGCATATGGGTTTTAATTCGTTGCTACATGTAGTGGCAGTATTAAGCACGAGTTTAGGGATTTTTAATCTTTTACCATTGCCATTGTTAGATGGTGGCCATTTATTTTTGTTGGGGTTTGAAAAAATAAAGGGTAGGCCCATCGGCAAGAAAGTAGACGAGATTATTACAAGGGTGGGCTTTAGTCTAATTATTTTTCTAGCCTTGTTTGTATTTTATAATGATTTGGCAAGATTTGGCATATTGGATAAAATTCTGAAATTGTTTAAATAATTCCTGAAAAAATGTTTATGAAAGAATTGTTTAAAATTCGTTCCATAAAAAATGACAAGTTAGAGCGTAACTTTCTTTTGGCTTTTATTTTGGTTTCGTTGCTGCCATTGCTACTTTTAGTATTTATTGTGAATTATTTGATGATTCCCAAAGGTTCCTTAGAGAAGGGGCAGTCAGATATTATAGTATTTTTCTTAGGGTGTGCCTCGCTTGTAGGATTTTATATGATTAGGCGAATGATTAAATCTTTTGTTTCTGCAGTTAAGAGCATAAAAACAGTAGCCAATGGAAATCTTTCAGCAAAGATTGAATCCGACGGTTCAGAAGAGATAAATGAATTAGCTAAATCCTTTAACCGTATCACCAAACAGATGGAAGAAAATATTAGAGAGCTGCAGCATTCAAAGCAACTGCTTCAACAGGTGCTCTCTCAAGTAGGTGAGGCTGTGTCCTCCTTTCAGAATATAGATAAATTTTTAGAGCTTATTGTGCTTACCATTATTGATGCTTTGGCTGCGAAGAACGGCAGGCTAATGCTTTTAAATCCAGATACAAATGAACTTATCACTAAAATTTCTTTTGGCGATGCACAATTTAGCGCCTCTATTATAAAATTAGGCGAAGGGCTTCTGGGTCAAGTTGCTAAAGAGGGCAAGACCTATTTAGTTTCTGCTTCTCAATCTGAGAGCGGCAAGGCAGGAATTTATATGCCGCTAATTTACAGTAACAAAATAATCGGCGTTTTTGCTTTAAGTGATAAGAAAGATGGAAGGGATTTTACTCCTGACGATGAAGTTTTGCTTAAGGATTTGGCTAGTCAAATTGCTATTGCCTTTGAAAACTATCGTTTAAGTACCGACGCTGAGCGCACATATGTTGAAACCGTAACCGCTTTGGCTATGGCAGTTGAAGCCAGAGACCACTATACGCGCGGACATAATCAACGGGTAGGTGAATATTGTAGAAGATTAGCCAAAGAATTTAATCTGGATAGCGAAACCATCCAGTTACTTACTGATGCCAGCAACTTACACGATATCGGTAAAATCGGCATCCCAGACGAGGTTTTACATAAAACAAACCCTTTAACTGAAGGAGAGATGCGTTTTATACACGAGCATCCCATAATCGGCGAGAATATTATGAGACCCATACGCTCGCTTTCGCGCTTGTGCGATTTAGTGCGCCATCATCATGAACAGTTAGACGGTAAAGGCTACCCAGATGGTTTAAGAGGCGAAGAGATTTCGCTACCTCTTAACATTATGATTGTAGCGGATGTTTTTGATGCTATGACCTCTGATAGGCCATATCGAAGAGCAATTAGCTTTGAAAATGCCAAAGAGGAACTGCGCCGCTATGCAGGAATTCGCTATCATAATGATGTAGTGGAAAAGTTCTTAAGGATAGTTTAAATGGAAATTAAAAGACGTAAAACCCGACAAATTAGTGTTGGAAACGTTAAGATTGGTGGCAATGCTCCCATAGTTATCCAATCTATGGCCAAAACCAACACCAAAGATGTAGAAGCAACTGTTAAACAAATTAGAATCTTGCAAAAAGCTGGCTGTGAAATTGTACGTGTGGCTGTTCAAGATTTGGCATCAGCAAAGGCCATTAAACAGATTAAAAAAGAGATAGAATTGCCGTTGGTTGCAGATATCCATTTTCATTATAAACTTGCTTTGGAGGCTATTGAAAATGGCGCAGATAAGATACGTTTAAATCCCGGCAATATCTTCAAAACGCAAGAGATAAAAGAAATTGTTGCTTGCGCAAAACAACAAAAGATTCCTATTAGGGTGGGTTTAAATTCTGGTTCAGTCAAAAGGCAAAATAATTCCTTAGCTGAGAGTTTAGTCAAGGGCGCACTTGATTATATAAAAATTTTAGAAAGAATGAATTTCTTTGATATTGTAGTTTCCTTAAAGGCCTCAAACATTCAAGACACCTTAGAAGCCTATCGAAAGTGCCAATCGCTTTGTGATTATCCTTTTCATTTGGGAATAACTGCCGCAGGAAGCCCCAAACAAGGATTGATAAAATCCAGTATTGGCTTAGGCATACTTTTGTCAGAAGGCATTGGTGATACAATCAGGGTTTCTTTAACCAGCCAACCTCAAGAAGAAGTTTATGCGGCAAAGGGAATTTTAGAGTCATTGGGCTTAAGAAAATTTGGCATTGAGGTTATCTCGTGTCCAACTTGTGGCAGGTGTGAGGTAAATTTAATTGACAAGGTTAAAATCATTGAAGAGAAATTGTCCCGCGCCAATATTAACCACAAACAGCCAAAGAAAATCGCTATAATGGGTTGTTTTGTAAATGGGCCCGGCGAGGCAAAAGAGGCAGATATTGGCATAGCATTTGGCAGAAAGTATGGTTTAATCTTTCAAAATGGTAAAATTATAAAGAAGCTTCCTGAAGAGAAAACCGTTGATTATATTTTAAAGGAGCTAAAAAGATAAGAAATGCTTTGGTCTAAGACATTTATACCTACCTTAAAGGAAACGCCTATGGGGATAGAGGCAATAAGCCATCAGCTACTGCTTAGAGCCGGATTGGTGCGTATGCTTACATCTGGTGTTTATACATATTTGCCATTAGGATTAAGGGTATTGAATAATATTGAAAATATTATCCGCGAAGAGTTAAATGCAATTGGAGCGCAGGAGTTGCTTTTGCCCTGCCTTCAACCAATAGAGCTTTGGAAAAAGACTGGCCGCGATAGCGTGCTTAACCAAACCCTGATTAAATTCACAGACCGACGCGGTAGACAATTATGCTTAGGGCCTACTCACGAGGAGGTTATCACAGAATTAATTAAAGACCATGTACATTCTTATAAACAACTTCCTTTAATTTTATACCAGATACAGACTAAATTCCGTGATGAGTTACGTCCTCGCTTTGGCCTTATACGCTGTTGTGAATTTGTAATGAAGGATGCCTATAGTTTTGATATTGATAAGGCCGGTTTAGATAAAAACTATAAACTTATGTTTGATGCCTACATTAAGATATTTAAAAGATGTGGTTTAGAGGTAATCATAACAGAGGCAGACCCAGGTATAATGGGCGGAGAGTTGTCGCATGAGTTTATGGTGCCTGCTATAAATGGAGAAGATACAATTTATTCGTGCAAAAACTGTAATTATTCAACCAGTAATTCAGGGGTCCAAAAAGAAATGGTTTGCCCTAAATGCAAATTCTTAAGTTTAAATAAAACTCAAGCCATTGAAGTAGCGCATATTTTTCAATTGGGCACAAAATATAGTAAGGTTCAAGAAGCAGAATTCTCAGACGATAAAGGAGAGAAAAGAACAATTATTATGGGCTGTTACGGTATAGGGGTGAGTCGTCTTTTGGCTGCCGTAATCGAGAAAAATAATGATAAAGACGGCATTATTTATCCTAAGAATATCGCGCCGTTTGATGTTTTAATTCTGCCTGTGCAGGTTAGAGAAAAGGATGTGTTTTCACTTTCGCAAATGTATTACCAGCAATTTAAAGACAATAATTTTAAGGTTTTGTTAGATGATAGGGATGAAAGCGCAGGCATAAAATTTAAAGATGCAGATTTGATTGGTATTCCTTTAAGGATTACTATCGGAGCTGATAATCTAAAGTCAGGTCAGGTAGAGATAAAGATACGCAGGACCAATAACACTATTAAGGTAGATAAAGACTTTTGTTTAGAGAAGGTTAAGCTGTTAATGAATGAAATAACATAAAGGGTAAATATGGAATATCTATTGGATAGGATAAAAGAATTAATTGACCCAATTTTACAAAGTAAGCAGGTTGACTTGGTTGAGCTAAAGCTTGGGCGCCAAAAAGGAAGGCTGCATTTGCGTTTTTTTGTAGATAAGCCCGAAGGTGGTATTATGCTTTCTGAGTGCGCAGATTTGAATGTTGAATTGGGGAAAATCTTAGATGAGGCAGGCCTTATTCAGGAAGGCCTTGTCTTGGATGTTTCATCACCTGGTTTAGATAGACCACTTACCACAGTCAAAGATTTCAAACGTGTTATAAATAGGGATATCAAGGTTTTTTTATCAGAGGCAATCGAAGAAAGAAAAGAATTTCAGGGAAAGCTTGTTAGTGTTGAAGAGGATAGGATAATTATTTCTTTTGAGAATAGGTTTGTAACAATTCCTTTAGATAAAATCAATAAAGCCAAACAGGCAATTTAATTGTTAAAATAAGAGGATATTATGAATTCAGAACTTTTAGCAATTTTAGAACAAATTGAGCGCGACAAAGGTATTAAAAAGGAAATACTAATTCAAGCTGTTGAGTCTGCTTTAGGCTCTGCAGTAAGGAAAATTTGTCTGGTTAAACCAGATGAAGAAATCAGGGTAGAATTAGATAAAACTACTGGTAAGATAAGAGCCTTTGTTGGCAAAGAGGAGGTTAAATCTAAAGATTTTGGCCGTATTGCTGCCCAGACTGCCAAACAGGTGATTATTCAAAAGATTCGCGAAGCAGAAAAGGATGTAATATACACTGAATTTCAAGGTCGCTTAGGCGAAATAGTCAGCGGCGGAGTTTATCGCTTTGATAAGGGAAATATTATTGTTGACCTTGGAAAAACCGAAGGGTTTATTCCCAAAAGCGAGCAATCCAGCAAAGAAGAATTTCATCAGGGCGAGCGTATCCGTGCTTATGTTTTAGAGGTAAAGAAAGAAGCCAAGGGTCCGCAGATAGTTTTGTCGCGCTCGCATCCGAATATGGTTAAGAGGTTATTTGAATTGGAGGTTCCTGAGGTATATGAGGGAATTGTAGAAATAAAATCTATTTCCCGCGAGGCAGGTGAGCGCACAAAAATAGCAGTTCACTCCAAAGATGAAAGGGTTGATTGTGTGGGGGCATGCGTAGGCATGCGCGGTTCTCGGGTTAAATCCATTGTTTCTGAGCTGCACGGCGAGAAGATAGATATTGTGAGATTCTCAGAAGATATCCGTGAGTATATAAGCGCTGCCTTAAGTCCGGCAAAGATTTCTGAAATAAAATTGGATAAGGCAAATCAGAAAGCGCAGATAATTGTTGAGGACGACCAGCTATCTTTGGCAATTGGCCGCCATGGACAGAATGTGAGGCTTGCCTCAAGGCTTATTGGCTGGGAGCTTAATATTCGTTCTAAGTCTAAAGAAACGGAAAAGGTAGAAGAAAAGAAAGAAGAGGTAAAGAAAGAAGAGTTAAAGGAAGAAGAAATTAGCTTAACTCAATTAACAGGAGTGGGTAAAAAATTAGCCGAGAGTTTAAAAAAGGCTGGTTTTGATAGCGTAGAAAAAATTGCTCAGGCTAAGTTAGAAGACTTAACCCAAATAAAGGGCTTGGGAAAAAAGAAGGCTGAGATTATTTTAGATGAGGCAAAGGGATTTTCCGAGGAAAAGAAGAAAAAATAAACTATGCGAGTAGCTGAATTAGCTAAAGAATTGAAAATTACAAGTAGCGATTTATTGCTTAAGCTAAAGTCTCTAAAGATTTCTGCCAAAAATAGCATGGCTAATTTGGATGAAAAGGCAGTTGCCTTGGTAAGAAAAGAGGCAAAGAAAATCCCAGAGCCAAGAAAACTTAAAGAGGCTGAAGTAAAACCAATAAAACCAGCAAAGAAAAAAATAGTCAAGCCCAAAAAAGCCCTGCCCAAAAAGAAAGACAAGGCAGTAGTTAAAAAACAGCCGCAAGACTTATCAATAACAAAGGCAAAAGAGGCGCCACCTGCTGCCTTAGTTAAAGTAGTTTCACCTAAGTCAGAAACCCCAACCGTTTTAGAAGAAAAGGAAACTCCTGTTGTCTTAACTGCCGAAGAAAAGCTGCTTAAAGAAATTCAAATTGAATTTCCTATAAGCGTTAAAGACTTAGCTGTCAAATTAGGCCAGAAGCCAAGCAGAATAATAAAGGATTTACTTGATAAAGGCATATTTGTAAATATCAATCAATTCCTCGACGATAAAACGGTAAATAAAATCGCACAAAATTTCGGTATGCGTTTAAGTAAACTTCCCACCCACGAAGAAAAACTCATTGAATCTCATAAAAAAGAAGGTTTGGATAAAACCTTTCTATCGCATCGCTCTCCCGTTGTTACATTTATGGGCCATGTTGACCATGGCAAGACCTCACTATTAGATTTCATAAGGAAAAGTAGAATTACAGAAAAAGAGCACGGGGGCATTACTCAGCACATCGGCGCCTACAGCGTGAATGTAAAAAATGGCAGGATTACATTTTTAGACACACCCGGGCACGAGGCATTTACAGCTATGCGTGCAAGAGGGGCTGATATTACAGATATCGTAGTTTTGGTAGTAGCTGCAGATGAAGGGGTTATGCCTCAGACGATTGAGGCAATTAACCATGCGCGTGCAGCTGAGGTGCCTATAATTGTTGCAATAAATAAAATTGATAAGCCGCAAGCCCAAATAGATAAGGTAAAAAAACAACTTTCAGAATTAGAATTAACTCCAGAGGATTGGAGCGGAAAGACAATTACCGTGGGTGTGTCTGCAAAAACCGGAGACGGAATTGACAGCCTTTTGGAGATGATTCTGTTAGAAGCAGAGATGATGGAGTTAAAAGCAAATTATCAAAAAAAGGCAAGCGGCATAGTGGTTGAGGCAAGGCTTACCAAAGATAAAGGACCCTTAGCCACACTGATTGTACAAAATGGAATATTGCATTTGGGTGATGAAGTTATTGCGGGGACCCTTTACGGAAAATTAAGGGCAATGTTTAATGACAGGGGTTTTCCTATAAAAGAGGCAGGGCCGGCTATGCCTGTTGAGGCATTAGGCCTTTCAGGTGTGCCTGATGCAGGAGAGAAATTTTATGTAGTGGAGGATGAAAAAGCTGCGCGCCAGATTAGTCAGCAAAAACAGGAATTGTTTAAACAAAATAAACTAAGGCCTCTGCAGAGAATAAGTTTAGAGGATTTGTATGCGCAGATTAAAGAAGGTAAGCTAAAAGAATTAAAGATAGTTTTAAAAGCAGATGTGCAAGGCTCACTCGAGGCATTAGAGGATTCTCTAAAAAAATTGCCCACCGATGAAGTTCAACTTAGAATTATCCACTCGGCAGTCGGCTCAATAAACACTTCTGATGTAATTTTAGCTGCGGCCTCAGATGCGGTAATAATTGGTTTTAATGTAGAGGCAGAATTACAGGCAAAGGAAGAGGAAAAAAAGCTGGGCGTAGATGTGCGCACATATCGGATTATTTACGATGCTCTAAATGATATCAAAGCTGCTTTGGAAGGGCTTTTAGAACCAAAATTAAAGAAAAACTTTTTAGGCAAAATTGAGGTAAGGCAGGTGTTTAAGCTTTCTAAATCCGGCATTGTGGCAGGTTGCTTTGTTGTTAAAGGAAATATAAGCCGGCAAGCCGAAGTGTCGTTGGTACGTAATGGCCAAGTTGTGTTCGAAGGCAAGCTTGCCTCTTTAAAAAGATTCAAAGATGATGTGCGCGAAGTAAATGAAGGCTTTGAATGCGGCTTAACCTTAAGTGGTTTTGAGGATATACAAGCAGGAGATGTTATTGAGGCATTTGAGATAGAAAAGATTGCTAGGAAACTATGAAAAAACGACTTTTAAGCGGTATGCGGCCAACGGGAAATTTACATTTGGGACATCTTGTTGGCGCCTTAAAAAATTGGGTTGAGCTTCAAGAAAATTACGAGTGTTTTTTTATGATTGCAGATTGGCATGCTTTAATGAGTGAATACGAGGATGCCTCAAAGACCCAAGAATATATTTTGGATAATGTGGCTGACTGGTTAAGCTGCGGCATTGACCCTAATAAATCTACTGTTTTTTTGCAATCGCAGGTTCAGGAACATTTGGATTTATATATGTTTTTCTCTTGCATTACCCCTTTGGGCTGGTTAGAGCGCTGTCCTACCTACAAAGAACAGCTTCGGGAAATAAAAAATAGAGACCTTTCAACATTTGCTTTTTTAGGCTACCCAGTTTTACAAGCCGCGGATATTTTAATTTATAAGGCATCTGTTGTTCCAGTGGGTCTTGACCAGTTGCCGCATTTAGAGTTAACCAGAGAAATTTCCAGACGATTTAATCATTTATATAAAAATATTTTTCCTGAGGCAGAGGCACTTTTAACTAAAACACCAAAGCTCTTAGGTCTGGATGCAAGAAAAATGAGCAAGAGTTATAATAATACGATAAATTTATCTGATGAACCAGCAGTTGTGAAGAAAAAGGTTCAGTCAATGATTACTGACCCTAAAAGAATTCATCTGAGTGACCCAGGGCATCCTGAGGTTTGCAATGTTCATAGCTACTATTCAGTATTTGCCCCACAACTAAAAGAAGAAATTGATGAGGCCTGTGGAAAGGCGCAAATTGGCTGCACTCAGTGCAAACAGCAATTAGCAGATATCTTAATTGAAAAACTAAATCCTATTCAGGACAAAAGGCAAGAACTTCTTAAGCATAAAAATAAATTAAAGGAAATCTTAGAAGACGGTAGCCAAAGAGCTAAAAAGGTTGCCTGCGCCACTTTGAAAGAGGTAAGAAAAGCCGTCTTCGTGTAAATTAGCGTTTATAAAAATGAGTTATAAATTAAAATTAGATATTTTTGAAGGGCCTTTAGACTTACTGCTTTATCTCATAAAAAAAGACGAGATTAATATTTATGATATCCCAATTGCCAAAGTAACCGAGCAATACCTGCAATATTTGGAGTTGATGAAGCTTTTAGATTTGGAAATTGTGGGTGAATTTTTAGTTATGGCAGCAACCCTTATGCAGATAAAATCTAAAATGCTTCTGCCGCCTGACCCATCAGAGGTTCAAGAAGAAGAGGAGATAGACCCACGAGAAGATTTGGTTAAAAGGCTTTTAGAATATCAAAAATTTAAAGCAGTAGCGCAGGAGCTAAGAAACAAAGAAATGTTTCGACAGGATGGTTTTACAAGAATTGTGGCTAATCCTCAACAAAAACCAGAAACACCTGATGAGGTTTATTTTGAAGCTAGTTTGTTTGATTTAATCAGCGCCTTTACCAAGGCATTAAAAGAAGTTCCCAAAGAGCTATTTTATGAGGTTATTAAGGATGAATTTACAGTTGAGTCAAAAATCCATGATATCCTGCATCAGTTGTTGGTTTTTCCTGAGCTTAAGCTTTCAGCTTTGTTTGAGTCTTGTAAAAATAAATTAGAAATTGTGGCAGCATTTTTGGCAATCTTAGAATTAATCCGCATAAAAGAGATTATTATTTTGCAGAAGAATATTTTTGGTGAAATCGAAATATTTAGAAACAAAGAAAATATTAGCCCCTATGCAAAAAGAACGCCAAAAACTCATCATCACACAGGAGACTGATGAGGATGTAGTTTTAAACATATCTTTGCGTCCGGAGAAACTTTTCGAATTTGTAGGACAAAAAGAGACTGTAGAAAACTTAAAGGTTTCTCTTCAGGCAGCTCAAGAAAGAAAAGAGCCGCTTGAGCATATTCTTTTTTCCGGACCTCCTGGCTTAGGCAAAACCTCTCTTGCCCACATAATTGCACATGAAATGAACTCCAAAATTACTGCCACCTCTGGCCCTGCAATTGAAAGGGCAGGAGATCTGATCGGAATTCTTACAAACTTAGAAAATGGCGACATACTTTTTATTGATGAGATTCATCGCTTAAGTAAAACTGTAGAGGAATTTTTATATCCGGCAATGGAAAGTTTTCAAATTGACTTTGTAATTGATAAAGGTCCTTATGCCAAGACTATCAAATTTAATTTAAAGCCATTTACTCTTGTAGGAGCAACTACCAGGAGCGGGCTTTTAGCCGCGCCCTTAAGAAATAGATTTGGAATTTTTCACCATTTGGATTTTTACTTGCCTGAAGAATTAAGCAAGATTGTGAAAAATTCCGCAAAAATTTTAAACTTGCCAATTGATGATACAGCTTCTAATGAGATTTCCCGTCGGGCTCGAGGAACACCTCGGATTGTTAATCGGCTTTTACGCAGGGTCAGGGACTATGCTCAAGTAAAAGAACCTAACAAAACAATTACGCTGGATATCGTGGATAAGGCTTTAAACTCTTTAGGCATTGACCAGGCAGGACTTGATGAAGTTGATAGAAAGGTCTTAAGAACTATAATTGATGTATATGAAGGCGGTCCTGTAGGTGTTGAATCTTTAGCTGCAACTTTAAATGAAGAGATTGACACAATTGTTGATACTATTGAGCCATTTTTATTAAAATCAGGCTATTTAAAACGCACTTCCCGTGGACGCGAGGCAACCCGTCTTGCCTATAAGCATTTCAATTTAACTCCTAAAAAACAAAGTCAGAAAGAATTATTCTAAAATTAAGATGTTTTCGGGTCCTGTCTTGGTTTGTTTCTCGCCGCACCGCTCGTCCCGCCCCAGCGTGGCGGGACTTCGCTTGAAGAAAATTTTTTCTCGTCCCGACTATTCGTCGGGACACCATGCCCGAAAAAATTTTCTACATGCGGCTCTAAATCAAACCAAGCCACCCGAAAACGCTTCGCAGACTTTCGAAATGAGTTGAGATTAAAGACCGACATTAGACAAAAATTTAAATAAAAACTGTTTAGGAATAGAACTTTTTGCGGAGGTTACTCATGGATGCAAATATTCAAGTTTTTGATGATATTTTAACAGTAAAAGACTTTAAGACAGTTGATAAAGAAATCGTTTCTTATTTTAATGAAATCCCTGAAGAACAGCGTTCAGAAAGATTTGAGAAAGCTTTAAAAGTCGGAGTAGTTGCATTAAGAACAACAGGTACCACAGAAAAGATTGATTATATTCAAAAAGAATTTTCTGATTTGGAAACTAAATTCAAAAGTGGACTCGATAAAGTAAAAGATGAATTGGATAAATATTTTGGTGATAGAGGAATAATCAATAGCCTTGTAACAAACTCCTTTGGAGAAAGGGGGATGGTTGTTAGAAATATTTCAGAGATTTTCGACCCTTATAAAACAGGTTCTCCTATTTTTAATTTAAGGAATTTACTGGAGGAAAAAATCAAAACAGTAGAACAGGCGTTGCAAGGATTGAAGACTAGAAAAGAAGTCGAGGCAGTAATACAAAAAAGTATTCAAAAAGGTTATTCTTTCGAGGATGAATGTGAAAGGATTTTAAGCGAAGTAGTAAAACTGCAGAGCGACGGCGATCAACTTGAAAATACGACAAAGAAAGAAGGTAAGTTAAAAGATTGTGACAAAGGAGATTTCGTGGTAGCGCTTGGCAAAAGAACTGATAAGACTTTTACCTTCGAAGTCAAAGACGTGCAGACTATTTCTCTACCAGTTATTATCGATACTCTAGATACAGCAATGAAAAATAGAACTGCCAGTTATGGAATATTTATTGTAAAGAATATTTCAGCCCTTCCAAAGTCTATTGGTTGGTTCAATGAATATGGAGGAAATAAATTAGTGTGTGCGCTTTCCTCGGAATTGGATAATGGCCAAATACATGATGAGATTCTACACATTGCTTATAAATGGTGCAAGACTAAATTGCTTCTCGAGGTAGCTGAGTCAAAAGGATTAGATATTACTAAAATTCAAGAAAAAATGTCAAACTTAAAAGGAATCTTCTCAAATTTAAGGGCAATTCGTCTTCAATGCACGAATATTGATAATTCCGTAAAATCTTTAAGGGAAGAAAGCGATACCCTTGAGAAAATTGTAAAAGAACAATTAGAAGATATTGAAAAAGAACTAAGAAAAAGTATATAGACCGCCAATCGTTACTTCTTAAAAAGGAGGTTATCTATGCAAAAAGCGAAAGTAAAGATTAAAGGTATCGCGCCTTTGATGATGAACCGGTTTGTGATGGAAAAGCCTGATGAGTCAAAGGCAAAACGCAGAGACGAGCAGTATGATGTCAAAGAGGACGCAGAAAAAGCCCTGTATAGGGATGATAAAATAGGCTGTTATGCGCCTTCCACTTGGATTGAGGCTTGTTTAAGAGATACTGCCAAAGAATTCAAAGGAAAAGGCAGAGGCTCATTAAAAGCCACGATACTATCTTCTGTATTTGTTGAGGAAGAGAAAATTCCACTTAACAAAAAGACCTACGATGAGCTGGATGTAAGACCTGTTGTTATCCAAAGAAACAGGATAGTCAAAGGCAGGCCAAAGTTTAACTCTTGGGAATTAGAATTTACGATTAATTTTAATGAGGATAGGATAAAAAAAGATACTCTTAAGCAAATTTTACAAGAGGCAGGGCAAACTAAAGGCATTGGCGACTTCAGACCAAAGTTTGGAAGGTTTGAAGTAGTGAAGTTTGAGTAAGTTGGGGTGAGGTTTGGTACTGTAAGGTGCGATTTGGCCGGGTGGTGTATGGTGAAGCGGGATCAAGTGAGGCACAGCGGGATAAAACCCGCTGTCTGTTATTATAATTAGCTAATATGAAAACTACAATACCAAGAGAAATAATCACAGCAGAAATAAAACAGATAGAAAAGTATATCAACAATACTTGGAAGCACTTTGCTACCCACAAGGAAATTAAGTTAAAAAAAGTATTTCCAGAGCCAGAGAATGTAGGTTTGAAACATATCTGGAAATACGGCTCTGCTGATTTGGTAGTTTCTAAAGATAACAAGCCTATCTGCATTATTGAGACTGGTGGTGGACATCACTTTGAAGAGCATCAATCCCTTAACGATAGGCGCAAATGGAAATTAGCAGAGCAAAATAATGTCAGGTGTCTTACAATGATGAATGGCTTAATGCAAAGACTCTCCAAGCGCAAATGGAGATCATTGTTGGGTAGGTTTTTGTTTGGTTATAACAATGTAGATAACAGAAATAGGTTAAGGTTATTTTAACAAAGTGGTAAATAATTTTAAAAATGAAGATATTAAAAAAGGATTTAGGTTTGGCAGTTTATGTATTTCACAAGCTAACAAGTTAAAGAAAAATTTCCCAGATATTTCAAATTTGTTATATTATTGTGCAGTTGAGGCTGTCAGTAATAGTTTAGCTTTTATTAAGAAAACCAGTAGGATTAAAAATGCCAATTTCAAAATTAAATACGATATAGAGCGAAAAATTAATAAAACTAAAGAGTTCGTTAACTTTATCGATAAATATTGCATCGATTCTATTAAAAAAGAAGTAAAATTTCAAAAAGAAGAGAATAACCAAATTATTGATTTGGAATTTAGGGATTTTTTGCGTTATTTATACCAAAGAAATCGTTGCCTCATGGTACATAAAGGGTTATTTAGAAATTTTAAACAATGTATAGATTTATTTGTCGATGGGAAAAATAATGTTTGTAATATTATGTTTACAATTGATAAACATAATAATTTCACAGAATGGTTTAGTAAAGCAGTGAAATCTTGCTTTCAAAATTTTCTTAAAGAATGTTAATCTAGGGACGTCTTTTAGGCCAATCGGAAGGGTGTCCCTGTTATAATTTAAGGAATAATTAGTTTTACGGGTGGCTTGGTTTAGATTTGAGCAGCACGTAGAAAATTTGAGCGGGCAAGGTTGCCCGTCATAATCTAAGTCTGGCAGAGCGAAAATTTTCTTCGAGCGCAGTCTTGCCTCGCTGGGGCAAGACAAGCGGTGCAGCGAAAAACAAACCAAGGCAGGACCCGTAAAATTTGATTAACGATACAAATTTATGAAACTACTTTTGCATATCTGCTGTGGACCTTGTCTGATTTATCCGTTGGAAAATTTAAGAAGCAAGGGGTTTGAGGTTTCTGGGATTTTTTATAATCCCAATATACACGGATACATTGAATATGCAAATAGAAAAAAGGCAGTGGAAGAAATTTCACGAATTAAAGATTTAAATACTGTTTATGCTGAATACGATTTGCAGAATTATTTTAGAGCAATTGTAGGAAATGAAGAAAAAAATAAACGCTGTCCAATTTGTTGGAATTTGCGGCTTAAAAGAGTTGCAAAATTTGCCCAAGAAAATAATTTTGAATATTTTAGCACCACCCTTTTAGTCAGTCCTTATCAGGATATTGAGATAATAAAAAAAATTGGCGATGACATTGAAAAGAATTATAAAATAAAATTTTATTTTGAAGATTTCAGGCCCGGTTTTAAGACTGCTCATGATGAAGCAAAGAAATTAGGACTTTACTGCCAGAAATATTGTGGATGTGTTTACTCGGAGGCTGAAAGACATGCTCGAAATAAATAATTTAGGAAAGCTTTTGATGTTTGCAGGCTTAATCTTGATAATCGCGGGAGCATTGTTTTCATTTGCTGGAAAAATCCCTTTTTTGGGAAAACTCCCCGGAGATATTTATTTCCAAAGAAAGAATTTTACCTTTTATTTACCGCTGGCAACCTCAATTTTAATCAGTATTGTTTTAAGTCTCATCATATGGCTCATAAACAAAAGATAATTATCTTTTTATTTATTTTTCTTAATATTTGCTCCTTGGCATTTGCTTTGGAAAGAGGCAATATCCGCGTTGCAATTATTGAGGATGAGCCAGGTTTTTATCTAACTATTCGCGGAAGATTTGAAATTCTCGCATTAGGAACCAATGAGCCACTTTATCAAAGTAGTCGGCTTCGTTCTTCCCAGGTTTTACCGGAATATACAGGAATTAAAATTGGAAATTTAGATTTTAAAATCTGCTGCCTTAGAATTGTAGCCAAAAAAGACGCCACAATTTATGTTAATGACCGGCTCTTAAGAGGAGAGATTAATATAATCCGCAATAAGAATTTGAAGCTTACAGTTGTAAATAATTTGGACCTCGAGGATTATGTGCGCGGTGTTTTATATCACGAGGTTTCCCATCTTTGGCCAATTGAGGCAATTAAAGCCCAGGCAGTTGCCACGCGCAGCTTTGCACTTTATCAAGCAGGTCTTAATAAAAATAAAGATTTTGATCTAACCTCAGATATTCGCTCACAGGTTTATGGTGGCAGGTTTTCTGAGAGAAACCGAACTAATAAGGCTGTAAATAAAACAAAGGGAGAAGTACTCTACTTTAAACAAGAAGTGCTTGCGGCTTTTTTTTCAGCTACCTGCGCAGGACATACTGAAGATGCAGGGAATCTTTGGAAGATAGATTTATTGCCATTAAAAGGAGTGGTTTGTAATTTCTGCATAAATTCAGCCCATTATCAATGGAAGAGAAATTTTAGATTAAAAAATATAGAAGAGAAATTAAGAAAAGCTGGCTATGATTTGGGTGATATAAAGAATATTTCGGTGTTAAAAAGAAATTCCTCGGGTAGAATTGAGGTTTTAGAGATTATCTGCCGCGAAGGAAGCAGTTTTACTATATCTGGAAAGGATTTTCGCCAAATAATTGGACCAAATGAAATAAGAAGCAATAATTATGAGATTTTAATCAAGGGTTATTATGTAGATTTTAAAGGCATCGGTTGGGGACACGGCGTTGGGCTTTGTCAATGGGGAGCAAAAGGCATGGCAGAAAAAGGATTTAATTACAGAAAGATTCTCTCCTTTTATTATCCCGGCGCAACCATAAAGAAATGAATCCCGTTAGACCTTGCTGGGTCGAGAGTCAGGGATTTTAACGGGAGCAGAAGTTAGAAAAAAGGGGGAGGTCTAACGGGATGAAGCTCTCAGATTTTGATTACCAGTTACCAAAAGAGTTAATTGCGCAATATCCTTTAAAGAGTCGTGATAGTTGTCGTCTTTTGGTAATTGAAAGAAGTTCACAAAAAATTTATCATGATAAATTCTACAATATACTTAAATATTTGCCTAAAAATAGTTGTTTGATTTTAAATGATAGTCGGGTTATTCCGGCTCGCCTTTTAGGAAGGCGAGAGAAAACTGGCGGAAGGGTTGAGGTTTTAGTTTTAAATCAGGTTGATAGTAGTAATACGTTTAATGCGCTCATCAATCCGCTTAAGAAAATTAAGATTGATGAGCGCATCATTTTCAATGGCTCAAAGATTTATTGCCAGCTGATTGATGCAAAGCAAAAAATTGTTCGTTTCAATTGCGATATATTAAAGCATCTTAAAGAAATAGGCCAGATACCGCTTCCTCCGTATATCAAAAGGGTTCCAGAAAATTTAGATAAAGAATATTACCAAACTGTTTATGCAAAATGCAATGGCTCGATAGCGTCCCCTACCGCAGGATTGCATTTTACAAATGAATTATTAAGTAAAATAAAAGAAACAGAAATAAAGATAGCCTCTCTAACCTTGCATGTAAACTATGCTACATTCAATCCAGTAAAAGAGGAGGATATCACAAGACATAAGATGTACTGCGAAGAATTTAGGGTAACAAGAGGAACTGTTAAGATTATTCAAGAAGCCAAAGAATCCAGCAGAAAAATTATTGCCGTTGGCACAACCAGTTGCAGAGTTTTAGAGACGATTTCGAATATTGAAGTAGATAAACTTAACAATTCTATTTATCAAGGCTCAACAAATTTATTTATTTACCCAGGATACAAATTTAAACTAACAGATGGCATTATCACCAATTTTCATTTTCCCAAAACCACTCTGTTTATGTTGGTTTGTGCCTTTGCAGGAGGAGATTTAATTATGAAGGCCTACCAAGAAGCAATTGCAAAGAAATATAGGTTTTATAGTTATGGCGATGCGATGTTAATAATTTAATTTTTTCTAATGTCTTTTACATTAATCCACCAAGATAAAACTACAAATGCCCGTTTGGGAAAACTTGTTACCGCTCACGGCGAAATCAATACCCCTTGCTTTATGCCGGTTGGCACAAATGCTGCTGTCAAGGCTTTATCCAATCAAGATTTAGAAGATTGTCAGGCAGAGATTATTTTGTGTAATACCTACCATCTTTTTTTAAGACCAGGCCTTAATGTAATAAAAAACTCCGGAGATTTGCATAATTTTATGTCTTGGCGCAAGCCCATCTTAACCGATTCAGGCGGGTATCAGATATTTAGCTTAGCACTTTTAAGAAAGGTTTTGGATGAGGGGGTTGAGTTTCAATCGCACATTGATGGAAGCAAACATTTTCTAAAACCCGAAGACATAATTTCTTTACAAAAAGTTTTAAATTCTGATATAATTATGCCCTTAGATGAATGTGTGCATTATCCCTGCAGCAAGGATTATGCAGAAATCGCGGTAAAGCGTACAACCCTTTGGGCAGAGCGTTCAAAGAAGTCATTCCAAGAAAACAATGATGGCAGACAACTTCTCTTTGGCATTGTTCAGGGCGCAACTTATGAAGATTTAAGAAAGGAATCTGTTAACGCCTTGATTGACATAGGCTTTGATGGTTTTGCAATTGGCGGAATAAGTGTTGGCGAACCCCAAGATTTAGGATATAATATTTTATCTTTTACTGCTTCATTTCTTCCCAAAGAGCTTCCCAGATATTTAATGGGAGTAGGCACGCCTGACCAAATTGTAAAGGCAGTTTCAGAAGGCATTGACATGTTTGATTGTTGTGTGCCTACACGCTACGGCAGAAATGGAAGCGCTTTTACTAGATTTGGTAAATGTGTCATAAGAAACGCCTCATTTACTTTCGATAACAAGCCAATTGATGAAATCTGTTCCTGTTATACCTGCAAAAATTATAGCCGCTCTTACATTAGGCATTTGTTTAACACCAATGAGATTTTAGGCTTAAGGCTTGTATCTTTGCATAATGTTTATTTTTATTTAGATTTGATGCGAGAGATACGTCGGGCAATACTCAATGATAATTACCAGCAATTTAAAGAGGAATTCTTGGCTTGTTACAATTCTACATCATAACTATTTTTCCCAAAGTATTTGAGCCAATACTGAATGAGTCTATCATCAAACGCGCTCAAGAGAAAGGATTGGTAAAAATAAATCTGTACAATTTAAGAGATTTTTCTTTAGATAAACATAAAAAAGTTGATGACAGGCCTTTTGGGGGTGGTCCGGGAATGGTAATGAAGCCAGAGCCAATTTTTCGTGCAGTAGAGCATATCAAGCATCGAGCAAAAATTATACTTCTAAGTCCGCGAGGTGAAAAATTAAATCAAAAAATCGCTAAAGAACTTTCAAAAGAAAGGCAATTAATTTTAATCTGCGGCCATTATGAAGGTGTTGATGAAAGGGTAAAAAAGATAATTGACCGGGAAATTTCAATTGGAGATTATGTATTAACCGGAGGAGAAATTCCAGCAATGGTTCTGGTAGATGCTGTTACTCGCCTTGTCCCGGGAGTTTTGGGTGACGAAGATTCTTTGTCGCAGGAGTCATTTGAAGAAAATCTGTTGGAATATCCTCACTATACCCGTCCCGCAGTCTTTAAGGGAATGAAAGTTCCAGAAGTTTTAATTTCTGGTAATCACCAAAGAATTGCCAAGTGGCGTCAAGAAAAAGCTTTAAAACATACTAAAGCAAAAAGACCAGATCTTTTAAAAAAGAATAGATTAAATATCCCAACAATATAGAGAATTCATTAATGGAGGTATCAAAATGAACATATTGGAGATAATTGAATCAGGGCAATTAAAAAAAGACATTCCCAAATTCAATGTGGGCGATATAGTCAAAGTAACTGTTAAGTTCATGGAGGCAGACAAAGTTCGCCTACATCCATTTGAGGGTGTAGTTATCAGCAAGAAAGGCAAAGGAGTGCGCTCTTCATTTACAGTTCGCAAGGTTATTTATGGCGAGGGCGTTGAACGTATATTTCCTTTACATTCTCCTTCCATTACAGGTATTGAGGTGTTAAGTCAAGGACGGGTTAAGAGGTCAAAGCTTTATTATCTACGGCAAAAAACTGGACGAGCATCAAGGATAGAACAAAAACAAATTTCAGAACAAAAATAAATGCTTTATTACGAAAATAAAGCTAAGAAAAGTGGATTTAATTTGATTGCCGGCGTAGATGAAGTTGGACGCGGACCTTTGGCTGGGCCGGTAGTTGCCTGCGCAGTAATTTTAAAGAAAAAGAGATTTAAAAACCGAATAGATGATTCCAAAAAACTTAGCCACAAAAAGCGTGTTAAGGCATTTAATGAAATCTTAGAGCACTCTTTCGTTGGTATGGGAATAGTTAGTGAAGTTATAATTGATAGTTTAAATATACTTGAAGCCACACAACTGGCTATGCACAGAGCTATTGTTGATTTAGCCAGAAAATTAAAGCGCCAGAGAAAAAAACAAAGAGTTCCTTTTAAAAAAATTTGTGTTTTAATTGACGGAGGGTTTTTCTCAAAGGCGATTCCCTTTGATTTTATAAATATTATTGGCGGCGACTCCAAAAGTAAATCCATAGCCAGCGCCTCAATTGTGGCAAAGGTTACCCGCGATAGAATTATGGATATTTATGACAGAATTTATCCAGAATATGGCTTCTCGCGACACAAAGGCTACGCTACACAACAGCATATTTTGGCAATAAATAAATTCGGCCCTTCAGTAATTCATAGGAAAACTTTTCATCCCATAGGATGTCTTTAAGAAATATTGAGTTAGGAAAATCCGGAGAAGAAATTGCTATTTTATTCTTGAAGCAGAAGGGTTATAAAATAATTAAGACTAATTATAAATCCAGATTAGGAGAAGTAGATATCATTGCTTGGGATAAAGATTTTATCTGTTTTATTGAGGTAAAAACTAGGACTAGTTTAGAAAAAGGCCTGCCAGAGGAGTCAATTACCAAAAATAAACAACATCAAATTACCAAGGCGGCATTAAGCTATTTGAGAGAAAATAAATTGTGGGATAAGCCAGCAAGGTTTGATGTGGTTTCTGTTTTAAGGAACGAAGAAGTTAATAAAATTGAACTTATCCAAAATGCCTTTGAATTGGAAGCTCGATACAGATATTAGGCGATAAAATGTTATCTGATTTAGAAATTGCTCAAAATGCAAAAATAAAACCAATAGTTAAGATTGCCAGAACTATTGGCATAAGAGAAGAATTTCTTGAGTTTTATGGAAAATACAAAGCCAAAATTTCTTTGGATATTATAGGCAGGCTTCCCAAAAGAGAAAATGCTAAGTATGTTGTAGTGACAGCCATCACACCAACCCCATTAGGTGAGGGTAAGACTGTCACAACCATTGGCCTTTCTATGGCTTTAAATCTCCTAAAGGAAAAATCTATTGTGTGTATACGCCAGCCATCATTGGGGCCGGTTTTTGGAATTAAGGGTGGTGCTGCTGGCGGAGGATATTCGCAGGTTATTCCTATGGAGGATTTTAATTTGCACTTTACCGGCGATGTCCATGCAGTGGGGTTGGCACATAATTTGGCAGCGGCATTTTTGGATAATCATATTTTTCATGGAAATAAATTTCGCATTGATTTAAATTCCATACTTTGGCGTCGAGTGTTGGATGTTAGCGATAGGTCACTGCGTAATATTCGTATTGGATTAGGCACAAAAGAAGATGGAATTCCTAGAGACACAGGATTTGATATAAGTGTTGCTTCAGAGGTAATGGCAATATTAGCCTTAACCACTGGTTTGCAGGATTTAAGGAGGCGCTTAGGAAAAATTATACTTGCCTACACAGTTGAAGGAAAACCGATTACCGCAGAGGATTTAAAGGTTGCAGGAAGTATGGCGGTTTTATTAAGGGATGCCATAAAACCCAATCTCATTCAGACGCTGGAAAATACACCTTGTTTTGTGCACGCCGGCCCTTTTGCTAATATTGCTCATGGCAATAGTTCAATAATCGCAGATAAAATTGCCCAGAAACTATGTAGTTATATTGTCACAGAAAGCGGTTTTGGTGCGGATTGTGGTGCTGAGAAATTTATGGATATTAAATGCCGCTATTCTGGGTTTAAGCCGGATTGTGTGGTAGTTGTATGTTCTATTCGCGCATTGAAGATGCATTCAGGTAGATTTAGGGTTGTGGCAGGTAAGCCCTTAGATGGGAGATTATTAAAAGAGGATATTTCAGCAGTTAATGATGGTTTATGCAACTTAAAAAAGCAGATTGAAAATATGATGCTTTTTGGGGTACCGGTTGTGGTTGCCATAAATGAATTTACAACTGATGCGCCAAAAGAAATCGAGTTTGTAAAAGAAAAGGCGATTTCTTTTGGCGCAGATAACTGCGTAATCTCTCGAGTCTGGGCACAGGGTTCTAAGGGCGCAATTGATTTAGCCAAAGCTGTGATAGAATCTGCTAACAAGCCTAAAAACTTTAAATTTTTATACCCCTTGGATATTTCTATTAAAGAAAAAATAAAGATTATTGCCACAAAAATCTACGGGGCAAGGGATGTGGAATATTCTGATGTAGCAGAAAAAAAGATTGTTCAATACACTGACCAAGGTTTTGATAAACTGCCTATTTGTATGGCTAAAACACATTTATCCTTGTCGCATGACCCAAATTTAAAGGGCGCGCCTCAAGATTTTATTTTGCCAATCAGGGATATCCGCGCTTCAATTGGCGCTGGATTTTTATATCCATTGTGCGGTGAAATGCGCACAATGCCAGGCCTGCCTACTGAGCCAGCAGGAGAAAGGATAGATATAGATGAGAATGGAAAGGTTGTAGGATTGTTCTAAAAATGTATTCCAATAAATCTCTCAAACAATATTTAGACGATTTAGCCGCTAAAAAGCCAGCTCCCGGCGGAGGAAGCGCTGCGGCTCTTGTTGGAGCATTGGCAGTTGCACTTTTATCAATGGTTGCCAATTTTACAATTGGAAAAGAGAAATATAAAGTTTATGAAAGGGATATAAAAAATATCTTAAAAAAGAGCCAGAGGATAAGAAAACGCCTATTGCAATTGGTGGATTTGGATGTCCAAGCATATATGTGTGTGGTTGAGGCAAGAGATAAAAGCGAAAAACATAAAAAAATTGCCCTTAAAAAAGCCGCCTGCGTGCCATTTGAGGTAGCTCGGCTTTGTTATGAAGCCATAAATTTATGTCCTACTTTAATTAAAAAAGGAAATAAAAATTTAGTTAGCGATGTGCAGGTTGCCGCAGAATTTCTTTTAGCGGCATTTAATTCTGCTCTTATAAATGTAAAAATCAATAAGTAACGCGAATTTACGCGAATAGGAGTTAATGATGAGCGCAAAATTATTAGAAGGAAAGCCAATTGCAGAAAAGATAAAACAAAATCTTAAGCAAGAGATTGCAAGTTTAAAAAGCAAATTTAATACTACACCCACATTAGCCACCGTTCAAGTTGGCGAAAATCCTCAGGCAGCAATTTATTTAAAGTCTCAAAAAAAGGTGGCGCAAGAGCTGGGCATAGAATTTCAAGAACATCCGCTTGCCGCTACCTTAACTGAGGAAGCTCTCATTGATTATATTGAAAAGTTAAATCACGATAAAAATGTAACAGGAATATTACTACAGCTTCCTTTACCAGCTCAAATAAATGCCAAGGATATTCCCATTCATATTAATCCTTTAAAAGATGTGGAAGGGATGCATCCGGAAAATGTGGGCCAAGCCATATTTGGAAAAATGAGAATTGGTTCTTGCACTGCTTTGTCAGTAATGGAATTGATAAAATCAACTGGCGTGGATTTATACGGAAAAGAGGCAGTGATTGTTGGCCACAGTGAAATTGTAGGAAAGCCGGTTAGTTTACTTTTATTAGATAAATTTGCCACTGTTACTACCTGCCACATTGCAACTGGACAAAGAGGATATTTACCTACACATGTCAAAAGAGCAGAAATCTTGGTTGTAGCAGTAGGAAAGCCAGGAATTATTCAGGGCGAGTGGGTACAAGAGGGCGCAATTGTAATTGATGTTGGTATAAATAGAGTTGGTGATAAAATTGTGGGTGATGTGGAATTCGAAAAAGCATTTGAGCGAGCAAGTTTTATAACTCCTGTTCCCGGCGGTGTTGGGCCTTTGACAGTAACAATGTTAATGAAGAATTTAGTGGAGGCTTTTAAATTACAGCAGAAATAAACAAGGAAGTTCAAGATGACTAAAAAAGAATTTATCAGAAAAATCGCGAAAGAGAAAAAAGATTTATTGCAGGAATTTATTGATATTCTTAAAAAGAAGAAGATTCCTTTTTGTATTATTGGCGGTTTAGCTGTAAATGCCTATGCTGAAGCCGTGGTAAGCTTAGATTTGGATGTAGTAATTATCGTTGAACAACTAAAAGAATTATTGGCGTCTTTAAGGAATTACAAAATTAAAAACTTTCCCAATAGTATTAATGTTTCAAGTTCTTATTCGGACTTACGAATTCAGATTCAAACTGACTTAAGATATCAGGAATTCATTAAACGCGCAAAATACAAAGATGTGTTAGGATATAGACTGCCTGTTGCGACTGTTGAGGATGTATTGCAAGGTAAAATTTGGGCAGCACAGGATAAAACAAGGCGTGCCAGTAAGCGCCAGAAGGATTTGGCTGATATTTTGCGCTTGGTTGAGGCAAAAAAAGCCCTTGTTTCTTTATTGCCTTATTCTTTGAAAAGAAAATTGGAGTTGTAAGATTGGCTCGCTGTAAAACTTCTCCAGCACTAATGGATAAGTAACGGGTCCTGCCGAGGCTTGTTTCTCGCCGCAGCGCTTGTCCTGCCCCGGCGAGGCAGGACTTCGCTCGGAGAAAATTCTCGCTCTTGCGCCTTCGGCGCAATCCGTGCCCGCTCGAATTTTCTACGTGCGGCTCGAAATCAATCCTCGTCACCCGATACACTTTGCTGTCAAAGTTGACAGCTCACATTAAGAAGGTTTAAGGTTACAATAATGCCTGTATCAGTGAGTTATTCGGAAATGGGTTGAGATTTTAAGACACAGATTGCACAGATTAAGAAGCACGGATTACACAGATTAATTTAGCGTAAAGTGTAAAGCTGAAAATGCAAAACCAAAACTCAAAACTTTTCCCGCCGAAGGCGGGATCCCGCTGTAGCGGGAAAACTTTAAGTTTTAATCAGGAAGACAATAAGGTAATTCTTCAAAGCTAATCCAAACCACTAGCAAAAGGAAAATTTAATTTAAAATATCAAGAAAGGCGATTATAGAATTATGGATAAGATTCAAAAAGAAAAGTGGATACTAGATAATTTTATAGAAATTTATAATAAAAATTTTACTGAAAAGTATAAATTTATTAAAAGAATTCCACAGCATATTTCACCGGGCCCCGATTTTATAATTAAAGATTCACTCGGTCATAACAAAGGGATCGAAGTGACAGCATTATTTGAATCGCCGTCTACTCTTACGGCGCAGCAGAGATTTCTAGAAAACTATTTTAAAAAAAGATTGGAGTCCAATATCGATAAGACTAAATTTAGACACTGTCTTTTTACCTTCCATCATATAGAGTATCATAACAATAAGAAAGAACTAGAAGAAAGAGCCGATAAGATAATAGAATGCATTAATTATTATTTCAAAGCGATTTCACATAACGATTTCCCCGCAGAATTAATCGTTGAAGATCAAGTAATCTCAATACACTACCGTCATGATAATAAAAACAGCAGCCCAATTTTTTTGTTTTTTTATTATGGCGAAAATGGAGCGACAGATATTAATAGGCAGAGTTTTTTCATTGCTCTTCAAGAAGTGATTAAAAAGAAGAATGAGGCCTCTCAGAATTATGATAAAAGACAATCTAACAGATTGGTAATCTATGATAATACGCGTTACAGTATTTTTATAAATGATAATGATATAGTAAATGAGATTTCTAAGAAAATTGGCTCGATATCTTCAAGGGAGTTTGAAAATATATGGCTTTTGAGTAAGAATAAAATATTTAAAATTAATAACTAAATGAAAAAAATTCCGTGTCAGAACTACTTGATTAGTTGAGAATGATTATGAAAGAATTAAATTTTGAGTTCTGACACCAATTCGCCCAACAATGTTAATGCGAATGCGTAATAGGAGGATTGCCATTTTTAGTTTGGGAAGAGGAGTTACAATGAAAAATATATTTATTGTTTTGGGGTTATTCTTAACTCTTTCGTTTATTTTTTTATCACAAGGCTTAGCGTGTTCATTTGATACAGACTGTGAGGTTGGTAGCAAGTGTGTTAAGGCTCCTGGTTCAATCTATGGGGTTTGTAAGGGCGGTTTATTCCCTGGGAATGAAAATGATGATGAGCCAGTTTATGCACCTCTGGATTTAGATGGGACTTATGGGGATACTTGTCAATTTGATACAGACTGCGGTATAGGTAATGTTTGTGCGAAGTCAGGGGGTAGTATTTATGGGGTTTGTATGAAGAAGACAAGCGACAGTATATATACGACTACTCAAGATGATGTCTGTAATTGTAAGGGCTACGCAGGTCCAGGTGGCCCATGTTATGCAGGTCCAGGTGGTCCCGCGTATAACGGCCCAGGTGGGCCTGCCTATGGTGGTCCAGGTGGCCCATGTTATTCAGGTCCAGGTGGTCCCGCGTATAACGGCCCAGGTGGTCCAAAATACTCTGGTCCAGGTGGGCCTGTCTATGATGGCCCAGGTGGGCCTGCCTATGATGGTCCAGGTGGTCCATGTTATGCAGGTCCAGGTGGTCCATGCTATTCAGGTCCAGGGGGTATGGCAAGGAATTGTCCCAGTGTTTGCAAGTAGAGAAATTTGCGTGGTCCTTTATTCGCTTTATCCTCTGGGCGATTAATTAAGGGGACGGTTCTATTTTTAGCGAGTGGCCCGCCATAAAGCTTGACGGGCAGGCTTGGTTTAGTTTCGAGACGCACGTAGAAAATTTGAGCGGGCAGGGTTGCCTATCATAATCGAAGTCAGGCAGAGCGAAAATTTTCTTCGAGCGCAGTCCTGACTCGCTGGGGCAGGACAAGCGGTGCGGCGAGGAACAAACCAAGACAGGCCCCGCTAAAAAAAGATTTGATAACAATGTATTTATCCAATTCAGAATTAAAGCAATTAGATTTACTTAAAAAAAAGAGTCCTTCGGAGAGATTTCTTTTGATGCTCCAATTAATTGGTGGTCAAATTGAAGCTATGAAAGCCGGTATTAGATATCAGAACCCCAAGTTAGATGAAATGGGAGTTGATAAATGCCTCAGAGAGAGGATAATAAAAATTTATTCGTTGAAACATTAGACTGGATTTGCCAGAAATTAGAATCTGCCGATATCCCTTATATGATTACTGGCGGTTCTGCAGTTGGTTTTTGGGGCTACATTAGAACCACGATGGACATTGATATTTTGATTAAAATTCAACCAAAACAAATTCTTTCGTTTTTAAAAAGTATCGAAGATGAGGCATATGTAGATATCGAAGAAGCTAAAAGAGCAATTTTCAACAAAGAGATGTTTAATGTAATAATGCATAAAACTAGTTTTAAAGTTGATATCATTCCTTTAGACGAAAAAAATGCCTATGCGGTAGAAGAATTTAAGAATAGAGTTAAAATTAGATTTCAAGATAAGGAAATATTTGTTATAAGTCCAGAAGACCTTGTTATCTCAAAACTTATCTGGAGTAAGTCAGCGGGTGGTTCAGAAAGGCAGTTAAAGGACTGTGAGAGCATTTATGCCTTAAATCGCGAAAAAATAAATTTAGATTATATTCTCAAATGGGTTAAAAGTTTAGAACTGGATAGTGAGTTTAGAAAATTATAGGTTAGTTAGGAAGCGATAAATTATTATTTTTTAGCGGGTGGCCTGCCACAAAGCTTGGCGGGCAGGCTTGGTTTGATTTCGAACAGCATCTTGTTTTATTCGCGTTAATTCGCGTTAAATTCGTGTGAATTCGCGTTAACAAGACAGACCCCGCGTAAATAATAGAGATTAAGTTATGACCTTTAAGGAAAAAATTGAATCAGGCAAATTTTTATTAACCTCTGAAATCGGGCCGCCCAAAGGCATTGAGACAAAAACCTTGTTGGAAGATGCGGAATTAGTGCGCGGCAGAGTAGATGCAATCAATGTTACAGATTTACAAAGCTCAGTAATGCGTCTGGGTTCTTTGGTAGTTTGCGCACTCTTAAAACAAAAGGGCTTTGAGCCGATATTTCAAATAACCTGTCGGGATAGAAACCGCTTGGCGCTTCAGTCGGATTTATTATCCGCTGCAGCTTTGGGAATTGAAAATGTCTTAGTACTTACCGGAGACCATCCGTCATTGGGAGACCATCCTGAAGCCAAAGCAGTATTTGATTTAGATTCGGTCCAGCTTCTGGAAGTAATTAAAAAGTTAGAAGCTGGCAGCGATATGAAGGGAAATAAATTAGAGGGACACCCCCCTACATTCTCTAAAGGAGCGGTGGTCAATCCCGGGTCAGACCCCTTAGAGCCGCAAATTATGAAAATGGAGAAAAAGATTGATGCTGGCGCTGAATTTTTTCAAACTCAGGCAGTTTATGACATAAAACAATTTGAATATTTCTTATCCAAAATTAAACACTTAAAAACCACAATTTTAGCTGGTATTGTTTTATTAAAATCTGCAGGAATGGCAAAATATATGAATGAAAACGTGGCAGGCATCAACGTTCCTGAAGATTTAATCAAAAAAATGCAAGAGACAAAAGACAAGAGTGCTACCTCTATTGAAATCGCAGCCAATCTTATAAAGCAATTAAAACCAATGTGCCAAGGGGTGCATATAATGCCAATTGGCTGGGACAGAAAAGTTCCACTGGTATTAGATGCAGTAGGATTGTAATAAAATTTATAACGCGAATTTACGCGAATCAAACGCTAATTAACGCGAATAAATTAGCGATCATTCGCGTTAGATTAGCGACCATTAGCGCTTAAAATGAAGATTGCAATTACGGGCAAGGGCGGAGTAGGAAAAACAACTATCGCCGCTGGTTTAGCGCTTATTATTAAGGAAAAGGCAAATAAGGTAATCACAATTGACTGCGACCCAGATATGAATTTGGGTCTAACGCTGGGTTTTCCCAATTATGAAAAAATTACTCCCATCTGCGAAATGAAGGAGCTGATTGCCCAGCGCACTGAAGTTGAATCTTTAGATAAACCCTCGACATTTTTTAAATTAAATCCCAAAGTTGACGATATTCCAGAAAAATTTGCCGCAGAGCATAATGGTATAAAACTTTTGGTGATGGGTAAGGTTAATAAAGCCGGCGCAGGTTGTATGTGCCCAGAAAATACCTTTATAAAAAATCTCCTTTCCCATCTAATTTTAAACCAAGATGAATTTGTAATTTTGGATATGGTTGCCGGAAGCGAGCATTTAGGCCGCGCCACAGCCAAATATGTGGATGCTTTTTTAATTGTAACTGAGCCGACAAATTTAAGCATTACAACTTCCCATAGAATAAAAAATCTCTGCCAAGAAATGGGGATTAAAAATATTTTTTTTGTGGGAAATAAAATTAGAAACGATGCCGATAAAGAATTCCTGAAAAAAGATTTAAGAAATTCTTTTGCAGGATTTATTTCTTTTAGTAAAATGTTAGAGTTAAATCGCGGGCTGTTTCAATTCGAAGAACAAAGCAAGTTAGAGTTTGAAAATATTTACCAAACCTTATTGAATAAAGTGAGGGCATAATGAGCGAAGAAATTAAAAAATATTCTGGTGACGCCGCAACTCAACAGATGCGCAGGCGCGCAGAAGAAGAGGGCGTTGTCACGATTTGGGACCGCGAGGCGCTTCAGGAACCGCACTGTGGTTTTGGCACGTTGGGTGTTTGTTGTAAAAATTGTAATCTTGGTCCCTGCAGAATTGACCCATTCGGCGAAGGCGCAACACAAGGTGTTTGCGGTGCAACTGCAGAGGTTATTGCCGCAAGAAATTTAGTGCGCCACATTGCCGCTGGTTCGGCTTGCCATAATGACCACGGTAGAGAAATCACCAAGACACTTCTTATGGCTGCAGAAGGCAAGACAAAATTTTATCAGATTACATCTGTGGATAAACTTAAAAGCCTGGCAAATGAATTTAAAATCAAAACCGATAACAGAAAACCCGAAGAAATTGCAATTGACGTAGCTAAGAAGATTTTTTCTGAATACGGTCAGCAGGAAGGCGAGATTAGCTTAATCCAGCGCGCTCCAGAAAAACAAAAGAAGATTTGGCGAAAATTTAATTTAATGCCGCGCGGCATAGACAGAGAAGTTGTAGAATGTTTAACCCGCACAAATATAGGTGTCGATAACGATTATCAAAATCTGATGATGCAGGGAATGCGCACAGCGCTTTCTGATGGTTGGGGCGGTTCAATGGTAGCAACTGAATTATCCGATATTTTATTTGGCAAGCCCAGTCCTCAAAGGGCAAGGGTAAACTTAGGTGTTTTAAAACATGATGAAGTAAATTTATTGGTACATGGACATGTGCCGGTTTTATCAGAGATGATTTGTAATGCCTCAACCCTGCCTGAGATGATTGAATACGCCAAACAAAAAGGCGCCAATGGCATAAATGTGGCTGGTCTTTGTTGCACGGCAAATGAGGTTTTGGTGCGTCGCGGTTTTCCAGTTGCAGGAAACTTTTTACAGCAGGAGTTGGCACTTCTAACCGGAGCTGTGGATTTGTTGCTGGTTGATTTGCAGTGCATTATGCCATCACTTCCTGAAATTGCGCATTGCTTTCATACTAAAATTGTTTCTACTTCTCCAAAGGCAAAATTCCCTGGGATGGAACACATTGAGTTTAAAGAAGAAGAGGCGCTTCCAATTGCCAAGCAAATTGTGAAGATGGCAATTGATAATTATCCTAACCGCGATAAAGCCAGGGTTTGTATTCCAGATGAGTCGAAAAATCTGGTTCCGGGTTTTACCACTGAATATGTTTTTGATATGCTGGGCGGTAAATATCGCTCCACCTTTCGACCTTTAAATGATGCGATAATTAATGGAAGAATTAGAGGGGTTGCGGGAGTTGTGGGCTGTGATAATCCTAAAATGGAAAGCGGCGATACGCACCTTAAATTAGTTAAAGAATTGATTAAGAATGATGTTTTGGTGGTTCAGACAGGTTGTTCTGCGCTTGCCTGCGCAAAGGCTGGCCTGTTAACTCCTGAGGCAGCATATGAATTTGCCGGAAAGGGTTTAAGGGAAATCTGTGAAGCAGTGGGTATTCCGCCGGTATTGCATTTAGGCGCTTGTGTAGATAACAGCAGAATTTTAACTGCCTGCATAGAAATGGTTAAGGAAGGCGGCTTAGGAGAGGGTTTGGATGATTTGCCAATTGCAGGGGCGGCTCCTGAATGGATGTCAGAAAAGGCAATTGCCATTGGCTGGTATTTTGTGGCTTCCGGTGCTTTGGTAGTTTTTGGAATGCCTTTTCCGGTTTACGGCAGTCCTGAAATGACAAGGTTTGTAACCGAAGATGTAGAAAAAATTACTGGCGGAAAATGGGCTTTTGAACCAGACCCTTTAAAGATGGCTCAGATTATGATTGAGCATATAAATAAAAAACGCGCTGCCTTAAGATTGCAGCCGATGATGTATGAAAAATAAATTTATAACTTTATGAAAAGATTATATTTTGATGTGAGTAAATGTGTAGCCTGTCGAACCTGTGAATTGGTTTGCTGTGTGGGCCATTCTTTAGCCCAGGATTTATTTAAGGATGTTAAGGATAAGACTATTTCATATCCTCGTATAAAGGTAGCTTTAGCAAAAGCCAAAAATTATCCGGTTGCCTGCCGACATTGTGAAGACCCAAAGTGTGTTACTGCCTGTATGTCAGCGGCACTTACAAAAGATGCCAAGACTGGTGAGGTAATCCACAATAAAGATAAATGCGTGGGTTGTTGGATGTGCGTAATGGTTTGTCCTTATGGAGCAATTCATTCTGACAGAGAAGAAAAAATCGCCCTAAAATGCGATATGTGCTTTGATATTGGAGAACCGCGCTGTGCAAAATCCTGCCCTGTAAAAGCAATTTTGTGGGTAGAAGAAGCAGAGTTAGACAAAATATGTCAAAAAAAATAGTCATCATCGGAAACTCAGCTGCCGGCATCTCAACAGCTGAAACTTTAAGAAAATTTGATAAGGATTGTACAATAGCCGTCTTTACTGACGAGAACTACGGTTGCTATTCTCGCTGTTTGTTGTCGTATCTTCTGGCTGGAGATATCCCAGAAGAGAAATTAATTTATCGCAAAGAAGAATTTTATGCTGAAAATAAAATTGAACTCATTCGCAATAAAAAGATTATCCGTATTGACCATAAGAAAAAACGCATTGTTGCCGAAGATAAAACCCAGTTTGAGTATGACTTTTTGGTTTTGGCAAATGGCGCCTCTAGTAAAATGCCTGAGATTAAGGGCATACAGAAGAATGGTGTGTTTGGTTTTAGAACTATTGAGGATGCCAAGAATATTCTAAAACTTCTGCCTGTTTCTGATACTGCTTGTATTATGGGAGGCGGTTTGATTGGTTTAAAGGCCGCCTATAGTTTAAAAAAGAGGGGTTTGGAGGTTAAGGTAGTTGTTAAATCACCGCAGGTGCTTTCGCAAATGCTGGATGAAAAATCAGCAAAATTTTTTAAACAACGCTTAACAGAAAATGGAATAGACATTATAACCGGTTCTGAGGTTGCAGAAATTTTAGGTAATGGCGATGTTAAGGCAGTTAGACTGGATATCGGAAAGGTCATTGCCTGTCAGATTGTAATAGTGGGAAAGGGTGTTTCACCCAACATAAAGTTAGTAAAGGATACAGAGATTAAGACAAAACAAGGAATTTTAACTAACGAGTATATGCTCACAAATATTCCAGAAATTTATGCAGCCGGAGATATAGCGGAAACTTTTGATGTTAGCATAAATGAAACTTCTGTTAATGCGCTTTGGCCTGTGGCTGTGGAGCAAGGAAAGGTTGTCGGTTCAAATATTTCCGGTCAAAATTTAAAATATGACGGCTCAATTGGCATGAATTCAGTAGAATTCTTTGGTCTTCCTGTAATTTCTTTAGGGATTACCAGAAGCAAAGAGCCTTTAGAAGAGTTAACTCGACAGGATGCCAAAAACCAGACTTATAAAAAACTTTTAATCAGAAATAATCTTTTGGTGGGTGCCATACTTTTCGGAAGGATAAATAATTCTGGCGTATTTTTAAATTTAATCCGTGAAAAAATCGATATAAGTAGAATCAAAGATAAGCTTTTAAATCCGGGATTTGCATATCCTCACACTATTGAGCTAAATCAGGAAAGGGATATTACATATGTCTAAAATTGTTGCACAAGCAGTTATTAGGGGTGCTGTAAGTGTAGTTAAAGAAGCACAAGATTTGTTAAGTAAAGCAATTAAAGAAAAGGGTGAAAGCCAAAAAATTGGTTTTCCTGAGACGGCATTTTATCTGCCGATGGCAAATGCTCTGATGGGAATTGAGGCAAAGACTCTTAAAGATGCCAAAATAATTTTAGAGCATGCAAATTCACTTCTTCCCAAACTACCTTCAGAGCAATTATGGCTACCCTACTTAGGCAATGCCTTGGATGCAGGAATCGCAACGTTATTCGCCGAAGAGATAATTATGGTTTTGCGTTATCTTTATAACCAAGAGCCTCAAGCGGATTGCAATGGATTTTTTACAGACACGGTCTTGCGCTCTTTAGGCATTCAATTGGTGGATGGAAGAATGCCAGGATTTGCCGCAATTTTAGGTGCTGCTCCTGATAATAATACTGCAGTAGAAATTATCCGCGAGCTTCAAGAAAGGAATATTTTGATATTTGTGGGCAGTTCTGTTAAAGGACGCTCCATAATTGACCAGTTAAAGGAACAAGAAGTGCAGATGGGCTGGGATAATTATATTGTACCTTACGGCAGGGATACGCTTTCAGGGATTTATCCTTTACATTGGGCAATACGCTCAGCTTTGACCTTTGGCGGAATAAAAGCAGGCCAGGCAAAAAAATGCCTTTTATATTGTAAGGAGCGCGTATTTGCTTTTGGCTTGGTATTAGGCGAGCTGGATGATATTAAATATGCAACCGGTGCAGGTGCAATAAATATGGGTTTTCCGATTATCGCCGATACTGATATCCCAGAGATTAAACCATCAGGTATTACCACTTACGAGGCATTGGTTAAGGAATTGGACCATAAAAAAATTGTCAGCCGTTGTATTGAGGTGCGCGGGGTAAAGGTTAGGGTAGCTAAAATTCCTATACCGGTTTTATACGGAGCTGCCTTTGAAGGCGAGCGCGTAAGAAAGGAACAGCTTTACGTAGAATTTGGCAGCAAGTCCTCAACTGCCTTTGAGCTTTTAAAAGGTAGCGAGCTCAATAAAATAGAGGATGGCAAGATAGAATTAATTGGTGATGACATTGATAAATTATCTGATGAGAAAAAGGCTATGCCATTGGCAATTGTAATTGATGTGGCAGGCAGAAAATTTAATAAAGATTTTGAGCCGATTTTAGAAAGGCAGTTACACCGCTATATTAATTGCGCAATGGGTGTTATGCATATCGGCCAGCGGGATATGAATTGGATTAGAATTAGCAAAGATGCCTTTGCCAAAGGTTTTAGACTAAAACACTTAGGCATTCTTCTCCATGCTATGTTGCATCAGGAGTATAGCGCAATTGTGGATAAAGTTTCTGTAAAACTTTATACTAACCAAAATGATATTGAAGGATTATTGCCAGAAGCTAAGAAGATATACCAAGAGCGCGATGAGCGTCTAAGCGGTATGACTGACGAGAGCGTGGATACCTTTTACAGCTGTTTACTTTGCCAATCATTTGCACCCAATCATGTTTGTGTGATTACTCCAGAAAGGCTGGGCCTTTGTGGCGCCTATTCTTGGTTAGATGGTAAGGCATCTTTTGAGATTACCCCCTCTGGTCCTAATCAGCCAATTTTAAAGGGAGAGTATCTCGACCAAAAATTAGGCCAATGGAAGGCTGTTAATGATTTTGTTTATCAGAAATCCAATAAGAGCGTTAGCTGTGTGAGTATGTATTCCTTACTTACCGACCCGCAGACTTCTTGCGGTTGCTTTGAGTGTATTATGGCTGTAATTCCAGAAGCAAACGGAGTTATGATTGTAAACCGTGATTATGGCGGGATGACTCCATCTGGGATGTCTTTTACAACCCTTGCTGGTTCGGTTGGCGGCGGGGTGCAGACACCCGGGTTTTTAGGTATAGGAAAACTTTATATTACAAGTCGAAAATTTATTTCAGCTGAGGGAGGAATAAAACGTATTGTCTGGATGCCTAAGGAGTTAAAAGAAGCATTGGGAGATAAGCTTAAGAAGTGCTGTGAAGAAATAGGTTCTTTAGATTTATTCCAGAGAATTGCTGATGAAACTTTAGCCACTACACTGGAGGAATTAATCGCCTATTTAGAAAAGGTCAAGCACCCGGCTCTTACTATGCCGCCATTAATTTAAAATAAAAAATTTTACTTGCCAGGGAAGAGTTTATGTATTATTCTTATATCAGGATGGGTTTAAAACAGAAAAGCAAGGGTTTTTACATCTTTCTTGTTTCCGCACTTTTAATTTCCAGCGCACTTGAATCTCTTGCCTATGCAATTTCTTTAAAAGACCAAGCAAAAGATTATCGCGAAAAGGGATATAACCTGCAGCTTGTGGGTGATACTGATAGTGCGTTAGCGTTTTACCAGAAGGCAATAAGCTTAGACCCTTCATTTGTAGCTGTTTACAATGACTTAGGAATAGTTTCTGAGATGCATGCTGACATTGAACGCTCAGAATATTATTATTTAAAGGCTATTGAATTAGATCATTCCTATTTAGCTGCTTATTCAAATCTGGCGTATCTTTACGAGAAAAAGGGTGATTTTCTAAAGGCGGCACTTTTTTTAAAGAGAAGAATTGAAAAAGGGTTTCCTGCTGATTTGTGGACTAAGAAGGCAAAAGATAATCTTAGGCGTTTAAGTTTGTTATCTAAAGAGGTTAAGGATATGCTTATTCAGGAAGAGGTTGCCACCTTTGAGAGCGAATTTTCTCAACAGCTCTACACAAGAAAGATTAATGATTTTGGTCTAAATGTAATTCAGGCAAAAGAGCATTTTGAAAAAGGGTTTGCTTTGTTAAAGCAGAATGAATTTAGTTTAGCCCTGGAAGAGTTTAAAAAGGCAAAGCGCTTTACACCGGATGACAAAAGGATAAATCTTGCAATTAATAATGCAGCGCAGGCCTTAATTGACACCAAGGTTAATGCCTACGTAAATGAAGGTTTGAAATATTATCGAGCAGGAGATGCGGTTTCTGCCAGAAATGAGTTTAAAAAGTTGCTCGCCATTATTCCAGCATCAAATCAAAAATCACAATAACATGAATTAGTCTTAAGATTCAATTCCTCTTAATGCCAAAAAATAAATTATTTTTAATTGATGCAAATTCCTTTTGTTATCGCGCCTATTTTGCCATAAAGAATTTATCCACCTCATATGGTCAGCCTACAAATGCGGTCTATGGTTTTATCAGTATGCTAAAAAAAATCTTAAAAAATTTTGAGCCGCAGTTCTTAGGGATTTGTTTTGATGTGAAAGGCCAAACCTTTCGCCAGAAAAAGTATACGGATTATAAGATTAACCGGCCTCCTATGCCTGATGATTTGACAAGTCAGATGCCTTTAATAAAACAGGCTGTTTTGGCTTATAATCTGCCAATTTTTGAAATGGAGGGTTTTGAGGCAGACGACATTATGGCTACAATTACTCAAAAATTATCCGGCAAAGAAACCGAAGTTCTTATAGTAAGCGCTGACAAAGATATCCTACAATTAGTTAATGAGAATGTTAAAGCTTATAATCCGCTTAAGGAAGATATTTATGACAAGGATAAGGTGGAGAAGCTATTTGGGGTTGTGCCGGATAAAATTACAGACCTACTCGCCTTAGCCGGAGATAAAGCTGACAATATCCCAGGGGTGGTAGGCATAGGAGAAGTTACTGCCAAACAGCTCTTAAAAGAATTCGCAAGTTTAGAGGACATATTTTCGAATTTAGAAAAGATAAAATCTGAAAAATTAAGAGGCCTGCTTAAAGCGCAAAAAGAAAAGGCGTTCTTAAGCAAGGAATTGGCAGTTCTAAATAAAGATGTCCCTTTTAAAATTGAATTTGAAAAATTTAGAATCGGAACTCCTAATACTGCCCAATTATTTAAATTATTCAAGGAATTGGAATTTAATAGTTTGATAAGGGAATTGCCTTTAGTTAAAACTAAGGGAACCAAAATTAAAATCGAGACCATAGATAATCCAAAAGAAATTAAGGAATTTTTAAATAATATATCAGGCCAAGAAGAATTTGCATTTGTTTTTGAGAACAGCTGCGAAGTTAAAGAAAAAAACGTTACTTTATTTATTTGTTTAAAAGCCGCTGAGGTTGTAAAAATTATTTGTAAAGACTTATCTATTTTAAATGCTTTATTCCAGGATAATAAAATCTTAAAAATTGGTTATGATATTAAAAAAACCTTTGTTTCGCTGCTTAAAGAAACTAAAGTAATTACAAGGCCTTTATTTGATGTAATGGTAGCCGCCTATTTAATTAACCCATCTCAAACCAATTATTCGCTTGAGAACTTAGCCTGGGATTATTTAGAGGAGCGTTTTGTTTTTGAAACGCTTGAAACAGAAAGAATTGTCGAGCTAATATTCAGATTAAAACCAATTCTGGAAGTGGAATTAAAGCAAAGGTCTTTATGGGAATTGTTTCTAAATGTAGAAATGCCGCTAACCCTGGTTTTGGCAAGGATGGAGTTTGAGGGGGTCACAATTGATAAAGCCGTATTAAAAAAACTTTCTTCTGATTTGGGAAAAAGAATTGATGAGTTAATTTTAATAATTTATAAACAGGCAGGAGTTGAATTTAATATAAATAGCCCTAAACAATTGAGTGAAATATTATTTATTAAACTAAAACTTCCTATCCTAAAAAAAACCAAGACAGGTTTCTCAACTGATGAAGAGGTTTTAAGCAAATTGGCGCTAAATCACAAGGTTGCTTGCGATTTATTGGAATATAGACAGTTAGTGAAATTAAAGTCTACTTACATTGACGCTTTGCCGAATTTAGTAGACGAAAAGACCCAAAGACTCCATACATCCTTTAACCAGACGGGAACTGAGACCGGGCGTTTAAGTTCAAGTAATCCTAATTTGCAAAATATTCCCATTAAAACGGAAACTGGACGACAGATTAGAAAGGCATTTATACCTTCAAAAAAGGATAATTTTCTAGTTTCCGCAGATTATTCTCAGATTGAACTGCGTATCTTAGCCCATTTATCTCAGGACGAAAATTTAATTATGGCTTTTAGGGAAGGAAAAGACATACATCGCATAACCGCAGCCTTAATTTTTAATCAGCAACAGGAAGAAACAACCACCCAAATGCGCGATACAGCCAAGAGAATAAATTTTGGAATTATCTATGGGATGAGTGCGTATGGACTTTCCAAGGATTTAAAGATTTCGCAAGAATCAGCTCAAGAATTTATTGATGCATATTTTATGCGCTACCCAAGGGTTAAAGAATTTATGGAGTCACAAATTGATAAGGCGAAAAAGGAAGGATTTGTTACAACACTATTGGGCAGGCGCCGATACATCCTTCAAATAAATAGTACGAATATGAATCTACGCCGATTTGCAGAAAGGCAGGCGATTAATACACCGGTGCAAGGCTCTGCCTCTGATTTAATAAAGCTGGCAATGATAAATATCCAAGATGAGTTGTTAAACAAAAGGCTGGGAAGCCGGTTGACCATTCAGGTGCATGATGAATTGGTTTTTGACTCTCCCTCAAATGAATTGGAGACAATAAAAAGACTAATTAAGGATATAATGGAGAATGTTTTAAGGCTTTCAGTTCCGATTGTGGTAAGTATTAAATATGGAAAGAATTGGTTGGAACAGAAGGAATATTGATAACATATGCCCCTTGCCTAATCGCTTGTCAATTTCTCGCCTGTAGCAGGCAGGCAGGAAATTGACTGCGCAGGCTTCGGGGTTAATTCGCAGACGCTTAAGACCAAGTAAAATAACAGACGCTATAACTTACGTCGCTCATTTCATTCGCTCCGTAAGTTATCTGCTCATTAAAAAGGAGGAGTGTTTTGAAAATACTATTTTGCTCAAGTGAAATAGTGCCTTTTGCCAAAACCGGCGGCTTGGCAGATGTGGCGGGTGCTTTGCCTTTGGCTTTGGAAGATTTGGGTTTAGAAGTAGCAGTTGTAATGCCCAAATATAAATCCATAGACGCACAAAAATTTTCCATTAAAGAAATCGGCAAAGATATATATGCCGCAAAAATTGGGAAAAATATTTGTGTTTATTTTATAGAAAATAATAAATATTTTGAGCGCGACGGACTTTATGGCGAAAAAACTGGTGACTATCTTGATAATTTAGAAAGATTTTCTTTCTTTTCTTTACGCGCGCTTCAACTTATGCGTCAAATTGATTTCAAGGCAGACATTATTCATTGCAATGATTGGCAAACTGCACTTATACCAATTTATTTAAAGAATTTTTATAAAGATAAACCGTTCTTTAAGACGATGAAAACGGTTTTAACAGTGCATAATCTGGCCTATCAAGGTTTATTTGATAAAAAGGAATATCCAAAATTAGATCTAGATTGGAAATATTTTAATATAGATGGCTTAGAGTTTTACGATAAGATAAATATCTTAAAAGGGGGGTTAGTTTTTTCAGATATCGTAACTACAGTCAGCCAAACCTATGCCCAAGAGATTCAAACCAAAGAATTTGGTTGTGGCTTAGAAGGATTATTAGCCAAGAGGAGTAATTCTATCTTTGGCGTAATTAATGGATTGGATTACAATATCTGGGATCCTGCCAAGGATAAAATGATTTATAAGGTTTATTCAGAGGCTCACCTAGAAGATAAATATCTAAATAAGACGGGATTGCAGAAGGAATGCGCTTTAAATGCGAATTTAAATACACCACTAATTGGATTTGTGGGGCGTTTATCCTCTCAAAAGGGTTTGGATATTTTAGCAGAGGCTATAGAACAAATTGCAAGATTAGACTTACAGATGGTTTTTCTTGGTACTGGAGAAATAAAATATCATTTAATTTTGGAAAATATCGCCAAAAAATATCCTAAGAATATTTCCCTGCACATAAAATTTGACGATACCTTAGCGCATAAAATTTATGCAGGATGCGATATGTTTCTTATGCCTTCAGGCTATGAACCCTGTGGTTTGGGTCAAATGATTAGTCTAAAATATGCCACCATCCCAATAGTTTTTAAGACTGGTGGCTTAGCTGATACTATTGTTGATTTCGACCCTTTAACTGAAGAGGGGAATGGCTTTGTGTTTGATTATTATCATAAAGATGACTTGTTAAAAACCTTAAAATGCGCAATTTATTTCTATAAAGACAAGACAGTTTGGCATAAATTGTTGAAGCGCGCAGTCAAATATGATTTTTCCTGGAAAGAATCTGCCAAAAAGTATTTGGATATTTACAAAAAATGCTTATCGTTGGAATAACTGGGAGTTTCGGGACTGGCAAAACCACAGTTGCTAAATTTTTTAAACAATTTGGCGCCAAGTTAATAGATGCAGACAAAATTGCCCACCAGTTGCTTAAAACCAACAGCACAATTTACAAAAATATAATTCAAAATTTCGGCAAGAGAATTCTTAAAGATGGCTCTTTAAACATAGAGCGCCGTAAGTTAGCTAAAGTTGTATTTAAGCATAGAACTTTACTTAATAAATTAAATAAAATAATTCATCCTGCGGTAATTAGAGAGATTAAAAAAGAGATTAGAAGAATTAAAAGTTATTTCCCCCATAAAATAATCGCAATCGAGGCACCCTTGTTGATTGAGGCTGGACTTTTAAATTTAGTAGATAAATTAGTTGTTGTAACTGCCCATAAAAATATACAAATTTCTCGCATTAAAAAAATTAAGAATTTATCAAAAGGAGAGATTGAATTAATAATCAAGGCTCAATTACCATTGAAAGAGAAGTTAAAATCTGCCGACTATGTAGTTGATAATAATGGTAGTTTGGAATATACGAAAAAACAGGTAAGAGAGATTTGGGAACTTTGTAAAAACTTTTAAAAAATGGAGGTTAAAGTGGAACAGGTAGATATCGGAAATTTAAAAGAAATGAAGATATCAGAGCTATCAAAATTAGCCAAGGAATTAAATGTCAATGGCATGAGCGGCTTAAAAAAGCAGGACCTAATTTTTAGGATTCTTCAGGCGCGTGCTGAAAAAGAGGGCCTTATGTTTGGAGAAGGGGTTTTGGAAATTTTACCCGAAGGATTTGGATTTTTAAGGAGTCCAAATTATAATTATCTGCCCTGTCCAGACGATATCTACATTTCTCCCTCACAAATTAGAAAATTTGATTTAAGAACAGGCGATACAGTTAGCGGCCAAATTAGACCTCCCAAGGAAGGAGAAAAATATTTTGCTTTGCTTAAGGTAGAGGCAGTTAATTTTGAAAACCCAGAGAATGCCAAAGATAAGATTTTGTTCGACAATTTAACTCCGCTCTATCCTCATGAGCGGTTTGTTTTAGAATCTGAACCTACAGAACTTTCCATGCGCATTATGGATTTATTGTCTCCTTTAGGAAAAGGTCAACGTGGACTAATCGTAGCTCAGCCATACAGCGGTAAGACTGTGTTGCTCCAAAAGATAGCCAATTCTATAACCAAAAACCATCCTGATGTAATTCTCATTGTTTTACTGATTGATGAGCGCCCTGAGGAGGTTACAGATATGCAGCGCGGTGTTAAGGGTGAGGTTATCTCCTCAACATTTGATGAGCCTGCAGACAGACACGTGCAAATTGCTGAGATAGTTTTGGAAAAGGCAAAACGGCTTGTGGAGCACAAAAGAGATGTGGTAATTTTATTAGATAGCATTACCCGTTTGGCTCGTGCTTACAATACGGTTGTGCCGCACAGCGGAAAGATTCTCTCAGGAGGCGTTGACTCAAATGCCCTGCATAAGCCAAAAAGGTTTTTTGGTGCTGCCAGAGGCGTTGAGGAAGGTGGAAGCTTAACGATTATTGCAACGGCTTTGGTTGATACAGGAAGTCGTATGGATGAGGTTATTTTTGAAGAATTTAAGGGCACAGGAAATATGGAGTTACAACTTGACCGCGCACTCTTTCAGAAACGCATATACCCTGCAATTGATATTAAACGCTCCAATACCCGCCATGAGGAACTTTTAATAAAGGAAGACCAGCTCCAGAGAATTTGGCTTTTAAGAAAGGTCTTAAATGAGCTAAATTCTGCTGAGGCAATGGAGCTTTTGTTAGAGAAGTTAGCTAAAACTAAAAGTAATGAAGAGTTTTTAAAAAGTATGAACCAATGAGGCCGCAACTTAGCGAACGATAGTGAAGCTAAGTTGTCCGGCCGAATTGATCCTTGGCATCGAAGATGCCGAGGACCTTGATAGTCCGAGTAACAGCGAAGCGAACATAAGTTGTCCGGCCGAATTATCCCGACGAATGGGCAAAAATTTTAGAATAAAATTTTTGCCCATCATATGAGTCGGGATGAGGACACACCAAAAGGGCGGGGTTTATGAATAACCAATCTGCTTTTCATCTTATCACACAGATAATGCAAAAAGAAAATGTCTCAGGCGTTCTAATCGGAGGTTTTGCCATTAACTTTTATAAGGTTACGCGCCAGACCGCAGATATAGATTTTTTGATTACTAAAGAAGACTTTGATAAGATATCCGTGGCTTTAGAAAAATCCGGATATAGGCAATCTCGGTTTGAGGAAAATTTTGTCCAGCTTAAAAGTAGCAATCTATCTCTAATGGATATTGATTTTATGTTTGTTGATAGAGAGACCCTCACAAAAATCTTAGACGAAGCAAAACCAGTCAAAATTACAGGCAAAACATTTATTATTCCTTCCTTAAATCATTTAATTGCCCTTAAATTGCATTCGATTAAATATAATCCCAAGATTCGACTGCTTTCCGACCTACCGGATATTATCAGTTTGATAAGGATAAATGATGTAAATATCCATACGAAGGGATTTAAAGAGCTGTGCCTGAAATATGGCACTGAAGATATTTATGAAAAGATTTTGGAGGCATTGAAATGAAGAAACTAAAACTGCCTATAATTCGAGGGGCTTTGCCTCAGGCGCCAACGCTCTCAATGGATAATTACCTTAAATTTGTGCAATTTAATTTAAAGTACGTTGTAGATAAAAAAGCAAATGCAAAATGGAAGAAGCTTTCGGCTGTTGATGCTCGGTTTGTGATAAAATGAAATGAAGCTAAGTTGTTAGGCTGAATTATTACTAAGTTTAGAGTCGGGATGAGCTTGAGGATTTTTGAAGGTTGAAGTAGGTGGGTGGCCATGGAAAATGGAGGTTTTTTTATGGAGAATACAGAAAAAATAATACCCAAGATGTCGAAATCGTTTACCATTCATGACCTACCAAAATCTGAGCGCCCAAGGGAAAGGCTTCAACGATTCGGCCCAGAAGCTCTTTCAGCACAAGAGATTTTATCTTTAATTTTAGGTCGTGGTATTCCCGGAGAGTCGGTAGTCGTTACCGCCCAGAAACTTTTAAGCACTTTTGGCAGTATAAAGGCTATTTCTGATGCTTCCTTTGAAGAGTTAGTCAGAGTAGATGGTATCGGCTTAGCAAAAGCCTGCCAGATTAAAGCTTCATTTGAATTGGCCAAGAGAAAAGACGATTGCGTAGCAGAAAGGATTGCTATAAAATCGGCTGAAGATGTGGTAACATTGATTAAACCGAAATTAGCAGACAAAAAGAAAGAATATTTTGTGATTTTATCCTTGGACTCTCGCAATAATCTAATAAAAGTAAGTGATATTTCAATTGGTACTATCAATGCTAGTATTGTACATCCTCGTGAAGTCTTCAAAGAGGCAATTCAGGCTTTAGCTTGCTCAGTAATCTTAGTTCATAATCATCCTTCAGGCGAATCAGAACCATCCGAAGATGATTTAGAAATAACCAGAAGGTTGGTAGATGCAGGAAAGATTTTAGGAATTGAGGTAATAGAACATATTATAGTTTCAGATAATGGATATTTGAGTTTCAGCAAACAGGGCTTAATGTAAGAAATTAAGAAATATGGCCAGTTTAGTAACAGATAAAATATATAATATGGATTGTGTCGTTGGAATGAAGGATTATATTCCAAGTAGTTCAATTGATCTTGTGATAACGGATCCTCCCTTTGCTATAGATTTCAAAGCCAAAAGAAGTAATTATAATAGGACTCAATCTCGAGTTCTTGAAGGTTATAATGAGATCTTAAAGAAGGATTATTATGTTTTTACTTTGAAGTGGATGCGAGAAATTTATAGAGTTTTAAAAGACACAGGAAGTATGTATGTTTTTTCAGGCTGGAACAATCTGAAAGATATTTTAAATGCAATCGAAGAATTGAAATTTATTACTGTTAATCATATAATTTGGAAATATCAGTTTGGCGTGGTGACCAAAAGAAAATTTGTTACTTCTCATTATCATTGTCTTTTTGTATGCAAAGATGACAAAAAAAGAATCTTTTATCCCTTTTCTCGCTATGGCAAAGAACAAAAAACAAAAAATAATGGGAGTTTACATTATAGAGACAAGGAGGATGTTTGGGTTGTAAACAGAGAATATTGGAATGGTGATAAAAAAACCCCGACTAAACTACCGGCCGAATTGATAAAGAAAATTTTAAGGTATTCTAGTGGCTGGATAGAGGGGAATATAGTTTGGAATTAATTTTCTGAGAAAAAGATAATTCATAAAGGAGGCCCTTTATGAAAGATGGAAAAATAAAATCAATAGTTAAAAATTCAAAACAACAGACTCTTAATTACGAACAGACCCAATTTTGGTGCCCCATTTGTAAAGACGAGATAATTGATATGAAATACCTCGATTATTACGGAGGAACCTGCCAAAAATGTGGGTATGATTTTTATACAAAGTGGATATTTCTATAAAAGGTAGAATATGAAATTGTATGAATTTGTCCAATTCCATTTAGAAGAAAAGTTAATTAGAGTTATCAAAGAAGCCGAGAAGGAGCTTTTTATAGCGACTCCATACATAAAAGATTATGGTATTGGGATTATTTTGAATAATGTTAGGACGATGAATTTAAAAATACTAACTAATCTAGATTTAGCCAATATATCCAGTTCCGGATTTGATATTGAATCCCTGTCGAAATTATGGACTAAATTCAATGTTAGTATAGCCTCCTTGGGGAAATTACACGCAAAAGCCTATATTGCCGATGATAAAGTTGCATTTCTAACATCAGCAAATTTGACCCATGGAGGATTGAGGGAAAACTATGAATATGGCGTTGTTTTCCGGGATAGAGACATAGTATCTATTATGCTTAACGATATAAATAAATACTTCAATCTTGGGAATGTTTTTAACCGAGAAACAATCGAGGATATTAAGAGTGAAGTCGAAGACATTAGAGAGTTACGACAGAGAATAGAGAAAAATATAGGCCTGAAAAATTTGAATAGATTATTGAAACAAAAGAAGGACAATTTACAGACAAAGATATTACGAAATAGAATTAAAGGAAAAACAATAAATAGTATATTTGCTGAAACTATAAAATATCTTTTAGAAAAAGAAGGGGCTCTTTCCACAAAAGAATTACATCCTTTTATACAGAACATTCATCCAGATATTTGTGATGATACAGTTGATAGAGTAATTGATGGTCAACATTTCGGAAAGAAATGGAAGCATTTGGTTAGAGATGCCCAACAATCTCTGAAGAAAAAAAGGTTAATTTATTTAAAGGAAAAAAAATGGCACTTAGCAAGTTAAATAAATCTATAATGTGGATTATAAAGATTATTTCAAAACAGAGTTTCACAAACAAAGAGAGAGATTTTATAGTAGAACTTGTAAGCGAAGAAGCAAGAAAAACTCGTGGCTTATATACTTTTATATTGCATGATATCATAGAGAGTAAACGATATTCCAACATATTTATAGAAGGCTCAAGAATAGCACTTAACAATTTATTGTTAATAATTAAAGACAATTTTCTTCGCAAGGCTACCTATAGATTAGTTAAATAGAAATGGAATGGATCGGCTTTTATTTCCAGTTTTTATGTGAACATAATTTATCCGGTTTCGTAAAAATGCCTGGCCCAAAATATGGCAATGTTTCTTTCGATGGTTTTTACGATATTCCTTGGGATTTTAAAGCACATGCCATTAATACCAGTAGTCATCAAATTATCGTTAATGATAGTGAGGCTACCGCAAATGCAATTCAAGAATATAAGGCGGTGGGATTAATTCTTGCTTTGGGAGAAGTTCAATATAATGATGAAAAACGAACATTTCAGAAATGGCATGATAATCTTAAAGGTGAAATGTCCCAATATGTAAGAGATAGAATTCAAAGAGGTGCATGGTCAAGATTACGGAAGGTATCGTTTGACTTGCAACAAATTTCTTTTATAAAGATAACCGACGATACCTTAGTTAAATGTGGTTCATTTCAGACAAATTTTAGAAATGCTAACGGTAGTCCTCGCCAATCGAAAGTACTAATAGATTTAGAGAATATCGATCAGGGATTAGAATATGTTATAGAATTTAAATAACTTTTCCTAGAGTTGTTGTGTAAAGCAAAGTTATTAATATGAGTAAATATAATAATATAAAATTTTTGAAAGAAACGAAGGCAAGAAATTCATACACTTGTGAGAAATGTAGTGCAGAAATTAAAATAGGTGAAATTTATTACAAGGAAAGCATCGGAAGGATTAATGTACCAGGCGTTAATCTTAAAAAATTTTGCTATAAGTGTGGTAAGGAATAATAAAATGTTATATTTCTAATTCTATTCTAAAAATTCCTGGGACACATACCTTTTAAGTAAATTTTAAAGATGCCCCTCGCCTAAGCGCTTGTCAATTTCTCTGAAATTGACTGCGCAGGCTTCGGGGTTAATTCGCAGACGTCCCGACGTAACGTCGGGACTACAAGTTACGTTCACTCATTTTCCGCCACAAAAATTAGCGGATCCGCCAAGTATTTTGGCGGACATTCGTTCCGTAACTTGTCTGCTCATTAAGGAGGTTAGACAAAATGAAACAAGGCATTCACCCACAGTATCAGGAAACAACCATTACCTGTGCTTGCGGAGAGGTAATTCACACGCGTTCCACCAAAAAAAATATTCGTGTAGAAATCTGCTCTAAGTGCCATCCATTTTTTACTGGTAAGCAGAAATTTGTAGACACAGCTGGACGAGTTGAGCGGTTTATGAAAAAATACGGCCAGAAAGAAACAAAGTAATAATGCACGATAAATACGAAAAGATAGAAGCTCGCTTTAAAGAGTTAGAAATTATTCTTTCAGACCCACAAGTTATGGCTGATAAACTTAAATATCAGGCGTTGGTCAAAGAATTATCAGAGATAACTGAATTGGTTAATAAATATCGTGAATTAAAAAAAGTAGTTACTCAAATAGAAGAATTAAGCCAACTATTAAAGGAAAAAAACCACGAGAAAGAATTTGTGGAATTAGCCAAAGAAGAACTACAAAATCTAAAAGTAAAAGAAAATCAGATTAAATCTGAATTAGAAAATTTATCAAAGAAAAAAACTGAAGCTAAAGATTCTGATATAATCGTAGAAATTAGAGCTGGCACAGGCGGCTTAGAGGCAAGTTTATTTGCCGCGGATTTATATCGTATGTATTCCAAATATGCCTTAAGGAAAAACTGGTCAGTTGATCTATTAAGCAGCCACCCCACAGAGGCCGGAGGCTTTAAAGAGATTATTTTCAGTATTAAAGGCAAGGATGCTTTTAAAAGGATAAAGTTTGAAAGCGGCGTGCATCGGGTGCAACGCGTGCCAACAACAGAGGCCTCTGGCAGAATTCATACCTCAACAGCCACAGTCGCAGTTTTAATAGAACCACAAGAGGTAGAACTTAAAATTGAACCCAAAGATTTAAAGATTGATGTATTTCGTTCCTCAGGCCCGGGCGGACAAAGCGTCAATACCACAGACTCTGCTGTGCGAATTACCCATTTGCCAACTGGTATGGTAATTACCTGTCAAGATGAACGCTCTCAATTAAAAAATAAAAATAAGGCGATGAGGGTTTTAAGGGCTCGGCTTTTAGATAAAATGCAGCAGGCCTCACAAGATAAGGTTTCAGAGGTGCGCAAATCACAAATTGGCACAGCCCAAAGGAGTGAAAAGATACGCACATATAATTTCCCGGACCGAAGGGTAACAGACCATCGCGTGGGTTTTACTATGCATCAGCTTGAAGATTTCTTAGAGGGAGATATTGATGAGCTAATTGATGCCCTTATTAAAGAAGAGGAAAATTTACAATGACAGAACAAGAATTGATGCTTAGCTCTATATTAGGTTGCAGCCGTTTTGAGCTTTATGCAAAGGAATTAAATCTTTCCCAGCAAGACAAATATGAATTTGATACCTTGACTGAGTGTCGGGCAAACGGAGAGCCATTACAGTATTTATTAAGGTTTACGGAATTTATGGGATTAAAATTCTTTGTGGATAGGCGGGTATTTATTCCTCGCCCAGAGACTGAGATTTTGGTAGAAGAGGTAATAAATTTAATTAAAAAAATAAAAATCAGCGTGAAAAATATTTTAGATATTGGCACAGGTTCAGGCAATATCGCAATAAGCCTTGCCAAGTTTCTAAGAGATGTAAAGGTTACTGCAGTGGATATTTCAGAGCAAGCCCTAAGGCTAGCAAAAGAAAATTCAATTTTGAACAAGGTAGATAAAAGGGTAGAGTTTTTTAGAATGGATTTCTTAAGTAGGGAGCCTTTGATTGACAATTACCAAGTCTTTGACCTAATAGTTTCTAATCCGCCGTATATTAACACCAGTGATTTAAGTTGCTTACCCAAAGAGGTAAGGCAAGAACCTATAATTGCCTTAGATGGCGGTTGGGATGGACTAAAATTCTATCGCGGGATTATTCAAAGGATAGATAAATTCTTAAAAAAATCTGGCTTACTTGCGTTAGAGATGGGTTTTAATCAAAGCCAAGAAATAGTCAGATTGTTAGAACAGGCGCAAAAATTTCAAATTATAAAGATTGTTAAAGATTATACTGACATTGAAAGGGTAATCATCGCTAGGGAGAAGAAACTCTAAACACTAAACTCTAAATCCTAAACAAACTCAAAATACAAAACTCAAATTCTCAAAAATGTTTTGGATTTTGGGTTTAGGGTTTTGGATTTGATTAGAGTTTAGGGTTTTGGATTTAGGGTTTAACATTTTATCTGTGTATTTTTGATATCTTTAAATTATCTTTAAAAATATGGATAAACTTATTATTGAGGGAAAAGCCAGGCTAAAGGGAGAAGTAAGCGTAAGCGGAGCAAAGAATTCTGTTCTGCCGATTTTGGCGGCTACACTTTTAACCGACGAGGAATGTCGGATTGAGAATTGCCCTAATCTGCGCGATACCCACACAATGATTAAACTTTTAAGGAGTCTTGGCAAGAATGCTGAGTTAAATAAGAATACAATTACTGTAACATCTAAGGGAAAAACAAACTACATCGCAGATTATAAATTGGTTTCCACAATGCGCGGTTCTTTTTGCGTCTTAGGACCGCTTTTAGCTAAGTTAAAAATGGCAAGGGTATCCTTGCCAGGCGGTTGCATAATTGGTGTAAGGCCTGTGGATTTGCATTTAAAAGGAATGAGGGCATTAGGCGCTAAAATAAATGTTCAGGGCGGTTATGTTGAGGCAAAGGCAAACAGTCTTAAAGGAAATCATATTTATCTGGGTGGAATTTTTGGCTCTTCAGTTTTAGCTACTGCTAATGTGATGATGGCAGCGTCTTTAGCTAAAGGAAAGACAACTATCGAGTCTGCTGCTTGCGAACCAGAGCTCGTGGATTTGGCAAATTTTTTAAATAAGATGGGCGCTAAAATAAAAGGGCAGGGCTCTCCAAAATTGGAAATTGAAGGGGTAAAGGAATTACACGGCACAGAATACAATGTTATTCCTGATAGAATTGAGGCTGGCACATTTTTAATTTTATCTGCCATTACAAGAGGAGATATCACTATAAAAGATGTCTGCTGGGAGCATCTATCGGCAATAATTGATAAATTGGAAGAAGCAGGTTTTGTAATTGAGAAAACAGACCCGCCTGACTGTCGGGCAGGTTGTAAAATTCAGCTAAGGGTTAAGAGAAAAATTAATCCTGTAAATGTGACAACGCTTCCCTATCCGGGTTTTCCCACGGATTTGCAGTCTCAATTTATGACCTTGATGGCTGTAACTCCTGGCGTGAGCGTAATCACAGAAAAGGTTTTTCCGGATAGATTTATCCATATTGCAGAACTAAACAGGATGGGTGCAAAGATTATGCGCGAAGGGGCTAGTGCTATTATTGAGGGGGTTAAGCAGTTATCCGCGGCCCCTGTAATGGCTTCAGACCTAAGGGCATCGGCAGCGCTTGTTTTGGCAGGTTTGGTTGCTAAAGGTAGAACTGAAATTTCCAGGATTTATCATTTGGAGAGGGGTTATGAAAATTTAGATGAGAAATTAACTAATTTAGGCGCTCGCGTCTGGCGAGAGAAGGAATAAAAAAATGATTTTAGTTATAGACAATTATGATTCATTTACTTACAACCTCGTGCAATATTTAGGCGAGCTGGGAGAAAAAATGAAGATATTCCGTAACGACAAACTAACGCTTAGGGATATCAAAAGGCTTAATCCAGAAAAAATTGTAATTTCTCCAGGACCCGGGTATCCGTCGGATGCTGGGATATCCTGCGATTGTATTCGGGAATTTGGCAGAAGTATTCCTATTTTAGGGGTATGTTTAGGCCACCAATGCATTGGAGAGGTTTTTGGCGGTAGAATAGTTCAGGCAAGGCGTCTGATGCACGGAAAAACATCTCTTATCTATCATAATGGAGGGACAATTTTTAAAGGCATAGAAAATCCTTTTGAAGGAACTCGCTATCATTCATTATTGGTGGAAAGAAAAACATTTCCCAAGGACTTGGAGATTATTGCCTGGACAAAACAAGGTGAAATAATGGGTTTAAAGCATAAAACCTTACGCCTTTTTGGAGTGCAGTTTCATCCCGAGTCAATTTTAACCAAGCCCGGCAAGAAGCTGCTTAAGAATTTCTTAGATTTATGATTAAAGATTCTATTCAAAAACTTAAAAATAAAATTAACTTAAGCACTTTAGAGATTGAAGATTGCTTTCAAGAAATTATGTCTGGCAAAGCACAAAAACAGGAAATTGCTCAGTTTCTTTTGGACTTGCGCGAAAAGGGCGCGACTGTTGAAGAAATAACCGGCGCTGCCAAAATTATGCGAAAATTTGCGATTAAGATAGAAACCAATAAGGAAATTGTTTTGGATACCTGCGGAACAGGGGGAGATAAATTAGGCACATTTAATATTTCTACAATTTCTGCCTTGGTTGTGGCTGGTTGCGGAGTTACTGTAGCCAAACACGGCAATCGTTCTGCTTCAAGCAGATGTGGGAGTGCCGATGTTTTAGAGGCATTGGGTGTTAATCTCAATATGGATGTTTCATATTTAAAAGATTGTCTAAATAATATTGGCATTGCCTTTTTATTTGCGCAAAATCTTCATCCGGCGATGAAATATGCCGCAGCTGTAAGAAAAGAATTGGCTGTGGAGACGATATTTAATATTTTAGGCCCCTTAACCAATCCTGCTTCTGCCACACATCAGATGATGGGAGTTTATGATAAAAATTTAGTTAACAGCTTAGTTTATGTTTTGAAAAATCTGGGATTAAAAAGGGCATTAGTGGTTCATGGAAGTGATGGATTAGATGAAGTAACTACAACCGGCATTAGCTTTGCCAGTGAATTTAAAGATGGCAATGTAAACTCATTTTCTATAAACCCCCAAGATTGTGGAATTAAAATTGTCGATATATCCCAGATAAAAGGCTCAGATTTATCTACAAATACTCAAATTCTTAAAGACATCTTAGGCGGACAAAGAGGCCCAAAAAGGGATATTGTTGTATTAAATGCTGGCTGTGCATTATATGTTGCGGAAAAGGCAAAAAATATTCCAGACGGCATTAAGTTGGCTAAGGAGTCTATTGACAGCGGCGCTGCCTTAAAAAAATTAGAGCAACTTAGAGACTATTCTTTAAAAAAGTGAACAATGATTTCTTATCACAGATTGTCTTGCAAAAGAGAACAGAACTCAAAAAGAAAAAATTATTTTCTGCATTTAATCTTCGACTAAAAGCCCGAAGACCCAAGCTTAATCGCCAGTTTAAAAAAGCAATTTTCTCGCCAACAAGCTTAAGTCTGATTGCTGAAATTAAAAAGGCCTCGCCTTCCCGAGGCATATTAGTTGCTGACTTTAACCCTGTAAAAATTGCCAAAATTTATCAAAGTTGCGGAGCCAGCGCTATATCAACTTTAACTGAAGAAAAATATTTTCAAGGTAAACTTTCCCATATCAAAGAAGTTCGCCAAAATGTAAGCCTTCCTGTTTTAAGAAAGGATTTTATCATTGATAAGTACCAGATTTACGAGTCTTACCGTGCAGGTAGCGATGCTATTCTTTTAATTAGTGAGCTGCTTTCTCAAAAAAAACTAATTGAATTTTTAAATTTATCCCAAAGATTAGGATTAGATTGTTTAGTAGAGGTTCATACTCAAGAGGAATTAAAAAAGGCGTTGGATACCCCAGCTCAAATTATCGGAGTTAATAATCGCAACCTTCATAATTTTACTGTGGATTTAAATATAACCAAAATGCTAATACCCTTAATTCCCGACGATAAAATTAAAGTTTGCGAAAGCGGCATAAAAACAAAGGAAGATATTTCTTTATTAAAGAATCTGGGAGTAAATGCGGTGTTAATTGGCGAGGCATTATTGGAGGCGCCAGATATTGCTTCAAAGATTAAAGAATTATTTAGTTAATTTTGAGAATTATTTTAACACCGCTAAGACGCAAAATGACCGCAAAAACGCAAAGAAACAAAGTAAAAAGCAGTGATAATATTAACTGTACTTAAAATAGTAAGAGAAAAATTGAGGAATTATCATTTTTTTAAAAGTTTTACGCCTTTGCGGATTTTTGCGCCTTTGCGGTGTAAATATGTAACATGACCAGAATAAAAATTTGCGGCATTACAAATTTAAATGACGCTTTGGCTGCTGTTAAATTTGGCGCCAATGCCTTAGGGTTCGTTTTTTACAAAAAAAGTCCACGCTACATATCTCCTAAAAAAGCCAAGAAAATTATTCAATCATTACCTGTATTTATTTCAAGTGTGGGTGTATTTGTAAATGAGAAAGAAAAACAGGTTAAAAGGATTGCTCAATTCTGTGGGCTTTCTTATCTACAATTTCATGGGAGTGAAACAGCTAAATATTGTGGCAGATTTAATGGCTATAAAATAATTAAGGCCTTTAGGATAAAGGATATACATAGTTTTAAAAATATTCGCAATTTTAAAAAGGTTAAGGCTTATTTATTTGATGCATTTGATAAAAAAAGTTTTGGCGGCACAGGAAAGGCGTTTAATTGGGATTTACTAAAGCCCTATTTAAAATTAAAAAAGCCAATTATTCTTTCCGGAGGCCTTAATATCAGAAACATTCAAGAGGCAATAAAAAAGTTTTCGCCTTACGCGCTAGACTTGTCAAGCGGCGTTGAAATCTCCTGCGGCAAAAAGAATCCCAAGCTCTTAAAGCAAATTTTTCGCCAAATCTATAAAAAACCTACCTATCAATAAATTAATATGAGCAAAGAATTTTATCTTCAATGGCACATCACCAATCTTTGCAATTTACGCTGCCTTCATTGCTATCAGGATGATTTTTCCAACAAAGCAGATTTAAATTTGCAAGATTTAAAAAAAGTTGCCGATAACTTTTTATCTATTTTGAGTAAGTGGAAAAAACTCGCAGTTATTAATTTAACCGGCGGAGAGCCATTTTTAAAAAAAGAATTATTTGGGCTTTTGGAATATTTGAATAGCCACAAACAAGTAAAAAAGCTGGGAATAATCACTAATGCTACTTGTTTCAATAAAGATAACTTATCAAAATTAAAGGAATTTAAAAAAATTAAGGAAATAAAACTTTCCTTAGAGGCAACAGATGAAGAGTTAAATGATTCAATTAGGGGCAAAGGCACTTTTGTAAAAATTCTAAAAGCAATTGAACTTTTAAAACAGCAAAATAAATTTGAGATTACTTTAATGTTTACGCTTTTTAAGAAGAATTTATCTGAGGTTTCCAAGCTATTTAATTTTGTAGAAAGTAAAGCAGTTGATGGTGTAATCTTTGAGCGTTTTATCCCTTTGGGAAAAGGAAGGGCGCTAAAACAAGAGTTGCTTTCCAAAGAAGAGTGGCATAAATTTTTGCTTAGCCTTTTGCAATTCTTGGAAATTCCATTTGAGAAGCAATTTTTTTCCTATAAGGCATTCTGGGTTAGATTTAAAAATGGGAAGCCCAGTTTATTTGGTGCGCCTTGTGTTGTGGCAGATAGCGGTATTTGTATTATGCCAAATGGAGATTGTTACCCTTGCCGCAGATTTAATTTAAAGATTGGAAATTTATTACAAGAGCCCTTTGATAAAATTTATAAGAGTTCCAAAGTTTTAAAAGATTTAAGAAAGAGAAATAATCTAAAAGGCAAGTGTAGAACCTGTTTAATTAAAACTTGCCGAGGTTGTCGGGCTTTGGCATTTGCCTTAACCTCGGATTATTTGGCAGAGGATTTGCAATGTGATTACAATGGAGATTAAACGCCAATACATAAAATTAAGAAATTCAGCAGAACTTAAGCAAAGGATAAATTTATTAAATAGCATTTTAAATTCCTGTGAACTTTGCCCACGCAAGTGCCATATTAACCGCTGGGAAGGTGAACTTGGGTTTTGTCGCAGTGGTAAGGATATGGTTGTTTCAAGTGTTTTTCCACATTTCGCTGAAGAAAAAGAGCTTGTGGGTAGTCAAGGTTCAGGAACCATATTTTTTACAAATTGCAATTTAGGTTGTTTATGCTGTCAAAATTTTGAAATTAGCCATTTGGCAGAGGGCGAGGTAATTGCAAAAGAGCAGCTGGCAAAGAATATGCTTTATTTGCAGGAAATCGGCTGTCACAACATCAATTTTGTTACACCCACACATTTTGTTCCTCAAATAATAGAGGCTTTAGAATTGGCTATAACTCAAGGATTAAATTTACCCTTAGTTTATAATTGTAGCGGCTATGAAAATGTAGAGGTAATAAAACTTTTAGAGGGAATTATTGATATTTATATGCCGGATATAAAATATTCAGATAAGATTAACGCTAAAAAATATTCCAATGCAGAAGATTATTTTGAAAGGGCAAAAGAAGCAGTTTTAGAAATGTATCGGCAGGTAGGGGATTTAGTTATAGAGAATGGAATTGCCCAAAGAGGGCTAATAGTGCGCCATTTGGTTTTACCAAATGGCGCATCTGGCTCTTTTAAGGTATTAGAATTTCTCGCCAAAGAAGTTTCAAAGGATACTTTTATAAATATTATGAACCAATATAGACCCTGTTTTAAAGCTAATGAATTTCCTGAAATCAACCGTCGCGTCACTAAAGACGAATTTAATGAAGCGCTTCAAATGGCGACTAAGTTAGGCCTTATGCACGCCAAAGCCTATTGAAATTTTCATTAGAAATAATTATAATAGCGTTAATAAAATAGGAGAAAAAATGGCTAAAATAATCTTTGATGTGGAAACCGTAGGTCAGGATTTTGAGTTGTTAGATGATATTTCAAAAGAATATTTCCTCAAATACGCTGATACAGAAGAAAAAAAACAAGAGGCAAAAAACAGTTTAAGTTTTTATCCCTTAACTGCCCAAATTGTGGCAATTGGAATGCTTGATTCAGAAACCGACAAGGGTTATGTTTTTTTTCAGAATAACTCCCTAAAAAAAGAAGCCTTTAAAGAGGCAAACATCCAATTTATCTCTGGCACAGAAAAAGAAATTTTAAATAATTTCTGGAAGGTTTTAAAGGATTATACAACAGTTATCACCTTTAATGGACGGGTTTTTGATTGTCCGTTTGTAATGCTTCGTTCGGCAATATTAAAAATTAAGCCTTCAAAAAATCTAATGCCTCCACGCTATGGACACCTTGTGCATGTTGATCTTCAGGACCAGCTTTCCTTTTATGGGGCGATGTACAGGAAATTTAGTTTGCATATGTGGTGCAAGGCATTTGGCATAAAAAGCCCTAAGGAATCTGGTATAACAGGTTTGGATGTGAAAAACCTTTTTAAAGAAGGAAGATATCTGGACATCGCCCGCTATTGCGCCGGGGATTTATCTGCTACAAAAGAACTTTACGGGTATTGGGAGAAGTATATTAAGTTTTAATGAGCCCACGACTTATGGAACGAGAGTGAACATAAGTCGTCTGGGCGAATTAATCCGCCAAGCTTTGTGGCGGATTAATTTAAATTTCCCTCCTAACCATTGAAATTCAGCCATTTTCGTGTTATATTTATTTATAGCCGATAAAGGTTATCTCCGGCGAAAGCCGGAGGTCGCAAAGCCAACAGGCCTAAGTTGCCTGAAAAAGACCCCGCTAAACGCGGGGCAAACCAATGCCGGTTAGGCAAAAAATAAGGCAAGATGGCGGCTGGGTTGCCGAAGTGAGGTGAAGGAAGCTAATCCTTTATCGGCTCGCAATCTTAAAAATTAGAATTTACTCACACCTCCAAAATTATGGAGGTGTTTTTTTGTCCGCAGTAGGCGGGTATTCTATGCTATAATAAAACCATGAGCGAATACGAAGCATATCAAGACAGAAAGTCTCAAGATTATGAGGCACTTTGCAAACGCTGCGGTGCTTGCTGCGGTGCTTTGGATAAAGACCCTTGTGAACATCTTAAATTAGCAGGAGATGAAACATACATTTGCGATATTTATGAATACAGATTTGGCCTTCGGACTACAGTTGGTGGTAAGAAATTTCTCTGCATGCCCATCCGTAGAATTCTGTTTAAAACCTGGAGCGGTAGTGAATTTTGCGCCTACAAGAAGAACCCTTAGAATAGGTTAGCCCCACATAAAGCCGCTTTTATTTTCCCATTTAAAAAATTTGATTTTGTGATATAATATATCTTCATTAAAATAAAGAAAGTCAAACAGCATATCCCTCGCTTAAGCCCTTGAAAATTTCGAAGAAATTTTCTGCGTAAGCTCGGGATTAATTCGCAGACGGCTTTCAGCCTACAATTTACGTCGCTCTTTCAGGCTCCGTAAATTGTCTGCTCATTAAAGGAGGTGTTTGAAAAATGTTTTCACTAAAATTAAGAATGTGGTTATTGTGGATTGTGATGTTTGGAATTATTTACGCCATTGTTTCAATGCTTTCATATTCGTTTTTTGGCGTAAGGAATTTCAATTTCTATTTAGTCGTTTCTTTTATCATGATGTTTATTCAGTATATGATTGGCCCAAAGCTTGTGGAATGGTCAATGCGGGTTAAATATGTAAGAGAGCAGGAGTATCCGGAGCTTTTTCAGATGATTAGGGGGCTTTCTCAATTAGCCAATGTGCCAATGCCTAAGATTGGTATTTCCGATGTGTCACTTCCCAATGCCTTTGCCTTTGGCAGATGGAAGCGCGACGGAAGAATTTGCGTAACCAAAGGCATTTTAGGCCTACTGGATAGAGAAGAGCTGCGCGCAGTTTTAGGCCATGAGATGACTCACTTAAAAAATCGCGATGTCCTAACCATAACACTTCTTTCAGTTATCCCTATGGTGCTTTACAGAATTGCCTGGAGCACGATGTATTATCGCGGTTCACGCAACCGTAGTGATGGCGCCAATACGGCTCTTATTGGAGTGCTGGCATTTATTTTTTATTTTATCACCAACCTTTTAGTTCTTTATGCCTCAAGGATAAGAGAATATTTTGCTGATCGGGGTTCCGTATCTTTAGGTAATCCAGCGCATAATTTAGCCTCTGCACTTTATAAATTGGTTTATGGCGCTGCCAGAACTCCCAAAGAATCTCTGGCAGAGGTTGAAGGGCTTAAGGCGTTTTTTATAAATGACCCCTCTGTTGCATTGAAAGAAATCAGAGAGTTAAGTGTAATAGATAAAGACCACAGTGGTTCAATTGATTCTTTAGAATTAATGGCTTTAAGAGACAAGCAAGTTAAAGTTTCAGCCGGAGCAAAACTTATGGAATTGTTAAGCACTCATCCAAATATGCTTAAGCGCATTAAACAATTGTCCAGCTACGAAAGGCTTTAAAATTATGGATGAGTCTAAAATAATTTTAAGAGAAAAGGAAATTCCACAGAGTTGGTATAATATCCTACCGGATTTGCCTAAACCTTTACCTCCGCCCATAAACCCAAAGACAAACAAACCTGTTTCGCCAGAGGATTTATTGCCGATATTTCCTATGTCTTTGATTAAACAAGAGATGAGCCTTAAGCCTTGGATTGATATTCCCGACGATGTCTTGGAGGTTCTAAAGATTTGGCGTCCCACTCCTTTAAGGCGCGCACTTAACTTGGAAAAGGCTTTAAATACTCCTGCCAGAATTTATTATAAGGATGAGTCAGTTAGTCCGCCCGGAAGTCATAAACCCAACACTGCTGTGGCACAAGCCTATTACAACAAAAGCGAAGGCGTAAAACGCCTGGCTACAGAAACCGGCGCTGGTCAGTGGGGTTCTGCTTTGGCTTTTGCCTGCAATAAATTTGGCTTAAAATGCACAGTCTATATGGTTAAGATTAGCTACGAGCAAAAGCCATACCGGCGCTCTTTAATGCAGGTCTGGAATGCACAAGTTCATCCTTCTCCTACAAAGTTAACAAAGGCAGGAAAAAGTGTTTTAAAGCAAGACCCCAATTCTTTGGGAAGTTTAGGCATTGCCATTTCTGAAGCAGTAGAAGATGCTGCAACTCACGATGATGCTAAATATTCTCTGGGCAGTGTTTTAAATCATGTATTGCTTCATCAAACAATAGTAGGTTTGGAAATAAAACGGCAATTAGAAATTGCCCAGGTGCAGCCTGATATTTTAATTGGCTGTGTAGGCGGAGGAAGTAATTTTGCCGGATTTTGCTTTCCCTTTGTAAAAGAAAAAATAAATGGAAAGGTCTTAAGGATTGTGGCAGTTGAGCCGACTGCTTGCCCAACCCTAACCAAAGGTCCTTATCAATATGATTTTGGCGACAATGTGGGTTTAACTCCGCTTTTAAAGATGTATACCTTAGGACATAAATTTGTTCCTGCAGGAATTCATGCTGGTGGCTTAAGATACCACGGTATGTCGCCAATAATCTCGTTATTAGTCAATGAAAAGATTATTGAGGCAAGGGCATATGCTCAAAATCCTGTGTTTGAAGCAGCTGTTTTATTTGCCCAAACTGAAGGGTTTTTGCCAGCGCCAGAAACTGCTCACGCAATTAAGGCAGCCATTGATGAGGCAATAATTTGCAAAGAAAAAAAACAAGAAAAATGCATTGTATTTAATTACAGCGGACACGGCCATTTCGACTTGACTGCTTATGATGAATACTTTGCTGGTAAGCTTAAAGATTTTGCTCATCCCGAAAGTGCCATAAAAAAGGCTTTAGCTAGCGTTCCTAAATGTATTGAGTTATAGAAATTGAGACTATTGAAAAAGTATTTTTTAACACGGATTTTCACGGATTTCTTACGGATTTCACGGATTTTTTATCCATAAAATCCGCTCTTTTATCCGTGTAATCCGTGTCCAAAATGGTTTTTCAACGCTCTGAAATTCGATGGCCAAAAGACTTTTAAGGAGCTGGATTGAGATTGATGTCGATGAAGTTAGCGAGCATTTGCTAATTATAGGAGATTTGCTGGCGAGTTGCTCAAAGTGTTCGTCTCTTGATTTGAAATCAGATTCAAAATCCTGCCCAAAGTGCAACACCCAGTTTAAATACATTGCCTTTAGGAATCCCGAAGAAAATTTTTCTAAAATTCTGAAGCTTAAACAAGAAAACCCCAACTCGATTTTTATTGACTACAATGATTTTAAAAAGATAACCGGCTCAATAAAGGCCAGAAAATTATTTAAATCATAGATGGTAAATAAAAACAGGCTGATTGCTTTAATGAGAAAAATGCTTCGCCTCGAATCGGAAAACCCTCCGGGCAATGAATATCGCTTAGCCGCGCTGGTTAAAAAAGAACTTAAAGCTATAAGCTTAAAGGTTAAAACTTATGAATTTGCCAAGTCAAGGCCAAATGTTGTAGGCATCTTAAAAGGTAAAGTTGGTAAACAGTCTATTCTTTTAACTCCTCATTTAGATACCGTACCTGCAGGGGCGGGATGGAGGTTTAATCCATATGCAGCAAAAATTTATCGGGGAAGAATTTACGGACGAGGCGCAACCGACTGCAAAGGAAATTTAGCTAGTAGTTTAGAGGCCTTAAGAAGCTTAAGGCAGGATAATATAAAGCTAAATAAAGATATAATTTTTGCTGCCACAGTTGATGAGGAGACAGGAAGCGATAAAGGTATTAAACCATTAATAGAAAAAAGAATTTTAAAGCCGGACTTTTGTCTAATTTTGGATTCTGATGAGTTTGATATCGTAGTGGCGCAAAAAGGCCTCATCCATTTTAAAGTAAAAATTTTTGGAAAAAAAGCCCACGGCGCTTATCCTGATAGGGGCATCAATGCAATTGAAATTGCTTCCAGAATTATTACCCAGCTTAAGTCGTATAAATTTAAATACTCGCCACATCCGCTTCTTAAAAAGCCAACCATCAATATCGGAACCATTAAAGGCGGGGATAAGGTAAACATGGTGGCTGACTTTTGTGAATTTGAGGTGGATTTAAGATTTCTCCCGGGGATGACAGCGCAAAATATTCTAAACGAAATCAAAAAAATAATTAAGGCAAATGCAAAAAAATTTAAATTAGAAATTAACGGCTTGCAAAAACCAAGCATTATCAAAAAAGATAATCCTTTAATTAAAACCCTTATCAAGGTTAATAAAAGACTGCGGGGACATTTTAGGCTAAAGGGAAGCGAAGGCGCAACTGTGATAAGTTTTTTTAATGAAAAGGCTATCCCAGCAGTAGCAACAGGTTTTGGTTCACGAAATCAAGCCCATGCCACAGATGAGTTTGTTTTAATAGATAACCTTTATAAAGGCGCTAAACTACTGGAAGAATTTCTAAAGGAGTTTGATAAAGTTGAGGCCAATTAAACATTTGGTTGCCAGTTGCGCAACAGGCGCACTCTTTTATTTATACTCAAAGTCTGTTTTGGCAAGTTTAGTCTGTTTTTTGTCTGGAGTTTTTATTGATTTAGACCATGTTTTCGATTTTTATTTTCATTATAAAAGATTGACGCTGAGCATAAAGGAGTTCTATTTAAGCTGTGAAGAGTACAGGTTTGACAGACTGTTTTTATTTTTCCATTCTTTGGAGTGGATATTATTGCTGTGGATTTTGATAGCTATTTTTAAACTAAATTTAATCTGGGTAGCTTTTGCTTTGGGGATTTCTTTACATATTGTTATGGATATGATTGGCAATAGACTATTTAGTTACGCTTACTTTTTTATTTATCGCTGGCTAAAAGGATTTAGGGCTGAGTCCTTATCTAGAGATGCGCTATAATCAAAAACTTTCTTTCTTTATGATTTTTACCTTAGGTTTTTCGATTTTATTATTAATATTAAATTATAAATCTTATATTTTTTCAGAAAGTAAAGCATTAGCACAAAAATCAGAATTAACAACTGCTTCACAAGTTTTTCCCTTCAGTAAAGGAGAGAAGATTATTTACAATGTAGCGTTATTTGGGATTAAAATTGGGCAGGCGCAATTACAATTTTTAGGTAAAACGAATCTTAATAATAAAGTGGCAGAACTTATTATTTTATCCACTGATGTAAATAACCTTAAAGATGTAGAAAAGATATATGTGGATAGTAACTCATTTTTGCCTTTGCGTATTGAACGCGATGTCGTCTTTTTTGGCAAAAAGATGCGCATTATTGAGGAATATAATATGAAAGAAAACTCCCTTATGGTTTCGAAAACTGAAGGCGGGAAAACTACTAAGAAAATATTCCAATCTTTTAAGCCTATGCAGAATATCATTTCGCTAATCTTTATGTTGCGTAAATCTAAATCTCTTGAAATTGGGCAAAAAATTTCTGTTGTAACTCCTTTACTTAACTTTGATATGAAGGTCGCCAAGTTGGTGAATTTCTCCACGGCGAACGATAAATTCAAGGCCTATTTTTTAGAAAGCTCTCCTAAGAGATATCGTATCTGGATTGACCAAGGCGCAAGAAGAATTCCCTTAAGAGTTGATGGGGCGATTGCTTTTGGCAATGCCGCAATGGTGATGACAAAATTCATTCCCGGAGAAAATTAATATGCTGCCTGATAAAAAAGGACATTTTGGAGAATTTGGCGGAAGGTTTGTCTCGGAAACTCTTATGGCGAGTCTATCTAAATTAGAGCAGGTTTATCAGGTAGCCAAACAAGACAAAGGGTTTATCCAAGAATTAAATTATTATCTTAAAGAATATGCAGGCCGCCCAACACCATTATATTTTGCTAAAAATTTAAGTCGTCTCTATGGGTTTAAGATTTATTTAAAGAGAGAAGACCTCTTGCACACAGGCGCGCATAAAATAAATAATACGCTCGGACAAATACTTTTAGCCAAGCGCATGAATAAAAAACGCATTATTGCAGAAACTGGCGCAGGCCAGCACGGTGTTGCCGCAGCCACAGTTTGCGCCCTTTTTGGTCTTAAGTGCGTCGTTTATATGGGCACAGAAGATATTAAACGTCAGGCCCTAAATGTTTTTCGAATGAAATTGCTGGGCGCTGAAGTTAAGCCTGTAAATAGCGGTTCTTGTACTTTAAAGGATGCCTTAACTGAGGCTTTAAGGGATTGGGTTACTAATGTAAGGGATACTTTTTATGTTATTGGCAGTGTAGCAGGGCCGCATCCTTATCCAATGATAGTGAGGGATTTCCAATGCGTAATTGGCAGAGAAACAAAAAAACAAATTCTTCAAAAGGAAAAACGGCTTCCTGATTATTTACTGGCTTGTGTGGGCGGCGGAAGTAATGCTATGGGGCTTTTCCATCCGTTCTTTAATAACAAAAGGGTTAAGTTTATTGGCATAGAAGCAGCTGGCCGGGGTTTAAATACCAAGTTACATGCAGCTACCTTGGTTAAGGGTAGCGTTGGCATTTTACACGGCAGTAAAAGTGATTTATTGCAGGATAAAGATGGACAGGTAAATATTGCCCATTCTATTGCCGCGGGTTTAGATTATCCAGGTGTAGGTCCTGAGCATGCCTATTATAAAAGGATTGGCAGGGCTAAGTATTTTGCCGTAACGGATAAACAGGCTGTTGAGGCATTTAAATTACTCTCTCAAAAAGAGGGTATAATTCCAGCCTTAGAGTCAGCGCATGCGATTTATTTCTTGAAGGTCTTAGCCAGAAAGATAAATCGAGGCAAAATTGCTATTGTATGTTTGTCTGGTCGGGGAGATAAGGATGTGGCTGGATTTATTAAATAGATGACTAAAATGCAAAACAGAATTGATAAAAGATTCGCACAATTAAGAAGAGAGAAAAGAAAGGCATTTATTGCTTTTATTACAGCCGGTGACCCCAATTTATCAACTACCAAAAAATTAGTTTTGGCTTTAGAGAAAACGGCTTCTGTTGATATTATTGAATTGGGGGTGCCATTTTCTGACCCTATGGCTGATGGGCCGGTTATTCAGGCAGCATCCCTGCGAGCTTTAAAGAATAAAACTAATCTTAAGAAAATCTTAATGCTTGTAAGAGATATTCGCCGCAGTTCCTCTATCCCTATAGCCTTGATGAGCTATTACAATCCTATTTTTCATCTTGGTATTGAACATTTTGTATCCCAAGCTGTTAAAAGCGGTGTGGATGGTGTAATTATTCCTGATTTACCGCCTGAAGAAGCAGGGCAATTTTTAAATTTAGCTAAAAAAAATAGCCTTGCCTTAATATTTTTTGTTTCGCCTACCAGCACAAAAGAAAGGATAAAGCTTGTATCAAAACTTTCCACTGGTTTTATCTATTATGTTTCCTTAACTGGCACAACTGGACAGACATTAATCCTGCCGGAAAAACTCTTAAACAATATCCGTTTAGTTAAAAAATATACGCATAAACCCATATGTGTGGGTTTTGGTATATCTAACAGTAAACAGGTTAAGAAAATAGCTAAAGTCTGCGATGGAGTGATTGTAGGCTCTGCCATAGTAAAACAAATTGAGCATAATTTAGCTAAGAAAAATATAGTGGAAAATATTGTTAAGTTTGTTAAGAATTTAAGCTGCCCGCTTAAGGCATAAATATTTATGTACAAGAAAACTTTACTCGATAATGGTATAAGAATTGTAACATCTAAAATGCCCAGCCGCGAATCAGTCTCAATCGGAGTTTGGATAAGCGTTGGCGGGCGTTATGAGGATATGAAGCTAAAAGGCATTGCTCATTACTTGGAACATATTGCCTTTAAAGGTTCAAAAAAATATTCCTGCCAACAAATAAAAGAGTCAATCGAAGGCGTAGGGGGAGCTCTTAATGGTTTTACAGCTGAAGAATTTACCTGTTATTTAGCAAAGGTGCCGTCTAAATATTTAAATTTAGCTTTGAGGGTTCTATTGGATATGACCTTTAATCCCCTTATTCTTGCCAAAGATGTGGATAAGGAGAAAACTGTAATTTTGGAAGAACTTAAGATGTATATGGACTTACCGCAACATTATGTTGGGGATTTGTTAGATTCACTGTTATGGCCAAATCATCCTTTAGGAATGAATATTGCTGGAACATTAGAAACGGTAAGCCATGTCAACTCAGATAATTTATTAAATTTTAAACAAAGATTTTATGAGCCTCGACGAGCAGTGATTGCTGTTTGCGGTAATTTAGAGCATGCTGATACAGTTGAGGAGATAAAGAAAATCATCAGCCTCAATTATAAATTCAGAAAGATAAATTTTTTAAAGGCTAATTCGCGGCAATTAAAACCAAGATTTAATTTTTACGATAAAGAAACACAGCAAAACCATTTGGCGATTGGTTTTCATGCTCTAAAAAGAGATCATCCTGATAGATTTGCTTTGGGGCTTTTGCACGTCGTATTAGGTGCAAATATGTCCAGCCGTTTATTCCAGCAGGTAAGAGAAGTTAGGGGATTGGCATACGAGATTTCCTCAAATTTAAAACGCTTTGCCGATACGGGTGCATTTATTATTCAAGCCGGAGTAGATAATAAAAATAGTTTTCAGGCAATTAAGGTTATTTTAGAAGAGTTAAGAAAGATTCAGTTACAGAAAGTTAAGCAAGATGAATTTTTGCGCGCAAAGGAATATTTCTTGGGCCAATTGTCTTTGGCATTAGAAGATACCTTAGAACATATGTTTTGGATTGGTGAATCAACTTCTGCCTTGGATAAAATCTTTACCAAGCAAGAAATTTTTGAAAAGGTACAACAAATCAAAAGAGAAGACTTATTAAGGGTGGCAAGGGGTATTTTTAAAAAAAATAATTTTAACTTGGCCTTGATTGGTAAATTGGGACAAAAAGAAAAAGAAAAAATCAAAGGCCTCTTTTAAATATGATTATAATCCTTTTAATTATTTTGTTGGTACTATCGGCATTTTTTTCAGCTACTGAAAGTGCCCTGATTGGTTTAAGCAAGATTCGCTTAAGGCATCTTTTAGCCAAAGGCCAAAGAAATGCAGAGTTACTTTATAACTTAATCACAAAAAAGTTAGACAAATTTGTGGCTGCGATATTAATTGGAAATAATTTTGTAAATATTGCAATCTCTGGCATTGTTACGGTGCTATTCTTAAAATATTTTGGTCCCAAATGGGGAGTGTTAATTTCTATTTTGGGTGTAAGTTTTTTTGTTCTGATATTTTGTGAAATTACTCCCAAGATTTTCGGCATTCAGCATTCAGAGAAATTCTCGCTTTGGGTTGCACCTTTGGTTGAGGGTTTAATCAAAATATTTGAGCCATTAGTTTTTATCTTTATTAAAATTAGTAATTTTATAATTAGGATATTCGGCGCAGTTCCTCCTAAACGTTCACCCTTAATCTCAGAGGAGGAACTGCGCTTAATGATAGAATTAGGAAAAGAGGAAGGCGTATTAAGCGACGAAGAAAGAAAGATGTTACATAGAATTTTTGAATTTGGCGATACTACCGTTGAGGCGGTCATGGTTCCTAAGGAAAAAATAGTTTCAATTGACATTAAGGCAACTGTCGAGGAGCTTCTGGATATACTTGTTGAAAGAGGCCATGCACGTTTACCGGTTTATGAAAATACTACCGACAACATTGTTGGCATAATATACGCCCATGAATTATTGCACATCTGGAAGAATAAAGAGTTAATTGTGCCTTCTGACCTTGTTCACCCGGCATATGCAGTTGAACCCAACAAGCGCGTTAATGAACTTTTAAGGGAGTTTCAGGCCAAGAAGGCCCAGATTGCAATAATTGTAGATAAGGACAAAAAAGCATTGGGCTTGGTTACATTAGAGGATTTAATTGAAGAAATCGTTGGCGAGATAGAAGAAGAGAAGTTTTTAGTTTGACAAAGGCAGTTATTTGTGGTAAAAATGTATCATATGAATCATTGCTACCTAAACTTGTATCGTCATTAAAGGAGGTGTAAATGGAAACTGGATATTGTGTAAAATGTAAAGCAAAGAAACAGATGAAGGATGAGCAAAAGGTGACTATGAAGAATGGCCGCCCTGCAATGAAGGGTAAGTGTTCAACCTGCGGAACCGGTATGTATAAGATATTAAAGAAATAATTCTTTATACTAAGAAAAGATTAGCTCAAAAGTAAGAAAAAAATTAACCGCAAGACAAAAAGCAATATCAATTGCTAAGCTTGCCTTAGAGAAAAAAGCAGAAGATATTACTGTTTTGGATATGCGAGGGATTGTAAACTTCTGCGATTTCTTTGTAATTGCTAGCGGTTTAGTGGATAGGCACGTGCGAGCAATTGCCCAGGGTATTGCGGAAGGCCTTAAAAACCTTGGGCTTAAACCTTGGCATGCCGAAGGTGAAGAGCAGGCTCAATGGATTTTGCTGGATTTTGGCGATTGCGTTGTGCATATCTTTGAGAAGAGCATTAGAGATTTTTATGATTTAGAATACCTCTGGCAGGATGCGCCCCGAGTAGCCTTAAAGAGATGATACAGGATTTAAGAAGTAGTCTCGAGATTTTAATCGAGACTGTGGTTTTAGAGCTATCGTCGGGAGTCCAAAAAGAAATTCCCCCCATTCAATTAGAAATTCCCCATGACAAAGCAAACGGAGACCTGGCTTGTAATATTGCTCTTAAAATAGCCGCTGATTTAAAACAGAATCCTTTCCATATTGCAAATAAGTTAAAAGAGGCCTTATCTAAGCGAATTGAAAACTGCCCACTTTCGCAGAAAATAAAAAATATTGAAGTAAAACATCCGGGTTTTATAAATTTCTTCTTATCAGATGAATCACTTTACGAAATTTTAAAGCAGATAATTAAAGAAAATAGAAGCTTTGGCAGAAGTAAAATTGGAAAAGGGAAAAGGGTCCAGATAGAATTTGTAAGCGCCAATCCCACCGGCCCATTAAGTGTAGCGCATGCTCGTCAGGCAGCTGTGGGAGATGCCCTTGCCAATATCTTAAAATTCTTAGGCTTCAATGTATCAAGGGAATATTATATTAATGATGAAGGCACGCAAATTGATATTTTGGGCAAATCTATTCTTTCCCGTTTGGAGGAATTGCTCGGTGAGGTATCAGAATTTCCTGAAAATGGCTATCAGGGAGAATATATCTATGATATTGCCAAAGATTTTATTGAAAAACAATCCTCAAAAAAAACAGAAACTAAGAAAGATTTTAAATTTCTCTCTCAATATGGCGTTGATTATATTTTAAAGATTATCAAAAATGACCTTGATGATTTTAAGCTTAGGTTTGATATATTCAGCCGTCAATCGCAAATAGCTAAAAGAGGAAATGTAGAAAAGGTTATCGGAGTTTTAAGAAAGAAAGGCTTTATTTATGAAAAGGATGGCGCTACTTGGTTTAAATCCACAACATTCGGTGATGATAAAGACCGTGTGCTTATAAAAAGTGACGGAAGCTTTACTTATCTTGCCCCGGATATCGTCTATCATAAAGATAAATTTAAACGAGGATTTAATTGGGTAATAAATATTTGGGGACCAGACCATCATGGCTATATTCCACGTTTAAAGGCAGCTGTTGAGGCATTGGGATATAAAAAAGATATGCTTTCAATTATCATCGTACAACTAGCCACCCTTTTTAAACAAGGAAAACCCATCACCATGTCTACACGACGAGGGCAATACATAAGTTTACGCGAGGTAGTGGATGAAGTGGGAGTAGATGCCGCAAGATTCTTCTTTTTGATGCGCAGAACCGACTCACACCTTGATTTTGACTTGGAATTGGCAAAAAAACAATCTCCAGAAAATCCAGTATTCTATATTCAGTATGCTCATGCGCGCATTGCCAGTATCATTAATTTGGCAAAAGAAAACAAGATTACTTCAAAGAACATTGACTTTGGCCTAATTAAACAGCCAGAAGAATTAGGCCTTATAAAAAAACTTAATTCTTTTCCTGATGTGCTTGTTGGTTGTTTCAAATTACTTGACCCTTATGCTTTGGTTAACTTTCTTCAAGAATTAGCTACAGATTTTCACAAATTTTACGATAACTGCCGCGTGATTAACGATGATAATCTGCCGCTTACTCTAAGCCGGCTTAAGCTAATCGAGGCAGTAAAGGTAGTTTTAGAGAGCGGCTTAAATCTTTTAGGCATAAGCGCCCCTGATAAAATGTAACCATGCAAAAAATTTGGAATATACCTTCCCCTTTGCCATTTGGCCAAATAAAATTAGCCAAGAACTTAGACATCCATCCTCTAATTGCTCAAATTCTCATTAATCGAAATATCACAGACGAAAGCCAAGCCAGAATTTTTCTCGAAGCTGATTTATCAATGCTTTACGACCCTTTTAGATTAAAGGATATGGATAGGGCAGTTGAGAGAATAAAACAAGCTAAAAGGAATAATGAAAGCGTGTTAATCTTTGGAGATTATGATGTTGATGGAATTACTGCCTGCGCACTTTTAAAATCCACCCTTTTAAAAATGGGGCTAAAGGTTTCGCATTACATTCCTCATCGCTTAAATGAAGGATATGGTTTAAATGGAAGTGTAGAAAAATTGGCAAAGCATAAAAAAATTGATTTGCTAATCAGTGTTGATTGTGGAATCACTAGTATCATAGAGATAGAGGCCCTTAACAAAACAGGCATAGATACAATTATTGTTGATCATCATGAGCCTTTAAAGCATAAGTTGCCTAAGGCTGTGGCAATTATTAATTCCAAAAGGCATGATTGTACTTATCCCTTCAAAGATTTAGCAGCCGTGGGTTTGGTTTTTAAGCTTTGTGGGGCAATGGAAGCAAAAACATTAACAGAAGACCTCGATTTCGTAGCTTTAGGCACAATCGCTGATGTAATGAGTTTAACTGGCGAAAACCGTATCCTGGTTAAGCACGGTTTAAAACAGATAAACAGGACAAAAAAGAAAGGCTTGCAGGCATTAATCGAAGTTTCTGGCTTAAAGGATAAATCAATTGAGCCAAGTTTTATCAGTTTTATTCTAGCTCCTCGCTTAAATGCCAGTGGACGCTTAAGTTCAGCCGAGAAATCTCTAAGCCTACTCTTAAGCCAAGATTTAAATCAGGCTTTAAATTTGGCTCGTGAGTTAAACGATGAAAACAAAATGCGACAAAAAATTCAGGAGGAGATATTAAGCGAGGCATTAAGTCTTGTAGAGAAGGAAGTAAATTTTAAAGAGCATAATATTATTGTGGTTAGCAAGCAAGGTTGGCACAGGGGGGTTTTAGGGATTGTAGCTTCTAAAATAACAGAAAGATTTTATAGGCCAAGCATTGTTATTTCCTTAGAGCAAAATTTAGGTCGCGGCTCAGGCCGTTCTATCGAGAGTTTTCATCTATTCAATGCCCTTTCAAGTTGCTCAAGTTTATTAAAGAATTTTGGCGGCCATGCCTTTGCTGCCGGTTTAACTATTTCTAAAGAGAATATTGAGCCATTTAAATTGCTTTTAAATAGTTTTGCCAAAGAAAAAATTGCGCCGCAGGATTTAAACCCAAGTTTAAAAATTGATGCAGAGTTTCCATTGTCAGCTTTAAATTTAAAGCTGATTAAAGATATAGAGAATTTAGCGCCATTTGGCGTAGGAAATCCTAAGCCGCTTTTATGCTCGCGCAATTTAAAACTAAAAGGCAAGCCTATAGTTTTAAGGGGTGAAACAATTAAATTCTGGGTTACTGACGGAAAATTAACCTGTCAAGTCTTAGGTTTTGGAATGGTTAGTCTCTTGGATATTATCTCTGAGGCAAAACATTTAGATTTAGTTTATACGCCTGCCATTGATACTTGGCGAGAAGAGCCGGCAATTCAAATAGAACTTAAAGATATAAAGGTTGGCTAATGTTGAGGAGTTATTTTTTTAACACTAATTAAGCCTTTTGGATTTTGCCAGCCTTAATGCAGCGAGTACAAACTCGCATGGTTTTTACAACACCAGCAATTCTTACCCTTACCCTTTGTAGATTTGGCAGGAATCTTCGATGAACGTGTCCAGTAATCTTTTGGCCAGCGCCGCCCTTGGCTTTTGCCATACCTCGGCGTTTAATTGTTCGACCAGATTGAATACCCTTGCCGCAGATTTGACATACTTTTGACATATTTATTTTCCCTTTTTAAATAATTGTAAAAGAGAGTATACTTGAAAATATAGTTTTGTCAAGCGGAAAAATATGGTTACACCGCTAAACCGCAAAAGCACCGCAAAAACGCAAGGAATTCTTTGCGTTTTTGCGGTGTTAATCAAATTAGTTTAAAAAAATATCTTTTTATTTTATATCCCTTTTGCGATTTCGCGTTTCGAGTTTAATAAATATGGAAGACAAAATCCTAGATGGTCTTAACCCTCAACAAAAAGAAGCGGTTATTCACAAAGAAGGTCCTTTATTGATTATTGCCGGAGCTGGAACCGGTAAAACTGCAGTAATTACCCGTCGTATTGCCTATCTTATCAGTGTAGAAAAAGTTAAGCCAGAAGAAATTCTTGCGCTCACCTTTACTGACAAAGCTGCAGGGGAAATGCAAGAGCGGGTAGATATTTTAGTTCCCTACGGCTTTACTGATACCTGGATTTCCACCTTTCATGCCTTTGGTGATAGGGTCTTAAGGGAGAATGCCTTAGAAATGGGTTTAACTCCGGATTTTCGAGTTCTCACTCGCCCGGAAACAATTGTATTTTTTCGAGAACACCTTTTTGAGTTTCCGCTTTTCTATTACCGGCCATTAAGCGACCCCACAAAATTCATTGAGGCAATGATTACCTTATTTAGCCGCTCAAAGGATGAGGACGTATCCTCTGAAGAATATTTAGACTACTCAGAGAAACTTTTAGAAAAGGCAAATAAAGAAGCGCCAACTGATGCGGCTTTAAAAGAAGAGGCCCAGCGTCAAATAGAGCTTTCCGCTTGTTATAAAAAATATCAAGAGCTTTTAAGTAAAGAAGGAAAGGTTGATTTTGGCAACCAGTTTTATTTAACCTTAGAGCTATTTCGCAAACACCCGCAAGTTTTAAGTCGTTATCAGAGTCAATTTAAATTTATTCTGGTGGATGAATTCCAGGATACAAATTACGCCCAGTTAGAACTGGTTAAGTTATTGGCAGAAAAACACAAAAATTTAACGGTGGTGGCTGATGATGACCAGTGTGTGCCTGCAGGGACCCTGATTGAGACTATCAAAGGCAAGAAAAAGGTTGAAGATATAAAACTAGGCCAAGAGGTAATTACTGCGGTTGGCAAAGGCTATACTACAAAATCTATTGTTACCAAAATATTTAAGAATAAGAAAACAGTGCGTTTCTTAACTTTTTATACTGAAAGCGGATATAAGATTACCGTGACTAACAATCACAAAATGTTTTGTTACGTTGCGCCGTCTTTAGGTAAAAAGGATCTTTATTATGTTTATTTAATGTGGAGGCAGGGTTTGGGCTGGCGCTTAGGCACAACCTTTGATTTGTCCGGCAGATTAAGAATAGAAAGGTCAGCAGATAAGATTATTGGTATCAAGTGTTTTTCTACTGAAGAAGAGGCAGCCTATTATGAAGTTTTGTACTCATTAGAGTACGGCATACCCACTGTCTGTTTTATGAAAAGGAAAAATATCTATGTTGCTGGCCATTGGCTTGAGAGACTTTATCAAGAGATAGATACAGAAAAAGGCGCAAGAGAATTAGCCAAGGATTTAGATATTGACCTTAATAGCCATCATTTTTGTTTAGGCGCAGTTACAAGGGGTAATAAAGCAAGAATTAAGATAAACCTTGAGCTTTGTTATCGTAAATATTCCAGCAAGACACCGCGCGCAAAGCTATTGAAAAATCCCGGTGTATCGCATTTAGTCTATTTGGAAACCTCTGATACTAAGATTATACATAAACTTCAAAAAGCAGGTTTTTCTTTAAGAAAAGCCAAAAAGGGCAAATGTTTAAAAATCGCAAGCACTGATATTAAGAAATTAGGCGTAATTACTGATAAATTGCAAAAAATTACTAACGGAATTATGGAATATAAATTCAGAGTAGGAACAAGGAACATAACTCATGGCGCATCTTTAGTAATGCCTGCCTCAAATGTTTTAAGGGGGCATTACTTGCCAATTTATAAAAATAAGCGCATCATTTACGATAGAATAACCAAGGTTACCTCAGAGCTAAAATCTCGAATAGTTTATGATTTAGAAATTGCCAGGACCCATAACTTTATTGCTGATGGAGTAGTCGTGCACAATTCTATCTATAAATGGCGAGGAGCCGCTGTAAGTAACATCTTAAATTTTATGAATACCTACGCCCAAGCAAAAAAGATAAGTTTAACTCAAAATTACCGCTCCACACAAACAATATTAGACTCTGCCTATCGGCTAATCCAGTTTAACAATCCTGACCGCTTTGAAGTTAAAGCAAATATAGATAAGCGATTAGTTGGCTTAGTTTCTAAGGGCAAGGAAGTTACTCATCTACATTTTGACACAATTTCCTCAGAAGCAGATGCGTTGGCAAAGATAATTGAGGATAAAGTGAAGAAAAAAGAATACTCATATCAGGATTTTGCAATTTTAGTGAGGTCCAACTCTGATGCTCAGCCCTTTTTGAGAAGTCTTAATATGAAAGGTATTCCTTGGAGATTTAGCGGCAATCAAGGGCTTTATTCACGCGAGGAAATACGTTTGTGTATTTCATTCTTAAGGATTGTTGCCAATACAGCTGATTCTTTAAGTCTGTATTATCTTTTAAGCTCTGCGATTTATAAAGTATCTCTGATGGATTTAACCAAGTGTATGCATTATTCTTCCCGTCGACACATTCCCTTATTTAATATTTTACAAAATATTGACTCAATTGAGGAAGTTAAAGATATTTCTCCAGAATCAGCACAAAAGATTAACAAGGCAATCTTAGAGCTCGAGAAATATATTGAAGGCTCGCGCAATTTAAGTACCGGACGGCTGTTGTATCTTTTTCTAACCGAAACTAAGTATCTTAAAGGTCTGGTGCAAAATCCTAATTTAGAAAATGAAGAGAAAATCAGAAATTTAGCGAAATTCTTTGAGATTGTCAGCAATTTTGAGAATGTGGCAAGAGAAGATAGGGTTTTATATTTTGTAAATTATCTGGATATGCTGGTTAATGCCGGTGATGATCCGGCAACTGCTGAGGCAGACTTTGATACTGATGCAGTCAATGTCTTAACTATTCACAAGGCAAAAGGCTTGGAATTTAATCTAGTATTTTTAGTTAGTTTAGTGATGGGGCGTTTTCCTTGGCCGCATCGTCATGACCCTTTAGAGCTACCCCTGCCCCTGGTTAAAGATATTTTACCTTCGGGAGATTTTCATATACAGGAAGAGAGGCGGCTGTTTTATGTGGGAATGACCCGCGCAAAAAAGGAGTTATATCTAACCTCTGCGTTAGATTATGGCACAGAGCGCCAGAGAAAGATAAGCTGTTTTGTCTTCGAGGCTTTAGGCAAAGAAGAAGAATTAGCCAAGGCAAAAAAGACAAAAGCCATTGAGGAAATCAGACGGTTTGCTCCAGTTAAAGAGGCAAAAAAACTTCCCAAAACCCAAATTCCTTGCGATGAAATATTAAACCTAAGCTACTATCAGATAGACGATTATCTCACCTGTCCTTTAAAATACAAATATGTGCATATTTTGCGTGTGCCCATTATGGAACATCATGCTGTGCTTTATGGAAAAGCTTTGCACGATAGCGTGCAGAAATATTTCCAGAATAGGATGAAAGGAATTCCTATGAAGCAGGAGGAAGTACTCCAAGTATTTGAGCAAACTTTTAAACCAGAGGGCTTTTTTAGCCGAGAACATCTGGAGGAAAGGCATAAATTAGGTATTGAGGCGCTAAAGAATTTCTATAAAACACAAGAAAAATTAGAAATTGTGCCAAAATTTATAGAAAAGTCTTTTTCTTTTGTGCTGGACTGCGACAGAATAATCGGCAGATGGGATAGAATTGATGAAGTCAACGGAGAAGCAATTATTATTGATTTTAAATCTTCAGATATCAAGAAACAAAAGGATGCAGATAAGCGCACTAAAGAAAGTTTACAGCTTTCAATTTATAGCTTGGCTTATAAAAATATTTTTGGCAAACTTCCAGACTGGCTGGAGTTGCATTTTTTAGAGTCTGGAATTGTCGGCAGGGCTAAACCACAAGAAAGTCGCTTAGAAAAAACTATTGAAGAGATAAAACAGGCATCAGCTGGAATTAGGGCTCAGGATTTTAAAGCCAAGCCCGCATTTCAAGCCTGCAGTTACTGCGCCTATAACCAGATTTGCCCATTTTCTGTAGCGCAAACCAGGTAAATGAAACAGCTCGCTTTTAATTTTGTGAGTGGTTTGGTTTGGATTTGAGCTGCACGTAGAAAATTTGAGCGGGCAGGGATGCCCCTAATAATCTAATTCAGGCAGAGCGAAAATTTCTTCGAGCGCAGTCCTGGCTCGCTGGGACAGGACAAGCGGTGCAGCGAAAAACAAACCAAGACAGGATCCACAAAAGGCTTACAATTTCAAAAATATTAAGTTGACAATTAACCATTAGCAGTGTATACTTAGTTCAAGTAGTAAAGCGTGGAAATCTTAAGCCGCGAGGCGAAGGAAGAAATCGCCAAAGCGGTTTTTTGTTTAGGGGTAAATTCAATTAGAGATTTCTTAAACTTTTACTAAAATTTTAAATGAAGCCACAACTTACGGAATGAAATGACGTAAGTTGTTTGGCTGAATTTACCCAGCACTAATTTTTGAAAGAGCGCTTTATTAAAAACAAAAGGGGGACTGGGTAATTAACTCAAAGATTTTGAACACTGCACTATTACAAAAATTAGTGCTGGGTCCAATTCGCACAGCAACTTATGTTCATTAACATTCCATAAGTTGCGTGCTCATTGAAGAAAGGAGGTAATGAAGCAATGGCACGAGGAAAAGTAAAATGGTTCAATAACCAGAAAGGTTATGGGTTTATTACTTCTGAATCTGGTAGTGATGTATTTGTACATCATAGCGCGATTCAAAGTGAAGGCTATAAATCTTTAGCAGAAGGCCAGGAAGTCGAGTTTGATATCGAAAAAGGCCCTAAGGGTGAACAAGCCACCAATGTTGTAAAGCTGTAGAGAAAAAACAAAAAGTCAGGTTCTTTTTAATCCTGGCTCATTAAAAAAGGAGACTTAAAATGCACACAGGAAAAATAAAGAAAATAGTCAGCGACAGAGGTTTCGGTTTTATTAGTGACACAGATGGCAGGGAAGTATTCTTTCATCAAAGCAGCCTTGTCGACGTGCAGTTTACTGCAATAAAAGAAGAACAGGCTGTGGAATTTGAAGTGGAAAATTCTCCCAAAGGTCCACGAGCGGTCAATGTGCGTATTGTACAATAATAGCTGGCTTTAAATTTCCTTGACTATTACCAATTTTAGATTATAATAATTTTATTGAGAGGCGAAAAATTGAATTAAGGAGGTAATAGTTGCCACTGGCCAAAGAAAAGAAAAAACAATTGATTGAAAATTTTAAACTTCATGCTCAGGATACTGGTTCAGCAGAGGTACAGATTGCTTTATTATCTGAAAGGATTAATGGCTTAACCGAACATTTCAAGCTCCATCGCAAGGACTTTAGTTCCCGCCGAGGACTCCTGCAGTTAGTTGGCCAGCGCCGACGCCTTTTGAGCTATCTTAAAAAGACCGATTCCCATAAATACGAAGAAATCTTGAATAAATTAAGTTTACGTAAATGAGGTATTGCCAATGAGTTTAGAACAAGTTTCTGTGCCTTTTGGCAGGGAAAATTTAGTTATTGAAACCGGAAAATTTGCCAAACAAGCCAACGCTTCTGTTACAGTTCAGTATGGCGGAACAGTGGTGTTAGTTACTGCTTGTATTTCCAGAGAGGCCAAAGAGGGTCAAGATTTTTTCCCTCTGACTCTTGAGAATCAGGAAAAAACCTATGCCGCAGGCCGCATTCCCGGAGGTTTTTTTAAAAGAGAGGGCAGGCCTTCGGAAAATGAGATTTTAGCCGCACGGCTTATTGACCGACCCATTAGGCCTTTGTTTCCTAAAGATTTATTGCAAGAGGTTCAGATAATGGGTATTGTTTTATCCAGCGATGCTGAATTTGATCCAGACATTCTGGCAGTAACAGGAGCATCTGCAGCTCTATCTATTTCTGAGATTCCTTTTAATGGACCCATTGCTGCTGTTCGCGTGGCAAGTGTAGATAATAAATTTATGATTAACCCCACCTATGCCCAGCGGGAAGCCTCAGCTTTAGATATAGTTGTAGTGGGTAACAAAAATAGTGTAGTGATGATTGAGGGTTTGGCAAAACAAGCGCCAGAAGAAGAGGTTTTAGAGGCAATTAAATTCGGCTTTAATAATTTGAAAGTAGCGCTTAATCTGCAGGAGGAATTGGTAAAGAAGGTTGGCAAAGCGAAATTGCAAATTGAGGCAAAGTTAATCGAACCAGAAATTATCCAAAAGGTTAAACAGCTTTCCAAGGTCGAGTTAGATAAAATTTTCCAGATGAGCAAAAAAGAGGAAAGGCAAGAGGTTATGGATTTGCTTCTGAAAAGATTAGTTAAAGAGCTCATTCCTGACAATGAGACAACAGCCCCAAGCTTAACTAACGCAGATATAAAAAAGATTCTCGAGGATATTGAATGTAGAGAAGTCAGGCGCAGGGTTATTGAAGAAAGTAAAAGAATAGACGGCCGCGACACAAAAACAATTCGAGCCATAAGTTGTGAAGTAGGTGTTTTGCCGCGCACTCACGGCTCGGGCCTGTTTACGCGAGGCCAAACTCAAAGCTTGGCAGTTACAACTTTGGGAACGCGCTCTGATGAGCAAATGATTGAGGCGTTAGAGGGAGAAAGCCACAAGTCTTTTATGCTACATTACAGCTTTCCACCTTTTAGTGTGGGTGAGATAAAGCCAATTAGGGGTCCTGGAAGGCGCGAGATTGGCCACGGGGCTTTGGCTGAGCGCTCGTTATCTGCAGTAATGCCTACTAAAGATGAATTTCCTTACACCATCAGGGTAGTTTCAGAAATACTGGAGTCAAATGGTTCCTCCAGTATGGCAACAGTGTGTGCTTCAACTCTTTCTTTGATGGATGCAGGGGTGCCCATAAAAGAGTCTGTGGCAGGAATTTCTATTGGTTTGATAAAAGAGGCTAACAAAAATATTCTTCTCACAGATATTACGGGTTTAGAAGACCATTTTGGAGATATGGATTTTAAGGTTGCCGGCACTAAAAACGGAATAACTGCTATTCAGTTGGATTTAAAGATTGACGGGATTGATTTTGATACACTTTCACAAGCTATGAAAGAAAGTAAACTCGCCAGGATATTTATCTTAGAGAAGATGAAGCAGGCAATCTCAGCTCCACGTCAAACTTTATCCAGCTTTGCGCCGCGCATTACCAATTTGAAAATTAATCCTGAAAAAATCGGAGAACTCATTGGTCCAGGAGGAAAAACTATTAGAAAGATAATTGAGACAACCGGCGTTACCATTGATATCGAGGATGACGGAAGCGTTTTGGTTGCCTCCAATGACTCTGTTGCTTCAGATAAGGCAATTGAGATAATTAAAGGTTTGACTGAAGAGGCGCAGGTTGGCAAGATTTATACAGGAAAGATAAAGCGCATCACCAACTTCGGCGCCTTTTGCGAAATATTGCCGGGTAAGGAGGGTTTAATCCACATCTCGGAATTGTCCAAGGATTATGTTAAATCTGTTGAAGATGTGGTAAAGGTTGGCGAGGAAGTAAAGGTTAAGGTCATTGAAATCGACGAGCTTGGCAGAATTAATTTAAGTAAAAAACAAGCAGAATGAAACAGCAGCATCTTAACGAAATAAGGGCAATTATTATTTTTGGAAGTTGCCTAATTATTCTTGCAAGCCTTGTTTCTTACACACCATTTGATTTACCTTTTTATACTTCACACCCAAATGTTCCGGCAAAAAATTTTATCAGAATTTTTGGCGCCTATTTAGCAGGCGCCTTATTTTTTATTATTGGCTGGAGCGCATTTTTTATAGTAGTTTTTCTGCTATTTTGGGCCTGGAATAAATTAAAAGGCCAGGAAATTGGCTTTAGATTCTCTAAGGTTGCGAGTACCATTATCTTATTTCTGGTTTTAAGTTGTTTATTTGGCTTGAGTGAAAGCAGAATAACCAATGTTCGCTACGAAAGAGGAGGTTTTTTAGGGTTTGTAATTGGCGATTTTTTACTTAAATATTTCGGAAGGCTGGGCGCGTACATAATTTTAATTACTCTGGGCATCTTATCGCTTCTTTTAATTGGAGAGTTTTTAATCTCTCCTTTAATTTTTAAGGTGCCGAATTATTTTGCTGGTTTAGTGAAATTGGCTAAATCCATCTTGCCCAAAAAAAGAGAAAAGACTGTCTCTCTAATGCAGAAACCTGCCAAATTAGAAACACCCCTGTTGGATACTTTTACTAAGAGAGAAACCAAGATTGAAATAAGAACTAAAACCCAGCCCATAATTAAAGAAGCAAAGCCTTTTTTAAAAGAGGACTTAAAAGAAAAAGAGCCGCGTATTGTGGGAGAATATCACCTTCCCACATTAGATTTATTGGATAATCCACCGCCCTTATCTTCCAGGCATATAAAAGAGGATTTAATGAGCAACGCCAAAATCTTAGAGGAGACATTAGGGGATTTTGGCGTAAGCGTTCGTGTTGCAGACATTGAACGAGGTCCAGTAATCACCCGTTATGAATTGGAACCAGCGCCGGGTGTTAAGGTTCAAAGGATTACCACGCTTTCCGACGACATTGCTTTGGCAATGAAGGCGCATAGCGTGAGAATTGTGGCTCCCATTCCGGGTAAAAGTAGAGTAGGGGTAGAGGTGCCAAATTCACAGTCAAGCATTGTTTATCTAAAGGAAGTGCTTTCCTCTGATGAATTTAAAACTGCCGGCTCAAAATTAACCTTAGCCTTGGGAAAAGACATTGCTGGAAAGCCTGTGGTGGCAGATTTAAGCGAGATGCCGCATCTTTTAATTGCCGGAACAACTGGCTCTGGAAAAACTGTCTGTGTGAATAGTCTGATTATGTCCATTTTGTTTAATTCTTCTCCTCAAGAGGTAAAGTTTTTAATGGTTGACCCAAAAATGGTGGAATTAGCGCCCTTTAATGGTTTACCGCATTCATTATGTCCGGCAGTAACTGATCCCAAAAAAGTTTCCCTTGCTTTAAACTGGGTGGTTAATGAGATGGAACAACGTTATACACTTTTGGCTAAGCTGGGAGTGCGTAATATCGAGGCTTATAATGCGAAACAGGAAAAGCTTCCTTATATTGTGGTAATCATTGATGAGTTGGCAGACTTAATGGCAGTTGCCGCCAATCATATTGAGAATGCGATAACTCGTCTGGCGCAATTATCCCGAGCTGTGGGAATTCATTTAATTTTGGCAACCCAACGACCCTCAGTAGATGTTATCACAGGGGTAATAAAGGCAAATTTCCCGGCAAGAATTTCCTTTAAAGTTGCCTCAAAGGTTGACTCGCGAACAGTGTTGGATATGAATGGTGCAGACAAGCTTTTAGGACATGGAGATTTACTTTTTCTAAAGCCTGGCGATGCTAAACCCATACGTGCACAAGGAAGCCTTATTCAGGATAAAGAAATTGAGCGGGTGGTTGAGTTTATTAAAAATCAGCAAGAGCCGATGTATGACGAAGAGATAATCAAGGAACAAGAGAAAAGTTCAATTACTCAGGATTTAGGCAAGGATGAATTATTTGATGAGGCAGTTAAATTAATTCTGGAAAGCAATCAAGCATCTGTTTCTATTTTACAGAGAAGATTGCGTTTGGGCTATACCCGTGCTGCGCGATTAATTGATATGATGGAGCAAGAAGGAATTATTGGATCCTATCGTGGCAGTAAGCCGCGCGAGATATTAGTGGATAGAGAGAGTTATTTGGACAGTTCAAAGAATGGATGATATTGAGGGCTTAGGAAGTCAATTAAGACAGGTAAGAGAGGCGCGCGGCATTTCTTTGGAAGAGGTTCAAGCCAAGACAAAAATCCCCATTGACATACTGCGCTCAATTGAGCGAGAAGAAAAAATAAGAAGATTAAGCCCCGTATATTTAAAAGGCTTCTTAAAAATTTATGCCAAGTTTTTGGGTGTTAAGATTACGACAGATGAGGCGTCTAAAACAGGCGCCTCTTTTGCTCCAAAGAAGGAATCAAATGCATTTGAAAAATCAAAGTTTCAATTATCTAGCGGCAAAAAAATAAATTATTTTTTATGGATTAAAATATTCGTTTCTTTAGTAATTTTAATTGTGTTAATTCGTTTCGTTATTTTCTTAAGTCACAAGAGAAAATTAGCTCCTTCAAAGACAAGCGTACCTCAAGTTGTTTCAACAGTTAAGCTTCCCGAAGTTCGAAGCCAAGAGAAAGCCACCCGTCGAAAACTTGCCATTCGTGCCAAGGAAAATACCTGGTTGCAGGTTAAATGCGATGGCAAATTATTTTTTAGGGGAATATTAAGAAAAGGCACTTCAGAGAGTTGGGTTGCCAAAGATAAATTTGAATTATCAGTTGGCAATGCCGCGGCAATAGACTTAGAATTGGATAACAAAGTTATCTCTCCCTTGGGAAGACGAGGGCAGGCCCTCAAGAATATCACAATCACCAAAGACGGCTTATCGGTGGAGAAGTAAAATCAACTTTCCATGAGAGTAGGAATCATTAGCTTAGGTTGTGCACGCAATCTGGTAGACTCAGAACAGTTGCTGGGACGCATAAATCAAAAAGGTTTTGAGATCGTGGATATCGATTGCGCAGATGTGGCCATTGTGAATACCTGTGCCTTCATACAAGAGGCAACAGAGGAATCTTTGGATATAATTTTTGAGCTTTTAGAATTAAAGAAAAAAGGCAAATTAAAAAAGATAATTGTTGCGGGTTGCTTACCGCAAAGATATAAACAGGAGCTTTACCCTAACTTAAAAGGAGTTGATTGTTTTGTAGGAAAACTGTCTTTAAATAATGGAAAATTAAATCCAACCTATAAATTAACCCCAAGGCATTTTTCTTATGTTAAAATTTGCGAAGGCTGTGTAAATAAATGCAGTTATTGTGTAATCCCAAAAATTAAGGGCCCCTTTACCAGCCGAGAGATAAGTTCAATTGTCGACGAGGTTAAAAGATTAGACCAAGAGAGAGTTGTTGAGATAAATTTAATCGGTCAGGATATTACTTCTTATGGAATGGATTTATACAAAAAGCCAAAGTTAACCCATCTTTTAAAAGAAATACTTAAAAGTACGCAAAATTTTAAGTGGCTAAGGCTAATTTATACACACCCCTCGCACATTGAGGATAGCTTAATTGAAATAATTAAAAACGAAGAGCGAATTGTAAAATATATTGACTTACCTATTCAGCACATTAATGATAAAATCTTAAGAATGATGAACCGAAAGGTTACAAAAAAATATTTACTTAGCTTAATTGAGAAATTACGCAAAGAAATTCCCTCAATTGCCATAAGAACATCTTTAATCGTGGGTTTTCCCGGAGAAACTGACCAGAATTTCAAGGAGCTTTTAAATTTTATTGAAGAAATAAAATTTGAAAGATTAGGTGTATTTATCTATTCCAGAGAGAAAGAGACACCTGCCTATAATTTTCAAGGCCATCTTCCAGAAAAAATCAAAAAAGAACGTTTTGATATTTTAATGCAGCAACAGCAAAAGATTTCTCAAGGAATAAATGCTTGTTTTATGGGAAAAGAGATGGAAATTCTAATTGATACTGAAGATGTTGACAAAAAGTTAGGCCCAGAAGAGAACATTTACTTGGGTAGAACTTATGCAGATGCGCCAGAAGTAGATGGCATAGTTTATGTTTATGCCAAGAAAAAACATATTCCCGGAGAATTTGTGAAGGTAAGAATTAAAGATACTTTAGAGTATGATTTGGTGGGAGAGGAATTATGAATCTGCCCAATAGATTAACAATTTCCAGAATTATTTTAACCTTATTTTTTATCATTTTTATTTCTTTAAAAGGCTTAGGTCCTAAGGTTGTGGCATTTATTGTTTTTATTATTGCCTCTTTAACAGATTATTATGACGGCTACTTAGCCCGTCGCAATAATCAGATAACCGACTTTGGAAAATTAATGGACCCAATTGCCGATAAGATTTTAATCCTCTCAGCTTTTTTAGCTTTTGTGCAGATGCAATTAATAAGTGCTTGGATGGTTGTAGTGATTTTTAGCCGCGAGGCGCTAATTACGGGACTGCGGCTTTTTGCAATTAACAAGGGTAAGGTTTTGGAGGCAGAGGCAGCAGGCAAGCATAAAACCGCCTCCCAAATGGTGGCTATATTTTTAATTTTCATTTTTATAATTTTTAAAGAGACGCTGCTTAGATTTTATTCTTGGGGCAACACAATTAATTCTATTTTCAGAATAAGTATATTTGTTTTAATGCTTATAACCGTTGGTTTAACCATTATCTCAGGCCTGTCATATCTTTGGCGGAATCGCCATTTAATCCATGTCTAAAAAACTTTTCAAATTAATTTCTACATTTTTTTATTTAGGTTGTTTTCCTTTTATTCCCGGCACAATGGGTAGTTTTGCGGGGGTTTTGGTTTATCTGTTTGTGGCTGATTTTTTAACCGCCTATGCGGTAATGACAATATATATTTTAATTTTAGGTTTTGCGGTTTGTAGTCAGGCAGAAAAGTTATTTGAAAGAAATGACCCGCCAGAGGTAGTGATTGATGAGGTTTGCGGAATGCTTATTGCCTTGTTTAGCTTGCCTAAGACTTGGCCAATTATTTTTTGCGCCTTTTTTCTGTTTAGAGGTTTTGATACGATTAAACCTTGGCCAATTGATAAATTGGAAAAAGTTCCATTTGGCGCTGGCATAATGCTGGATGATATAATGGCTGGGGTTTATACGAATTTGGTTATGCGGATAGCATTGTTGTTAGCACCCCTTGCTTAAGCGCGCCGAAAATCTCTTCGACATTTTCGGCGCAAGCTTCGGGGTCAATTCGCAGACGCCCTACGGGCTACAATTTATGTCGTCCTTTCAGGACTTCCATAAATTGTCTGCTCATTGAAAGGAGGAAGAAGTGTCTTCACAATTGTTTTGGCAGATTGTGCTTTTGATTATCATCTTTGTATTTGTGAAAAGTTTTGTTAAATGCATGCATGATACGTATTGTATGAAGTGTAAGAAGTAATTATCCTACCCAGTTTTTAGCAACTCAATTCTTTTTCGCTCACACACCCTTAAGTTGGCTCGCTGTTAGAACAAATTCAAACAAATTCATATCAGAACTCCCTAATTATTTCTCTGATAATCTTATTTGAGATTTGCTGGATTTAGTACTTCGTAGATAGGTCCTGATGGCGTAAGAGTGCTCTTAAAGAGAGTTAGTTTATCAACTTCCTGAATTATAGGTGAAGAGATTTTAGTTTGCTTCAACTTATCAATTAAATGAATCATGCCGCGAGATGACCTGATCCTGCCGATTGTGATGTGAGGAGTAAATTCGCGTTCTTCTTTGGCAAAACCTAATTTCTCTAATTTTTCCTCAAGAGACAAAACAATTTCAGCAATAATTCCAGTTGGTTCTTGGCAATTAAACCAGATAACTCGAGGGGATGAGATTTTGGGAAATACGCCCAATTCATTTAATTCAAAACTAAATCTTTCAAAATTAGCTGCGATGTCTTTAAGTATTTGAAAGATAATTTCAATTTGAGAAGTTTCAACATTGCCTAAGAATTTTAAGGTTAGATGAATATTTTCTGGCTTAACCCATTTGACATCAGCTCCTGAGGATTTTAATTCTCTTTGAATTTGGGAAATTTTTTCTTGGTTTTCTGGGGAAAGTTCTATGGCGATAAAGGAGCGGATGGTTTCACTCATAACATTTTTTCTAGAAGTTTCAAAGCAGATTCAGCTGCCAGTGATTTAATTGAAAGCCGGCGTCCTTTAAAATTAAATTTCTTTACAATTGATTTTTCAGCTATGGCTAAGGCAATGTAAACTAAACCCACTGGTTTTGTGGCGGTTGCGCCAGTTGGTCCGGCAATTCCCGTAATTGCCATGCCAAAATCTGTTTTGGCGATTTTTCTAATGTTTTTCGCCATTAAAAGGCAGGCCTCTTTACTTACAGCGCCTTTTGTTTTGATTAAATTTTCGCTTATATTAAGTAGATTTATTTTTGCTTGATTAGAATAGGCAACAATTCCCAATTTAAAATATCGAGAACTGCCGGGAATGTTGGTTAGTTTATGGCAAATTAATCCTCCGGTGCAGGATTCGGCGATAGATATAGTTTTGTGTTTTTGCTTTAGAAGTTTTGCAATCTTTTGTTCTGTTTTCATTCTGATTTAAGATTTTCTTAACGCAAATGGTCGCAGATTTAAATTATCTGCGTAATCTGCGTTCAAAAAGTTTATTTATTAATTATATCATAGCTTAAGATAAATTACTTAAAATAAATTTCTTGGTCGAGAAAGTCTTGTCGGCATCAAGCGAAATTTAAACCCCGTTAGAAATTTTGCTTTCCTAAGAATAGCCATAACGATATTTCTAACGGGGTAAACGTCAGCTGGCAAATATTTCTTGCGCCGACAAAGTCTTGTCGGCATCAAGAAAAAACTAAACGCTAGTCAGCAGTTTTTTCTTGACAATGCGAATCTTTTGGGTTATATTTATAAAGCTTTCGGGATAAGGTGAAATACCTGACTGGTAGTGAACCCTTAAGCGTAGTCGAAGGGTAAGCCTACGAGCCTTGAGCGAAGCGGAAGGCGAAGTCCCGCCAAAGGCGGGACGAGGACTCAAGGTTGAGTTGGTGAAATGCCAACGCCAATAGTATAGTCTAGATGGGAGAGAGCAGAACCACAGATTACACAGATTTAGACTTGATTACACAGATAATCCCGAAGGCAACTTAGGGATTTTTTTTTGAGCCCACGACTTACGGAACGAAGAGACGTAAGTCGTATGGGCGAAAAAATCCCGCCCTTTTGGCACGAGCGAAAAATATAAACTACCAAAAGGGCGGGATAATAGAAGAACGAAATCAATCAAAAGTACAAAATATGGAAAAGAAGTTAGTTGGAGTGAAGGGAATCTTAAAAAAGGGCATAGTAGCAATTGTAATAGCATCTATTTTAATGGGAATTTTTGTTTTTCTTGATATTTTTTTTATTCTACGAGGCAAAACCATCCACATTAGCAATGTGGCACAAAAGAAAGTGATAACCCTTTCAAGCGGTATGCAATACCCCGATGGCATTCATATTCTTATTACTGGTAATATTGATGGAATGGCGAGTATATATAAACTTTATAACGAAAAAAAAGAAAATATAAGATATAAAGTTGAGAAAGGAAAGGTGCATTTATGTTTGACTTCAGAATGGTATGAAGACGAGTGTGTAATTATTTATGAACCCGTTGATGTTAAATCTGGAGCATTACAAATAAGATACAGATTCAGTAATAACCATGAAAATCTTAAACTAATTAAAATTTATATCATATTGGTTTCTATTATATTTATATCAATATTTATCACCCGTCCCAAAATAAAGGAGCAGTTTCAATGAGTTTTAATACTATTCCAGAAATAATCGAAGATTTAAAGCAAGGCAAGATGGTCATTGTTATTGATGACGAAGGCCGTGAGAATGAAGGGGATTTAGTTTTGAGCGCCTCTTTTGCCAAGCCGCAAGATTTAAATTTTATGGCAAAAGAGGCGCGAGGTTTAATTTGTATTCCTATGGAAGAAGAGCGGTTAAACTTTCTAAATCTTCATCCTATGAAAGATAATCTTACTACGCGCCACCAAGCTGTAAAAGACCGCTTTGGCACTGCTTGGATGATATCTGTGGATGCGGCGTATGGAATAACCACTGGGATCTCTGCATATGATCGTGCTCAAACCATTAGGGTTTTAATTGACTCAAAAAGTAAACCAGAGGATTTAATAACACCCGGACATTTGTTTCCTTTAAAGGCACAAAAGGGCGGAGTTTTGGTAAGGGCTGGGCATACTGAAGCAGCTGTTGATTTAATGCGTTTAACCGGACTTTATCCTGCAGGGGTAATCTGCGAGATAATGAATGACGATGGCACAATGGCGCGTACCCCACAATTAGTTGAGTTTGCTAAAAAACATAATTTAAAAATCTGTACTATTGCCAGTTTAATCGAGTTTCGTAGGTTTTCAGAAAAGCTTATAAGTAAAACTACCGAAACTTCTATCCCCACAAAATTTGGCAGATTTAAATTGTTGCTTTATGAATCCACTGTGGATAAGAATTATCATCTGGCACTGGTTACGGGTAAGATAAATAAAGAGGAGCCAATTCTGGTGCGTGTGCATTCAGAATGTTTAACCGGCGATGTCTTTGGGTCTTTGCGCTGTGACTGCGGAGAGCAATTGCATAAATCTATTGAGATGATTGCAAAACAGGGTTGTGGAATTATCCTTTATATGAATCAGGAGGGGCGAGGAATTGGTTTGGTTAACAAACTTAAGGCATATAATTTACAGGATACGGGAATGGATACTGTTGAGGCAAATGAGGCATTGGGTTTTGCTGCGGATTTACGCGATTACGGAATTGGCGCGCAGATATTGGTAGATTTGGGTGTAGAAAAAATTCGGCTTTTAACCAATAACCCGCGTAAAATTGTGGGGTTGGAGGGTTATGGTTTGAAGGTAGTGGAGCGAGTTTCCTTAAAGACTAAGTTGACTTCCTTAAATAAAAAATATTTGCAGACTAAGAGGGAAAAGTTAGGGCATATCTTGTAATTTATGCCTAATGGAAAATTGAGAGGAGGAGGTAAAATGGTTAAGAAAATCGAAGGCAGTTTAATTGCTAAAGGTAAAAAATTTAGCATAGTTGCATCGCGCTTTAATGATTTTGTCACCAAAGAGCTTGTAGACGGATGCGTAGATACCTTAGTGCGTCATGGAGTAAATGATGACGATATTAGCGTTACTTGGGTTCCTGGCGCATTTGAGATACCTACCATTGCCAAACGTTTGGTAAGCTTAAAAAATATTGATGCAGTTATTTGCTTGGGCACAATTATTCGGGGAGCTACCCCGCATTTCGATTACATTGCTTCAGCGGTGGCCAAGGGCATTGCCAAGGTTTCTTTAGACTCAGGAAAACCAGTTGTGTTTGGCGTAATTACTGCTGATACAATTGAGCAGGCAATTGAGCGCGCCGGCACCAAAGACGGAAATAAAGGAAAAGACGCGGCTCTAAATGCCATTGAAATGGCAAATCTTTTAGAGAAACTCTAAGTTAGTTGATAGGTTGATAGGCGAATGAGAAAACGCACAAAATCCAGAGACTATGCCTTAAAATTTCTTTATCAAATTGATATTACCAAAGAGTCAAGCGATAAAGATTTCGAAGAATTTTGGCAGAATCAAGAAGAGCCATATGCTGAAGTTAAGGAATTTGCCTTCACTTTGGTTAAAGGTACTATTGAAAACTTAAAAGATATTGATAAGAAGATTACTGATTATGCCGTGAATTGGCAGTTAAAGCGCATGGCAGTTGTGGATAGGAATATTTTAAGATTGGCAACCTTTGAGTTACTTTATCTAAAGGACATTCCGCCTAAGGTATCCATAAATGAGGCTGTAGATTTAGCAAAAAAATACGGAGACATTGAATCCGGACGCTTTGTTAATGGAATACTTGACAAAATAAACAAGACCGAGTGCTTAGATAAGAAATCTTCTTAAGATAAGTCTACGTTCAATAATGATTTCAAAAATTTCATGAAATACGCTGATTTACATATCCACACTAATTTATCTGATAGTACCTACTCGCCTCGCCAGGTAGTAAAATTATCCCTAAAAAATAAACTTTCTGCAATTAGCATTACTGACCATGATACAGTTGATGCAATTGAACCCATCCAAAAAATAGCCAATCCTTTGGGATTAGAGATAATTCCGGGAATTGAGATGACTTGCGACATTGATGGCATAGAGATTCATATCTTAGGTTATTTTATTGATTATAAAGATAAAAATTTTCTAAACAAACTTAAGGAATTAAGACAAATTAGAGTTGAGCGCATTCATAAAATGGTTGAAAAGTTGAAAGGTTTAGGGTTAACTGGGATGAAGGCAGAGGAGGTTGTTAAATCAGCTGGCAGAGGAGCAGTTGGGCGTGTGCATTTGGCTGTTGCGATGCAGAAAAAAGGTTATGTTGGTTCAATTCAGGAGGCTTTTTATAAATTTATTCACGACAAAGGCCCTGCCTATGTTAGTAAATTTAGATTTAAGCCGCAAGAGGTAATTGATTTAATCATAAAAAATAATGGTATCCCTGTTTTGGCGCATCCGCATACATTGGGTAGAAAAAAGTTTATTGAGGAGTTTGTAGGTTTTGGTTTAAAAGGCATTGAAGTTTTTTATCCTGAATACACGCACACCCAAACAGAATATTACAAAAATTTTGCCGATAAATTTAATTTGCTTTTAACTGGCGGCTCAGATTGTCACGGAGAAATTAGGGAGGGTAATTCTATCGGTAAGATTAAAATTCCTTATGAACTGGTTGAGAAATTAAGACAAGCATATGAACGATGAATATTATATGAGAATTGCCATTAATTTGGCTTTGAAGGCAAAGGGTCAAACAAGTCCTAACCCTTTGGTGGGCGCCTTAATTGTAAAGAATAGTCGGATAATTTCTTCTGGTTACCATCACAAAGCTGGTTTGCCTCATGCTGAAATAATTGTTTTAAACAAGGCAGGTAAAAAGGCAAAGGGAGCAAAATTATATATTAACTTAGAGCCCTGTTGCCATTTTGGCAGAACTGCGCCTTGCGTTTATGCGATTTTGGAAAGCGGTATTAAAAAGGTAATTATTGGTACAATTGACCCTAATCCAATGATGAATGGCAAGAGCATCAAACTGTTGCAAGCACACGGCGTTGAAGTAAAAGCAGGTATTTTAGAAAAGGAATGCCTTGATATAAATCAGCCGTTTATAAAGTATATCACTAAAAGAATTCCTTATGTTACTGTTAAAACCGCCCAATCTTTAGATGGTAGGATTGCTACCAAAACCGGGCAATCAAAATGGATAACCACTGAATATGCGCGTAAATATAGCCACAACTTAAGAAAACTTTATGATGCGATTGTAGTTGGGGTAAATACGGTTATAAAGGATAATCCATTGTTGAACTCAACTACGAATAAGAGGTTCTTTAAAGTTGTAATAGATCGAGAATTGAAGATATCCACAAAGGCAAGAATTTTTTCTAAGGAATCCAAGGCAGAGATTATAATTGCATCGGGTAATAGAGCTTTAGAAAGTAAAAAAAATATTTTAGAAAAGATGGGCGCAAAAGTTTTAACTTTTGCGCCCCAAAAAGGACAGATTCCTTTAAAGAAGCTATTATCCAGCCTAGCTGAATTAGAGATTAGTAACATTTTGGTTGAGGGCGGTGGAGAAACTATAGGGAGATTCTTTGATGCAAACTTAGTAGATAAGGTTTTATTTTTTATTGCAGCAAAAATAATCGGCGGAAAAGAAGCGATAAGTTCTGTAATGGGAGAAGGAATTAGAAAAATTAGTCAGGCAACTCAGATTAAAGATTGGGAATTTAAAAAAATTGGTCAAGATTTATTAATAGAAGGAAATGTTTACCGGTATAATTGAAGAATTAGGTAAGATTGTAAGGATAGAAAACTTAAAAGGCAATCGTCTCTTAACCATAGGAGCACAAAAGGTTATTGACTTAACTAAAATCGGAGACAGTATTGCGGTTAACGGAGTTTGTTTAACAGTTGTGAAGATAGAGAATAAAAATTTATCTTTTGAGGTGATACCAGAAACTTTGGATAAAACAAATTTGAAATTTCTTAAAGTTTCTGATTCAGTGAATTTAGAGCGTTCTTTAAAATTCAATGAAAGAATCGGCGGACATTTATTAAGCGGCCACATTGATACAGTGGGAATAATCCGAAAAAAAAGCTTTACCTTGGGAGGTTATAAATTTGAAATTGCGCTGGACAAAGATTTTCTTCCATTCATTGTAAATAAAGGGTCAGTTGCTATAGATGGGATTAGTTTGACCGCGGCAAACATTAAGGGAAATACATTTAGCGTCTATATAATCCCACATACTTTAAAGGTAACAACCTTAGGGTTTAAAGGTCCTTCAAGTTATGTAAATATTGAAGTGGATATGTTAGGAAAATATGTTTTGTCTTTATTAAAAAGCCAGCAAACAGTAATATCTTAAAAAACTAATTTAAACACTAATTTCCACGAATTTTCAACTAATTACCACGAATAAATTAGTGGTAATTAGCGTTAGATTCGCGTCAATTAGCGTTCTAAACAAAAGGTTGACAATCTTTTCTTAAAAAGAGAAAATAGAACTAATGGAAAGGCGCGTAGTTATAACAGGTGTGGGAATTCTAGCCTCTAACGGAATTGGAAAGGATGCTTTTTGGAATTCTTTATCGGAAGGTAAGACTGGCTTTAAGAGAGTCAGCTTGTTTGACACATCTGAATTAACTGTAAAACAGGCAGGAGAGATTACAGAATTTGATGCCACAAAGTTTTTAGGCACAAAGGGCCTTAGGACTTTAGACCGCAGTACAAAACTTATTTGTTCTGCAGCAAAGCTTGCCATACAAGACGCTAAATTGCAAATTACACAAGAGAATACTTATGATACTGGAGTTTGCGTTGGTACAACTTTAGGCAGTGTTTATAGTATTAGCGAATTTGATAAGCAGGCTTTAAGAGAAGGTCCTCGTTCAGTAAATCCAATGCTATTTCCCAATACCGTGATAAATTCTCCAGCTTCGCAGGTTTCAATTTGGTGTAATATCAAAGGCTTTAATACCACCATCTCAACTGGTTTTACAGCTAGTCTTGACTCTTTAAGTTATGCCGCTGATTTTATAAAATGGGGTAAGGCGAAGATTATTTTGGCAGGCGGTGTTGAGGAGATGTGCATTCAAACATTTTTAGGGTTTTATAAATTAAAATTCTTATCTGGTTCAAAGGAAAATGAAGAATTTATCTCCTGCCCTTTTGATAGAAGAAGAAATGGAATTGTTTTTGGAGAAGGAGCGGGATTTTTAGTTTTGGAAGATTTGGAATCAGCGCAAAAAAGAAATGTAGATATTTTAGCTGAGGTTAGCGGATTTGGCATAAGCTTTGATCCCTTTAGAATAAACAAATACAATCCTCGAGGGGATGGTTTAAAACAGGCAATGCGCTCGGCTTTGGAGAATACAGGTTTTTCAGTTGAAGACATTGATTGTATATTTGCCAATGCCAATTCTACAATTGCAGCAGATAAGATTGAAACTGAAGCCATAAAAGAGGTTTTTGGAGAATGTGCTTATAAGATTCCTATAACTGCTATAAAGTCAATGACTGGAGAGGGTTTTAGTGTTTCGGGAATTTTTGAGGCGGTTTCTGCGGTAGGCGCAATTAAAAATAGTTTTATTCCTCCTACGGTAAATTACGAGGTTAAAGATGAGGCTTGCGATTTAGATTATGTACCCAATAAATCTTCGCATTTACAATTAAAAAATGTGATGGTAATTACCTTTGGCCCAAGCGGCAGTAATACGGTTATGATTTTAAAAAGGTATGAATAAATGGATTTAAAAGGAAAGGTAGCAATAGTTACAGGTGGAAGCAGGGGAATTGGCAGAGAAATTGTTTTGGCATTAGCAAAGAAAGGCTGTTTTATTGCCTTTAATTATTTTAAGAATGAATCTTTAGCCGAGAGTTTGATTAAAGAAGTTAAGTCTTTAAACACAAAGGCAATTGCCAGAATGGTTGACATTAGAGATTTCGAGAAAGTTAAATTATGGGTGGAAGATGTTAAAAGAGAATTTGGTCAATTGGATATTTTAATAAATAATGCAGGTATAATTAATGATAAAGCATTAATGCTTATGGAGCCAGTTGATTGGCAGGAGGTTATTAAGATAAATTTAATCGGCGTCTTTAATGTTACCCGTGCCTGCATAGTAACATTTTTAAAACAGAAAAGCGGTAATATTGTAAATATTTCTTCTGTTAGCGGCATAACCGGCACTAACCGTCAGACAAATTATTCTGCCAGCAAAGCAGGAATTATTGGTTTTACAAAATCTTTAGCTAAAGAAGTGGCAGCGTTTAATATCAAGGTCAATGCCGTTGCTCCAGGTTATATTGAAACTGACATGCTCTCTAATCTAAAAGAAGATTATAAACAGCAATTGCTAAACAGTATTCCCATGAATAGGTTTGGTAAGTCTGCTGAGGTGGCAAATGTTGTTTTATTTTTATTGAGTCAACAGGCTTCCTACATTACAGGCCAGGTGATAGTGGTAGATGGCGGTTTGTCTATGAAATAAATGAGGGCATAAGTTATGCGCTCATTAAAAAGAGAGGTTATAAATGCTTGACATTGAAGAGATTAAGAAGATTTTACCACAAAGATTTCCTTTTTTAATGATTGACCGCGTTATAGAAATTAAGGAAAATGAAAGTTTGGTAGCCTTGAAAAATGTTACAGCCAATGAGAATTTTTTTCAAGGCCATTTTCCTGAGAAAAAGGTTATGCCAGGGGTTCTGATTATTGAAGCAATGGCGCAAGCCTCAATAATATTCTTTTATCTTAGCAAAAGGCCAGAAGGTAAACCCATTTATTATTTAGGAAAATTAGAGGCAAGATTTTTTAATCCTGTTGTGCCGGGTGATCAGCTTAAGATTGAAGTAAGGCCTCTAAAGTTAATGAGTAAGTTAGGAGTTGTCAAAACAGAGGCATTTGTCAAAGATAAGTTAGTTGCTTCTTCTGAAATAACCTTTAGTGTTAAGCAGGAATAAATTTTAACAGCACTCTTAAATTAATATCCTACCCAAAACAGCCTCTAATTATTGCTAACTCTAAAGATTTCTGTTATACTAAAAAACGCACTTGGATTTAGGAAGTTGTTAGAGAGATGAGACGGGGAGTAGCTCAGCTTGGCTTAGAGCGCAACGTTCGGGACGTTGAGGCCGTGGGTTCAAGTCCCACCTCCCCGATGAATTTAGTTGATGCACATTTTTTGCGCTACCTAAAGCATTGTAAGTTCGTTTATCAACTATGAAGCGTTTGCACATAATTTATTCTGGAATGGTTCAAGGCGTAGGCTTTAGATTCACTGCGAAGCGTTTAGCTAATGATTTAGAGCTTAGCGGTTGGGTTAGGAACAATCGAGATAGAACTGTGGAGATAGTTTGCGAAGGTTCTGAGGATAAATTATCAGAATTCTTAAGAAAAATTGAAGATTCACTTGCAGGTTATATCCGCAGTAAAGATGTCAACTGGATAGAGTCAACCGGAGAATTTAAAGATTTTTCAATAAAGTTTTAATGCGATACGGTATTTTTTCTGATATTCACAGCAATCTTCAAGCCATGGAGGCAGTTTTAGAGTCGTATTTAAAAGAAAATATCGATAAATATTTTTGTGTAGGGGATATTGTAGGTTATGCGGCTAATCCAATTGAGTGCTTAGATTGGGTGAGAAAATTAAATCCTGTAATTGTAGCTGGTAATCATGATTGGGCAGTTGCAGATTTATTTGATATGGAATATTTTAATCCTATAGCTAAGCAAGCAGTTCTTTGGACCAAGGAAGTTTTAGGCGAAAAAGAAAAAAGTTTTTTAGGAAATTTGCCGATGGTTTTTGAAGATGAAAATTTTTCTTTAGTTCACGGCACATTAGATAACCCTCAAGATTTTGATTATTTAACTAACGAATTTATTGCCAAAAGAACCTTTGCTTTTATGAAAAATAATTTGTTATTTGTCGGACACACACATGTTGCAGGAATTTTTATAGAAGATGGCGGGAGTATTTCTTATTTTGAAGAAGAATCAATAAAGCTAACCTCCAATAAACGCTATATTGTAAATGTAGGCAGCATTGGCCAGCCGCGCGATGGAAATCCAAGGCCAAGTTTTTGTATTTTTGATACAAATACCAAAGTTTTAGAAACAAGAAGAATAAATTATAATATTCAAGAGGCTAAGAAAAGGATTATTGAAGCGGGGCTTCCTAGTTATTTGGCTGAAAGACTTTCGATAGGCCATTGAAATGGAAAATAAAGTTGCGAAAAAAAGAATTGAAAACATTCGCCAAATCATTAGACGACATGATTACAATTATTATGTTCTAAGTCAACCGGAAGTTTCTGATAGAGAATATGATTTGTTAATGCAGGAACTCTTGGAATTGGAGAAAAGGTTTCCTCAATTTGCTAGTTTATACTCGCCTACACAAAGAGTAGGAGGCCAGGTTCAAAAGGGCTTTAAGACTGTTACCCATAGAACCAAGATGCTTTCTTTGGATAATACCTACTCTTTTGAAGAATTAAGGGATTGGGAGAAACGCCTTAAAAAGGTATTGGGCCATCAAGAAAATGAGTTTGTTGCGGAATTAAAGATTGATGGTGTGAGTGCATCCTTAATCTATGAAAAAGGAATTTTCATCCAAGGGGCAACACGTGGAGATGGTCAAACCGGTGAGGATATCATCAATAATCTAAAGACATTAAGGTCCATTCCTTTAAAGCTAATGGGCAGTAATCATCCAGATTTTCTGGAAGTGCGCGGTGAAATTTATATGGACATAGATGCCTTTAATAAACTTAACAAAAAAAGAGAAAGGAAGCAAGAGGTTTTGTTTGCCAATCCCAGAAATGCCGCCAGCGGTTCTTTAAAACTGCTCGACCCAAAATTGACTGCAGAGAGAAATTTAAACTGTTTTATTCATTCCTTTGGTACAAAGGAAGCTGGTTGTGAATTTGATACACATTGGAATTTTTTAGAAACTGCCAAGAGTTGGGGATTGCGCATAAATTATCATAATAAATTTTGTAAGGATTTAAAAGAGGCGATTGATTATTGCCAAAAATGGCAGGAAAAGAGAAAAACATTGCCTTATGAAGTTGATGGAATGGTGGTTAAGGTAAATTCATTGGCCAAGCAAAGAGAATTGGGTTTTACCTTAAGAAGTCCTCGTTGGGCTGTGGCTTATAAATTTCCTGCACATCAGGTAACTACAAAGTTATTAGATATCGAAGTAGGAGTTGGTAGAACTGGTGTTTTAACACCAGTTGCCATTTTAGAGCCAGTAGAATGTGGCGGCGTAACTATTTCTCATTCTACACTTCACAATTTTGATGAAATAAAGCGTTTGGATGTAAGAATTGGAGACAGAGTAGTTTTGGAAAGAGCCGGAGAGGTTATTCCAAAAATTGTCAAGGTTGTTACGACAGTTAGGACTGGAAAAGAAAAAGCATTCAAAATACCCGCAAATTGTCCTGAATGCGGCAGTCAGATTACAAAGGAAAAAGAAGAAGAGGTAGCCTACCGCTGCATAAATCCATCATGCCCAAAACAACTGGAAAAGAGCCTAATTCATTTTGCCTCTCGCTTGGCAATGGATATTGAAGGCATGGGCGAGGCAGTTGCGCAACAGTTAATTAAAAAAAAGTTAGTCTTTGACTTTGCCGGTATATATTTTTTAAAAAAGGAAGATTTATTAAAGCTAGAATTATTTGCTGATAAAAAGGCACAAAATTTAATTGCGGCAATTGAAAAAAGTAAAAAACAGCCTCTTTCACGTTTACTATACGCATTAGGAATACGCCATGTGGGTGAGAAGGCAGCTTATGTTTTAGCGCAAAGATTTCTTTCGCTAAATAAGATACAACAGGCGAAAAAAGAAAATTTTGATAAAATACCTGAGATTGGTTTGGTAATGTCAGAGTCAATTTATAGATTTTTTCATCAACCAGAGATTAAAGAGCTTATCTCAAAGCTAATTAGGGTTGGCATTAATACTCTTGAGCCTAAAGTTATGCGAAGAAATCTTGCTTTGTTAAACAAGGCTTTTGTTTTTACAGGAGAGCTAGAAAAATTTAGCCGCTCAGAGGCAAGCCGCATTGTTCAGGAATTAGGCGCAAGAGTCTCTTCGACAATCAGCAAAAATACAGATTTTGTCGTTGCAGGAGAAAATACCGGTTCAAAATACACAAAAGCTAGACACCTTGGTATAAAGATTATTGGAGAAAAAGAATTTGAAAGGATGATAAATGAATAAACTAAAAGAGTTCTTTAATCCGAATTTTAAATTAATCTTAATTATCTTTCTCTCTTTTTCTTTAATATCTTTGGCTGGCTGCGAGGCATTAAAAAAGAAATTTATTCGTAAACATAAAGGGGAACAAAAAGAAGAGGTGCAGGTAATTTTTGAGCCGCAGGAATATCCTCTACAGGAATTTACCAATGAAGAGCTTTATCAAAATCATTATCTTCTTTGGAAAAGTTGGAAGCAAGAATTAAGCGAAGCTTTGCAGGAAGGCATCAATAATAAGAAGAGAATAGAAAGCGTAAAGGAGATGATTGCTCACCTTGAGGCAATGAAGTTTTTACTTTTAGACAACCATCAAAAGCAATTGGAATTGTTTATTCAGAGTGCAAAGAAAATTAATGACAAGATTTTAGCGGGCAGATTAAATAATAGTGATTTCATGGTGTTAAGAAATAATTTAGAGACATTAGAAAAGAATATAAGGAATAATTATTCTTATAAAAAGGTAAAAGATTTTATTAAAAAATAATCTATGATTTTAGAACATATAATTGTTGGTTCAATGGAAGTGAATTGTTATCTTTTAGGCTCAGAGACTTCAAAGGACGCGGTTATTATTGACCCAGGAGATGATTACCCAAAAATTAAGAAACTTTTAGAGAGGCTGAAATTAAATCCTAAATTCATTATTAATACCCATGGCCATATGGACCACATTGGCGCAGATGATAAATTTAACCTGCCAGTTTATATCCATCGGCTGGATGCAGGTTGCTTAATTAATCCAGAAAAAAATCTTTCTGCAATGTTTGGCTTGGCGTATTCAGTAAAATCTGTTGCTTGGCCTCTTGATGATGGCAAGACAATAAATCTCGAAAACTTAAATTTAGAAATTATCCACACCCCTGGCCATACGCCGGGCAGCATCTGTATAAAGGTTAACAATATAGTTTTTACAGGTGACACATTATTCCAAGGCGGAATTGGCAGAACAGATTTTCCCGGTGCCTCAGAAAGCAATTTATTTCGTTCCATTCGGGAGAAACTGTTAACTTTAGATGACGAAACAATTATCTATCCCGGCCATGGACCAAATTCAACCATCGGTCAAGAAAGAAAAAGTAATCCATTCTTAATTGGCATATAAATTAATCGAAGAATGAAGGAATTATTAGATGAGTTTATAAATTATTTGTCTGTGGAACGCGGATTATCTGTGAATACGCTTCTGGCTTACAAGAGTGATCTAAATAAATATTTTGATTATTTAACTAAGCAAAATATTTTCTCATTAGAAAATGTTGACAAAAATAGAATTACATCTTTTTTGTTAATGCAGAAACAAAAAAATATGTCTGTAAATTCTGTCAGCAGAAATTTAGCGGCTATAAAATCGTTTCATCGTTTCTTAGTTAGGGAGGGATTAAACAAGTTAGACCCAACCAGTCTTCTTGAGTCTCCCAAAGTTTTTAAACCCATGCCAGATGTTTTAAGCCAGGCAGAGATTGAATTAATGATTAGAATTTCCTACTCGCGTAATTGGCAGGGCATAAGGGATAATGCTTTGTTGGAGCTATTATACGCAAGTGGTATGCGGGTTTCTGAAATTGTAAATCTAAAGATAGAAGATTTAAATTTGGATGTGGGGTTTGTTCGCTGTATTGGCAAAGGACAAAAAGAAAGGGTTGTGCCAATTGGAAAAAAAGCCATACTTGCTGTTGAGAGATATTTAGGTAAAATTAGACCAAAATTGGCTAAGGAAAATTCTGGTTCTTTTGTATTTTTAAGTAGATTAAGCAAGAAAATAAGTCGCCAGAGTATTTGGAAACTAATTAAACATTATGCCAAAAAGGCAAGGATAAAAAAGACTATCAAACCCCACACCTTAAGACATTCTTTTGCTACGCACCTTTTAGAGCGTGGTGCTGATTTACGTAGTGTTCAGGAAATGTTAGGACACGCTGATATCTCAACAACTCAGATTTATACACATATTGACAAAGACCGGCTTAAGGCAATACATAAGAAGTTTCATCCTCGACCATAATGGAAAATAATTTATTAGAAAATCTTAATCCAGAGCTTAAAAAAACCTTAAAGATAATTGGCAAAAAAGCAGATGCATCTAAAATTCGAGCATTTGTTGTGGGTGGTTTTGTTAGAGATATTCTATTAAAAAAAGATAACTTAGATTTAGATATTGTAGTTGAGGCAAGCGCCATAAACTTTGCAAGGCATTTATTAAAATTAATTCTTGGCAAACTTACCATTCATAATAAATTTAACACTGCAACACTTGTCTCTCAAAAATTTAGAATTGACTTTACAACAGCCAGGCGCGAAACATATGCTCATCCGTCTGCTTTACCAGATATATATCCCGGAACAATTAGAGATGATTTATTTCGTCGGGATTTTACAATTAATGCTATGGCAATTTCTCTAAATCAATCATCTTTTGGGAAGTTAATGGATTTTTTTGGAGGGCAAAAGGATTTAAGCCAGAAGAAAATTCGTATTTTGCATGAATTAAGTTTTGCGGATGATCCAACCAGAATTTTAAGGGCTATAAGATTTAAAGAGCGTTTTAATTTTGTGATAGAAAAAAGGACTGCTTATTTAATGAAACAAGCTTTAAAGTCAAAAGCCCTTCTTTTAGTTAAGCCACCCAGAATCTTTGATGAACTTATCCATATTTTAAAAGAAGAAAAACCTGCGAAATATATTTTATCAATCAAGCGGATTTGCGGTTTTGAATTTATCGACCCCAGAATTAAGCTAGATTCTTTTATTATTAAATTGCTTAAAGAAGCAGAAAGGCAGATTAGTTGGTTTCAGGTTGACTTTGCCAAGAAAAGAAAATTGGATTCTTGGTTAATTTATTTTATGATTTTGTTGAATAAGGTTAATATTAAAACAGTCTATAAAATAATTCATCGTTTTAATTTAAAAAGGGGAGATACTAAGCGCATCATTTCGTGTAAAAATATTACTAATACAGAAAGAATTTTAAATAAAAAGATATTGAAGTTAAGCGAAATTTTCAAAGTCCTTGAGCCTTTAAGCTATGAAGTAATATTGTTAATAAAAATCAAATCCAATTCGCCCTTAGTTAGAAAAAGGATTATTACTTTTTTTAAAATTCTTAATGGATTAAAATTAGCCACAAATGGCGAAGACCTAAAAAGGTTAGGATTAAAACAAGGAAAAAGTTTAGGCCTGCTTTTAGAAAGGCTTCTTCATAAAAAGATAGATGGTTTACTCAAAACAAAGCAAGCAGAGCTTTCCCTTATAAAACAGCTGATAGCTAAATGACAGTTGGGATATTAAAAATAGCGCTATTTATCCCCAGCAGCAATTCCTTAAAGGAGAAACGCAGGGTAATGCTTAGTTTATGCGATCTTTTAAGAAATAGATTCAATATTTCGCTTGCGCAAATTGACGCGCAAGATAAATGGCAAAGGTCAGTTGTGGCTATTGCCTGCGTGGCAACTAAGAGACCGTTTGTGGACCGGGCGATTTCGAAGATTATAGATTTTATTCGGGATTTTAATCAAGTGGAATTAATTGATTATGAAGTGGAGTTAATTTAAATGAGCCGAATAGAAAGGATAAATCAAGCCTTAAAAAAGGAGATTAGTAATATTATTCAAAATGAACTTAAAGATCCGCGTTTGGGTTTTATCACAGTTACTAAAGTAGAAGTTGGCCGTGATTTGCATTATGCCAAGGTAAGTTATAGTGTCCTTGGTGATAAAATACAAATACAAAAGGCAGGGAAAGGATTAAAAAGCGCTGCGGGTTTTATCCGCAAACTTATCGCAGAGAGAATAAAAATGCGTTATACCCCGGAGCTGAGCTTTAAATTTGATAATTCAGTTGAATATAGTGTGCGCATATTTGAACAATTGGAAAGGATTAAAAATGAGTCTAAAAACAATCATTAAGGCTTTAAAACGCTACGACAGATTTCTTATAACCAGCCATCACAATATCGAGACTGATGCTTTGGGTTCTGAATTAGCCTTGGCAAATTGGTTAAAGGCAAACAAGAAGAAATTCTTTATAGTTAATCAAGATTTTGTGCCTTTAGCGTATAGATTTTTACCCGGCATCAAATCCGTATTTAATCTGCCTAAAATAAAATCAGATCTTAAATTTGATGCCGTAATTATTCTGGACTGTTCTAATTTTGATAGAATAGGAACTGTTAAAGGGCAAATTTTTGAAGATAAACCCACCATCAATATTGACCATCATCGGTCAAATGAAAATTTTGGTAATTTTAATTGGGTAAAACCAACAGCCTCTTCAACAGCAGAGATGATTTACGAGATTTACAAGGCAAGCAATGTTAAAATTAGCAAGAAAATTGCCTTGCTTTTATATACCGGGATTATGACGGATACTGGGTCGTTTCGTTTTGAAAATACCACATCCTTCACGCATAAAGTTATTTCTGAGTTGCTAAAATTTAAAATTCCCATTAAAGATATTTACCACAAAATTTATGAAAGTTTTGCGGCTTCTGAAATGAGATTATTTTGTAATGTTATTAAAGACTTTAAGATCGATAAATCTAAGAGAATTGCCTGGCTGGAATTAGAATTAGGATTATTGGATGAGCAAAAAAGTAAGCTTGATTTAAATGATGCGATATTTAATATTCTACGCTCCATTGAAACAGTGGAGGTAGCAATAATTTTTAGGGAATCTAAGAAAAAAGATTCTGTGCGGGTAAATTTTAGGTCACAGGGTAAGGTAAATGTTGGGAAGCTTGCTTATTCTTTTGGTGGCGGAGGCCATCGGGCAGCCAGTGGTTGTGTCATAAAGGGAAACTTAAGGCAAGTGACTAGTCGTGTGTTTAAGAGAATAAATAAGCTATTAAAATAGATGGATGGCATCTTAGTAATCGATAAGCCGCAAGGTATTACCTCGCACGATTGTGTTAAAAAGATAAGAAAAATTTTCGGCGTTAAAAAAGTTGGGCACGCTGGTACATTAGACCCTTTAGCCACGGGCATTTTAGTTGTTCTCTTGGGCAAGGCCACGCGTAAGTTTTTAGATTTTTCTGGCTTTGATAAGGAATACGAAGCCACACTTACCCTTGGCATCACAACAGACACAGGTGATATCCAAGGTAAAATAATTAAAACATTGCCGTTTGATCATGTCAGACGAGAAAATGTTTTGCAGGCATTTAACAATTTTGTGGGTGTGATTGAGCAGATTCCGCCTATGGTATCAGCCTTAAAATATCATGGTGAGAAACTTTATCAACTGGCCAGGAGGGGAATTGTAGTTGAGCGTCGCCCCAGAAAAATATGTATCCATAGCTTAACCTTGACAGAATATGTTCCACCGGAACTTAATTTTAAAGTTAAATGCTCCAAGGGCACATATATAAGAACATTGGCAGAAGATATCGGCACAATGCTTGGTTGCGGCGGATGTATATCTTCGATTAGGCGGATAGGTTTAGGGCCCTTTAAAATTGAAGAAGCCATAAAGTTAGAAGAAATAAATGCAAGTCATTTACGACATCAGTAAAATTAAGCAGTTTAAAAAGGCGGTGTTAGCTATCGGCGTATTCGATGGTTTGCATTTGGGGCATCAACTTGTAATCAAAAAAACAGTTGAAGAGGCAAAAAAGATAAATGGAAAAACAATAGTTTTGACATTCTTTCCTCATCCCAACCATGTTTTAAAGCCCGCGAAATATTTGCCATTTCTAGTGTCGCTAAAGCATCGTTTAAAATTGATAGAAAAGCTTGGAGTTGATGTTTGTATTTTAGTTAACTTTACAGAGAATTTTTCAAACTTGTCAGCCAGGAACTTTGTAGAGAGATTTTTGGTAAAGAAGATTAAACCTCGGAAGATTTTCGTGGGAGCTGATTTTACATTTGGGAAAGATAAAAATGGAAATGTAGATTTATTAAGAAAATTAGGCGATTTTTACGGTTTTAAAACAAAAGAGATTCCCCGCCTTAAAATTTCAGGGGAGGTTATCAGTAGCACTCTAATTCGAGGTTTAATAAAAGATGGTAACCTAAACAAAGCTAGTTTATTTTTAGGCCGTCCTGTATCAATTTTAGGAAAGGTAATGAAGGGTAAAGGTATAGGAAGGGTTTTAGGTTTTCCTACTGCAAACATAACTAATTCTCATGAGGTAATGCCTTCTACTGGTGTTTATGCAGTAAGAGTAGCATTTAATAAAAGAAAGTTTTTAGGCATGGCCTATATCGCTGGTCCAAGGTTATATAAAAATTTAAAACCTTTTCTAGAGGTACATGTTTTTAATTTTAAAAAAAATCTTTATGGAAAGGAAATAGAAGTTGAGTTTTATAAAAAAATTCGTAAAGAAAAAAGATTTAAACATCAGAATGCTTTGAGGAAAGAAATAGGCAACGATGCTAAAAAAGTCAAAAAATTTTTTAGCCCGCATCCAAATCTAAAAACCGCACCTTAAAACTCCCCCATATCTAGTTTAATTAAGTTTCAATTCTACAACCTGTTGTGATACAAAAAATAAGCTAAATTTTAGACTTGACAAAATTGATTTAGCTGTTTAAAATGCTGTTAAGTGGAGTAGAGTGGTTTAAAGTGGAGAAATATGTTTTACGGTGAATATGAACATACTATTGACCGCAAGGGTCGCCTTATCCTCCCTTCAAAATTTAGAGAGGTAGCCAAGGCAAATTTTATTGAGAAATTTTTTATTACTCGGGGCTTGGATAAATGTTTATTTATGTTTGGCGAGGAAGAGTGGAAGGTTCAGGAGCAGAAATTTAAATCCATGCCCTTTACTAAGCAGGAGATTAGAAAATTTAACCGCATATATTTTTCTGGCGCGATAGATATAATTCCTGACCGACAAGGCAGATTTATTATCCCGCAGTTTTTAAAGGACTTTGCCAATATAAAACGGGATGTAGTAATTATAGGGGTTGCCAACCGTATCGAGATTTGGTCAAAGACACTTTGGCAGGAATTTTATAGTTCGTCGCGTGAGTCTTATGAGGATATAGCTGAAAAATTAATTGAGACCTAACTTTTAAGAGTGTTACACATACCAGTAATGAGTAAAGAAATTTTGCAGATTTTCTCACTTAGGGATGGTGATATCGTGGTGGATTGTACAATAGGTACCGGCGGACATTCAGAGCAGTTTTTAAGGGTTATTTCTCCCCAAGGAAGGCTTATAGGCATAGACCGTGATATTGAATCTTTAAATGTAGCTAAAGAAAGATTAAAAAATTTCCAAAATAATTTGGAGCTTGTCCACGAGGATTTTCGTAATTTAGATCTGGTTTTAAAGCGTCTCAATATAAAAGATGTAGATGCATTTCTTTTTGATTTGGGAGTTTCTAGTTTTCAATTGGATAATCCAGAAAGAGGTTTCAGTTTAAAATCCCAAGGCCCTTTGGATATGCGTTTTGACAAAGAAAGCTACATCTTAGCTTACGATTTAGTTAATTATTTATCAGAACAGGAAATCTCATCAATTATACAGGCGTTTGGCCAGGAGCGTTTTCATAATAGAATAGCAAGATTCTTGGTTAAGGAGAGAAACATAAGACCAATTTCAACTACGCAGGACTTAAGCGATATAGTCTTAAAGGCAATACCCTATCGCTATCATAGCCATAAGATTCATCCAGCCACTCAGACATTTCAGGCTTTTCGGATTGCAGTAAATCGTGAGCTAGAATCTTTGGAAATTGCTTTAGAAAAGTCAATGCAATTTTTAAGGAAAGTTGGACACATTTGTGTGGTCTCATTCCATTCATTAGAGGAAAGGATAGTTAAAGAGAAATTTATTAAATTTTCAAAAGATGGATTAATCAAAATACTAACTAAAAGGCCCCTTCGGCCAACGATAAGAGAAATACGACAAAATTTGCGTTGTCGAAGTGCTCGTTTAAGAGCTGCAGAAAGGATTTAATGAAACTGTCAAGATTTATTTATTCAGTAATTTTTATAACTATAATTTGTATAATTTATGTACAGCTCCAGATACAAATTTTTGAATTGGCTTATAATGGCAAGAAAAGGGAAGCTACTTTTAAAGAGTTGCTTGATAGAAGGGCTGTCATGATGTATAATATAAATAAATTAGAATCTGCACACAATATTGGAACGAGTTTATTGAGCCGTGACTCAAATTTAGTGTTTACCGATAAAACGCAGATTGTAAAACTAGATTTACCAATCCAGTTGGCGGGTATACTTAATACAGAGCCCAAGTTAGAAAATAAAAGACCAAATTGGTTAAGCAACTTTTTCTCTTTAAAGTCAGAGGCTCAGGCAAAGCCCATAAAATAAATAATTTGTTGTGTATATTAAAAAGCATACCCTGCGTTTTAGCGCAGTTTTCCTCTTTTTTATTGTCGCACTTTCCCTCCTGTTAATAAAACTTGTTTTAATCCAAATTTTCCGTTCTGAATATTTAATTAAGTTAGCAGCCAGCCAACATAATCATTTTCTGGAGTTAGAACCTCAAAGGGGCACTATATACGATAGAAACTTAAGGCCATTAGCTTTAAACCTACCAGCCTATTCTATCTATGCTGTGCCACGAGAAATAAAGGACAAGTTTATAATCATTCAAAAGCTTAGGCAATTCGTGAATGTCGATGAAGGTTTTTTGTTAGAGCGTCTTTCTAGGAAAAAAGCATTTGTCTGGCTTATAAGAAAACTACCTTTAAGCACAATAGAAAAAATCAAATCACTAAAACTTGAAGGAATTGGTTTTATAAAGGAGAGTAAGCGCCATTACCCAAACAGCCATTTGGCAAGCCAGACAATCGGCTTTGCAGGAATGGATAACGTGGGATTAGAAGGATTGGAATTAATGTATGATAAATATTTAAAGGGTGAGTTTGGTTGGTGCTTTGTTTTGCGGGACGCCCGTCAGAGGGAATTGCTTTTAGAAAAAGATAATGTTCCTGCCAGAGATGGCTTTGATATTGTTTTAACAATTGATGAGACTATTCAGTATATTGCCGAGCGCGAACTTGACCTTGCCTTTAAAAAACATAATGCAAGAGGAGCCACAATTATTGTAATGAATCCTAAGACCGCAGAAATCTTGGCTTTAGCAAACAGGCCTACCTTTGACATCAATAAATATAACGAGGCTGGTTTAGAAGAGAGGCGTAACCGTGCTATCTGCGATTTGTTTGAGCCTGGTTCCGTATTTAAAATTGTTACTGCCACAGCAGCCATTGCCGAAGGCAAGGTTTCTGAAGAAGATAGATTCTTTTGCGAGAATGGTAAATTCCAGGTGGCTAACCACATTTTGCATGACCATAGACCCCATGGTTGGTTAAAATTTAGAGAGGTAATTGAGCAATCAAGTAATATCGGTACAACCAAGGTTGCACAAATTTTAGGTGCGCAAATTATTTATGATTACTCCAAGAAATTTGGCTTTGGCCAGAAAACAAATATAGATTTACCAGGAGAGATTTCTGGTATGTTAAAAGAGCCACGCTTTTGGTCTAAGACTTCTATTGGTGCAGTGCCAATTGGTCAGGAAATAGGGGTTAATGTTCTTCAACTTGCTGTTGCAATTTCCTCAATTGCCAACGATGGTTTACTTATGAAGCCATTTATAGTTAGATATATTCGCGATAAGCAAGGCGAAGTAATCAAAGAATTTAGCCCTGTTTCTATTAGGCAAATCATGGAGCCAGCAATTGCCAATCGCCTGAAACAAATTTTAACTGGTGTAATAGAAAATGGAACCGGCAAGTTAGGCCAAGTTTTAGGATACAAGGCAGCAGGTAAAACCGGCACAGCCCAGAAATTGGAACCAAATGGCAGTTATTCTCATAATAAATTTTTTGCCTCTTTTATCGGCTTTGTTCCAGTAGAAGACCCTAAATTAGCAATTGTAGTAATCGTAGATGAACCGCATCCATCTTATTTTGGCGGAACTGTCTGCGCTCCAGTATTTAAAAGAGTAGCTGAGGATTCCTTAAGATACCTTGAGGCAACTTCCTTAAAAGAATTTGTTAAATCTGATGAAACTAAGACTTATCCTGCCGCAATTAGATAAGGAATTATTAGACAGCTTTGGAAATATAGAAATTAAGGGCATAAGCTGTAACTCACAATCTGTTTCTAATGATTATATTTTTGTGGCAATTAGAGGTACAAAGCTTGATGCTAATAGATTTATTTATGATGCGATAAACAAAGGTGCAAGAATAATAATTAGCGACAGCATTGAGAGTTTTTCGCAGTCTAAAAAAGCTGTATTTATCAAGGTTAAAGATTGTCGAGAAACCTTATCTAAAATTGCTGCTAATTTTTATGGCAGACCCTCAGAAAAAATCAAGGTAATTGGCATAACAGGAACTAACGGTAAAACCACAATCTCTTATTTATTGGAAAATATTTTACAAAAAGCTGGTTTTGATGTTGGCGTGATTGGAACGATAAATTATCGCTTTAAGAATAGACTTATCCCTGCAATAAATACAACTCCTGGCCCTTTAGAAATTCAATCTTTATTAAATTCAATGCTTAAAGAGAAGCTAAAATATGCTGTTATGGAGGTTTCTTCTCATTCATTGGATCAAAAAAGGGTTTTGCATGTAAATTTCCAAAGTGCGATATTCACTAATTTAACCGCTGAACATTTGGATTATCACCCTAATCTTGAGAATTATTTCCAAGCCAAAGCAAAGCTATTTAAAAATTTAAATAAAACCGCTTGCGCAATTGTAAATCTCGACGACAAATATGCCAAAGAGCTGATTAAAATTACGCCTGCTGATGTTTTAACTTACGGGATTATTCATAAGGATGCTGATGTAAGGGCAGAGGAGTTATGCCTTACCATAGATGGAGCTAAATTTAAACTCATCACCAAGGATTGTATATCTGAAATAAAAACTGATTTAGTAGGCAAACACAATGTCTATAATATTTTAGCGGCAATAAGTTTAGCATTGGCTGAAAAAATTGATTTGAATATCATAAGGCAGGCAATTGAAGGCTTCAAGGGAGTGCCGGGTAGGTTAGAAGAAGTTAAGTCTGGTTTAAATTTCAGGGTTTTTGTAGATTTTGCACACACACCCGATGCCTTAAAAAATGTCTTAACCAGTTTAAAAGAATTTAATCCTGCGCGCATAATTTTAGTTTTTGGTTGCGGAGGAGACAGGGACAGAATTAAACGCCCGTTAATGGGCAAGATTGCAAGTTGCATGGCGGATTTTTCAATTATTACCTCTGATAATCCGCGCAGTGAAGATCCGCAATCTATTGCTGATCAAATTATTCAAGGTATGAGTTCAAAAGATTATAAAATTATTCTGGATAGAAAAGAGGCAATAAAAGAGGCTCTGTCTTTGGCAAGAAAAGATGATTTGGTCCTAATTGCTGGTCGTGGCCATGAGGCATATCAGGTGTTTAAAGACATAACAATTGCTTTTGATGATAGGCAAGAAGTAAAAAATATTTTGGAATGTTTAAAGTAGGGGAAATTCTAAAAGCAACGGGGGAAAAGCTAATTCAAGGAAATAAGGATTGTCATTTCCTGGGTATTTCTATTGATTCGCGCACCATAAGACCCGGAGAGTTGTTTTTGGCTATTAAAGGTAACAATTTTGATGGCCACAATTTTATTAACGAGGCAATAAGAAAATCTGCCAGAGGAATTGTTATCTCGAGAAATAAAAGTTTTTCAGCTGCAAAGAATTTAGTTATTATTCGAGTAAAGGATACAACGAAGGCATTAGGAGATATTGCAAGATATAATCGAGAAAGATTTAATATTCCTTTGGTAGCCATTACAGGAAGCAATGGCAAAACCACCACCAAAGAGATGTTAGCTTTTGTGCTTGAAAAAAGATTTAAAGTTTTAAAAGCGATGGCAACTTTTAATAATCAAATCGGTGTTCCTCTGACACTTTTAAAATTAAGACGAAGCCATGAAATTGTTGTATTGGAATTAGGCACTAACCATTTTGGCGAGATAGATTATCTTTCCAAAATCTGTCAACCCAATATTGCTATAATTACTAATATCGCTCCGTCTCATTTAGAGTTTTTCAAGAACTTAAATAATGTTTTTAAAGAGAAATATTCCTTAATAAGAAATCTTAAACAGGAGAAAGTTGCAATTGTTAATGGCGATGACAGATATTTGAATAGGCTAAATCAATATCCAAATCCAAAAATGGTTATCAAATTTGGTATTAATAATAAAAGTGATTTTAAGGCTGAAAATATTGAATTGATAAATGAAAAAATTCGATTTTACTTAAACGGCAAAATTTCAATAGACCTAAATACAATTGCCAAGCACAATGTGTATAATTGTTTAGCTGCCATTGCCTGTTGTAAATACTTTCATTTAGATTATAATTGTATACAAGATTCATTAAAAGAGTTTAGTTTTCCTTCCGGCAGGTTAGAGGTAAAGAATTTCAAAAATATCAAGGTTATCGACGATACCTACAATGCTAATCCATTGTCTTTTAAGAATGCTATTGATGCCTTAAGTAGCTTGGATTCTTTAGGTAGGAAGGTTTTAATCTTTGCTGATATGCTGGAGTTGGGGTGCGATGCAGATAAACTGCATTTTTTATCTGGGAAATACGCAGCTGACTCTGGGATAGATATATTAATAGGGGTGGGGAATTTGACAAAACACTTTTTATCTGGCGCAAGAAAAGCCGGTATGTCAAAGAAATCAATTTTTCATTTTAAATCTAGCCAGGCGGCTAAAAGAGAAATCTCAAAAATAATAAGGGCAAAGGATTTGGTCTTAGTTAAAGGTTCAAGGCTAATGCAGATGGAAAAGGTAGTGCAAGCCTTAAAGAGTTCGGGGGTTTAAAGTATGTTTTATTATCTTCTTTATTCTCTGCATGATACATTCTCGGCTTTAAATGTCTTTCGCTACATTACCTTTAGAAGCGCTTTGGCAGCTGTAACATCATTTTTGATTAGCATAATTCTGGGGCCAATAATAATTAAAAAGCTGACCCAACTTAAAATTGGACAACACGTCAGAAAAGAAGAAAGCCTTGCACTTTACGATTTACACCGTCATAAACAAGGAACTCCCACCATGGGTGGCGTATTAATTTTAGCCAGTATCTTGGTATCTGTATTTTTATGGTCGGATTTGTATAACAGTTATGTAGTTATAACTATCTTAACTTGTATTTGGTTGGGGATTGTGGGATTTTTTGATGATTACCTTAAGCTTACCCAAAAAAAATCAAAGGGATTAAACGCAACAATGAAATTATTCTGGCAGTTTCTTCTAGGGATTTTTATTGGATTATATATTTATTTAGATCCAAACATTACTACAACATTGGATTTTCCATTTTTTAAAAAAATCGTCATTGATTTAGGCATATTTTATATTCTCTTTGTGATTCTAATAATTGTTGGCTCATCCAATGCGGTAAACTTGACTGATGGTTTGGATGGACTGGCAATTGGTTGTGTGTTAATGGTTTCTTTTGCCTTAGCTATTTTAAGCTATGTTTCAGGCCATGTCCAAATAAGTAGGTATCTACTTATTCCTTATATCTCTGGCGTTGGAGAATTAACTGTTTTTTGTGCCGCGATATTCGGTGCTAGCTTGGGCTTTTTATGGTTCAATTGTTTTCCGGCAACAGTTTTTATGGGGGATGTGGGTTCTCTTTCTCTGGGAGGGACGCTGGGAATAATTGCTGTTTTTATTAAGAAAGAGTTGCTTTTAGGAATTTTAGGTGGAATTTTTGTTATTGAGGCTTTGTCTGTAATTTTACAGGTTGCCTCATTTAAGCTTAAGAAAAAAAGGATATTTAAGATGACCCCAATTCATCATCATTTTCAGATGATGGGTTGGCCAGAGTCTAAGATTATCATAAGGTTCTGGATAATTGGAATAATTTTAGCGATTTTAACAATTATGACGCTGAAGTTAAGATAAGATGGAATTAAAAAATAAACGTGTATCAATAATAGGTTTTAGCCGCAGTGGACAAGCAGTAGCTAAACTTCTTCAAAAAGTAGGAGCAAAAATTAATATTTCCGATAATTCTAATGACCCAAGACTAAAAATCAATTTGGAGAAGTTAAATTTAAATAATGTCAATAGTGAATTTGGCAAGCATACTGAGGATTTTATTAAAGAGAGCCAATTGGTTGTAATAAGTCCAGGTGTAAGAATAGATTCAAAACCTGTTATCTGGGCTAAAAAAAGAAACATCCCAGTGATTAGCGAAATTGAGTTGGCATATCAATTTTGTCCTGCGCCAATTGTAGCAGTTACAGGCACAAACGGCAAGACAACTGTCACAACATTAATTGGAGAAATTTTGAAGCTTACTAAAAAAAATGTTTTTGTCTGCGGGAATATTGGAGAGCCTTTTTCTAAGTTTGTTTTGGATATTAAACCAAATGACATAGTAAGTTTAGAGGTTAGTTCTTTTCAACTGGAGACTATAAAGCATTTTAAACCTTATGTTGCAGTTTTTTTAAATTTCAACCAAAATCATCTGGATAGGCATAGTGATATGAATGAATATTTGGCGTTGAAAAAAAGAATCTTTATGAATCAAACTTCGAGGGATTGGGCAGTGTTAAATTATGGCGATAGTGTGGTAAAAGGTCTTGCCAAAGAAATTAAATCTAAAGTAGTTTTTTTTAATCACCACAAAAAAAATGATATAACCAATCCCAATTACTTAGCTTCTATGAGTGTAGGAAAAATTTTTGGTGTAAGTAGCCATGATTGCCAAGAGGTATTTTGCAATTTTAAAGGTATGGAGCATCGCCTGGAATTTGTTACAAATATTAACGGCATTGATTTTGTTAATGATTCCAAAGCTACAACCGTAGAGGCTGCAGTTTGGGCTTTAAAAAATATAGATAAACCTATCATTATGATTGCCGGCGGCAGGAATAAGGGGTGCGATTTTACAACATTACGCAATTTGGTAAAAGTTAAAGTTAAGGAAATGATTTTAATTGGCGAAGCAAGAGAAAAGTTAAGAAAAGCATTTTCTGGTGTAGTAAAAATCCAAGATGCAGATACCTTTGAGAATGCCATTAAATTATCCTTTCAAGAAGCAGAAAGTGGCAACTGTGTGCTTTTGTGTCCAATGTGTGCAAGTTTCGATATGTTTAAAGACTTTGAAGAAAGGGGCAGAATTTTTAAAGAGCTAGTTCATAAGCTATAATATAAATGCGTTATATAAGAATATCCCTGGTTATGGTTACTTTTGTTTTGATTGCTATTGGTGTAGTAATGATTTATAGCGCCAGCAGTATTTATGCTTGGGAAAGATTGGGAAGCAGCGCCTATTTTTTAAAAAGGCATCTTATGTATTTAATTTTGGGATTACTAGTTACACTTTTATCTATGTCTATTGACTACCGGAGTTTAAAAAATTTTGTAAAGCCTATACTTTTGATTTCTTTTACTCTTTTGGTATTAGTGATTCTGCCAGGAATTGGAAGCGAAATTGCTGGTGCCAGGCGTTGGTTTAGGTTATTTGGTTTTAGTTTTCAGCCTTCGGAATTTGCAAAAATTGCTATCATAGTTTATATAGCTGATTATTTATCGCGTAAGGAAGACATAATCAAAGATTTTATTCGAGGTTTTGTGCCAGCCATGATTGTTTTAGGAACATTTACTTTACTTATACTACTACAGCCGGATTTAGGCACAGCTGTTTCGATAGTCGCGGTTGTAATCTTAATGCTTTTTGTAGCAGGGACAAGATTGTTGCATTTGGGATTGGTTATTCTTTTTGCAATTCCCACGTTTTATGTTTTGATATTAAGTGCGCCTTATAGAATGGCGCGAATAGTTGCATTTTTAAATCCTTGGGCTGATCCTAAGGGTAGCGGTTTTCAGATTATCCAATCACAGATTGCAATAGGAAGCGGAGGAATTTTAGGCAGGGGTTTAGGCAGGGGCTTGCAAAAACTTTTTTATCTGCCTGCTGCGCACACTGATTTTATCTTTTCCATTATTGCAGAAGAATTAGGTTTGTTGGGAGCGTTGAGTGTGGTTGCGCTTTTTATAATTTTTATTTGGCAGTCAGCAAGAATTTGCAAAAATGCCGTTGATAGTTTTGGATATTATTTAAGCTTAGGAATTTTTTCTATGATTAGTTTCGAGGTGATTGTTAATATTGGCGTAAGCCTGGGTAATCTGCCTACAAAGGGATTGCCGCTTCCTTTTATCAGCTACGGAGGTTCATCGTTAGTCTTTAATATGCTAAGCTTAGGATTGCTTCTGAATATTGCTCGGACAAAAGAAATATGAAGGTAATTATTTGCGCCTCTGGAGCTGGCGGACATGTTTTTCCTGCCTTAATCTTGGCTAAAAGGTTAAGACAAGAAAATTCTCAAGTTTATTTTGTAGTAGATAAAGTTGGAATTGAAAGTAGATTAATTGAAAATGGATTAGTAATTGAGTTTATTTCTGCAACAAAGATAAGTTTTAGTTCAATAGTAGATTTTTTAAAGGGCACCATTAATTTAATAAAATCTTTTTTTGAATCGTTAGATATACTCAAGAGAGTTAAACCAAGTGTAGTTATCGGTTTTGGCGGATATGCATCATTTCCAATTGTTAGCTGTGCTTGGCTTTACCGGATTCCCATAATTATCCACGAGCAGAATGTAATTCCCGGCAAGGCAAACCGCATACTTTCATTTTTTTCTAAGAAGATAGCTGTAAGTTTTATTCAAACTATTAAATATTTTCCTGCGAATAAAAAAATTATTTATACTGGATGCCCAGTGCGGCAAGAATTATTTGAAGTAAGAAGAGAAGACAGCTTTAAATTTTTTAATTTAAACCCAGATAAATTTACAATTCTTGTGATGGGCGGCAGCCGCGGAAGTCATAAGATAAATGAGGAATTTGTTAAGGCCGTTTCTCTAATAAGAGAAAAGTCTCAATTCCAAATTATTCATCTAACTGGCGATAAAGATTTAGATTATGTAAGAAGTGCTTTTGACTTGATTGGAGCTGTTGTTTGTTGTGTTGCATTTCTGGAAAAAATGGGGTATGCTTATAACATAGCTGATTTGGTAATTTCTCGCGCCGGGGCATCGAGTTTAGCTGAAATTGTTAGCTTTAAAATCCCCTCGATACTTATACCTTATCCTTTTGCCTATAATCATCAGATGGCGAATGCCTTGAGTTTAGAGAAAAAGGGAGTGGCAATTGTTATCGAGGATAAGAATTTATCTAAAGATAAATTAAAAGAAATTTTATCAAATCTTTTAGACAACAAGGGCAAACTTAAAGCAATGAAAGAATGTTTTAATAGAATTGCCGTTCCAGATGCAACTAAGAATTTAGTGCAATTAGTTATTTCTTTGGTAGACAAATGAGTAAAAAATTATTTATCATTTTATTCTTATTGGGTGTATTTTTACAACATAATTTGTGTTTTGCAAAAGAATGGAACTCTCATAGAAGCAGCCACTTTCTTGTCTATTACAAAAAAGCTCCAGAGGATTTCATTGATGAAGTTATTGAAACTGCAGAGGAATATTATCGTTCAATCACCAGTGATTTGGGTTTCACGCGTTTTGATGAGTGGAGCTGGGATGAGCGTGCAAAAATATATATTTATGATGATTTAGATGAATATGTAAAGGCAACCAATCAGCCCTCTTGGTCAGGCGGCTCAGCTTCTTATAGCGAAAAGAGAATTAATACCTATCCTCATGCTTCAGGTTTTTTTGATACGCTTCTTCCTCATGAATTAGCGCACATCATTTTCAGGGAGTTTGTGGGTCTTAGGACAAATTTACCTTTATGGCTTGATGAGGGAGTTGCTTCTTGCCAGGAGAAGGCAAAACGTTGGGGCTCAGCAAAGGTTGTTAAAAAAGCTATCGCCGATAAAAAATTTATTCCTCTGACTGAACTTGAGAAAGTTAGTTTACGTTCTTCGCAGGATAAGGATTTAGTAGAACTCTTTTATGCAGAATCAGCCAACATTGTTTATTTTCTTCTGACTGAATTCAACCGTTATAATTTTGTAGATTTTTGTAAGGCCTTAAAAGAAGGAAAAAAATTTGATGAGGCGCTGCATAAAGGTTATCCACGATTTGATAACTTAGAAGATTTAAATAGGGCATGGATTAGTTATTTGGAGAATGAGTAGGCATATCCATTTTATTGGAATTGGCGGAATTGGCATGAGTGGCGTTGCTCGGCTGCTACTATTAAAAGGAGAAAAGGTTAGCGGCTCTGACTTAAATGAAAGCGCCGCAACCCAAGGATTGAGTTCTTTGGGTGCACAGATTTATATTGGCCATAATTCCAATAATATACAGGATGCGGATTTAGTAGTTTACTCCTCAGCCATAGACTCGCAAAATGCAGAACTTGTTTCAGCGATAGAGAGGCAAATCCCGGTTATTAAACGAGCTCAAATGCTTTCTGATCTAATGGATGGTAAAATTAGCATTACCGTAAGTGGTGCGCATGGAAAAACCACTACCACTTCCATGATTTCACATGTTTTAACAGATGGGGGGTTGTGTCCTACAGTTGTGGCAGGAGGAATGTTAGAGAATTACTGTCAAAGCTCATGGCTGGGTGAGGGTAAATATTTTGTAGCTGAGCTTGATGAAAGCGACGGCTCGTTTTTATTTTTTCATCCTCGTATATCTGTTGCCACAAATATTGATTATGAGCATCTTGATTATTATGGGAATTGGCATAATATCATAGATGCTTACCAAAGATTTATTAATCAGACTGATAAAGACGGTTTAATTATTGGCTGTGGCGATGATAAAAATATATTAGAAATCCTAAAGTATGCGAATAGTAAATACATTACTTTTGGCCTATCAGAAGAAAATGAAGTCTATGCAAAAGATATCAGGATGGCAAATCTTATCGTGCAATTTAAGTGTGTGTACAAAAAAAATGAATTAGGAGAAGTTACATTGAATATTCCGGGAATTCACAATATTTCCAATTCCTTGGCTTGCATCTGTGTGGCTAAGGAGTTGGGTATGGATTTTGAAATGATTAGGCAAAGTTTATCAGAATTTCGGGGGGTTAAAAGGAGATTTCAAATAAAAAGTAAAATTAATGGCATAGTAATTGTGGAAGATTATGGACATCATCCAACTGAAATATTAGCTACCCTTAAAGCAGCCAAGACTGGTAATTACCAAAGAGTCGTTGTTATCTTTCAGCCGCACCGATATAGCCGCACAAAATTTCTAATGGATGAGTTTACTAAATGTTTTGATTTAAGCGATTACTTAATTATTACAGATATCTACGCCGCATCTGAGGTGCCTATCACCGGAGTAAGTGCAAGAAATATTTTTGAAGGGATTAAGGCTTTGGGAAAGAAAGACGTTTCTTTTATTGCTAAAAATGATATTATCGAACATCTCTTAGGGGTGGTAAGGAGAGGTGATTTAGTTTTATTCTTGGGCGCAGGAGATATCAATCGGTTGTCAGATGAATTGGCACAAAGAATTAATAAGAATTGTTAAAGGCAAAGTCAAATTTAATGAGCCGCTTTTTAAGCATACAACCTTACGGGTGGGCGGTTGTGCTGACGTCTGGTTTGAGCCAAAAGATTTATTAGACTTAGCCAGAGTATTAAAATTATCCCGAGAGAAAAAAATACCCATTTTTATAATTGGTGCAGGAAGCAATCTGTTAATTTCCGACAATGGGATAAAAGGAATTGTTTTAAAATTAGCTTCTCCATTCTTCGCAACCATTAAATTTAAAGAAAATTATGCTTTTGTAGGAGCTGGTCTAAATTTAAATAAACTGGTGAATTTAGCAAAAGAAAATAATCTTTCTGGCTGCGAATTCTTAGCTGGCATTCCTGGTACCCTCGGCGGGGCTCTTGTAATGAATGCAGGGGTAAAAGATATTTTCTCTAAAAATGGCAGATATTTCTCTATCGCAGATTTATTAAAAGAGGTAAAAGTATTAGGGTTAGATGGTAAGCTAAAGACATTAAAGAAGCGAGATATCCGATTTGGATATCGCAGCTCTAGCCTCTCAAAATTTATTATAATTTGTGCTAAATTAGAATTAAAACCCATGAGTAAAGAAACAATATCTTCTCTTACAAGAAAGTTCATCTCTTATAAAAGTAAAATTCAGGATTTAAAATCTCCCAGCGCTGGCTGCGTTTTCAAAAATCCCATCAATTCTTTTAAGGAGACTAATTCAGCTGGCAAAATGATTGATGCCTCTGGTTTAAAGGGTAAAGAAATAGGCGGGGCATGTGTTTCTAAAATTCATGCAAATTTTATTCTGAATAAGCATAGGGCTAAGGCAAAAGATATTCTAAAATTGATGCATTTAATTAAGAATCGTGTTAAGCAAAGATTTAATGTTTCTTTAGTGCCGGAAATAAAAATAGTCGGTAAATTTTGAATGTTTAACAATTCTAATTTTGGCAGAATTGGCGTCTTGATGGGTGGACCATCTACAGAACGCGAAATTTCTTTAAAATCAGGCAGGTCTGTTTATGAGGCATTGAATAAAGAAGGGCTTGATGCCGTGGTTTTAGATTTCAATACCGATGAGAAAGAAGTTATTTTAAAACTCATTAAGGATTCTCAGATTGATGTTGCATTCATTGCTTTACATGGGAAGTTTGGCGAAGACGGAGTTTTACAAAGTTTACTAGATAAGCTTGGCATTCCTTATACAGGTTCAGGCGTATTGGCAAGTTCATTGGCTATGGATAAGGTCGCCTCGCGGGAATTATTTAAAAATAATGACTTAAATGTTCCGATGTCAGAAGTACTTAATAAATCTTTTCTTACTGACCTTAATCGGCTTATTAGCAAATTTAGGAAATTTCCTCTGGTGGTTAAACCAGCAACCCAGGGTTCAAGCATTGGTATTTCTATTGCTAAGGATTTATCCGGTTTAGAAAAGTCAATTAATTTTGCCTTTCAATTCGATAATAAGATTTTGATTGAAGAGTATATTCTAGGCAGAGAGTTGACTGTTTCTATATTGGATGAACAGGCTTTGCCGGTGGTGGAGATTGTGCCGAAAAATAAGTTTTTTGACTTTGAAGCAAAATATAAAAGCCAAGATACTCAATATATAGTCCCAGCCAGAATTAGCAAGAAAACCCAAGTTTTAGTGCAAGAAGCTGGTTTAAGTGCACATAGTATTTTAAGATGCAGTGGGTTTTCCAGAACAGATATAATTTTGAGTGGGGATGAAATTCCATTTATACTGGAAGTTAATACCATTCCCGGATTAACATCAAGCAGTCTTTTGCCAAAGGCTGCAGACGCTGTTGGTATTAATTTTACTCAATTGTGTTTAAAGATGCTTTGCTTAGCCTATGAAAAAAAACAAATACAAAAAAGTTCAAGGGTTTAATCTTAAACCTTTAGCATTGATTTTTTTTATTTTCATACTTTTTACTCTTTTTTTAAAACTTAGCCTTCAATTTTTAAGAAGCTCTGAATACTTTAAGATTAATAAAATTACTTATTCAAAGGAAGCTCAGTTTTCAAGGTCCGAAGATATCTTTGATGAATTAATAGGCAAAAATCTATTTTCGCTGAATTTAAAAAAAATTTCACAAAAGATTGAAGCAGAATTCCCCCAATTAGGCCAGGTAAAAATTGCAAGGCGCCTTCCAGATGAACTTATAATTATGGCTTTCAAAAGAAACCCTATTGCAAAGGTAAAACTCTTAGATCAATATTTTTATGTTGACGAAGAAGGTGTAATAATTTCGGTTTTTAGAAACAGCCAGGACCATCTTCCTTTAATTATGGGCGTTGTAAATGTTCCCACAAGTATAAGAATTGGTCAAACTTACGATGCCCAAAATTTAAAGTTTGGCCTTGAAATCATCAAGGAAATTGATAAAATCACCTATCTAAAGAGCTTAGTTTTATCAAAGGTAAATGTTTCAAATTTAAGCCGTGCCTCCTTTATGTTTGCTGATGGTATTGAGATAATAATTGGAGATGAAAACATAGGTGAAAGGCTTAAGTTATTGGTAGTTATTCTCTCCAGAATAAATAAGGAATTAGGGCAACTAAAATATATCGACTTAAGATTTAAAGAACCAGTAATCGCAAGAAAGTAATGAGAGAAAGATTTATTTGTGGTTTGGATATTGGCACCTCAAAAATTGCTGCATCTATTGCAAGTGTGGATAAAAAAGGCAAGATTTCCTTAATCGCCATAGAAGAATCTATGAGCCGTGGCATTAGTAGAGGGTTGGTTACTGATTTGGCGTTGCTTTCAAATACTATTCAAGAAACAATGAGAAACTTAGGTAAAAAAAGTTCAATTAAACCCGATGATATTTATGCAGGGATTAAGGGCATACATTTATCTTGCCGACATAGCCAAGCCATAATCCCACTTATAGAGAGGGACAACAAAATCATTACCTCCCTTGATATAAAAAGGGTAAACCATCAGGCACGCTTATTAGGCTTAGATTTAGAAGAGGAAGTTATTCATGAATTTCCCCAGAATTATTCTATTGATGGTGATGGTAATAAAGTTGAAAACCCCTTAGGGCTTTACGCACATAAATTAGGAGTTGATTTATTTTTAATTATAGGCAAGGTTAATCAAATTGAAAATCTGATAAAGGCAATAAATAATGCTGGTTGTTCAATAAGAAAACTTATTTTTTCCGGTCTTGCGGCAAGTTTTGTAACCTTAGAGGAAGAAGAAAAAAAGAGCGGTTCCTGTTTAATAAATATCGGTGCAGGTTCAACTGAAATTCTTACCTTTCAAGGCGGAGTTTTAAGGGATTTGGAAATTCTGCCCATAGGTGGAATTAATTTGACAGAGAGAATTGCCTCAAATCTAAAGATTCCCTTTGAGTTGGCTGAAGAGTTAAAGATTTCTTATGCCGCTGCAACTACAAAGGATATTGAAGGCGATGAAGATATTTTAGTTAAGAAGAGTTCATTTTATAATCCTATAAGGCGACGGGACATTTGTCTTGCAGTTGAGCCGCAGGTGAATAGTTTAATTGATTCCATAAAAGAAAGAATTGATAATTCAGCTTTTAGAAAGTTTTTTAATTCAGGTGTTGTAATTACAGGAGGAACCTCTCTTTTGTATGGTTTTTTAGAGCAGTTGGAATCAAGACTTTTTTTACCTGTAAGATTGGCTAAAATTAAACAAAGCTCGCTTCCATCTACAAAAGGGCCAATTTATGCAACAACTATAGGTTTACTATATTTTGGCATTCACTCATTTTTAAGCAATGGCTCGCTATTTAACAAAGGAAAGGCAGGAGCGGGGAGATTTGTCAATCGGATAGCTGAGCTGTATCATGAATATTTTTAAAGACAGGCAGGCATTTTGGTATCAAGAGAAAATTAAACCCCATCTGGTAATTTTCTCTTGCGCCGCAAAAGTTTTTGCGGCATCAAGCAAAATTTAAACGCCAGTCGGCAAATTTTGCTTGACATTTTAGGTAGAATTGTATAGATTTATTAAGAAAGTCAAATGAAGCCAGGACTTATGTCTCCGCCTTCGGCGGATTCCATAAGTTGTGTCGTCATTAAAAAAGGAGGGTGGCTCAAATGCCAAAGACTAAAACAAAAAAGGAAGTAGAATTTAGGTATTACGCTCCAGATGCTAAGAGTGTAAAATTGTCAGGTGATTTTAGTAACTGGGATTCGCAGTTACTTTCAGCTAAGAAAGACAAAAAGGGATTTTGGAAGCTTAAATTGGCCTTGACACCGGGAAGTTATCAGTACAAATTTTTTGTTGATGGTCAATGGCAGAATGACCCAAACTGCCATTCTTGCGTTCCCAATGCCTTTGGCAGTTTAAACTGCAAGGTAGATGTAAAGTAATCTTTAAGAATCTTATTAGTTTTTTAAAAAAGGGTAGGCGGTAATCTCTACCCTTTTTATTTAATCATAAAAAATGAAATATATTTATGGTCCAGTAAAATCAAGAAGGTTAGGCAATTCCTTAGGTATAAGTTTAACGCCTTACAAGGTTTGTAGTTTTGATTGTGTCTATTGCCAGTTAGGTAAAACTACAATAAAGACTTCAGAAATAAAAGAATATGTAAATCTAGAAGAAATTCTCCAGGAATTAAAAGCTTTTATTTCAAACACAGATTTCAAAAATACGCCCGTAAATTATATTACCCTCTCTGGCTCTGGAGAACCAACACTTTTTCTAAGCATTGGTAAGTTAATTTCCTATATTAAAAAATTAGTCAATATTCCTATCGCTGTTTTAACTAACAGTTCTCTGTTGCACAATATAGATGTAAGAAGGAATTTGTTGAGTGCAGATTTAATTGTTACTACCCTAAATGCTTCCAGCCAAACTGTGTTTGAAAAAATACATCAAACAGAAGAAGAAATAAAATTAGAAGAAATAATCAATGGTTTAATTGCTTTAAGAAGGGAGTTTAAGGGTAAGATTTACTTAGAGGTTATGTTGATTAAGGGCATTAATGATTCAGTAAAGGAGATGGAGAGGTTAAAAGAGATAGTTAATAGAATCGGTCCAGATAAAATTCAATTAGTCGCACCTTCAAGGCCGCCTAGCCAGAATTGGGTTAAGCCGCCCGATTTAAAAACTATGAAAAAAATTCAAGAGATTTTCGGTGAAAGGTGTGAAGTATTTTAAAATTCTGCGCCTGTAGCTCAATTGGATAGAGCGCCAGCCTTCGGAGTCCCTCGATTTTAATTTTGACTCCGTCCCGAGCGTTTAGGATGTCAAATCGATGTTATTTCTGCGCCCATAGCTCAACTGGATAGAGCGCCAGTCTTCGGAACTGGATGTTGCAGGTTCAATTCCTGCTGGGCGCGTTTAAAATATTTATCTCGGGATTCCGCCAGAGATGAAAGCGAGGGGCGGAGCTGGTTCGAGTCCAGCCAGGCGCATTCTAAAGATTCTGAATTACCCTAAACAAAATAATAGATGAAAAGAATGGTTCATTTATTCTTTGTTGCTTTAGTTACATTTTTAATTTTGAAAACTACTACCTTTGGTTGGAATCTTTTCTCAAATTCGTCTAAAGGGTGTAATCCAAAAGATAACATTATTCTAGGCAGGATAAGAAAACATATTTATATGCTTTCACATAAAATAGGAAACCGCAGTGTATTTTATTATGACAATCTTGAAAGGGCAGCCAATTATATTAGCGAACAATTCGTAACTTATGGCTATAAAGTAGAATTTCAGGAATATATTTTAGAGAATAAAAAAGTAAAGAATATAATTGCAGTAAAAAATGGGATTAAGGCTAGTGAAGAAATTATTGTTGTGGGAGCTCATTACGATTCTTGTTTTAACCCAGGCGCAGATGATAATGCCAGCGGCGTTGCAGGAGTTTTAGAGCTAGCCAGATTTATGAAAGATAAAGATATCGACCGTACAATTAAGTTTATCGCTTTTGCTAATGAAGAACCGCCATATTTTAAAACTGAAAATATGGGCAGCCGAATTTATGCCAGAGAAGCTAAGATTAAAAATGAGGCTATTAAAGCTGTAATTATTTTAGAGACGATAGGTTTATATACCAATAAGATAAATTCTCAAAGATATCCAATTATTTTAGGAATTTTCTATCCCAATAAGGGTAATTTCATTACTATTGTCGGAAATATAAATTCTCGCCATTTGGTTAATAAGATTAAAACTTCTTTTAGAAAATACTCTAAATTTCCAATCTCATCCATAGCCCTTGATTTTATTCCAGCAAGTGATTTTAGCGACCATTGGTCTTTTTGGAAAGAGGGTTATTCCGCAGTTATGGTAACCGATACTGCTTTTTTGAGAAATTTTCATTATCACAGAGATTCAGATACTTGGGAAAAATTGAGTTATGAAAATATGGCTTGTGTTATTGAGGCATTTTGCTCGGTTTTATTTGATTTGGCAAAATATAGTAATTGAAAAACTAATCTTTATGTCCTTTATTGGTTTGCTGTATTGACGAATTTATTATTTTTTGTAAAATAAACCCATTTGAAAAATCATTTTTTAATTTAAAATTATGAATGATGTGCTGGGATTGAAAAGAGAAGTTAAGTACTATCTTAATCATGATGGTAAATTTGTAATTGAGAATTTTAGTTTAAGCCCACCATTTACGAACTTCTTCCCGGGAATTGCTGGTGTGTGGGGAATACCAATGTGGGTTTTTTACTGTAACCGAGGACAGGCTATTGGCAGTTTTGGCATTGAAGGAAAGGACAAGGCAATATTAGAGTTCTTGCCAGCAAACAAGGCCTACAGAACTACACCTACGCAGGGATTTAGAACATTTCTTAAAATAAATTCTGGTAATAAAAAAATATTTTACGAGCCATTTTCCAATAATCCTCAGAATCTTAATTTCCAAATTAATCAAAAGATGTCTATTTCCTCGTACGATTTAACAATAGAGGAAGAAAATAAAACTATAGGCCTTAATGTAACCATCAATTATTTTACTATTCCTAATGAGCCATTCTCAGCACTGGTTAGACAACTTACAATTAAAAATGCTTCGACACAAAAGATGAATTTAGAGCTTGTCGATGGGTTACCCGTAGTTATTCCCTATGGCTTACCCGACAGGCTTCTTAAAGATATGTGCCGAACAATTGAGGCTTGGTTTGAAGTGGTAAATTTAGAAAAAAAGGCACCATTTTACAATTTAAAAGTCGAAGTTTCTGATAAGCCATATGTCAGTCATATAAAGGAAGGTAATTTCTTTGTAAGTTTCTATCAAGAAAACAACAAGGCAACATTCTTGGAGCCGATTGTGAATACATCTTGCGTGTTCGGAACAGTTACTGGATTTGGTTGGCCTCAAAAATTTCTTTTAAGTGAGCATTTTAAAACTCCCAAAAGGCAGATTACAGATAACGTAACCCCCTGCGCCTTTGGTTATTTAGATTTTAATTTAAAGCCGCTTCAAGAAAAAACAATTATTTCTCTAATTGGCCATATCTCAAGCCAGCAGAGATTAAATAGTTTATTAAAAACAATCACTTCAAAGGATTATATCTTTAAGAAATCTTTGAAGAATAAAGAGATTATTGAAAGGTTGCAAAGTTTTTCTTTAACCGCAAGCTCTTCAAGAGAATTTAATCTTTATTGTCAGCAATTCTTTCTAGATAATGTTATGCGTGGCGGCTTACCGCTTTCTTTAGAAACCCACGAAGGAAAGGTTATATTTTATGTTTTTTCCAGAAAACATGGTGACCCCGAACGCGATTATAACAAATTTGTCTTATCACCCACATATTTATCTCAAGGCAATGGGAGTTTCCGCGATGTAAATCAAAACAGAAGAAATGATGTTTGGTTTAACCCTGATGTGAAAGACAGCAACATTGTAAGCTTTTTTAATCTTGTTCAGGCAGATGGTTTTAATCCTTTGGTAATAAAAGGAACGAGCTTTGTAATTGATGACCCAGAGAACCTGGATGAAATCTTAAATAGTTATGTAGAAGATAAAGATAAAAAAAGAGTGAAGGAGTTACTTAAGAGGCCATTTGTGCCCGGGGAACTGCTTTTATTCATTGAAGAAAATGATATAAATCTAAAAACAACTCCCAAGGAATTTTTTAAGAAGGTTTTGACACATTGTCATAAGATAGATAACGCAGAACATGGCGAAGGTTTCTGGACTGACCACTGGACCTATAATACAGATTTATTAGAGAGTTATTTAGCTATTTATCCTAAAGAATTAAGAGAAATTTTGTTAGATAAAAAAGACTTTATTTTTTATAGAAATGATGCCCGTGTTGCTTCCAGAGATAAAAAATATATCTTAACTCCTAATGGGCCCAGGCAGTATCATTCAGTCTTGGGAAAGCATGAGGATATGGATTTTGTTAATGAAGCTATTTCTTTAGGCGAGAATAAAGATAGTGATAAATTAAAGACCAAAAATGGCAAGGGCGAGGTTTATCTAACGAACTTAATCGTCAAAATTTTATGTATAATTGCTAATAAGATAGCTTCACTTGACCCTTTTGGTGTTGGCATTGAGATGGAGGCAAATAAGCCTAATTGGTATGATGCCTTAAATGGTTTGCCTTCGCTATTTGGTTCATCTATTTGCGAGACTATAGAATTGAAGCGTTTGGCAATGTTTCTAAGAAAGGCAATAAATGAGTTGGATTTAAAGCAGGGCGATAAAATCAATATTTTTGAAGAGTTATTTGATTTTATCGCCCCCCTTACTGATTTACTAAAAACTGAAAGCGATAATTTTAAATATTGGGATATTTCTTATAGCCTAAAGGAAGATTACCGTTGTAAAATTTTGTTAGGTATTTCTGGAGCCGAAAAAGCATTTACCATTGGAAATATAAAAGAATTTCTCGATTTAGTGATTGCAAAAACTACAAAAGCTATCAATTGCGCCTTGGATAATTCTGGCATCTGCCGGACATATTTTATTAATGAGGTAAAGGAGTATCAAATTCTTAGCCAGCAAAAGGATAATGAAACTTACATCAGGCCGCTTAAGTTTTCTCAAAGACCTTTACCATTATTTTTGGAAGGACCTGTACATGCTTTAAAAATTGAGGGTGATATAGAAAAAGCAAAGATGCTTTATAAGACAATTAGGAAAAGCGAGTTGTTTGATAAGAAGTTAAAGATGTATAAGGTTAATGGTTATTTATCAAAAGAAACTGAAGAAATCGGCAGGACTAAGGTTTTTCCCAGAGGCTGGTTAGAGAACGAATCTATCTGGCTGCATATGGAGTATAAATATCTTTTGGAGGTTTTAAGAAGCGGTTTGCACGAAGATTTTTTTAGAGACTTTAAAAATTGTCTTGTGCCATTTTTAAATCCCAAAAGATACGCTAGGAGTATTTTGGAGAACTCTTCTTTTATTGTTAGCAGTGTTCATCAAGATAAAAGTCTACATGGAGCAGGGTTTGTTGCGCGTTTAAGCGGCTCAACTGCAGAATTGATTCATATCTGGTTAACTATGAATGTTGGCAAAAAGCCTTTTCGCTGGGATAATAAAAGTGGCCTCTGCCTTGAATTTAAGCCAATTTTAGCTAATTGGCTATTCACAAACAAAAAGACAGAATTTGATTATTTTACTCTAAATGAAAAAAGAATAAAAATAAAATTGCCTAAAAATTCCTATGCCTTTAACTTCTTGGGTTCAACCTTAGTTGCGTATCATAACCCCAAAAGAAAAAATACCTTTGGTAAAAACGCTGCTAGTATTAAGCAAATTATTTTAACCTACCTAAACGGCCGCAAAATGAAGATAGATGGCGGCCCGATCACTTCTCCCTACTCAGAGGAGGTTAGAGACAGAAAATTTTCTCGCATCGATATAGAGTTAGAATAATTCTCTTCTAATAAATTATGCCCAATTTTTAATCTTGCCTTAACATTTTCTAATGGTATAATTATGACTACAAAATTCTTGGGCCGCTAGCTCAATCGGTAGAGCATCAGACTCTTAATCTGGGGGTTGAAGGTTCGATTCCTTCGCGGCTCAGTGGATTTTGCCAAGCAAAATCCCTCCCGAGCGACCATAATTTTACTTGTCAGTCGCGAGGGACAAAACAATTTAGATATGCAAAAATTTACTATCATTTCACATACAGCGGATACTGGAATAGAAGTCAAAGCCAATACTTTAGAAGAATTATTTGAAAATGCCGCTTTGGGAATGTTTAGTATAATTGCTGATTTAACTCAAATTAAAGCAAAGGAACGATTGGAAATAGAAGTCAAGGCAGAAGACTTAAATGAACTTTTCTTAAATTGGTTACGCGAGCTACTTTATCAATTCAATACGAGCTACATTTTATTTAAGGAATTTATGATAAGAAAGTTAAACGATAAAAGATTAATTGCCTATGTTTGGGGAGATAAGATCGGAACTAAAAAAGGCATCATTAACACAGAAATCAAGGCAGTTACCTATCACGAATTTAAATTAGAAAAAAAAGATTCTTGCTGGAAAGCGCAGGTGATTTTCGATGTCTGAGGTTTGGCAAGGTGCTTTAAGAAAGATTGATGAGTACCGCTATTGTATCCCCAAATCCTACAAGGATGGAATGAGGGTAGATGGTATTATTTACGTTGACGAGAAGTTATTGAAGGACATTAGACACGATAAGGCTCTTGAACAAGTAGCAAATGTGGCATTTTTGCCGGGTATTGTTTATGCCTCATTAGCCATGCCAGATATTCACTGGGGCTATGGCTTTCCTATCGGAGGTGTAGCTGCAACTGACCCGGAAAATGGCGGAGTTATTTCGCCTGGGGGAGTGGGTTTTGACATAAATTGTGGTATTCGATTATTAAAAACCAATTTTCAATTTGAAGAAATTAAAGAAAAAATCAAAGATTTAGTTTATGCGCTTTTTAATAATGTGCCAGCAGGAGTAGGTTCAAAGGGCGATATCCGGGTTAGCGAGCGCGAGGAAAGAGAAATTATGCTTAAAGGCGCTAAATGGGCAGTTGAGAAAGGTTTCGGTATAGAAGATGATTTGGAATGTACTGAAGAAAAAGGTGCAATCCCTGGTGCTGATCCTTATGCAGTTTCTGAGCGCGCTTACACACGTGGCAAAGCTCAATCTGGGACTTTGGGCTCAGGAAATCATTTTTTAGAAGTTCAGGTAATTGATAAAATCTTTGATCAGGAAATTGCCGATAGCTTTGGTTTATCAGAAGGCCAGGTAACAATAATGATTCATTCAGGTTCGCGCGGCTTAGGCTATCAGGTTTGCGATGAATATTCCCGGGATATGATTAAGTGCCTTGACAAATATAAAATTACAGTTCCTGACAGGCAGCTGGCTTGTGCTCCGCTAGAATCGCCCGAGGCAAAAGCGTATATTTCGGCAATGCGCTGTGCGGCAAATTATGCCTGGAATAACCGCCAGTGTTTAATGCATTTAACTCGACGCACCTTTGAAGAAATATTTAGAAAAAGCTGGCAGGATATGGGAATGTTTCTGATTTATGATGTATGCCACAACATTGCCAAATTTGAAAAGCACAAAGTAAATGGCAAGGAAAAAACTTTGTGCGTGCATAGAAAAGGCGCTACTCGCGCCTTTCCGCCGGGGCATCCGGACTTGCCTGCCCGTTATAAAAAAACCGGCCAGCCGGTAATTATCCCCGGAGACATGGGCAGAAACTCTTATTTACTTGTGGGAACAGAAAAGGCAGCTGAAACATTTTATAGTACCTGCCATGGCGCAGGTAGGGTAAAATCACGCACAGCTGCAACTAAGGCGTATGATGAGGGTATGCTTTTAAGAGAATTAGAATCAAAAGGAATTTTTGTCAAAGCCTCTGGCCGTGGTACAATAGTTGAGGAAGCGCCGGGTGCATACAAGGATGTTAATGATGTAGTAAATGTTGTGCACAATGCAGGAATTTCTAAAAAGGTCTGCAGGATGAGGCCTTTAGGTGTAATTAAAGGTTAAACATGAGTAGGTCTTAAAATACGATGTTTAAGGAAAAATTATTTTCAATAACTGGCTTTGGTATAAGTTTTATAATAATTGCTGCCGTAATACTTTTCTTTTTTATATACTCCTTAATTTGTGAATTGGAAATTCTTACAACCTTAATATTTTGGGTATTAATGTCTTCATTATTTCACTTTATATTGGGTTTGGGCATTCTTAAATTAAAGCCTTGGGCACGGCGTCTTTTGTTTACTCCCCATTGGTTTATTGCTTAATTTTGTTTATGGTTTTTTTGGAGGTTTTGCTTTCTATCCAATTTATATATTAGGATATCTTTTGATGTTTTATCTTGTTTTCTATTTGTACGTAGCCATAAATGCATTTATTTATTTCTCTCGTCCTAACGTAAAGGAACAGTTTAAAAGAGAGTTATAAAAGGCTAAAGGGAATTTCGAGCGTAGTCGAGGGGCGGCCGCTGGGAGTGATAAAGGGATAATAAGGGGGTGAGTGTTGAAGAAAGCAATAATTTTGTTAATAGTATGCCTGTTGGGCATTTCTCTTTCCTACGCTGAAAATAAACCTTTTCAAATTAGGTTAGTATTGACTAAAGAAGAAGCTAAAAACATTCCACACGATGTTTATGCTTATCAGCTGAATAAATCTAAACTCCCTCAAAAGCTTTTGGTAAGTAAAGAAGTTGCATTGGCAAACGAAGACATTAAAGAGGTATATATAATTAGAGCTGAAAATCGCTATAAACAATATCCTGAAGTATATAGGGCGAGGGCCGAAGATGGAATAAAGACTCTTAAGATTAACAAGGAAGAAAGAAAAAAAATGTATAGCAATCCCGAAATAAGAATATTATTTACTGATATGGGAGTAAAGAAACTTGAAGAATTCAGTAAAAGAAATCTTAAAAGAAAATGTGCAATAGTTTTTGATGGTAAGGTATTAAGTTCTCCGGTGATGATGGAACCCTTGACCGCAGGTGCAATAAGCATAGATTCTTACGATATAACGAATGATAAAGCAGCTAAAAAAATAGTTAGGCAATTAGGATTTAAACCAAGATTCCTTTATGAATAAGACACCCGCCCCAAAGTGAAAGAGCAGTTTTCCGCCAAAAGGATTGGCGGATCCGCCTTAGGCGGAAAATAGGATAAGGATGAAAAAAATAATATCGGTTGCTTTTATTATTTTTCTTTTGATTATTGTAGCGAATCTCGATGATTTACATGCTGGTATAATTGATAGGTCTTCTGAGGGTTATCTTTTATATGTTCCTAAGGCAGCTATATCGGGTCAGAAATCTCCTGTATTAATTTGCTTGCCCGGCTGGGGCGTAGCAGCCAAACAAGATATCAATATGTGGAGTTTTCCCGCAGAAAAAAATGGTTTTGTAGTTGTTGGTTTGGATGTAAACTATAACTTAATTAATTCTGCTTCGGATGTTCAGAACCTTTATAACAGGATTATGAAAATTGTAAATTTACTCGCATTTTCTTATCCTGTAGATTTGAAAAGATTATATATCGCCGGCACTTCTGCTGGAGGAATAATGTCTATTTCTTTGGCTCTGATGTATTCTAAAAGATTTGTTGCGGTGGGAGTTGTAAGCGGAGCAAGATTAGGTTTTAGTGCGCAAAATTATTTAAGTAATGCCAGAAATATTCGTTTTTATATGGTCCACGGAGACCAAGACAATAAGATTCCTGTTTCAGAGTTTTATTTGACCAAAGAACAACTAGGAAGAAACGGTGCAATTATAGAATTTAATATTATTCAACAGGGTGGTCATTCCTTGCCATCCAATGCCTACAGAGAAGCTGTGGATTGGTTAGCGAAGGTAAAGTGAAAGGTGAAATATGCTGGATATAAAATTCATTCGCGATAACACAGAAATTGTAAAAAATTCAATTAGAAATCGCAGTTTAGAAATTGATATTGATGCTTTGCTTAAATTGGACGAGCAAAGGCGAAAAACTCTTTTATCTCTTGAGGATCTTAGGGCTAAAAAAAATAAAGCCAATGATGAAATTACCGCGCTTCTTAAAGAAAAGAAAAATCCCAAAGAAAAAATAGAGCAAATGAAGAATATTTCGCAAGAATCAAAATCGTTTGAAGTTAATTTAAAAGAGCTCGAAGTTAGTATTAATGAATTTTTATTAACAATTCCCAATGTGCCGCATGAATCAGTTCCTGTTGGAGATGTTTCCAAGAAATCAATTGTAAGAACCTGGGGCAGTCCAAAGAAATTGGATTTTCCAGCTCGCACGCATATAGAACTTGCCCAGCATTTAGATATCATAGATTTTCCTCGCGCAGCAAAGATAACCGGCTCAAATTTTGTTCTGTTTAAAAAAGAGGGAGCCAGATTGGAGCGTGCACTCTATAATTTTATGCTGGATTTGCATACACTTAAAAATGGTTATACTGAAATCTTTCCGCCATTTTTGGTAAACCGTGCTTCAATGACTGGCACAGGCCAGTTACCGAAGTTAGAAGAGGATATGTATCGGCTGAAGGATGACGATTTGTTTTTAATTCCTACTGCAGAGGTGCCAGTAACTAATATCCATCGAGACGAGGTTTTAAGTGAAGAGCTATTGCCAATTTATTACACTGCTTATACAGCTTGTTTTAGGCGAGAAGCAGGTTCTTATGGCAAAGAAACTAAGGGTTTAATTCGCGTGCATCAATTTGATAAGGTTGAGTTAGTTAAGTTTGTTAAACCCGAAACTTCTTATGATGAGTTGGAAAAATTAGTGGCTAATGCTGAAGAGGTGTTAAGAATTTTGGGACTACCTTATCGAGTTGTAGTACTACCCAGCGCCGATTTAAGTTTTTCAGCCAGCAAATGCTATGATTTAGAGGCTTACGCGCCAGGAATTGATACATGGCTTGAAGTTTCTAGTTGCAGTAATTTTACAGATTTTCAAGCGCGGCGCGCAAATATTAGATTTAGAAGTAAAGACGGTAAAAAAGTTTCATATCTTCATACCCTTAACGGCTCTGGAGTTGCTTTGGCGCGCACAGTGATTGCTCTTTTAGAAAATTACCAACAGCCAGACGGCTCTGTAGTTATACCTGAGGCATTAAGGCCATATATGGAGGGTAAAGAAAAAATTGGCTAACAAAATAATTAGTATTTTAAAATTAATCTTTGCAGTTTTACTTTTGCCAATTGTGATAGCAATTTCATTTAGCTTTTACAGCCAATTAAATATTTTGGAAAACCTTACTGTAAGTTATTTTACTTGGGGCATATTTTCCTTTCTAATTTTGTACCATTTAATTTGGGAGCCAGAAATTATTTTTAAAAAAGGCCAAAGAATTGTGGAGATTATCTTTAAATTTTTTACCCCCCTTGTAAAGATAGCTTCATTTTGCCTGCCTATCTATACATTACTAACTTTAATAATTTATTTGTTATTATCCCTATTAACTGCAGAGCTTAAAAATTTTGTAAATTATTTTATCTTTTTTGTCAGCTTTTTTTTAACGATGCATATTGTTTTTGCTGCTAAATCTTTGAAATCCCGGGAATCGGATTTTTTAAAGGCAAATTATTTCTTTGCTATGGAGCTAATTTATATTGTAAATTTATCTATAATTGCCGGTGCGTTTAATCTTATTTTCTGGGATTTTTCATTCTTAGATTTCTTTAGGCTTTCCTGCCAGAATACACAAAATATCTTCTTACCCATTTTTAATCAGCTGTTCTAAAGCAAAATAAATTCTCTCAAATTGACAATAATTTACTTTAATGTTATTATTTAAAAAGCATGGACTTAGATCCCTCGCCACTGATTTTTAAAAAGTAGTGGCTCGGGATCCAAAATCTCTGATTTTTATCAGAGAGAGATTTTGGAGGCGTGGCTGAGTGGTTGTCCCGATGTAATACGTTAAATTAGTTTCGGGATCCCGAAGAGTTTCAGAAGCAGAAGCTGCAATCGGGAAAAGCGGCGGTCTTGCGACTGAACGAAGCGGAGGAATCCTGACGAAGGCGGGAAAAACTGTTCCCTTTGAATTTTTGGAGGCGTGGCTGAGTGGTTGAAAGCGGCGGTCTTGAAAACCGTTAGAGGCCGTAAGGTTTCTCGAGGGTTCGAATCCTTCCGCCTCCGGCGAGAGATGTTTTGGAAGGGTGGCCGAGTGGTTGAAGGCGCCGCTCTCGAAAAGCGGTGTGGTTATAAGCCATCGTGAGTTCGAATCTCACCCCTTCCGTATTTTTGGGTAACCGATTAAAGGAGGTGGACATGGTTGATCTAACATTTTTTGAAGCAATAATTCAGCTAATGAGGGCTTTGATGGCTTTTGCTTTAATGGGAAGCCTTTTTATTTTTCTGGCACCCAATACGTATGCAAAAGTAAATCAAGTTTTGATGAAGGAATACGGCATCAAAAAAAGATTTGTTCCCTGGTTAGAAACCGAAAAGAAAAGTATTGATGTTTGGGTTTTGAAAAAAAGGGGTATGTTTGGGGTATTGTTTGTAGCTATTTCTTTTGTGCTTATATGGGCAATAAGATAATTTTTTAAGGCTCCTCGCCACTGATTTCTAAAAAATAGGGTGGCGCTGAGTCCGAAGTCTCATATTTTGTAATTTTAGGAAGATTTTGGAGAGGTGGCTGAGCGGTTTAAAGCGTACGCCTGGAGAGCGTATGGCTGGCGTAAGTTGGCTCGAGAGTTCGAATCTCTCCCTCTCCGAGACTGCTTCGATTAATCGAAGCAGTCGAGGATGCCGAATTAATGTAATTCGGCGCCAATGAGGATGCCGAATTAATGTATTTCGTCGACGATAGGTAGTTTCATAAAATCAAAAACCAAATCAAGAGGTTAATTTATGACAAAAAAAGAATTATTAGCAATAGAGGAAAAAGTTTTAGAGAAGTTAGCAGGCAGAATTAATCTTCTTCAATCGTATGATGAAAAGGAAAACTTAATTCTGGAAATTCTTTCTGGTGTATGCAGCGAATTAAAAAAGAAGGCAGTTGAGGGGAAGACGCCTGTTTTAAAGACCGAGTCTGAAAGAAAACAATTTGTAAAAGATTTTTTATCTTATGGAACTGTTGGTGAACTCTTTGCTGATCCCGATGTAGAAGATATTATTATCAATTCCCTGCATCCCATTTATATTCATCATGCTCAGAAAGGATTCGTAGCCACAGATAAAAGATTTGAGAGCCAGCAAGAATTAGAGCTTTTTATAAGGAAGCTAATTATATTTTCAGGTCGTTTAGAAATGAAAAGGATTGCTAATCTGGAACTTGCCAATATTGAGGGCAGGGTGAATATTGTAATTTCTCCCTTGGGCCCCCAAATAACCATTACAAAGGCCAAGGTTGAGCCAATGAGTATTATTAACCTAATTGAAAAAAATACCTTAACCTTTGATTTAGCGGCACAGCTTTGGATGTATGTAGAAGGTTTGTCGGTTAGGCCTGCTAATATCATAATCTCCGGAGGCCCTGGTTCCGGGAAAACTACCTTGTTAAACGCCCTGTTTAGTTTTATACCGCAAAATGAAAGAATAGTAGCAATTGAAGATACCTTAGAATTAAATACATTTAATGATGAAAGCTGCTCCCGCTTAGAGAGTGATGAGGGCCTTTCTTTAGCTGATTTGGTAAAAAACTCCTTAAGGATGCGTCCAGATAGAATTATTATTGGAGAGGTAAGGGGAGAAGAGGCAAAGGATTTAATGACAGCTGTAAATATTGGCAAATATTGTATGGGTACAATTCATGCCTCAACCTCACGTGAGGCAATTATCCGTATGCAGAATGAGCCAATGAATGTGCCGGAGATTTTAATTAATCTAGTAGATGTTTTTATCATCATGAAAAAATTTAATTACAAGGATATGGTTTGTCGTGTGGTAGATGAATTAAGCGAAACAGGCGGCATGGAGCAAAAAACTGTGCTACTTTCTCAATTATGGAGATTTGATTATGAGCATAAGAAGATAACAGAGACATCTCCTTCTACAATTTACCGCGATAGGCTTTCTCGTGCTACTGGCCTCTCCCCTAAAGAGATAATGGATGAGGTAAAGTTGCGTTCAAAGGTATTGCAGGTTTTAGCGCAAAGGGGTGTAAATACATTAAAGGAATTAACTGTCTTTTGCAGGGCTTACAACAGAGATTCTATTGATGTCTTAGCGAAATTGGGGCTTAAAAGACAAGAACTCCTGCCTCAGAAAGACAAATAAATTTAGATAAAAATTTTTGCGCCCATAGCTTCCGCCAAAATACTTGGCGGACCCGCCACGCAGTGTGGCGGGCAATTTTCGCCGAAGGCGAACCAGCCTACGGAGTCCCTCATCGTATATTTTTGACTCCGTCCCGAGCTTAATTGTTCTTTAGGATTTGTTTAATGAAGGAAATAGATTTTTGCGCCCATAGCTCAATTGGATAGAGCACCAGCCTACGGAGCTGGGTGTTGGCGGTTCGACTCCACCTGGGCGCGTTATAATTGAAGATTTTATTTTTATGGCAATAATTTCTAATCTGCTTATGCAGGAAGCCTTAAAAGAAGCAAGAAAGGCATTTGAAAAAGACGAGGTTCCTGTTGGTTGTGTTGTAACTTATAAAAATAGGGTTATTAGCCGTGCGCATAACCAAGTTGAGCTTTTAAAAGACCCTACCGCTCATGCCGAAATGATTGCTATAACCCAGGCAACAAATTTCCTTCAAGCCAAATGGTTGTATGATTGCTCAATGTATGTTACAATTGAGCCTTGTAGTATGTGTGCAGGCGCTTTGGTTTTGGCAAGGATAAAAAATATTTATTTCGGCGCAAAAGACCCCAAGGCAGGTGCATGCGGCTCAATACTAAATATCGCTAGTAATAAAAAATTAAACCATCATATAAAAGTGAAGGGCGGCGTTTTAGAAAAAGATTGCGCTGATTTATTAAAAGAGTTTTTTAAGAAGAAGAGAAGGTAAATTTTTCCCGTCTCATAGGCGATGCCGAAATTCTCTACGATAATTTCGGCATATTCGGCGGGATGAATTTCTTAAAGTAATAGAGGGAAATTCAGGAGAGGTGGCTGAGCGGTCGAAAGCAGACGCCTGCTAAGCGTTTGGCCTGCCGAAAAGTGGGCCCCTGGGTTCGAATCCCAGCCTCTCCGCTGTCGCTTTGATTAATCAAAGCGACAGCGGATGCCGGATTAATGTAATCCGGCGCCGGACATATGCCGAAACAATGTATTTCATCGACGATAAATTTTCAGTAATGAAAAGTTTAGCGGATGTTGTAATAGCGTATCGCAGCGCAGAAATACCTTCTTAGGAAAAGAGAATGGACCTAAAAACAAAGACTTTTTGTTATCTGGTGATTATTTTTCTGGTTTTGCGCTATCTTTACTTTATAGGAGTAGTTACTCAAAATGGTATAGCAGGAGATTTAGATTTTTTTAAATATCAACGTAGTGCTTATGCAATTATTAATATAAAAAATGACACACCTGAAGAAGAAATTTATCGGGCACTTCATAAGGATAATGAGTATACAGCCTATTTCCCTCTTTTCTACATTGGTTTAATCCCTTTGTATAAAATGGGAAACCACGTTGCTTCGATTATCTGGACTTTATTTAATCAACTCATTTTGTTAATTTCCATTTATTTTATTATAAAAGCTATCAAGGCGAAGTTGTCATTAATTACAATAACCTTGCTTGTATTTATGGTTACAAATTTTTTGCCTTTGGAATTCAACACAGCTAGTGGTCAGACCAATTTTCTTATGCTTCTTTCTTTTTCAGGATGCCTATATTTTCTCGGTAAAGAAAAAGACTGCCTTGCAGGGATTTTTTTAACTTTGAGTATCCTTTTAAAGTGGTTTCCGATTATTTTTCTAATTTTCCTCGCTTGGAAGAAGCGATATCTTAGCGCTGTTACCTGTCTTTTCTTTATTATTGTTATGTTTTTATTATCTATAGGTTGCTTCGGTTGGAAGCTTCACTACATACAATTAGCAAGAATAATTCCGGATAACATTCATGAATTCGAAGGCTTTCTTACAAATCATTCGCTTGCCTCGAATTTCCAGAGATTATTCCGAATGGATTTTCCAGAAAGCCGAGGTATTATGCACTTTCCGCTGTTAGCCAATGTATTTAGTATCGCCACAGTGCTTATATTTGTGTTTCTAACCGCGAAGAGGTTAATTACCTTTGGCAGAGGCATCAAAGCAAGTTTTCCTTTTGAATTTGCTTTTTCTATGTGTCTTATTTTGTTGATTCCGAGCTGGCTGCATATTTTTCATTTGACATTGGCCATTATTCCTCTATTGATTGTATTTCTTAATATAGAAAAGATAAAACCGCAAATATGGATTTTTATTTCCAGTTTTATACTTTTAGGTTTAGAATATTGGCCTGATGGATTAGCAATCTTTCGTCAAGGATGGGGACTTTTATTTCTTTCGGGAAGAACTGTAGGTTTAGTTTTACTTTGGCTGGGTTATTATTTAATGCTTTCTCGCATGTCAGGTCTGGCCGTAGAAGAAGGTTAGGTTTATACGCTTTAGTTTAGGGATTCTTTAAAATATATTTAATATGTCCTATTTAGTTTTTGCGCGTAAATATCGTCCGAATAATTTTGATGAGGTTGTGGATCAGGAGCATGTTACTACAACCTTAAAAAACGCAATTAAGACAAATCGTCTTGGCCATGCCTTTTTATTTGCTGGTCCGCGAGGAATTGGCAAAACCTCTTGCGCTAGAATTTTAGCTAAGTCTTTGAATTGTCAAAATGGCCCAACTCTTAATCCTTGCAATATTTGCGATTCCTGCCGGGAGATTAGCGAGTCAAGGAGTATGGATGTTATTGAGATAGACGGTGCCTCTAACCGCGGCATAGATGAGGTTAGGGTTTTACGGGAAAATGTGAAGTTTGCAACTAATAAGGCAAGGTTTAAGATTTATATTATTGATGAAGTTCACATGCTTACACCCGAGGCATTTAATGCCCTGTTAAAGACATTGGAGGAGCCGCCGGCGCATGTAAAATTTATTTTTGCAACAACCGCGCCTCACAAAGTTTTACCCACAATACTCTCTCGCTGTCAAAGATTTGATTTTCGACGAATTTCAGTTTTAAAGATAATGCAAAAGCTTGAAGAAATAGCCAGAGATGAAAAGCTATCTGTGGATAAAGATGTTTTATTGGTAATTGCCAAGGCAGCCAGCGGAAGCCTGCGCGATGCAGAGTCAATTTTGGATCAACTTAGCGCCTTTTCTAAAGAGAAGATAAGCTTATCAATAGTTACCTCGATGTTAGGGATGGTGGAAGAGGAATTTATTTTAGGCTTTACTAATTGCATCCTTAAAAAAGACAGCGTAACTGCTTTTAAGCTGATGGATAGTCTTATCAATGAAGGCAAGGATATTAATCAGTTTATCTTAAGCCTGGTTGAACATTTTAGAAATTTGATGATTGCAAAGGTAGGAGGAAAGGTTTTAGACGAGCTTTTGGATTTGCCAGATGAATTAAAAGAACAAATTCTAAAACAGTCTGAAGGATTTTCTTTAAAGGAAATTTTAAATGCTATAGAACTTTTTGTTTGCGCCCAAGAGATGAGTAGATACTTAGATAGCATACGCATTCCTTTAGAGATGGCTGTGGCGCAGTTGTCTTATGCGCCAAAAGAAATCAACCCTCAATTAAAAAATGAAAGTCTCGGGAAAAAAGAATCAGTTTCTGAAAATCCTTCCCCAAAAAAAGAAGACGATAATGCCGTAAATAATTTTGACCTACAGAGCGTAAACCACATTTGGGATGAGTCTTTGCATAAAATAAGCAAGGTAAAGATGTCTGTGGCAACCTTTCTTCAGGAAGGCAGGCCCATAAAGCTACGCAACAATACTATTGTTATTGGTTTTCCTAAGGATTCGAGTTTTCACAAAGAGACATTGGAGAGAAAAGAAAATCGCTCGATTATTGAGAAGATGCTAAAAGAATTGCTCTCCTTCGAAGTAAAGGTAGAGTTTGAAATAACTCAAGAAGAAAAGAATTCAACTGTTGAGCCAGTTGTGCAATCAGCCTTAGATGCCTTTAAGGGTAAGGTTATAAATAAGTGGCACCAAGCAAAATAAAATGGCAGGAAATCCAAAGATTTTTGACGAGCTTATTGCCAAGTTAATTAAACTTCCAGGAATTGGCAGGCGAAGCGCCGAAAGAATTGCATTTTATCTAATGCACAGTCCCTTTCAAGAGGCAAAAGAGCTTTCTGAGGCAATTTTTAAGGTAAGGCAGGGAATAAATTTTTGCCGAATCTGTAATAATTTTAGCGAAGGAGAAATTTGTTCAATTTGCAATGATACTACGCGTGAGAAAAGTATCGTCTGCGTAGTAGAAGAACCTAAAGATTTATTGGCTATTGAAAAGGCAGGTACCTTTAAAGGTTTGTACCATGTTTTAATGGGCTCAATTGCTCCCTTGGAAGGCAGAGGTCCTGATGATTTAAAGATTAAGGATTTAATTAGCAGGATAAAAAATCAGGAAATTAAAGAGATAATCATTGCAACTGACTCTGATATGGAAGGCGAGACTACTGCCTTGTATCTAACCAAACTGCTAAAACCCACGGGGCTTAAAATAACCCGCATTGGTTTTGGTTTGCCAGTAGGAGGAAGTGTTGAATATACTGATGCTTCAACACTTGCGAAAGCATTAGAGTCCCGACGAGAAATATAATTGACAAATAAGGTAATTTACTTATAATAAGTTAGCTTCTTTAACTTTTTACTTTTGTTTTTTTACTTTTTGAAATTCCCCTGTAGCTCAGCTGGTAGAGCAGCGGGCTGTTAACCCGCGTGTCCGAGGTTCGAATCCTCGCGGGGGAGTGGTTCGACTCGCTTCGCTCGCTCAGCACAAGTCTTGAGAGTGGGCGGAGCGAGTTTTTTAAGGCAAAATCCCAAGCTGCTAAACGTGAAGCCCAAATTAAAGGCTGGACACGAAAAAAGACAATAGCTTTAATTAAGGGCGATCTAAAATTATTAAAGAAATTATAGGTGCGGAGTCCTAGCGAGGGAGCCGCTAAAATATAAACCTATGTGAGTAAAATGCTTGTGTAGGGTTTTGTTTTGGAGTAAAATAATTACATGAATAAAGTTATAAAATATATTCAGGAAGCTCGAGAAAGGGCCAAAAGACGAAAAAGCCCGTGGAATTTAATTTTAATACCCCTTACTATAGTTGGTTTTGGCTTTTCTTCTTTTATTCAGTTCAAAATACTCTGGTCTATTCACGTTATTATATATCCAAATCATTCTGGCCGGCTATCCGAATTTTGGAGGGAAGGATTGTCGTTTAGTGCTTTTATATCAAGTTTCCTCCTTGCGATGCCTATTTTCTTTTCTTCTTTAGCGTTAGGTATGATGATCGCGAATCTTTTGGCGTGGTGCATTCTTCCAGCACGAAAAATATTTGATAAAGAAGCTCAAGGTATCAGGGGAGCTTCATTTAACGAAGCTATGAAAGGGCTCGGAAAAATTGCCATTTATCTTGTGCCTATATGTTTTATTTTGGGGTTAATAGGAGCTGTTACATTAAAATCATTAAGATGACAGCTTAGCTAACCGCAATAAGTTCTTTATGCACCTTTTCCGCCTCTTCGCTCATACACCAGTTGCGAAACTCGTGGTTCGACTCGTTTCACTCGCTCACCACGACCCTGAGCGAACAAAAGTGAGTCGAAGGGTCATTCAATACGGGGAGCCAAATAAAAGGGGTCAGAGTCATTTTTATTAAAAAATCTCTCTGACCCCTTTTATTTTCGACTTATTGCTCATGTTTTCTATAAGCAACATAAATATCTGATTCAATCATTCTGCCGTCTCGGAAATAATGGTGAACGAAATAAATATTTCCTTCTCTATCAAGTGTTGGTTCGCCGGCAAATTGAGAAATGATAAGTTCCGGCTCCTGCCACTGTTGGGCATTTCTTTTTGACCTGAAGATTGCAGGGCTGCCTTGATGCCATCTTGTGAACCACATTTCTTGACCGTCCTGTGAAATAAAGGGCTGGGCTTCTCTTTCGCTTGAATTAACAGCTGAAATGTTTTCCGGCTCCATCCGTCTTCCATCTGATTTTCGCGAAATCCAAATATCAGATTGGCCCAGTCCCCCGGGTATTGAGGAATGAAAATAAAGTTCATTTCCATTAGAAGCGATGTGTAGCTCCCCTACTTCATTAGCTACACTCATAATATCATCGGCATGCTGCCAATTCTGCCACTGGCCCTGGATAAATTCAGCGCTAAACCAATGGATATCAGTATAGCCTTCGCGAGCAGAACAAAACCACATCTTATTATTATCCACAAACGCGCATCCATCTAAGGCAAGTCTGCCTTTATCTTGCAAAATAATTCTCTGGGCTTGACTCCAAACCCGGCCCTGTTTATAAGAGACATAAATTCCTGTTACTCCGTCTAGTATTTGCTGTTCAGGGGGAATCTGTGGGTCAGGGGTATACCAAAGGTAAAGTTGATTTGCATCGGGAGTAATAAAGGGAGAGTCTTCGGCTCCGGCTGTGTTGGCCCGCCCTGGTAAAGGAACAGGCTGGTGCCATTGCGAAGAATGTAAAACAGGAGGATATCTATCGTAGGGTATAGTCTTATTATTTTGAGGAAGAGAATTCTTCTTTACTTTTGCCGATTTTAAAGTTGGCTGGGCAAATGAGTTTAAGCTTGTTAAATATAATCCCGTTATTAAAATTAGAGAAATCGTAATCATGATATTTTTTTTAATCATTGCAATGCCTCCCCTAAAATAAATTAACTTTATTATTTTACCTTAGCTAATGTATTTCTACAAGAGAAAAATTCCAATGTGAAGAATAAAAATGCCTAAATTTTTTATTAAAAAATCTTGACCAAAGTTAAAACTCTGTTATTATATATGCATAATCGATTATAGTTATATAATAAATTCAATATATGAAAGAAGAGCTTAATCTATTTAGGGCATTATCGGATGAGACGCGGTTACGCATAATGGTCTTATTAACCGAGGAGGAGCTTTGTGTCTGTCAACTTGAGTGGGCTTTAAATTTAACACAGGCAAAGGTATCACGACATCTGACCGTGTTAAAGAATGCAGGATTAGTTCAGGATAGACGCGAGGGCTTGTGGATATTCTATTCTTTAACTGAAGCCAGAAATGAACTTGAAAAAACAATCCATAAATATTTAAAAGAATATTTTGCAAAGAAGTTAGATTTTTTCAAGAAAGACCTTGCTAATATGAAGAAATGCATAACTAAGCCTTTGGAGAAATTAGCTACTGTAAGATAAAATGCCAGAAGGGAAAATCAAGAAAAAAGAATGGTTTTATTTTGTGGCAGTAATTGTGCTTTATATTTTAGCGATTTGGTATGTCGCGTTTCATAATTTATCTTGGGCAGCGCTATTTAAAGCAGGAATATTGCAAGAGAAAGGCATTACAGGATTAGAAGCAAGGGTAAAAGAAATAAGTGCTCCTCTAAGTTGGGATATCCTTAAGGTTTGTTGGTACATAATTATTAAAGAGGCAGCGCTTTTAGTTGAGCTCATGCCTTATTGGATTGTGGGTATGTTTATTGCAGCAGGCTTAGTTGTTTTTGTCTCCTGGGAAAAGGTAAAACATCGGATGGGTTATGGTGGTTTTAGCGCAAATTTTTTGGCTACAACTGCAGGTGCAATCATACCAATATGTTCCTGCGGTATTGGGTAGATTCAAATACCCATTGCAACACCTTAATCTGATAAAATACCAGGTGAAAGGAGTTGCAAATGAAAAAATATTTACAATATGATTTTTATCTGCAGGAGATAGCGGATATTACTGGTATATTACAAAAAAGAGTTTTGTCTCTTAGCGGTTATGATTTCTGAGTCGCAATAAAATTTAGAATGGAGTTTTTTATGTCAACAAATAGTGTTAACGTAAAGTTGCCTGTTTTTGAACGGTATCTTTCTGTCTGGGTGATTTTGTGTATTATTTGCGGTATTCTTTTCGGTAAAGCATTTCCTTTAGGCGTAGAATTACTAAACCGGATTGAGGTAGCCCATGTTAACATACCGGTAGCCATTCTTATTTGGCTGATGATTTATCCTATGATGGTGCAAATTGATTTTTCAAGCATTGTCAGAGTCGGCAAAAAACCAAAAGGATTGGCAATAACCTTAGTAGTCAATTGGCTTATAAAGCCATTTACCATGGTTGTTTTTGCCGTTATCTTTTTAAAATATTTATTTTCTGCTTTAATAAATCCTGTATTGGCTAAAGAATATATTGCCGGAGCAATACTTTTGGGAGCCGCACCCTGCACGGCAATGGTTTTTGTCTGGAGCTATTTGACCAAAGGAAACCCCGCGCATACTCTAGTTCAGGTTGCTGTTAATGATCTTGTGATTTTAATAGCCTTTGTCCCTATTGTTAAATTTCTATTGGGCGTAAACCAAATAACAGTGCCTTATGATACCCTAATATATTCTACTATTCTTTTTGTGGTCGTGCCTTTGGCTGGCGGTTATATTTCCAGGCAGCAGATTATAAAACATAAAGGCGCGGCTTGGTTTGAGAATGTATTCTTGAAGATATTGAAACCAGTTACGATTTTAGGGCTTCTTTTGACTTTGATTTTGCTCTTTGCTTTCCAAGGCAAAATTATAATCGAAAACCCGTTACATATCCTTTTAATCGCCATTCCCTTGACTCTCCAGACGTATTTTATTTTTGCCGTCGCTTATTTTTGGGCAAGGAAATGGCGAGTGGAGCATTCAATTGCTTCTCCGGCAGCGCTTATTGGCGCCAGCAACTTTTTTGAGCTGTCAGTTGCGGTTGCGATTTCTCTTTTCGGATTAAAAAGCGGCGCAGCCCTTGCTACCGTGGTAGGAGTCCTGACAGAGGTGCCCATAATGCTTAGCTTGGTTAAATTTTCCAATAAGACTCGTCATTGGTTTGCTAAAGAAGAAAAAAATCTTCCGGGAGGCGGTAATGGATAAGAAAAGAGTTTTAGTCCTGTGTACCGGTAATTCCTGCCGTAGCCAGATGGCAGAGGGTTTCCTGCGTCATTTTGGCGGAGATAAATTTAATGCCTTTAGCGCTGGAGTGAAGCCTACACAGGTGAATCTTCTGGCTATAAAAGTAATGGCAGAAGCAGGAGTAGATATCTCATCGCATAGATCAAAATCCGTTGCTGAATTTTTGGGGCAAAAGTTTGATTTTGTCATAACGGTCTGTGATAACGCTAATCAGACATGTCCGATATTTCCCGGTCATTATGAAAAGTTGCATTGGAGCTTAGAAGATCCAGCACAGGCTCAAGGAGATGAAGAAGAAAGACTCTGCGTATTTAGAAAGGTAAGAAATCAGATCAAAGAGAATCTTTTAAAATTCGTAAATTTATCTAAAGATAAAGCAAATCTAAGATGTCCTTATTGTGGGAATATTCAAGAAGTGATTATTCCACAAAATTCTTGTCTTCATCTATACGAATGTAATTCCTGCCATAAAACTATAACTCCTACTTCAGGTAGCTGTTGTGTTATATGCGCTTACTCTGACAAAAACTGCCCCGCATTTTAATTCATAAAGCGACTTTTCAAGCAAGGCTCGCTTCGGCTCGGGTTCAAGAATCCTAATAAAAATTGACAGAGATGAAGGTTTTGTGATATATTTATAATTGAACAATTAAGCAATTAAGCAACTAACCAAGGAGCCTCGATATGGCCAAGAAGCAGCGAGATGTATGTGAATTATTTTGCTACAACAAAAGTAAGGTGGAAGCCTTAAAGAAATCCATGATTTCTGAAGATAAGATTGCTAAGCTAACAGAGATATTTAAAATTTTAGGAGATATCGCCCGAACTAGAATATTATTTGCCCTTTCTAAAGGAGAACTTTGTGTATGCGATATAGCCCATGTTTTGGGTTTAAGTCTTTCTGCGGTTTCGCATCAACTGCGTATATTGCGGAATTTAAGATTAGTAAAATATAGAAACGAGGCTAGGATGGTATTTTATTCACTTCTGGACAAGCATATCATAAAGTTAATTAAGGAAGGCATAACGTATATTAGGCCCTTCCTTAGAGAGGTATAGGAAGGTCTATTCTGCTGGGTTAGACCCTTCCTCTAGAGGATTTAGGAAAGCCTATCCTTTAGGATTAGGATTACTGAAAGACGGCTTTAATATGATGAATAAAGTTAAAAAAATAGTAGTCATCGTGACAGTATTTATCTCGGTCTTTATGTTCCATCTATTATATTTTAAACTTAAATTGGCTAACGAACCGTGTAGAAGCATTGCCTGGTTTCAAGAATATATGAAAGGACAGGAATATTTCTTAGGGCTTTCTTATGCCTTGTCTTTTGCATTCATTGTCTTTGCATTTTTTAAGTTTAAAGAAAATAGGAAAAATGCTTTAAAGGCAGCAATGGGTGGCGGGCTATTTGCAATAATGCTCTGGGTATTTTGTTTTCTTTTCGGCTGTTGTGGCTCACCCATGTTGATTGTTTATCTAAATCTCATTGGCATTGCAAACTTAAAGATTCCTAAGTTGAGTTTGCTATTAATGACGATTATCTTCGTTGTTTTGGGTTACATCTGGCTTATTAAAAAGTCTGCAAAAAATTGCTGTGGCGACAGGCCCTGTAAAGAAGAAGGATGAAGAAGTTCAAATTGACATATGACTGGCCAATTGAGCCAGGAAGATATCTAACCAGCAACCCTTTTTCGCCGGTAGGCGTAGTAGTTATTTTGTCCGCCCCTTATGATAGCATACCCAAAACTACTGAAGAGCTAGTAAGGGCTGGAGTGGAAAAAGGAGCAGGAATCAGCGGGACGCTGCAGACCGCTAATATCGGCATTGAAAAGATAGCGGTTAATCTTATCTCTAATCCTAATATCCGCTATCTTATTTTGGCTGGCAGTGAATCAGGCCATTTTCCCGCGGATGCCCTGAAGGCCTTATTTAAAAATGGCACCAATGATAAAGGATATATCTTAAACACGAAAGCCCCTACTGCTATCTTAAAGAATATTCCCAAAGAAGCGATATATCGTTTAAGACAGCAGATTCAGTTAATAGATTTAGGCGGAGTGGTTGACTTAAAGGTGTTAGGAGAGGCTGTGTGGTCATGCTACCAAGAAAAGGAAACGCCATTTGAAGTTGAGGGAAGAAATTATAGATTGTATGATATCGGGCCTTTTCCAAAAGAGCCAGTTATCTATAGATTGACGGATAGACTTAAAACAGAACAAGATGAATAAGGAAATCGAGAAGTTAGACCCTTCCTCTAGAGGATTTAGGAAGGTCTATCCTTTAGGATTAGAGAATTGCCTGAAGGCAATGAAGAGATGCCTCAAAATCCCTAATGTAGAAAATTGCATTTGTTTTTCCGATGCCTTTAAAGTCCTTGACCTTGAGGTAAACGAACTGTATAAAAAAACCGAACAGCTACAAGATAAAGAGTCGAAAGAAAAAGTCTTATCTATTAAAAAAGAAATTGAAGAAATTCAGAAGATTATCTCTAAAGGCAATAAAGAATGTATTGGCTGTAGTCCTTGCATTGCATCCGTAGTTTTTAAAGCCTATCCTGATAGATTAGACACTCTTTATCTCAATAACAAACTATAACATGGGAAAAGTATTGTTCTTATGTGCTGGAAACTCTGCCAGGAGTCAGATGGCAGAGGCTTTTTTAAAACAGCTAGCAGGCGATAAGTTTGAGGTTGAAAGTGCAGGGCTTGAGCCGGGTAAATTAAATCCTTTGGCTGTAGAAGTAATGAAAGAAATCGGCATTGATATCTTCGGGAATAAAACAAAAAGCGTATTTGCCTTCTATAAGGCAGGAAAAAATTATGATTATGTGATTACGGTTTGCGACGAATCGCAATCAGGGCAGTGCCCGGTCTTTCCGGGCGGCGTTCAGAGACTTCATTGGGGATTTGATGATCCTGCTAGCTTTCAGAGCTCTTGGGGCGACAAGATAGAAAAGACGCGCGCAGTTAGGGATAAAATTAAGGCCAAAATTATTGATTGGCTGAAGTTATGCTGAAAATTTGGCGTAAGTTTTATCGGCTGTGTAATTGCCGGATATATATTTAATTTGTTCTAACGGGGGATAGAAAAATGGATCAGAATAACAAAAAGAAGGCAAAGATATTCACCATGGAACAACAATTTCCTTGTGGACCTAAATCAAGCTGTTGTGGGCCAATTGGCCAGAGTGAAGAAGAAGTAAAGTCATTAAAAAACGCAATTGAAGTACTTGGACTTGAGGTTGAAATATATGATGTCCAGAAAATGAAAAATCTTCAAGAAAATCCGCAGGTTTTTAAGCTCTTTCGAACATTCGGACCTCAAGCAATTCCGGTAATCACAGTAGAAGAAGATGTTGCTTGTATGGGGCAAGCTAAAACTGAAGAGGTTATTTCTGCAATAAAGAGTAAGTTAGGGCGTCACAAAAGTGCCGCCCTTGATTACACTGATTAAAAAACAGATTAAGCAGATTAAAATCTGGTTGGAAAAATCTGTGTAATCTTTTAATAATTTGTGTAAGCCAGAAATGTGAATTGGGTAAGTTAGCTAATTCAACCCTTCGTAACAAAATTTGTTGCGAAGGGTTTTTGTTTGGGGTAGAATTAAAGGTGGAAAGTCTCATTGAAGAAATTTTACAGCGCAATGAGAATGTTCAAATAATAGAATATGATAAAAAATAATTTTTTTGTAAACTTTAGGTGAATAAATGATTATCTTGATTGGCATAGTATTTCTTGCTGGCATTGTCTTAACTGTTTATGGCTTATTTTTCTTGAAAGATTCAGACTCCCAGAGAAAAGAAAGAAAAAAAGATTTTAGAGGTTCAAAAGAATTTGGTGGGGAATCTAAAGAGCAAAAAGTTTCAGAATTAATGGGTCAGTTTGATTCCTTAAGAAACGAATTAGAAAGGTCAAGGTCTGATTATCTTAATCTGCAGAAAGAGATGAAAATTGCCAGTAAAAGGGAGGCAGATTTAAAAGAAGAGCTAAAGAAAAAAGACGAATGGGTGGGAAAAGGCGAGGAGATTTTAAAAAAGGTTAAAGAGCAGAATGTTGAGCTTGAAAAAAAATTATTAGGCAAGGATAAAGAAATACAAATAGAATTTGCCAAGAATGTAAAATTAAACCAAGAATTAAGCCAATCAAATGAAAAACTCCAGGTGCTCGAAATGAAAAGTGCGCAGTTGTCTGAAGAGGTAGAGGGCTTAAATCTTCAAATTGAAAGGCAATCTAAAGAGTTAGATAGTCGTGGCAAAGAAATGCAAGCCCAGTCCAAAGCCATCTCTGATTTTAAAAAATCCCAAGAAGAAAGCGGCTGGATTTCCAAAGAAGAGTACAATAAACTTCAAGAGGCATGTGAAGAACTCAAGAGCCAATTGAATTCAAAGAAAAAGGAAATAGAGACTAAAGATAAGCAAATAGAGGAATTAGACGCAGAAAGAATCCGCTTAAAAAACCAGCTCTTAAAAAAAGACCAACCACAGCCACAGATAGAGCCAGATAAAACAGAAGAAGAAAAACCAGAAGAAAAGAAACCAGAAGCTCTCCCGCCTTAAAAATTTCTAAAAAATTACTTGACAATATAAATTCTTGAGTTATACTCTACTATGTCCATAGAGAATATAGAGAAGAAGAAAGCCAATGTTAGTGAATTATCTTAAAAAAACAAAGAGTCTTAACAAGTCTTTAATGATGTGTTGTAGGCAAATGTGTTTGCTTTACGGTAGAGGAGGTTTGCCTATGTAAACGCAGCTTCATATAATTTTTAGCAAATGACAACCCACTACCAGAAAATAGACAAAATGGTCAGTGGGTTTTTTATTGAGGCCACAACTTAGGGAGCGAACAGAGTGAGTGAACATAAGTTGTATGGCCGAATTTATCCCGAAGCCTAACGGGAAATTTATACAATAAATTTCCCGTTGTTTAGGCAAGGGATATTGTTTACTTACGGTATTATCTCCTTTTCTTGTTGTGCTGAATTTAAAGAACTAAGATACTCATCTATCGCGCGGGCGGCTTGTTTCCCTGCCCCCATGGCGGCGATGACCGTAGCGGACCCGGTGACTATATCCCCTCCGGCGAATATGTCCGGGACATTGGTCCTGCCTTTTTCATCGGCGTTGATATTTCCCTTGCCCGAAACTCCAAGTTCTTTGATAGTTCTCGGAAGAAGCGGGTTCGGGCCATTCCCGATGGCGACAATTACCGTATCCATTTCCATTTCAAATTCGGAATCCTTGATGGGAACTGGGCGCCTCCTGCCGCTGGCATCCGGCTCCCCAAGCTTGTTCTTGATACAGATCAAACTTTTTACATTGCCTTCTTTATCCCCGATTATCCTGACCGGAGTGGTTAAAAGATGGAACTCTATACCTTCCTCTTTCGCGTGATGGACCTCGTCGATCCTC
>JAUYCX010000062.1 GCA_030692045.1 Candidatus Omnitrophota bacterium
AAGTCTGGCATAATAAACGTTGGTCTCGCAAGAATCGGGCAATGGTAATGAGTGAAGATAATGCTTGCGAGGCGCTTTGGTATGTCCTGCCTTATTTAAGGGTGTTTGATGAAAGGTTTGAAGAGAATCTTAAAGTCGTAACTGAAGCTCTAAAAGAAGTTGCTTTAGTCCAAAGAATAGATAAACGCCATTTAAGAATAGAGTTTCTTAAGTCAAAACAGGCTAAGAGATTTTTAAAATTAGCTAAAGGCTCAATTTTAATTGATGTTGATGAAGGCCAAGATGACTATTTTTATCTTAATGAATGGACATCTTTAAAGAAGTTAGGCAAGGCAAATGCTTTCATTTTAAGAGTGGGCATTGAAGAGACAAGTGATTTAGAGCGGGAGTTTAATTTAATTGCAAAAAGATTTTCGAAAAACCTTATTCTGCATAGATGGGCACAGATATTTGTTTATCTTGCTTTAGGTGCTGTTCTGCTGATTTTGGGTTTTGTTCCACTATTACTGGGAGTTACAGAAAATGCCGAGGTCTTAGCTGAACAAGCTATTGCTGATTACAGAGCAGAGTTGGAAATTGCCAAGAGAGAGCAAGACATTTTCTTAGAAGCAAGATTAAAGATATTTGAGCAAGCTTGGTTAAATGTAGGCTTAAGAGCTCCGTCTGGAATAAAATATGTTTTCTGGGCGATATTTGGCTTGCGCGTGCATCCCGTGGTTGTAATAATTTTAGCCAATTATCCTAATTTTGATATTTTATCTAAGCAAGATAAAACCAATGCCATTTCTTATTTAACTGCCAAAGGTTGGCTTAAATTAACTAAAGAAGAAAAAGAGCTTTTAGGTTTAATTATAGAATTAGATTGCCCTGCTTACGACGACGCAAACCCTGGCTTTAACAATCCCGGAACTTCAGTAATAACTTCAACAGAGATTATTAAACAAAGAATCCTTTCCGACACAAAAATTACCTTTAGATTTGCCACCATTGAAGATGCTAAGGCTTTGGCAGAAGTAAACAATGCTGTTTGGCTAGATAAAGAGGAATGGATTACTAGAGATGAGGTTATCGCTCGGATAGTAAATAATCCTGAAGGGCATATTGTTGCAGAGACAATTACAACAGAAGGTAAAAGAATTTTATTAGGCGTAATCTTTAGTGCCACAATTGAAACCAAAGAAGACTTTAAAGGAAAGATTCCTCAGACATTGGCGCAGTTGACTGATAATGGCAGGTTGTCTACACATAATGAATTTGGCGATACCAGAATTTGTTTTGCAGTTTGCGTGCCAGGCACTGAACAGGTTTTGGAAAAGAAAATAAAAGGCATTGCCCGAGAGCTTATCTTTGCCCAAAAGGATATTGCTTTAAGAAAGAACGCAAAGTATCTTCTAACCTTTAGCCCGGCAGATGCGCAGCAGTTTCATGAACATAATGGCGCAAGGCTTGTAATGCGCATTCCCAATGGCAGGCGCCCTGGAAAAGACGCAGTGGTTATGCAGTATCCTCTTAATGAAAGCGATAGCCCAGAATTTTCTAATTTTCTTACATTTGGTTTGGGATTTGATTTTGGATTATCATCATTGTTATGGGGATTAGTATTCTTATTGGCGCAAGCCATACCAGCAAATTCTTGGCAACAGATTTATCAAACCGCAAAAAGGCATTTAGCTAATAAGGAGTTTGAAGCTGCTATTTCAGGTTATCAAAAAGCAATTGAGCTTCTGGAAAATAAAGGTGTATCCAATGACAGAGAATTGACAACGCTGGTAAGTATGCACTGTGAATTAGCTGAGGCTTTAAGTGAAGTACAAAGAGAACCAGAAGCAATCAACCATTTTCAGAAGGCAATGGATTTAGATGAAAGTAATTTTGGCATCCCAGATACTTTAGCAGAATTTTACTTAAAGGTGAGAGAATATCCAGAAGCAGAAAAGTTTTTACACATAGCATGTGAGAGGTTGCTTAAGTACCCTCAAAATGCCGCTCATCAGTCAAGCGTTTCTATTCTGGCAAATAATATCGGCTTTTATTTATCCATCAAAGAGGATAAAAACAAAATTATTCAAATCGTCGTAACTATCCTTCAGGCAAACACATCCTTTATTGCTCCCTTGTTAAAGGCAATTGAAGAATTAACTTTAGCAGCCTCAGACAGCGGCAAGCGCAATCAAATTATAGACTTATTAGAAAGTCTGATTCAATTAGAAGAGGTAAGGAAAAATCCAGAATTTATGATTGTAGCGTTAACCCTGCTTGCTGGATGCTATGTGGAAGAAAATAATTTAGATAAGGCATATGAAAGATTAAATGAAGCAGAGACAATTGCTTCTAATTTAAAGGTTTCTAATTCTGTCAAAGCACGAGTCTATTTTTATCTGGCAACTGTGCAAAGACTGGAAGGAAAGTTAGACGAGGCAATGGCTAATTTGCAAAAGTCTTATAACCTTGATCCCAACCAGATTATAGTTATTGCGGATTTAGGCGAGCTTTATTTCCTTAAGCAGAATTGTCAGGCAGTGATTGATTTAATTGAGCCAATCAGAGGGCAAACAGGGTTTAAGCCAGATTTTAAACAACCTATTGTTATAAAGGTATTCTGCTATTTTCTGGCAGTTGCCTATATGAGTTTGGATAAAGCTAAACCTCAATCAGCCAGAAAATATATTGAGGAAACCCTAAAATATGCTAAGCCATTAGGCGATGCGGCAATTGAGCTTTATATTGGCGCCTTAGCTTATAAAGGAAGGGTTTACAGATTTGAAGGCAAGCTTCAAAAAGCTATAGCCACTTTAGAAGAAGTCCGCACTTTAATCCAAGAAAAGAGCATTAAATTTGCCAGAGCCAAAGGTTTATATTTTGATTTAATGTCTTGCCATAAAGAATTGGGTAATTCTGAGCCAGTGCTCGAGTTATTAAAACAGGCAAGACAAGAGGGGGTTATCACAGCAGATATTTTAAATATTGCGGCAATTGTGCAAGGAGATAGGGGTAATAATGCAGAAGCCATTTTGCTTTATCAAGAAGCGCTTCCCACAGCCCAGCGCGGATATTTTAGAGCTATGCTCCTTTCTAATCTGGCATTAGAGTATTTAAATACAGAAAAGTTCGATGAGGCAAAAAGATTGGCTCAAGAGGCTTTATTAGAAGACCCTAATTATCCTAATACTTATGCTACTATGGCTTTGGTTTATCTGGCTAATGATGAATTTGATGATGCTAATCATTTCTTTGAACAGGCAGAAGAACATAATTATGATAGTTTAGCATTAAGAGTAAATCGAGCCAATTTGTATGTCAGGCGACCTGATTTAGGCTCGGCAACTGATGTGTTAATGCCAATTTTAAAGCCAGAAAATGAATCAGAGCTTAGAGCTACAATATCTCCATATTCCCCAGAGGTTAGAGAGGGATTAGTTGCTCCTTTAATTGATATAACTTGCGACTACTTTGAACAATTACATGTTGCAGGCGAAGAATTAAAAGCCAGACCTAAGCCAACAAATAATAAAGCCAAAAGGCCTAATCAAAAGAAAACTCTTGAGCAGAGAATTCAGAAAAAGCAACAAAGAGACCAAATCGCT
>JAUYCX010000003.1 GCA_030692045.1 Candidatus Omnitrophota bacterium
CTCCTTTCAAACTTGATACTGGAGGATTGATATTCCTGTTTATTGCCCATTATAACGCCTTTTATATTTTTGGTCGGGACGGCTGGATTCGAACCAGCGAACCCCCTGAACCCCATTCAGGTGCGCTAGCCAACTGCGCCACGCCCCGCCTCTATACAACTGCTATATTTTCAAGAACTTGTGAAATATCAATTTTTTCCGTCTTGTCGGAAACTGGCTCTTGTGCCCAATTTGTGCCCATATTAACACCTAAAATGTCTACTGCGCGCTTTTTGTAGTCTTGCGATAAATGGCTATATCTAAGCGTCATTCTAATGTCCTTATGACCCAAAAGCTCTCTAATGGTATTTATATCAATACCTGACATTGCGAGCTGGCTGCCGAAAGTGTGGCGTAAATCATGCAGCCGGAAATTAAGTATACCTGATTTTTTGAGAGCTGTAAAGAAAGACTTTCTTACACCGTGGTATGGCCTGCCATCTTTATTGCAAAATACATAAGGGCTTTCAGGATGTTTAAGAACTTTAATAATAGCTTTCTTAACGAAGTCGTTCATGAAGACTTCTCTTTTTGTGCCATTCTTGGTATCTAATAAATAAATTATTCCTCTCTGAAAATCTATATCGTGCCATTTAAGGCCCAGGATCTCACCTCTTCTCATGCCAGTGAATACAGCAAGGATCACTATGGGTTTAATGCGAGCTGAGCAATTAGATAACAGCCTCTTTATTTCTTCCTTTTCAAGATAACGCAATCTTCCATTCGGCTCACGCAAAAATTTTACATTCTTAGCAGGACTATTCTCGAGTTTGCCCCATTCCACTGCCTTATTTAACATAGTCTTTATTGTGGCCAAGTCCCGATTTACCGTACTAGGAGAAATAAGTTTCACGCAACCAGGACGTCCGGCAAGAATAATCTCCTTTTTTGAACGCTCGGCTTTATATTTTTCTATATCATGAGTGGTTATTTCATAAAGATTTCTACCTTTAAAAAATGGAGTAATATTTCTAAGATTATACACATCGGATTGCCAAGATTTTTTATTAGGCTTTGAGTGTAAGCTAAGAAACTCCTCTGCAAAATCCTCAAACTTTATCCTCTCGTTCTTTTTCTTATCCAAAAAGCGACCTTCGACGATTTCAATCTGTCGCTTTTTCAAAACTATCTCCGCAAGCTTGCGATTATTTCCTACTGTTTCCCTACAACGTCTACCATGATAATAATAATCAACGAAATAGGTGCTTCCTCTTTTGCGAATAATCATTTCCCACGTCCTTGCTTTTTTAATTTCTTCAACTCTTGAATTTCCTCTAGATTCCAAACCCTGTAGTTAAAGAGTGGATCTCGCCTCACCTTTATACATCCTGACTTTTCCCAGTTAATAATAGTATTTTTGCATATTTCTGCCATCTTAACTACATCCTTCATTGTGTAATAATCTTTTTTCTTCATCTCTATTGGTATAGTATACTATTATCACTTATCTTGTCAAGTTCTTAATTATAAGTTTCTACTTTTTTAGTTCTCATCCATCGGTCAATCTCATTTTTTTCAAAACGGGTTAATCTACTCAATTTGAAAAAAGGAATCTGCTTTGTAGAAGTCCAGAGATAAATAGTGTGTATTGATACACTAAGATATTGTGCCAGTTCCGACGGTGAAAGATATTTTGTATCGTTCATTTGAGGGGCGTTAAATCTTTCATAATTAATATCTCCCTTGACCCTTCCATAACTATTCACACTGTTCATTCTATCTTAAAACTATTCACTAACTGTCCACTAACCATTCATTAACTATTCGTCAATTTAGTGAACAGTGTGAATAGTATGAACAGTCTGAATAGTTTTTTAGAGGCCTGCTGGTTCAAGATATCTTTTCATTAAATCATCAATCTCA
>JAUYCX010000023.1 GCA_030692045.1 Candidatus Omnitrophota bacterium
TAAAGCAAGTAGACTAATTTATATATTTTATGTTATAATCTATATTTAATATATAGTATACAGATGGGGCAGTAGCGAAGTTGGTATCGCGCCGCAATGGCATTGCGGAGATCACGAGTTCAAATCTCGTCTGCTCCACCAAATCCGCCTTCGGCGGATTTGATCCTGAGACTGCGACTGAATAAGGAGCAGTCGAAGGACCTGAATAAGGTCGCTTAGATAGTCATGAATCACACCTTTGGATATTTCGCTGGATGAATTAATAAAAGGAATTTTAAATAAGGGTTAGGATATGAAATTTGAAGAAACAGAAAGTATAGAGCTGAAAAAATCTACTTCTGAGCTGAAAGAAGCGATTATTTCTATTTGCGCTATTCTCAATAAACATGGCAAAGGCACGCTTTATTTTGGGATTACAGATGATGGCAAGGTAGTTGGCCAACAAATCGGTAAGTCTACATTGAAAGATATAGCTAAAACAATAGCTGATCATGTAGATCCTAAACTTTATCCAGATATTAAAGTTGAAACAATTAATGGTAAAGATTGCATTGTTGTTGAGTTTAGCGGGCACGAAAGCCTTTATTCAGCTTTTGGACGTTTCTATCTGAGAGCTGGAGACGAGAACAAAAAACTTTCCACTAAAGAGGTTGAGCGGCTTGTCGCAAAAAAGCAGAACTATGTTTATCCGTGGGGTTCTCAAGTTTCAGAAGCGCCGATTTCCAACGCTGATATTTCAACCCTCCGCTCATTTATTAAAAAAGGCAAAGAAGCAGGAAGGATCAGTTTTTCGTTTGATAACGCAAAAAACATCCTGAATAAACTGAACCTTATTAAAGGCAGTAAACTGCTTAATGCAGGCAGGGCGCTTTTTTACAAAAATAATGGTGTTGAAGTGCAAGCAGCTGTTTTCGCCGGCCGCGACAAGATAACATTTCTGGACATTCAGAGTTTTCATGGCAATCTTTTTGATTTAATAGAAAAGAGCGAAACATATGTAAACGAACATATCAATTGGCGCGCCGATCTTTCCGGAAGCCGCAGGCAGGAAATTCCAGAAATTCCGGTACGGGCCATTAAAGAAGCTATCATTAATTCGTTGTGCCACAGGGATTTTACAAACCCAAAAAGTAATGAGATCGCTATTTATCGCGATAGAATAGAGATATATAACCCAGGCCAATTTCCCTATGACCATTCACCTGAAGAATTTATCTCCGGCAAAGGAAAAAGTATCCCCCGCAATCCTCTAATAGCCGATACGTTTTATCTGGCCAAGGATATTGAGCGCTGGGGTTCAGGCCTGAAGCGAATTGCTGAAGAATGTAAAACCGCGGGAGTCAGGGTTGAATTTGAAAAAATTAAGTCCGGCTTTCAAGTTATATTTTACAGGCCTGATATTACGCAAAACCAAACAGAATCAAAGGTCACTGAAAAGGTCACTCGAAAGGTCACTGAAAATCAGAAAAAAATTCTTGATTATGTATCAAAGAATAAACATATCACTGCCCAGGAGTTAGCAGGAATCGTAAGCATATCAGAAAGAAAGATAAAAGAGAATATTAAAAAGCTCAAAGAAAAAGGATTATTGCGCCGCATTGGCCCTGATAAAGGCGGGTATTGGGAAATATCTCAGAGATGAGAGTTAGATATGACAGCATCAGAGAAATCTCACGAGATCGTAAATAATTTTTGTAAATATGTAGAAACTGGCAATAAAGCATTAATAACAAAATATTCCCTTGAAGAACTAAAACAAGCAAAATATCAATGTTCAAAAGATAGCTCTAAAGAATTTTATAAAGCGATAGAAGATAGGATAAAAGAACTCGAAAAAATTAGTGACGAGAAGAAAAGAAAAAAAGAAAAATGGCTAGATAGAACAATAACTTTTATTCTCGGCGTACTAGCTGGTTTACTAATTGCCTATTTAAAAGGCTGTTTTCAGTTGAAGTAAAATGCGCAAAGAATAATTAATAATTGATTAGGCGGAGAGGAAGTAAAAAATGACTGTGGTTCAGTAGTCGTAATAATGAAGTTTTTTAATTAAGAAAACATGCTGAATAATCAGAAAACAGATAAAAGATATGTCGCGCATTTTGATATGTTAGGTTTTAAGAATGCAACTTTAAGAAATCCCATAGAAGCTTGGGGTGCTTTAAGCGATTTACGCGCTTCTATGGATAAAATGTTAAACTTGCATATTAAAGTATTATCTACGAATGAGATTATTTCGAACCGAATAAGAGCTTATATTTTCTCTGATAGTATATTGATTTTTACTCTAAGCGATGAACCACAGGATTTAGTTTCAATGTTGACGCTTACCTCTGAATTTTTCTCGAATGCATTGCACCGTTGTATTCCTCTTAGAGGTGGCATTTCTTACGGTGATTTTTTCTTTAATCTAGATTTACATCTTTTCTGTGGCATTCCTTTTGTCAAAGCCCATGAGCTTAGCGAAATAGCTCAATGGAACGGAATCATTGTTGATGATAATGTTGCAGAGCATTATCGCAAAAGTATAAATATAATGTCATATACCAATGGCCCAATCATTATTCAATGGAAGGTTCCTCTTAAGGATAATAACGATAAACTATTCTGGGTTGTAAATTGGCCAGATATTTTTAGGAATAATTTTAAAAAACCTCCTATTTCAGTTCCAGACTATTATGAAAGTTTTAAATCTCTTTTTGGTTCCTATGAAGACTTGACTTCTGATGTTAAAATTAAATATGTAAATACTGTAAACTTTATTAATTCAAGTTTAGTTAGAAATTATTAAAACGAAGGATAGCTGCCCTCAAATACATATATATAAAATTGGAAAAGATAACAAAGAGAGGATACCATGCGATACCTTGTCCTAATTATTAAACCAACCGTTTGTTTGATATTTGGCATTGTGATCATTAGCAAAGGATACTATTTCTTTGGTGGGTGTGCTATTTGTGGGTTTATTCTATTTCTTTTGCAATTTGTGTTTATATTTATAAAAGATTTAGAATGGATAAGCGAATCATTAGTTAATGAAGATAAGCTTACATCCATAAAGAAAGAAACCGCTCTTTATGACTTTGTTTTTGATTCTATTTATAAAGGAAGAATAAAAAAAGGAATGAGTCTAGAAGAATTAAAAAAAGTTATGCAAGAATTTGACCACGTTAACCATTATTTAGATTTAGGTTTTGGTATCGCGCAATCAAAAAGAGGCAGTAAAAATTATTTTTATGGATATGGAAAGGGTATGCCAACACCAAGAATAGTACTTACTGTTAAAAAAGGAAAACTCGCGTCAGTTAGACAATATGTCGGTCTTATCAATTACTAATACAAACGCGTTAAATAACCTGTCATTGCGAGGGAGCGAAAGCGACCGAAGCAATCTCAAAAACGGGATTGCTTCGCCTTCGGCTTGCAATGACACTTATTGCGTTTGTATTAATAGACTAAAAGTGTGTTTTATTAAAGGGCTTGAAGGAGTTAGATATCTAAAGTATAATATTTTTAAACCAAAATTTGTTTCTTTGAAATGTCTTGAAGGGTTTTTCTTTTTTCCTCACAAAAGGCAAATTTTGGGTGGGGGCAAAATTTGCCTTTTGTGAGGAGCACTTGAGCTGGCTCGGCATCCCGCCGTCACGAGTGTTTTTCATAGGAGCGTAGGCGGGATAGCGGACGAGCCCTATTACTTACATATGTGCGAAGACGCAGTCGGCTGATGGCTGGGTGTCCCTCGGCTTCGCTCGGGATTTCCGTTGGTCACGGGCAGTCATCAGCCGACTGCCGAGCCGCACGTTGAAAAGATTATTGTTTCTGAGATTGCTTCGCCCCTTCGGGGCTCGCAATGACAGATTCTTTCTTAAAATAAGTTAGAACGAAACGGTAAACGCACCACCAAATCCGCCTTTGGCGGATTTGCCTCTGGCGGAAAAATATGAATAAAAAAACCTTATTCAATTTAATCGGTACAGGCGAATCAACCACAATCGAATATAAAAAATCTCTATCTGAAATTAACGAGATTATAGAGACCATATCTGCCTTTAGCAATACAGAGGGTGGTAGGATTTTCATAGGAATAGATAAGTCTGGCAAAGCGACAGGTGTCCAGTTAGGGAAGGATACATTAGAAAGATTAGCAAATCAAATTTCTCAAAATACAGACCCGAAGATTCATCCAAAAATTACCACACAAAAGATATCCGGCAAAGAAATAATTATAATTGACGTAAAGAAATCCTTAGATAAGCTTACCCTTGCCTTTGGCAGGCCATATATAAGAGTCGGAAAATCTACAATGAAGATGAGCAAGGATGAATATGAAAGGTTAATTCTTGAAAAACACAAAGAAAAATTGCAATTTGATAAACAGATTTGTGACAAAGCAAATTTAGATAATATTGATTGGGAATTTGTGACAAAAGAGTTTATGCCATTGTATGAAAACGCTTCTGGAAAAAAGATTACCGGAACGCCTAAGGCTATATTAGAGTCATTAAATTGCATTAAAGATAACAGGCCTACTAATGCCGGCATCCTTTTATTTGGCAAAAATCCACAAAAATTCTTTATGAATGCATATGTTGCTTTAGCTAGATATGGGACAGAAGAGGTAGATATAAAAAGATTGGATTATAAAGAATTTACAGGTAATTTATTTCAACAGATAGATAATTGCGGTGAATATCTAAAAGAGCATATAGCTGTTATGTCCCAGTTAAGAGGTGATAGGGTTCAAAGAGAAGATATCCCAGAGTATGGATGGTTTTCTATAAGGGAGCTTATTACGAATGCGGTTTGCCATAGGGATTATTCGAATACAGGAACAAAAGTAATAATAAAGATGTTTTCTAATAGAATAGAATTTTATAATCCAGGAGGATTGTCAAAAGGCATTACTCCAAAAAATATAGCAGAAATGCAGTTTTCGAGAAACCCTATTATAGCTAAAATCCTGGCAAAGGTTGAATATATAGAAGAACTTGGCGAAGGATGGAATAAAATACTAAAAGAACATAAAGAACATCCTTTGAGACCAAGATTGCCTATGGTAAAAACAGATGATTATACGTTTATAGTAAATATCTATTCAGTTAAGGATAAGTTTGTGGAAAAAAAAGAAACTTACAATTTTAACAAAAGACAAGGAAAGATTATAAGTTATCTTAAAAGCAATAGGAAGATAAATACTGCTATGTGCGCTGAACTTTTAGATGTGTCTAGCGATACTGCATTAAGGGAACTTACTGGCCTAAAGGCAAAAAGAGTAATTGCAAAAAAAGGCATTGGCAGAGCCACTTATTATGTCCTTAAATGATGCGGTGCAAATGCGGTGCAAATGCGGTGCAAAATTTTGCCTTTTTGTGAAGCGTTGAAGCATTGAAAAAATCATCTAAAATTTATGTCCCAGGAATTTTATCCATTCAAAGATATTGAGAAGAAGTGGCAGAAGAAGTGGGATGAGGCAGGTCTTTTTAAGATGGACCCTGATTCCTCCAAAGATAAGTACTACTGCCTCATGATGTTTCCATATCCTTCCGCAGCGCTTCATGTGGGCCACGGAAGGAATTATATAATAGGCGACGCAGTTACCCGGTACAAAATTATAAGAGGATACAATGTGTTATCGCCCATGGGTTTTGACGCATTCGGCCTTCCCGCAGAAAATGCAGCAATAAAAAACGGCATCCACCCTGAAATTTCCACGCTTAACAATATAAAAACAATGAGGAGGCAGTTTGATTCATGGGGCGTCGGCTATGACTGGGCGAGAGAGGTTGTCTCATGCCTTCCTGAATATTACAAATGGACGCAATGGATATTTTTACAGCTTTATAAAAAAGGCCTTGCCTATAAGAAAAAAGCCTCTGTGAACTGGTGCCCTTCATGCCAGACAGTGCTTGCGAATGAACAGGTTATAGACGGAGAATGTGAAAGGTGTTCTTCGCAGGTTACATTGCGCGACCTGGAGCAGTGGTTTTTTAAAATCACGGAATACAGCCAGAGGCTTCTGGATGACCTGGGGGAGCTTAAAAACTGGCCGGAGCGCGTAAAGGCAATGCAGAGAAACTGGATTGGAAGAAGCCAGGGCGTTGAAATAGATTTCAAGGTCAAGGATTCAGATGTTATTCTCAGGTGTTTTACCACAAGGGCGGATACTATCTGCGGCGTTACGTATATGGTAATGAGCAATGAACATCCTGCTATTCAAGAGTTAATAAAGAGCGCCCCGGATAAAAAAGAAATAGAAAAATTTATAGGCCAGACCAGAAAAGAAAACGCAGCTGATAGAGTTGGCGCAGAGATAGATAAGAAGGGCGTTTTTACAGGCAGGTTTGTTATTAATCCTGTAAACGGCAGCGAAGCGCCTTTATGGATAGGAAATTATGTTGTGACAGAATACGGCACAGGCGCTGTAATGGCAGTGCCCGCTCACGACCAGAGGGACTTTGAGTTTGCGAAAAAATACGGCTTGGACATAAAGGTTGTGATTGATAATCCAAAAGAGCGCCTTGACGCAAGAAAAATGAAAGAGGCGTATATTGAAGAAGGCGTAATGGTGAATTCGGGAAAATTTGACGGCCTTTCAAGCGGGGATGCAATAGAAAAAATCGCCGACTATATGGAAGCTGAAGGCATTGGCAAAAGAGAAGTGCACTATAAATTAAGGGACTGGCTTATCTCAAGGCAAAGATACTGGGGCGCGCCCATACCAATAGTTTATTGCGATAAATGCGGCATACAGCCTGTTGATGAAAAAGATTTGCCGGTATTGCTGCCAAAGGATGTAAAATTTAAACCCCATGGAGAATCTCCTTTGAAAGATATCCGTGAGTTTGTAAATACGAAATGCCCGAAATGCAATAGCCCTGCAAAACGGGAAATAGATACAATGGACACATTTGTGGATTCCAGCTGGTATTTCCTGAGGTATTTATCTCCAAAAGACGATAAGAGGCCTTTTAATAAAGAGCTTGTCAATATTTGGCTTCCTGTTGACCAGTATATAGGCGGGGTAGAACATGCGATACTGCATTTGCTGTATTCCAGGTTTGTAGTAAAGGTTTTATATGATATGGAATATATAGGATTCAAAGAGCCGTTTGGAAAACTTTTCACACAGGGCATGATTACCAAAAACAGTATCAAAATGTCGAAATCGAGAGGCAACGTAGTGAGCTCAGATGATTTGATAGATAGATACGGGGCAGATACAGTAAGGCTTTACACATTGTTTATAGGCCCGCCTGAGAAAGACGCTGAATGGAATGATAAAGGAGTTGAAGGCGCGTGGAGATTCTTAAATAGGGTGTGGAGATTAATAGAAGAAACTTCCATGGGTTCAAGGCTGGATGTTGAAGGCTCAAGGGGAGATGGAAAAGAAAAAGCCCTCAGGCAAAAAACACATTTTACCATTAAAAAAGTTACTGAAGACATGGAAGGCACTTTTCATTTTAATACAGCGATAAGTTCTATAATGGAATTGGTCAATGAAATATATGATTACAAGAGCCTTCAGCCTGGAGCCTTGAGCCTCGAACTTAACGAAGCTATTAAAACGGTTGTGATTTTGCTTGCGCCGTTCGTGCCGCACATAGCAGAAGAGATGTGGGAAAGACTGGGAAACAAAGAAAGCGTTTTTAACGCCCAATGGCCTGTATGCGATAAATCTGCGCTAAAGCGGGATACGATTGAAATGCCTATACAGATTAACGGAAAACTCAGGTCAAAGATAGAAGTTTCTTCCGCTGCAGGCGAAGATGAGATTAAAAAATTGGCTATGGCGGATCCTGTTGTTAATAAATGGATAGAAGGCAAAGCGCCAAAGAAAATTATAGTAGTAAAAGGCAAATTAATAAACATAGTAATTTAAAAATTATGGTTAAAAAAATAATTATATCTATGGTCTTTGCATTATTATTCTTCAGTCAGCAAATCTTTGCGGATACTGTTTATTTGAAAAACGGCAATAAGGTTACAGGCATTGTCACTAAAGAAACAGACGGGTCGGTTGAAATAAAAATTAATCCTGGCGCAAAGGTTACGTTTTCCAAAGATGATGTAAAGAACATAGAAATGGATTCCGAGGAAAAGCATTTAAAGCTGGAAGAAGGATGGGGCGCAGGCAGGAATAAATCCGAGGTCAGAGAGATTACCAGGGAAATATTTGAAGAAGAGCAGGTAAAAAAAGGCCTGGTTAAATATAAAGACGAATGGATAACTCCGGATGAAAAAGAAAGGCTTCAGGCAGTCAGCCTTGCAGAGGATGTCGGTAAAGGCTCGGGCGAGAAAAGATTTTCTCTAAAGGATGACAAGGCGGGCAGGTCTGATATTGCAAAGAAATTATTGTCAAAAGGAAACTGGTTCTTGCGCGAGAGCGAGCATTTTTCCATATTCTACAGGGACCTGGCTCAGGCAAAGATAGTGGGAGACAAAGCAGAATATTATTTTGAAAAAATTACATATGATCTGGGACGCGAGAAAGATTTGAAATGGGATAAGAAATGCCAGGTTTTTATAGTAGACAGCGTGGATAAATGGAAAGATTTTTTAAAAGGCACAGGTTTTAATCCAGCTCTTATAGGAGGCTTTGTGCCTAATTACGGGGAAAAGGAGATGTTTTTATGCGCGTTGTCAGATGGGTATCTGGCCCTTACATTCCCGCATGAATTGACGCACCTTATTTTTAAAGAAGTGGCAGGAAAAAATACAATACCATTGTGGCTTAATGAAGGCCTGGCAAATTATGAGGCAAACTTAACTAGCATTTCAAATGAGCTTCTTACTAAAAGTATAAAACAGGGGACTCACATACTTCTCGGAGACCTTTTGCGCATAGCGAATTATCCGGAAGGCAAGGACGCAAGGGAGCTTTTTTACGCGCAATCAGAAAAGCTAGTGGAGTTTTTGATAACCCAGTGCGGAAGGGAAAAATTCAGGAAATTCTGCGACATGACGCTCAAGGATAAATCATTCAAGGATACCATCGCGGATGTATACGGCAAGGATTTTAAAGATATAGAAGATTTTAATATAAAGTTGGTCGAATATATTGTAAAATAAAGGTAAAGGCTGAAAATAGGCAGGTTTTAACCTGCCTGATTATGAAAGCCTTTGCGACAATATTGTAGGGCACACTTTAGTGTGCCAAAATAGATTAAAGTGAAAGTCATATTATTTATAGTTTTATCAATATTTATTTTAAGCGGATGCGCGGATATAAAAGTCCCTACGACACATTATGCGCTTACGCATCCTTTGAGCACAAAGACAATGGTTAGCCATGGGACGAGCAAAGATGAAGTAATTGAGAAATGGGGAGAGCCGAGCGAGGTAAAAGAATCAGGGTATGACGATATGGGGCTGAAAAAAGAAGCATGGGTATACAATGCCTGGTTTCACAATGCCCCGCTTGATTTCAGGCAGTTTTCAAGAAAAAAATGCATATATTTCACAGGTAATTATGTGACAGGTTTTGAGGATATAGACGATGATAAAACAGAAAAGAAATAAAAAAATAGGATTATTTATATTTTTTATAGCGTTTGTTTTTTGTAGTTCAGCTTATTCGCGGGATGAAAAAGAAGATATGAAGCAGTATATAGCCAAGATCAATCCGGTATTGATAAATGTCCAGATGACATCAAGAAATATCAGCCAGAAGTTGTTGTCTCTGGAGGCTGCTGTAAAGCAGATGAGAGAATACCTAGCTCAATTGCAGGTTATAAAACCGCCGGATTTTATGGCAAAACAGCACAAGATGATTTTATTGTCGTTTAAGAAGATGAAAGCGGGGTTTTACCTGTTGTCCAAAGGAGACAGATCCAGCTCTATCCCTTTGGTGAAAAAAGGCGCCGCGCTTTTAAGGATAGCTGCAAAGGATATTGTGGATTTCGCAAAAAAGCAAGGACTGATAAAGGAGAAAAATAAATGAAAATTTTTTCTATAACCATAGCGTTAATTCTATTTATCGGTTCATTTTGCATCAGGGCTTATTGCGGAGAGGAAAGAAAAAATCATCCATCGCCGGAGGATATACAGAGATCGCAGCAGATGTCCCAGCAGCAAAGGCCGATTGGGCCTACAGTTGTTCCTCAGGCTGGAGCCATGATTCCTCCTATTTCTTTCCCGCATATAACCGCGCCTCAGATTGTGCCGCAGGTTATCAATCAGTTTCCAGCAGCTGCGACGGTTTCACAACCTCCGGTCATGCACAGCATACCAAGCGTCCCGACTTATGCCATGCCTCCAACAAACGTTTTCGTGCCTGTTGAAATACCGCAGGCGCCTGTCATAGGAAATACCATAGGCAAGGTAATGAATAAAGGCTCGGAAAAAGACGGGAGCTTATGGTTAGAGGTAAACGATAATTTATTTGATCAATTAGTTAAGGTAAAGATCAGAAACCTTAAAAATACGCCTATAATAAGGCAGGCCCAGATGTATAAATTCAGCGATATAAATATAGGAGATACTGTTAACGCAATGTATCATACTGAAGGCGATGACAATATAGCAAATTTCATAAATGTCATGACAGAAGAAGAAATAGAGATGTGGAATCAGGCGCCAGACCAGGGGCTGACAGTAACGCCAAAGGAATCCGAAAGTTCAAATAAAATACCCGATCCAATAGAAAACAATATCCAGCATCAAGAAAAGTAATATAAGTCGGCCACATAATGCATAAAAGGCCATTAGCTGTAATTGCTTTATTCTTTATATTCGGCATTGTGTTAGGACGGTTCCTGCCGGATAATAGTAAGCTTTTTCATGTATTTGTAGTTACTTTAATATTAATTTTATTGTGTTTATTTCTTACCCTAATCAATCGTAGGGCAGGTTTAAACCTGCCCTACGATTTGGAGAATAGTACGCGGAGCTCGCTAACGCTCGCTCCGCTACTCCATACCTTTTTATTCTTATCAATAATCTCTCTTGGGTCGCTTTTATATTTAAACTCCAATATATTCTCGCCAAATCATATAAGCCAGTTTTTGGGAAAAGATAAACTTAAAGCAGAGATAATAGGCATCATAAAAAGCCCTGCTGAAGCAAGAGGGGTGTATTATGGCAAGGTTAGTTCGAGATATGTGTTTGAGATAGAAAGCATAGATAGTTTAAAGATAAGCGGACTGGCGCTGATAAGGATACAAACGGAAAAGGATTATCAGTATGGGGATAGGCTTCTTCTGAAGGGTACAATAAAGAGGCCATTCGAAAGTGTCATTGTGACCCCGAGCGAAGCGAGGGGGAAGCAATCTAATAAAAAAGGGATTGCTTCGTCGCCTTCGGCTCCTCGCAATGACAAGAAGGCATTCAACTATAGAGAATATCTCGAAAATCAGAATATTTTCGCTATTATAAACGCATCAGAGAAAAATGTTACATTATTGTCCCATAATTACAAATCAAATCCTATTTTGCGATATGCCTATCTTGTTCGAGAAAAACTCAAGAATATATTCCTGGAAAAAATGCCTCTTGAAAGCGGAGCTTTTTTAAGGGCGATTTTACTTGGCGACCGTTCAGAGCTTCCTAAGAAGCTGAATGAATCATTCAGAAATTCTGGCACCATGCATATACTTGCTATAAGCGGATTGAATGTGGCGCTTCTTGCAGGCGCATTTTTATTCTTATTCAAGCTTTTAAGGTTAAGAAGAGAAATTTATTATATATTGACCATGCTATCCTTAATATTTCTGATGGTGCTTACAGGCTCCAGCGCATCAGTGGTAAGGGCGACTATTATGTGTGTTGTTTTTTTAACAGGCAGGTTATTGGGCAGGCCGATTGATGCGTATAATTCTCTTGGCGCAGCGGCTTTTATTATACTCGCGATAAATCCAAAGGATGTTTTTGATATAGGGTTTCAGCTCTCATTTACAGCGGTATGGTCAATGGTATATTTTATACCGAAATTTACGCAGTTTATAAAAAAGGATTGGAATTTTCATATAAAAAGGCACCTCCTGGAACCGCTGGCAATTTCAATTTCTGC
>JAUYCX010000009.1 GCA_030692045.1 Candidatus Omnitrophota bacterium
CATCCCTCAAATCTATAAAGCTGGATTTTCCATGCTCTCTCAAAGCAGTAATCCTGCCTGCTGTCTGCACAGAATCGCCTTCTTTGGCTTCCTTGAGCATTGTTTCTATGCTCACAGGCTTATCAAACCTTCTTCCGTAAGGCTCAATGCCTATCTCTTTGATAGCATTTAACTTATCTATTCTCTGCTGAACATATTCATTCATTTCTTCCATAGGGATCTTTCGTCGCTTCGCTCCTCAGGATGAGCAGTTAATCTTATAAAAATATTTGACTGCTCAATTATATCTTATATAGGATATAGTGTCAATAAAATATACGCTGAAATAACGCAGAAGAAAAAATAATCGCGGAATTTAGAGGTGATTTTATAGGCTATTATTGTAGTTATGCATTTTAATCAGAGGATTTTCAAAAGGCTGTGGATTTGTATGGGCTTTTAGATTCTGAAATGTCAATTTTTCAAATACCTTGTCACCGCTATTAAAAGTAAGTTCTGTTCTTGAGCCTGCTAATGGCAAATTCCCATTATTTAGAAATAGGCTTTTTAACGCTATTTCATAGCGACCAGGCAATGCAAGCATTTCTCGTTTCGCATCTTTACCCCATATCAGATACGCTATCGGCTGCATCCCAAGATAATTCCAGGATATCTCAAGTGTTACAGGGCCATGCTGTAATCTATTTTCAATAAGCGTTGACAATGCTTTAAGTGGGGGGTTATACAATACAACAGCTTTTGCCCGAGCTTGTTTTTGTTCTTGCTCTGCTTCTCTTAATCTGTCTTCTTCCTGCCATTTCTGTTGAGTAAGTTCCCATGGACGTGTAGGAGTCTTTAATTCTTTTATTCTATCATATATTGTTGTAGATTCGCCTGGATAAGATTTTTCCCAGCCATAAGTGCCATCTTCAAATTCTACAAATTCCTCAAGCAGAGCTGCTCTTATTTGTTCATACCTAGCCTGCCAATATCTAAAAGCCTTAAACCATGGATCATCAGTAATTACTTCAACGCCTCTTGATAGAAAATTATTTAAAATATTTGCCAAGTGCGTAGTATCTGAATCTTTTGCAAGCGTATCAATAGGCCCTTTTACGGGATCCCGAAGATAAGCACATATATCTGACAACTCGCTAAAGAACTGATCAACATTAGGTGTTTCCCTTTGCCAATAATAACGATTCCTATCTCGATCCATAAAAGCCTGGGCTACAGGATGACTGCTAAGTTTTCTTTTATTAGCTTCTCGATTTCTTCCTGCTTTTTCAATTAAGATATCTTCTTCTCTGAATAAACTATCAATCTCTGCTTTATTTCCAGTATGGTTTTTTTCTAATTCTCCTATTCTCAGGTTAATAACCGCCATTCTTTTCTCTGTCGGAGACTCATCAGACCACCCGCCACGAAAGAAAGCTTGCAAAGTTTCAAGTTCTTCTTGTCCTGGCAATGCTCCAATAATGTCTATAGAAGGATTATTGATTCTATTAGTTAAAAATTCATATACCCATAAGCCAATTGGGCGAGAATTCTGTCGTTTATTTACCTTATAACTTTTTATTTTGTCTCCCAGTTGAATTATTTCTAAAAGAGAACTATGACGAACTGGCGATAAAATAGAAATGGCAGTCTCAAGTAATACATCTCCAGGTACCACCACAGTTTCAGGAAGTCTTGCAACTATTGCCCGAACAACAGGAATAGCGCCTTCAGATAACGCCCCAGTTGCTGCAGTAGCAGTTTTTAGAAAATCGCGACGATCCATAACAAAACCGCCATTTACTGGTCTAGTTTCAGATTTTTTTGCTATTTTTCTATCCGAAACTCCTGCTGGTGCACCATTAGAAGGTTTTAGTATCTTAAATAATTCTCTACGATTAGTAGCTAGCCTATGCGATATAGGTGGTCTATGCGTTTGCTGTCTTCGTTCTTCCTTTTGCGTGGATCGTTTAACTTTTTCAATTAAACCACGCATCCATTCCACAACTGTAACAACTTGATATCTCTGTATCTCCTGTTGATCAATAAATCCAGATGGCTTTCTAAGGCAGGTTTTTACAGGAAGTTGTTTCATGCCGTCAGCTAAAGTTATAGCATTCAAAATAAATGATAGGGCTACGGCTATTACTATAATTTTCACCTTATAACCTTTTTTAATCTTTTCCATAATCTGGGTAAAAAAATTTTGTCCATGTAGGAACAAGACATTGTCCTGTCCCTACCTTTATATAAAGTATGCCCTATAAAATGGCGGCTGGCAAATATTCACGCCCTGCCAAACTGCCCGATTAACCCTTTGATACTAAATGGCCGGTTACATATTTATGAACTACGCTGGTAACCAATGTCTGGTAAGGAATGCCCTCATCTACAGCTTTGCTCTGGATGCCAATCAAATCCTGCTTTGATATACGGATACTGATCCTTTGATCTTTCTTTAAGGTATTTTTTACATACTTAGCATATTTATCAATCACAGCCTTCATGTTTTTAACAGGCACCCATTCGCCCTTTTCAACAGAAGTTAATAATTCCTGCTCCTCTTTATCAAGTTTATAGCTATGCATTAGAATCACCCCCTTGATTTAAATATTCCTTAGTCAACTTACGACTAGGGATAATCGTTTTAAGAAACATATCCTCTCCCTCTTCAATAAATGGCACATAGTAAATATAGTTATTCAGCCCAATAATAAATACTTTCTGCCGTTTATATTTTTTATTAGGGTTTTGTATAATCGCCAACACCTGATGGTTTTCAATATAGACCAGAATTTCTTCAAAGGATACTCCTCTTTCAGTTTTTAACTTTTGGTTTTTGCCTAAATCCCAATAGATCTTTCCCATAATATAAATATACACCATTCTGTGCTAAATGTCAATACAATTAGCACAGATTTTTTAAGGTTCAATCTTAATATAAGAAGTTTTATATCCAGTAACAAACAGGAGAGATTTTTTCTCTCCTACACTGCCATATATCCTGCCCCTTGAATCTATGAAACAGGAGTAGCCAGTGTTGGCACATCTTACAATAGGAATGCGATTTTCGATTGCCCTGAAAACAGAGCACGCTGCGTGCTGATACGGCGCTCCGCTCTTGCCGTACCAGGCGTCGTTGGTGACAACAACCAGAAATTTCGCGCCGTTTTGAACAAATTTTCTGGAAATTTCAGGGAAGATGTCTTCAAAACATATCAATACAGAAAATTTAACAGATGTGCTAAAAGCTGATGGCTGAAAACTGAAAGCTCTAAATTCTTTCCCTGGGGTAAATTCGCCGAGTTCGCCAAGCACTAATTTATGCAGGGCTGGAAACTTATTTGAAAATGGCACGTATTCTCCAAAAGGAACAAGGTGGGTTTTATCGTATTTCCCTGCAATCTTACCTTCGCTGGAAATTAATACAGCGCTGTTAAAGTATTTGTCGTATTTTTCAGTATTAGCTCCCAGCAAAATCGGAATCTTGATCTCCTTTGCTAAATTTAAAACCTCATCGGTCATTTCTTTATCTGTTTCAAAAAATCCGGGAAATGAAGTTTCAGGCCAAACCATTAGATCAGGATTGTCCAAGGCTGACATTTTTGTCAGGCTAATATATTTTTCAATTATCATATCCTGGGCGTCAGGATCCCATTTAAGTTCCTGCGAGATATTCCCTTGGATCACTGAAACTCTTAATGAGCTTGTGCCCTGTCTTTCATTGAGCCTGAAAAATCCATAAGCACAAGTAGCTATAAGAACTAAGATTGTAATTGCGAGGCGGAGATTGCTTCGTCTGCCTAAGCGGACTCGCAATGACATATAGATGCCTACATTCACCATCATCACCACAAACGACACGCCGTATACGCCAGAAAAATCAGCTATCTGAATCAATAGCAAATTCTTATATTGTGAATATCCTAATAATGCCCAGCCAAAACCCATGATAGGAATATTCGCTTGAATGTATTCGAGAATTACCCAGGCCAAAGAAATAAAAAATAGGCGAAAAACTATATGTTTGTGTAATGTGTAATGTGTAATGTGTAATGTAAAAAGACCGAAAAGCCCAAAATATAAAGCTAAGTATAGGCAAAGAATGATGAGGCCAATAACTGTCACATGATAAAGCCAGTATAAAGTTCCCAGATAAAAAATAAACCCTGTAATAAAAAAAATTAAAAATGCTTTTTGGGGAGATTTGTTTTCGACTGCAAAGAAAAGCGGGATAAAACCGATAAATGCCAGATAGCTGAGATTAAAGTTTGGAAAGGATAAAATTAAAAATAGGCCGGATAATACTATTTTCCACAGCATTTTTTATATTTTTTGCCGCTATTGCACGGGCACGGGTCATTTCTGCCAACCTTTGGCTCTTCCCGTTTGTACTGTTCTACTTGAGGACCTTGATGCTGCTCAATATCTTCCTGAAATTCTTTTCCTCTGCCCGCTTGAGGCACAGGTATTCTGGACATAGGAGCTGCATCTGTCTTTACAAACTCCTGAGGCACTGACTGGAACACCCCTTTTATTGGATTTTCCTCCCTCATTGCCTGGACCTTGAATAAAAATTCTATTGTTTCCTGTTTTATGACATCTATCATTACCATAAACATGTCGTAGCCTTCATGCTGGTATTCTATCAAAGGATCGCGCTGGCCATATGCCCTGAGACCTATGCCTTCCCTGAGATTATCCATCGCGTAAAGATGGTCTTTCCATTTTGTATCAATGACCTGGAGCATAATCATCTTCTCCAAGTGCGCCATTAATCCAGGCGGCATGTT
>JAUYCX010000035.1 GCA_030692045.1 Candidatus Omnitrophota bacterium
CAAAGATTACTGCTAATGAGGGAGCTGCACAAGCTGCTTTAAAGACTATTGCCACATCTGCAGAAACTTATGCCACAGGTAGTAATGGAACCTATCCAACTGCCGAGGGAAGCCTAAAGACTGGAACCATACCCTATTATAACAGAACTTTCTGCACCTCGAGAGTTCAGGGTTATTCGTTTGGTTGCACTTGGGCAAGCACTGGGTATACTATTGTGGCAACACCTGCTTCTGGGCAAACAGGCACACGCACCTTTACCATTACAACTGGTGGTATATTGACAACTCCATAATTGGTTTTTTCATTGGTGGTATTGAAGAAGAGGGGGAGGAAATGCTTCCCCTCTTCTTTTTATTGTCTTTTTCAAATTTTGTGAAAAAAATCAAGATTTTTTCTTGACAAATAAATAGAAGAAGTGATAGAATTAATCAGTTTGTTAGACCAATGACTTTATTCTTTTCTTAAAGCCAGATAAAGGGTTAGGAGAAATTAAAGCCCGATGGAATTATAAACTTTCCTCCTAAAGGAAATCTCCTGATAGCCGTTTACACTGTTTTAAGAAATTAAAAGTCAAATCAAGGTCAGGAAGGAGGTATTTTAAGATGAAAAAAGGTTTTACCTTGGTGGAAATTATGATAGTTGTAGCAATCATTGCTTTATTGGCGGCAATTGCCATACCCAACTTGTTAAGGGCAAAGATTACTGCTAATGAGTCTGCGGCTCAAGCGGCACTTAAGACTATTTCCACAGCTGCAGAAACTTATGCCATAGGTAGTAGTAATGGAGCCTATCCAACTGCCGAGGGAAGCCTAAATACTGGAACCATACCCTATTATAACAGAACTTTCTGCACCTCGATAGTTCAGGGTTATTCGTTTGGTTGCACTTGGTCAAGCACTGGGTATACTATTGTGGCAAGACCTGCTTCTGGGCAAACAGGCACACGCACCTTTACCATTACAACTGGTGGTATATTGACAACTCCATAATTGGTTTTTTCATTGGTGGTATTGAAGAAGAGGGGGAGGAAATGCTCCCCCTTTTTGTGAAGGAGAGTTTGAAAAATAGTATTTAAAATGATAAAAGAGAAGATAGGTTTTACATTAATAGAGATAATGATAGTGGTGGGTGTGGTTTTGATTTTGGCTACCGTAGCTATACCCAATATGATGCGCTCAAAAATCGTGGGAAATGAAACCTCTGCCATAGCCACACTAAAAGTTGTCACCAATGCATGTAATCTCTATGCGATGAATAACAGTATCTATCCTACCAACATAGATAATTTAGTCACTAATCAAAACCCTGCTTATATTTCTAATGATGTGTATCAAGCCTTTCCTTTTACCTCGATTCTTCCCAAGGACGGTTATAGATTTAATTATGGTTTAACCGGAACTACGGGTTTTTGGGTGAGAGCTCAGCCTTTCAGGTATCGAGTCAGTGGCATAAGAAGTTTTTATTGTAATGAATCAGGGTTACTCACCTATTGCGAAACCCAAAATTGTAACCCTACACCTCCTGGAGGAACCCCGATTTATTAGCTTAATTTAAATTTATGAAATCCCCAAAGCCCTTCCTTATTTCATATCCTAAACTAAATATAGTTATGTTTTATTTTTTAATCGGCAGCGTTGTTTATTTTAACAGTTTAAATAATCCTTTTATTTGGGATGATGAGGTGATTATAATTTTTAACCCTTTGATTAAGCAGGGAGCAAATTTCCTTAACATTTTTAAGACTAATATGGTTGGCGGAATTTTGTCAGGCGTAACCTTTTATAGGCCAATTCAAGTGATTAGCTATAAGCTGGATTATTTTTTTTGGGGTTTAAATCCTTTAGGTTTTCATATCACAAATATTATTTTATTTATTCTGAATGCGATTTTAGTGTTTTACTTTGTGAATTTAATTTTAAAGGACTTTTGGGTCTCAAGTCTGTCTGGCTTATTTTTCTTGGTGCACCCTATTTATCCTGAGGCAGTAACCTATATCTCAGGCAGAGCAGATATACTGGCTGGGATTTTTCTTTTGTTAAGCTTTATTAGTTTTATTAAATATGATGAGAAGAAAAACATTTTCTGGTATTTCTTATCGACTTTTAGTTTTTGCTTGGCTTTGCTTTCTAAGGAATTAGCAGTAGTTTTTCCTTTGATATTATTAATTTATGATTTCTGTTTTAAAAGAGATATTTTCCATAGTTTAAAACCATTTTTGATAAGATATTTGCCAATATTTTTCATTGCCTCAATTTATATAGTTTTAAGATTAACAGTGTTAAAGTTTGGAGAATTTTTTCTCCCCACACCAGAATCATTTTTTACAAGATGTCTAATGTCTATAACTACCCTGAATGCATATTTGGGGATGTTATTTGTCCCCTTAGATATGCATATGTTGCGAGATTTTTCTCGTCCCAAATTTGAAATCATCACTGGATTATCTATTTTTTCATTTTTACTGTTATTGGTTTTTATTTGTTATTTCTTTAGAAAACAAAAAGTGCTTTTTTTCTTTTCTGTATGGTTTTTTGTAACATTATTACCGCAATCGGGAATTTTCCCTATCAATTCCTATATCTCTGATCATTTTATATATTTGCCGGCAATTGGTTTTTTTGTAATTTTTTCTCATTATCTGTTGAAGCTAAAAGAAATTGGAAAGCATTTATTTTACATTGTAATTTTATCTATTCTTTTATGCTATTTAGCCCTTACTGTTGCGCACAACTATGATTGGAAGGATACAGAATATTTTTTTAGAAGAATTACTAAACTATCTCCACGTAGCTGGTTGGCGCACGATAATCTGGCAGGGGCATTGGTTAAAAAAGGTAGATATGATGAGGCCTTGAAAGAATATAAATGGGCGCTTGCCTTAGATATTTTTAAGACAAAGACAGCGAATATAAAACTCTCGATCGCTAATGCTTATATACTTCTTACTCAAGCAGATGAGGCAATTAAAGAGCTGAATGAGATTGTAAAACTCGACCCAAATTTTTCTGCTCAATCTATCCATTACAGTTTAGGGAATTGTTATTATTTAAAAAAAGATTATGAATCTGCGATTAAAGAGTTTAGGATTTTATTAAAATTTAATCCCAATGATGACTTAGCCAGGTTCAAATTAATCCAGGTATATTTAAGAACACATAAAAATGAACTTGTTTTTAGAGAATTGTCAGAGACGCTTGATATTGATAGCTCTTTATTGCGGCAAAAAACTTTTCCTCCCTTAAAAGATTATGGAAAGGTTATTCAAGAAAAGGATAACCTGGAGGTAACCTATGCCAAGTTAGGTATGCTTTTTTTTAATTATAATTTAATGGACTTAGCCAAGAAATCTTTTGAAAAAGCTATCCAGATTGCCCCTAATTATGCTGACCCTTATTGGCATTTGGGAGGAATTTATTACAGAGAAGGTAAAAAACCAGAAGGTTTAAGGCTTTGGAATAAGGCATATAAGCTTGACCCCAATAATCCTATTGCTATTTCCTGGCGTAAGAATAAGAGATTACATTAACTTGAAATAGAGAATCTAATTTCTCAAATTATATTCTAAAATAAGGATTTGCATTGACTTTTTAATCATTTGCAGTTATTATAATTAAAGAAAATAAATATGATTAAAGAGATTAACCAGTTAAATTGCAAAGATCATCTTTCCTTAAAAAAACATTGTAATCAAAGACCTTTTCAGATGTTAAATTTATTTCAGAGTTTTAATTCAGCAGGGTTTACCCTGATGGAATTAATGATTGCGGCAATGATTTTAGCTTTTGTGTTGGTAAGCCTTTTAGCCAGTTTCATTGCCTGCCTTGACCTTGTGGAGATTTCTAAAAATACCTCAATTGCCATTAACAATGCTCAAAACAAGCTGGAAGAGATAAAAAACACAAGCTATGCACAAATAAAAAATAATTATAATAATATCGCCTTTAATGTTGTAGGAATAACTGGCAAAGGCGTAAGTTATGTGGATGATACTAATCCAGAGCTGTTAGAGGTAATGATTAGCATAAGCTGGAAACAGAGAAATGGTCGGATTATCGGGGAGGATTTAAACTTAAATGGTGCGCTAAATGTGGGAGAGGATACTAATGCAAATGGGAAATTAGACTCTCCTGCTGAAATTGTTACTTATATTGCCGCACCATAAATTTATCCGCCTTCGGCGGATGTCGCTGATGAGAAAAGCCCAGGGGCTGCATTGTATGAAGAAGCAACTAAAGAATGGTTTTACCCTTGCTGAGATTCTGGTAGTTGTTTTGATATTTTCCTTTCTGATGAGCGGCTTGTTCGCTGTTTTACTCACTGGCCAGAGGTCTTGGCATGTTTCTGATGTTTCAATTGAACTTCAGCAGGATTTGCGTAGTTCCCTTATGCGTATAACCCGTGAGCTTCATCAGTCCGGTTTTAAATGTAATGACCCGCCAGCTTGCACTAACACAACCATTCAGGTAACCATTGCCCCAAATCCCGATGTAATCAACACGGATATTTTAAGATTTAAACTGCCTGTTGATTATAATCGGGATGGTTATATAAAAAATAATAACGGCATTGTAGAGCTTTGGGGTGCGAATTTGACTTGGGGTTGTAGTGATTTTGGCTGTCAAAAGCCCAAAAGTCCAGAGTCCCAGAACAATAATTATCAAATTGAATATTTGTTAGATGTAAATAAACAGCTTATAAGACGGGTTTTGAATACTAGCTCGACTACAATTCAATCGGACATTTACGCTACTAATTTAATAGATTTTCAAGCCAGTATCAATGGAAACATTGTAACCATTCAATTAACAGCAGAAAAGAAACCTGCTGTAGGAGATAATATTACTTCTAACTTGAGTGTTCAGATTTTATTAAGGAACAGGGGGTAAATGAGGACATAAGTTATGGAGTCCGCCACAGAACTTTGGCGGACGACATAACTTATATGTCCGAATTTACCCAGCACTAATTTTTGAAAGAGTGCATTATTTAAAACGAAGGTAAATTTAGTAACTATCTCATAGATTTTGAACACCGCACAGTTACAAAAATTAGTGCTGGGTTCAATTCCGACAAACAACTTACGTCGTCATTGAAGGGGGTAAATATGATTAAGAATAGAAAGGGTATTGCATTAGCTATCTCATTTTTGGTAATTATAGTGTTAGTAATTTTGGGCAGTGTTTTTATTTTAAGAAGTGTAGGCGAGAAAAATGCCGCGGATAAAGAAAAGAAATCTATTCAGGCATTTTATTTAGGAGAGGCAGGCGCCAATGAGGCATTAAATAGATTAGTTGTACTGATTAATTCAGACTTAATGCTTACGGTAAATAGTACCAATCCACAAGTTTTAGCCAATAATGTCAGAAGCTATGTTAATTCTAGCGATGGCTTGGTTTTTTTGGCTAACTATACTAAGGAAAATAACACTCCTCAATTTATCTGTCCTCAAAATTGCTCTAACTGCCAAAACTGCACTTTTATAACTTATAATGGCCAAATAACAAATTTTGGCCAAGGTAATTATCAATACATAATTACAGTTAATGAGAATGGCAATCCTACAACCATTACCACGGATGTTTGGGATTTTCCATATAATTACAAAATTTCAAGTACTGGCACAGTTGCAGGTATCCCCCGCAAGATTATTTCCTCTGGAGATTTTACTGTGCGAGTTCAGCATGATAATTTTGCCAGATACGCTTTGTTTGATGTGCATCACACAACTCCTGGCGGAGATGCAGTTTGGTTTACCAGCCGGACAAATTTTAGTGGTCCTGTGCATACAAATGACCAATATAGATTTTATGGGAATCCTAACAGTGTACCTGTGGGCATAAGTGGAACTTTTGAGGGTTTGGTAACCCAGCATTTAAACAAGGCTTGGTTTTATAATCTGGGCTCTCCTTTTCAGGCTGACCAGGACAGTAACCCTGGGAAAGATGTTCCGGTTTTAAATGCCGGTTTTCAGCGCGGTGTGAATGAAATAAACCTAGAATCTTCAGTTACGCAGCAGGATTTAATGAATCAGGCGCAAGGTGGAGTGGGTGGCAGTTATGCAGATGGGATTTATGTGAATAATGACGGCAGTAATGTAATCGGAGGGATTTATATAAAAGGAAACTCAACTATTGAAATGGGTAAGGATGTTAACGAAAATGCAACCTATAACATTGTTCAAGGCGGCTCAAATAAAATTATTACTGTGGATTATGTAAATAACCAAACCACAGTCCAGACTGCGGGAGGTCCAACCAATGTTTATAACGGTAAGCCTGACGGCATAGATAATTTAGGCACCATAATTTATGCTGATGGCGCTGTGGATAGTTTAAAAGGAACTGTTCAAAAGGATTCTCAGGTTACAGTTTCCAGCCAAGGTAACATTATAATTACAGACCACATTATGTATGAGGATTACAATCCTGCTCAAGGAGTGCCGGGGCAACCGGGTTATGTTCCTCCTAATGCCGAAGGCAAGACCAATTTATTAGGCATACTTTCTTGGGGCGGTGATGTTAATATTGGTACATCTTCGCCAAATGATATAAATCTACACGGCACAATGATGGCCAGAAACGGAATTTTTACTGTAGAAAGCTATTCCTCCCGCTGTAATTCTAATCCTAGTTGTGATTCTCAGTTACCTTCTGGTGGTTGTGGCGCAGCCACGCTTTTAGGTGGAGCCATTACAAATTTTTATGGTGCTTTTGGCACCTTTTGTGCTGGTGACGGAAGACCGCGCAGTGGCTATGGCAGAAATTTTGTTTATGATGAAAGAATGGCTCAGGGCAATGCACCGCCTTATTTTCCGTCAATGAGAACATTTATTGCCCTTACCCCCAATGACACCATTAAGGATAAAATTACCTGGCAAGAGGGAGGTCAATGAAGACACGACTTATGGAACGAAGTGACATAAGTCGTTTGGCTGAATTGACCCAGCACTAATTTTACTGACAGCGCAGGTTTCTAAATAAAATGGTTTTATCCGAAATAAATCCGTAACATTGTTATTAAGCATATTAGTAAAATTAGTGCTGGGTTTAATTCGCAGACGGACTTCGTCCTATGATTTATGTCGTCCGCCACGAATATTGGCGGACTCCATAAATCATCTGCTCATTAAAGGGAGGTCAATGAAATGAACAAAAAGCCAAGTAACATTTTTCTAATCGTTAGTATTTCCTTTGTTATCATTTTTATTTTAGCCATTATTTCAGTAAATAATTGGTTAAAACAGGCCCTAAAAGAAGAAACTGCTGTCCAGGAAAAATTATCTGTTCCAGCTGTTAGCAAAAGTAAATATAAACAACCATCTATAAAGCCGCAGACTGGAAGAGCTGTTGCTGAAGATAAAGAAAAAAAAGCGGCCACTTCAGAAACTACCGAAACAGGTTTTAAAGAAATTGAGACAAGCGTTCCTCAGACAGAAAAAGTGTTGATGAACTAAAAATAAATCGCTATGGAAGATATTTTAAAGAAATATTTTTCTCAGTATTTTCTAAAAATCAAAGAGCTCATTCCTAAATCAAAACCCAAAACTTTTGTGGGTTTAGATATTGGTGCTTCGAGCGTTAAAGTGGTTGAAATAAACAATGATGCAGTTGGCTTCACAATTGATAAATTTACAGTTGAAGCTGTTAATCAGGATGATGTTGCCTCCTCAATTGCTAATGCATTGGAAAAAAGCGGCGTAGCTACGAAAACTGTTAACACATCTGTCAGTGGTCAGGGAGTTATTATTAGGTATGTTGTGATGCCTAAAATGCCACTCTCTGATATAAAGTCTTCTATTAGTTTAGAGGCGGATAAATATTTCCCCTTTCCTTTAGAAGAAGTAATTATGGATTGTTTTATTCTAGAGGATAGTCCTCTGGAAAATAAAGTTTTTGTCTTAATTGCCGCGGCTAAAAAAGAGTTGATCGAGCAAAGAATTGCCCTACTTCTTAAGCTTAATTTAGAGCCGCAAATAATTTCAACTGACTCAATTGCTATGGCTAATGTGTTTAATGTATTGGGCCCTAAATTAAATATAGATTATGCTTTAGATTCTCAAGGCAGAGTTTCTTCTTTGGCCGTATTAAATATCGGGGCAACTTTTAGCAATTTAAATATTATCAAGAATAATTTGCCATGTTTTACCAGAGACATTTTTATAGGAGGCATAGATTTTACCAAGAAAATTAGTAACATTTTAGGCTTGGATATGAAAGCCGCTGAAAATTTAAAGCTCAATGGGCCAGATGATGAGAAGCAAAAGATTTTGGATGCCTGCGAATCGGTTTTAAATAATCTTCTGACTGAAATTAGGCTGTCCTTTGATTATTTTGAAACAGAGAATAATATACCGGTTAGCCATTTGTATCTAAGCGGCGGTGGTTCTTATTTAAAAGGATTAGATGAAACAATGAGGCAGGGCTTAGGTATTGAAATAGATTTGTGGCAGCCATTTTTGGGTTTGAATGTTAATCCTAATTTATCTACACGAGATTTAAAAGCTCAAGCTAATAAATTAAGCATTGCTATTGGCTTGGCATTAAGATAATGATTGATATCAATTTACTGCCAGAAAAATTTAGAAAGAAAAGAAGGGTAATTGAGAGAGAGGTTTTGGTGTTTCCCAAAGAGATAATTGTTGGCCTTATAGGGGGTCTAATTTGTTTGTTAATCATCACTCACCTTATTCTACTTACATTTCTTTTCTCCAAGAAAATGCAATTGTCGCATTTAACCAAAGATTGGGAAAAGATATTACCTGCGAAAAAAGAGATAGATGTATTTAAAAATGAGATTGACTCAATTGAATCTAGAATGAAATCCATTGCTCTTATACGTAGTGGCAAGAAAATTTCTTGGTCTCAAGAGCTAAATAAAATAAGTGATTGTATGGTAAGAGGTCTTTGGTTAACCAGAATTTATTTTGGAGAGGGCCTTTTGAAAATTGAGGGCAGTGGTGTATCGCAAAAAGGCCAGGAGTTGATAAACGTAGGCAAATTTACTTCCAATTTAAAAGAGGATAAGAGATTTTACGAAGGCTTAATTAGTTTGGAGCTTACTAATATTGTGAGGCGTAATATCAAGTCAACTGAAGTGGTAGATTTTATTATAACCGCCAGCATTAAAGAATGATAATATGAATTTTCTTTTGGAAAGGCATAAAAATTTAATTATCGCACTTTTCCTAATACTGCTTTTTATTTTAGATTTTACACTTCTTATGGGCCCACAAATTAGAATCTTAAGAAAGATAGGCGCCAAGGTTTTAGTTCTAAGTAGTGATTTAAGAAAAGCAAAAAAGGATATCGCCTCTCAAAAAGAATTTAAAGATAAATTGACCCTTTTAAAAGGTAAAATAGAGGAAATTGGAGCAAGTGTTAAGCCTGAAGAAGAGTTGCCCTCTATTCTGGATACTATTTCACGTACAGCCAATCGCACCTCTGTTAAAATTACACAACTTAAACCTCTCAAGGAGGAAAGAACAGTTGTTCTAAAAACCGGGAAAACTTTATTTTATCAAATTCCCGTATTGATTGATGTACGCTGTGGCTATCATGAATTGGGAAAGTTTTTAAATGAACTAGAGAGGGGAGACTTATTTTTGAAAATAATCGCTTTGGAAGTTACAACCAATCAAGATGATATCCTGCATCATTTAGTAAGGCTGACTATTCAATTATTCGTGTTAGGCAAATGAAGATTAAAACAATATTTTTGATATTTTTTATGGGGAGTTGTGCTTTGGTTTATTCCCAGGCTGATTTTATTTATGACAGCAAAGGAAGACGCGACCCATTTTTGCCTTTGGTTAGTAAAGAAGGCTACATTATAAATCGCGAAACAGAAATTTTGGCTTCAGATATGAATCTGGAGGGAATAATTTATGACCCTAGGGGAAAGAGCTTAGCTATTATTAATGGTACGGTCTTAAAAATTGGTGACACAATTGGTAATTACAGTATAATAGAAATAGAAAAAAATAAAGTTACATTATCATGGGGTAATGAGAAAATTATTTTAGAGTTAAAGCAGGAGGGCAAATGAAGAATAATATGCTTAGGGTTTTTACAATAACCTTATTATTTTTTCTTATTGCTTGTTTAGCCAAAGCACAAGAGCCAGCGCAAAAAACAGATGAAACCGCTGCAAAACTTCCAGCTGTGGAAGAGTTGGTTGTGACTACGCCTGGAAATGTAACATTGGATTTTCGCGATGCAGATATAAGAAATGTCTTAAGAATTATTTCGTATAAAAGCGGTGTTAACATTGTTCCAGGGCCTGATGTTACAGGTTTAATTACCATACAGCTTACAGATGTTCCGTGGGAAAAGGCATTGGATGTTATCCTTAAAACTTACGGTTATGGTTATGAGCGTCAGGGTAATATTATTACTGTCAGCACCTTTGAAAAACTTTCAGAAAAAAGAAAGATTGAAAAAGAATTAGCAGAACAAGAACCCTTGGTTACCGAGGTTTTTATTTTAAGTTATGCTAAATCAAAAGATCTTATGGCATCGCTTAAAGAGATGCTTACAACCCGCGGCAGGATAAATGTGGATGAACGTACAAATACAATTATTGTTACTGATAACACAACAAACATGGAAAGAATAAGGTCAATTATGCCAAATCTGGATGCTGTAACTCCTCAGGTCTTGATTGAGGCAAAGGTTGTGGAAACCAGAATTGATAGTTCTGATAAGTTAGGCATTGACTGGACTGCTAAAGCCACAGCCTCACTGCCGCAGCGACCCGTTCTGTTTCCATTCGATAGTTCTTCCACCAGTAGATACGCACCGGATAACTTTCCCTCAGCTACTTCCACAGAATTTAAATTCGGAACTTTAAATTTTAGTCAATTTCAAGCGGTGTTAGAATTATTAAGCTCAAGAACAGACACAAATATTTTATCCAATCCGCGCATTGTAACATTGGATAACCAGACAGCCTCCATAACTGTAGGTACAAAATGGCCTATTGCACAGTACACCTATAACGCTGATCAGGCAAAATGGCAGGTTTCTGGCTGGGAGTATTTGGATTTTGGAATTTTATTAAAAGTAACTCCACATGTAAATAAAGAGGGGTTTGTGACTTTGGATGTTGCTCCCGAGGTTAGCGAGCAAAATGGTTCGGTTACTTTCGAGACGGCAACCATACCAATTCTAACTACTCAAGAGACATCCACACGGGTAATGATTAAAGACGGAGAAACATTAATAATTGCAGGGCTGTTGAAGGATAAAACAATCGCCACCAAGAAAAAAATACCCTTTTTGGGTGATATTCCAATTGTGGGGCTAATTTTTCAGAAAAGAGAAAATACGATAGAAAAGAAAGACCTCCTTATCTTTATTACGCCTCATATCATTACTCCAGTTGCAACGCCTAAAGCATAAATTTTAGAAATCAAATTTTTCTTCTGTTTATTCGAAAGGCGCTTCATTTTATTTTGACAAAAATAGCGTGAAAATTTATTCATATGAGTAAAGATATACTTATTAACATTAAGCCTAAGGAAAAACGTGTAGCCGTGGTTAAAGAGGGCAAACTTGAGGAGTTTTACTTAGAGTTATCAGGGGACACTTCGCTATTAGGCAATATCTACAAGGGAAGGATTGATTCTGTTGTTCCTTCAATTAATGCCGCTTTTGTAGATATTGGTATTGGGAAGAATGGTTTTTTATATCTAACAGAAATGTCCAATCCTTTATTAGAAGAAGAGACGTCTTTGACTCAGAAATTCTTAAATAAAATTTTGAAAAAGAAAACCAATGTGGCGACTGGTAGACTAAGATTTGTTAAGGGTGATGAAGTTTTGGTTCAGGTTGTTAAAGAGCCGTTTGGCACAAAGGGGCCAAGATTAACTACCCACATTAGTTTGGCTGGCAGATTCTTAGTATTAATGTCACAGGATAAGCCAGCAGGAGTTTCGCGCAGGATTGATTCGCTGGATGAGCGCAGGCGCCTGCGGCAAATCTTATCTGATTTAAGATTCGCTGAAGGGGTGGGCTTTATTGTAAGAACTGCCTCTTTAGGAAAGGGTAAAAGAGAACTTATACGCGATGCAAAATTTCTCTTTAAAATGTGGCTAAGAATTAAATCATCTGCCAAGAATCAGAAGGCTCCAGCCTTAATTTATAAAGAATACGATCTTATGTGGAGGGTTGTTCGCGACTATTTTTCTGAAGATATAGACGGCATTTATATTGATTCTAAGCTTGAGTTCTTGAAGTTTTTGCGTTTTGTAAAGACATTAATCGGGCCACATTTGATAAAAAAGATTCATTTTTACAAAGAAAACCTTCCCTTATTTGAAGCCAAAGGTATAGAGAATGAGATAAAAAAGATATACGAGAGAAAGATTTTCTTAAAGTCAGGTGCCTACATTGTTATTGAACCAACAGAAGGGCTAACAGTTGTAGATGTCAACAGCGGCAAATTCAAATCTCAGTTAGACCCAGAGACTGCTGCTTTTCAGGTAAATATTGAGGTAGCTTCTGAGATTGCCAGGCAGATTAGACTTAGGGATATAGGCGGAATAATTGTTATTGATTTTATTGATATGGCAAAAGAATCTCACCGAAAGGCAGTATTTGAAACTTTAAAGCAGGCTTTATCTTTTGACCGTGCAAAAACAGAAGTTCAAGGAATTTCCAATCTGGGTTTAGTTGAGATGACCAGAGAGCGAACTGGAAAAACTTTAGAATCTAAGTCTTTTGAGGATTGTCCACATTGCAAAGGAACTGGGAAAATAAAAATAAATGAGGACATAACTTATGGAGTCCGACACTAAATCAATGGCGGACGACATGACTTGTGTCGTCATTGAAGGAGGATTTTAAAATGTATGCTATTGTTCAAATAGGCCAAAGCCAGTACATGGTAAAAAAGGGCGATACAATTGCAATAGATCGTCTGGATGATAAAGAGGGTAAGAGTGTTAATTTTGACAAGGTGATTTTATTGTGTAGTGGTAAAAGTGAAGTAAATATTGGTCAGCCATATTTAAAAGGCATAAAGGTAAACGCTGAAGTTTTGCGACATTTTGACGGAAAAAAGAAAATCGCTTTTAAATATAAACGTAGAAAGCATTACTATCGAAAACATGGACACAGACAGCTCTTAACTCAGCTTAAGATTATAGATATCTCGGAAAAATAATTCAATGCCATTTGTAGACGAAGCTCGGATTTTTATTAAGGCTGGTGACGGTGGAAAGGGTTGCAGAAGTTTTTATCGCGATAAGTTTGGTCGCTATCCTAAGCCAGATGGAGGAGATGGCGGAGAGGGTCAGGATATAGTTTTTTTAACAGATTCCAATGTGTATACGCTATTAGATTTTCAATTTCGCCAACACTTTTTAGGAGAAAAGGGTGGAAATGGCGGCAGTAACAGCAAAAAAGGAAAAGACCAACCAGATTGTGTTATCAAGGTGCCAATTGGCACAACCATAAAAGACTTAAACACAAATTGCATTTTGCGGGATTTAAATAGAGCCGGTCAAAGATTAATCGCTGCAAAAGGAGGAATGGGCGGCAAGGGGAATATTCATCGTGATGAACCCACGCCTCCACAGCCAGGAGAAGAAAAAACCCTTTTATTAGAGTTAAAATTAATTGCTGATTGTGGTATAGTAGGATTTCCCAATGCAGGTAAATCCAGCTTAATTAACGCAATAACATCCTCTAAATCTAAGGTTGCCGATTACCCTTTTACCACAAAAGAGCCAAGATTAGGTGTTATAAAAAGCGATGAATATAGTATTGTAATTGCTGATTTACCAGGATTAATTGAGGGCGCTCATGAAGGAAAAGGATTAGGTTTGAAATTTTTAAAACACGCAAAGCGGACTAAAGTTTTAATACATCTTCTGGATATGGCAGGCGTAGATGGAAGAAACCCCATTGATGATTTTAAAGAATTAAATCAGGAGTTAAAATTTTTTAGCCAGGATTTAAGTGCAAAGCCACAAATAATTGTGGCTAATAAAATGGATTTGCCGCAAGCCCAAATTAATTTAAGGGTTTTCTTGTCCAAGATTAAAAAAAAAGTATTTGTTATTTCGGCAAAGAATAAAGAGGGTTTAACTGTTTTAGTCGATGCTTTGAAGAAAAAAATATGCAAAGAAAATTCTCTCATAAAATAAAGCGTATAGTTGTAAAAGTTGGCACGAGTGTTCTGGCAAATAATAAGTTTGAAATTGATGGCCGGCGATTGAAAAATGTGGTTGAGGGTATCTGTGATTTGATAAAGCAAGGCCTTGAAGTTATACTGGTTAGCTCAGGGGCTGTAGTATCAGGCATGTCAATATTAGGCATTAAATGCCGTCCGCAGGGTTTAGCTTGCATTCAAGCAACTGCCGCTTGCGGTCAGCTGATTTTAATGCGCAGGTACAGTGATTTATTCAAACAAAAGAAAATAAACTGCGGACAAATTCTGTTAACCTGGGATGATTTTGACTCTCGAGAGCGTTATCTAAATGCCAAAAATACTATACTTTCACTTTTAGAATATAAAACCCTGCCCATAATTAATGAAAATGATACAGTTTCAACAGAGGAGATAAAATTTGGGGACAATGATAGATTGTCAGCTTTGGTTGCCTGTATGGTTGAGGCTGATTTGTTGATTGTGCTTTCAGACGTGGATGGTATCTACGAGATAAAGAATAGCAAAAGCCACATAATTGAACAGGTTACAGAACTTAATTCTTCCATACAGAACCTGGCTAAAGATACACTAAAGAAACAGATTTCCAAAGGCGGTATGAGAACAAAATTAGAGGCAGCAAAGATTGTAACTGAATCAGGTATTGATTGTATAGTGGCCAATGGTAAAATCAAAGGCATTCTTAAAAAATTAGTTTCAGGAGAAATAATTGGAACGCATATTCTATCTAAGGCAAGAACAATTGGCGCAAAAAAACGTTGGATTGCCTTTGGTACGAAACCTAAAGGTAAGATTTATATTGATGATGGTTGTAAACAAGCACTTTTAAACAAAGGCAAAAGTCTGCTTGCACCCGGAATAATTAGGGCTGAAGGAAATTTTTCAGCTGGCGATATAGTTAGTATCATTGATAAAGATGGATTTGAGTTGGGTAGGGGGCTGGTTCATTATTCTCAAAGCGATTTAGAAAGGAATAGAGGAAATAAATTCCATAACGAGGTAATTCATCGCAATAATTTAGTTTTGACTCAAGGAAAATGAAGATGTCATTAAAAGAACAAATTTTAAAAATAGCTAAACAAGCTAAACAATCCTCCAACAAACTGGCTTTGCTAAGTCGTGAAACTAAGGATGGGGTTTTAAAAGATATGGCCAGTAACCTAGAAGAAAACAAAGAAGCTATAATCCAAGCTAACCAAAAAGACCTAAGATTAGCTAAGCTTAAAAAATACTCACAAGCAATCATTGACAGACTTACTCTAAACGACAAACGCATTAGCCAGATGGCAGATTCTTTAAGAGAGGTGGCTAATTTAGCCAATCCCGTGGGAGAGGTTATGCGTTCTTGGACTATGCCTAACGGTCTTTTAATAAAAAAGGTGCGTGTGCCAATTGGTACAGTTGGAATAATCTATGAATCTCGTCCAGATGTGACAGCAGATTGTATTGGTTTATGCCTAAAATCAGGAAATAGTGTAATCTTAAAAGGCGGAAGCGAAGCTTTAAATTCAAATCTGGCGATATTTAAGTGCCTTCGAGACGCTCTAATTAAACACAAAATTCCAGAGGCTGCCATAAATTTAATTTCCACAACTGATAGAAAGGCGCTAGATTTTTTATTAAGGATGGATAGTTTTGTAGACTTAATTATTCCTCGAGGAGGAGAAGGTTTAATTAGAAAAGTGGTAAAGAAATCCCGCATACCCGTTGTAAAGCATTATAAAGGAATATGCCATGTTTATGTAGATTCTGATGCAGATTTAAATATGGCAGAAAATATTTGTTTAAATGCCAAGGTACAAAGGCCAGGAGTTTGCAATGCTATGGAAAGTATGCTGGTACATCGCGATATAGCTATAAGGTTTCTGCCGGGAATGATTAAAAAGTTACAAGAATCCAGCGTGGAAATAAGGGGTTGTCCAGTAACTCGTAAAATTGTTAAGGCAAAAATAAAATTAGCTACTGTTAAAGACTACGCAACTGAATATTTAGATTTAATCTTGTCTGTAAAGGTAGTCGAAAGCTTAGATGCGGCAATTGAACACGTCAATAAGTATGGAACGCACCACTCAGATTCTATTGTAACCGACGACGAGACTTCTGCCAATGAATTCTTAAAGCGGGTGGATTCTGCCTGTGTTTATGTAAATGCCTCAACCCGATTTACCGATGGAAATCAATTTGGCATGGGAGCAGAGATTGGCATAAGCACCGATAAAATACACGCCAGAGGTCCTATGGCATTAGAGGAATTGTGTAGCTACAAATACCAAATTTATGGTAGCGGTCAAATAAGGCAATGACAAGAATTGGGATATTTGGGGGCACATTTAACCCCATTCATTTAGGACATCTGATAATTGCACAGAAGGTTTTAGAAAACCTTGACCTAAAGAGGATAATTTTTGTGCCATGTTACATACCTGCGCATAAGAGCAAAAAAAAATTAGTAGATGCACAGGATAGGTTTAAGATGGTTTCTCTGGCAATTGAGGGTAATTCTCGTTTTAAGGTCTCCAGTTGGGAGATTAAACAAAAAGCTACCTCCTACACTATTGATACGCTAAAACATTTTAAAAACAAATTAGGAAAGAATGCCTTATTATTTTTTATTATCGGGTCAGACAGCTTGAAGGAATTGATGAAATGGAAGGATGTAAAGGGTATTTTAAAATTGGTAAGGCTTGTGGTAGTAAATCGTCCTGGTTATAATTTTAGAAAGCTTCCCAGAGGTTTTATCAAGGTTTCAATTCCAGGAATTGATATCTCCTCATCTTTAATACGAAAGCGCCTTTCCCAAAGTAAAAGCGTTGATTATTTTTTAAGCGATAAGGTTAGTGAGTATATCAAGAAAAAAAGGCTTTATGTTTAAGTTTAATCAATTTTAGGTTTAGAAAATGAGTCATAAAAAAGCTATAAAATTTGGCACTGATGGCTGGCGGGGTGTAATCTCTGAGGATTTTACATTTGAGAATGTAAGGGTTGTGGCTCAAGCAATAAGTGATTGGATTAATAAAAAATCAACCACAAAAGAAAGAGCTAAGAAGGTGGTGGTAGGTTTTGATACGCGTTTTCTTTCAGAAGAGTATGCAAAGACCGCGGCTTCAGTTTTAGCTGCAAATGGAATTTTTGTTAGCTTATCCAATAAGCCCACTCCTACTCCTACCGTTAGTTTTAGTGTTGCAAAAAATGGGTTTGACGCAGGGGTAATGATTACAGCCAGCCATAATCCTGCCCAGTTTAATGGCATTAAAATTAAAACCTCAACTGGCGCAGCAGCTCCTACTAGCGTTACTGAAACTGTGGAAAAATTTCTTTTTAAAAACAGGGTTAAGGTGTTAGACTTAAATAAAGCAATTATTTCAAAACGAATTAAGGTGCAAGATTTAACCAGGGATTATGTGGATTTTTTAAGGGGCTATATAAATTTAAAGAAGATTAAAAAACATAAGTTTAAGGTCTTGGTCGACGCTATGCACGGAAGCGGAGATAATTTTATTGCAGAAATTCTTAAAGGTACTTCAATTCGTTTAAGCGTTATGCGTTCGGAAATAAATCCCTCTTTTGAAGGAAAGCGTCCAGAGCCCACAGTAGAAAACTTAGAAGGGATTTTAAGCATAATGAAGAAAGAGCCTTTTGATTTAGGGCTTGTTTTAGATGGCGATGCAGACCGTATTGCCGCAGTTGAACCAGGCGGCAGATTTATTCATCCTCAGAAAATTTTAGGCCTTTTAGCATTACACCTTAACCAAGATAGGCACTTAAACGGCGGAATTGTAAAAACCATTGCTGGAACCAATCTTATTGATAACATTGCTAGAAAGCTTAGGCTTAAGCTCTATGAAACACCCGTTGGCTTTAAATATATTTCTGATTTAATGGTTAAGCAAGATATTCTTGTCGGGGGTGAAGAGGCAGGTGGCATGGGTTTTAAAAATTATATTCCAGAAAGAGATGGCATCTTGGCTGGACTTTTGCTTTTGGAGATGATGGTTTACCGAAAGAAATCCATGGAAAAGATAGTTAAGGAAGTGGAGAATGAATTTGGCCGTTACTATTACCAAAGGGCTGATTTAAAGACGCATCATAAGAATTTAAATTTAGATAGGATTAAAAAAATAAAACAAATCTTAGGAAAAAAAGTTATAAGGCTTAAGGATTTCGACGGAATAAAACTTATTTGTGAAGATGAGAGTTGGCTGATGTTTCGTGCCTCTGGCACTGAGTCTCTGGTTAGGGTTTATGCTGAGGCTAAGTCTAAAAATAAATCAGAGGCGCTTATTAACTTTGGCAAAAAAATAATAAAGTCAGTTTAATATGCCGCTTTATCATATTTTTCGTTTCATATTGATTTTATTATTTAAGATTATTTTTGGTTTAGAGGTTATTGGCGTAGAAAACATTCCCCGTAGGGTAGGGTTTATACTTGCGAGTAACCATCTTAGTAACCTCGATCCTTTAATCTTGGGCGTTGCTTGTATTCGAGAATTAAATTTTATGGCTAAGGAAGATTTATTTCGCAATTCGTTTTTTAGCAGTTTACTTGATAATGTAGGCGCTTTTCCTGTAAGAAGAGATTATGTTGATGTTTCTGCCATCAAAGAAGCGATTAGCCGCTTAAAAAGTGGAGCTGTAGTTTTGGTTTTTCCAGAAGGGACGCGTGGCAGAAGTGAAGATCAGTTGCAGGTTCAATTGGGTGTTGCTTTGTTAGCAAATAAAGCCAATTGCCCAATTTTACCTGCTTTTATTACTGGCGCAGATAAAGCCATGCCTCGTGGTTCTAAATTTATAAAGCCTACAAAAATAACCGTAAGATTTGGAAGGCTTTTAAGCTTTGATAAGAATCAGACGTATGAACAGATTGCTAATAAAGTAGGAGATGAAATTATTTCCTTGAAAGTTTAATAGAGGCTTAAGCAAAAAATTTTTTGAAAATCATAAAAAGAATAGGAGGCGGTGAATAATTTAAGTAAGGACATAAGTTATCTGTCCGAACTTACCCCACACCCAGCCTCTGGCTGGAAAGTGCTTGGGGTAAATTTCAATGTTATACAAACCCTTCATCCTAAAGGCTGGGTGAGGGGTTAAATTCGCAGACGCTTAAGACTAAGTAAAATGATAGACGCTATAACTTATGCCTGCCGTCAGGCAGGCATAAGTTATCTGCTCATTTAAGGAGAGATGATAAATGGAATCCAAACAGCAAGAAAATAAAAAAATGTCTGAAATTTATAACCAGACATTAAAGGATATAAAGGAAGGCCAAATAATTAAGGGAACAATTGTAGGAATTACGCAAAAGGATGTTTTGGTAGATGTGGGCTACAAATCAGAAGGAATAATCCCTTTGATTGAGTTTTCTAATCCAAAAGAACTTAAGCTTAATCAAGAGATTGAGGTTTTAGTTGAAGCGAAAGAGGATGAAGATGGCAGAATTATGCTTTCTCGAGAAAAGGCTGAGAAGTTAAAGGGTTGGCAGAGGATTGTCAACAATACAAAAGAAGGCGATTTGGTTGAAGGCAGAATTAAGAAAAAGGTAAAGGGCGGTTATATAGTGGATGTTTATGGAACAGAAGGATTTTTGCCAATCTCTCTGTCTTCGTTTAGAGGAGTTTCTGATAGCGAAATAATGTCCAAGTCCTATAAGTTTCAAGTTACAAAAATGAATAAACTACGCCGAAGTTTAATTTTGTCTCGTAGGGATGCCATTCAGAAAGAAAGAGAGGAAACCAAGGGTAAACTTTGGGATGAGTTAAAGGTTGGTCAAAAGCGTATAGGGCTTATTAAGAGCATCACTGACTTTGGTGCCTTTATTGATTTAGGCGGCATTGACGGCCTTTTACATATTACAGATATGAGCTGGTCAAGAATAAGCCATCCTTCAGAGGTTGTGGCAATTGGCGATAAGATTGAGGTTGTAGTTTTAGACTTTGATAAAAAAAATGCAAAAATATCTTTAGGTTTAAAACAAGTAACTTTAGATCCTTGGCAGGATATAGAAAATAAATTTCCAGTTGGTTCCAAGGTTAAGGGAAAGGTGGTAAATATCTTGCCATACGGAATTTTTGTGGAGTTAGATAAAGGAATCGAAGGCTTGGTGCACTCCTCAGAAATTTCTTGGCAGAAAAAGATTGTTAATCTTCAGGAAATGTTTGCCATTGGCGACTTGGTTGAAGTTCAGGTCTTAAATATTGATAAAGAAGCCAAGCGAATATCCTTAAGCATAAGACAGTTAGAGGCAAATCCTTGGCTTGAGGCAGAGAGTAAATTCCCCATCGGCTCAAAGGTAAGTGGAAAGGTAAGGGGTTTTACAGATTACGGAGCATTTATGGAACTGGATGAAAATTTAGAAGGGATGATTCATGTTTCAGATATGTCTTGGACAAAAAGGGTTGCTCATCCCCATGACATTTTACGAAAGGGACAAAAAGTAGAGGTGATAGTTTTAGCAGTAGATGCTCAAAATAGAAAAATTACCTTAGGACTAAAACAACTTATTACCAATCCTTGGCCTGAGATTGCTCAAAAGTATCCTATAGGCACTCAGATTGAAGCAGAAGTGTTACAGGTAAGTAGTTTTGGTGTATTTGTAAAACTTGAAGCAGAGCTTGAGGGATTGGTTTATTCTGGAGAGATTTCTAAGGAGCAACAAGAAAATCTTAAACCCGCTGATAAATTGATGGTTCGGATAATCAAGGTGGATGTTAATGAGATGAAAGTTGGTTTAAGCGCTAAATTAACTTAAGGGAAATTGTATGGATGCTAATGAACAATTAAAAATTATTTCGCGGGGTGTAGCTGAAATAATAAATCTTGATCAGCTTAAGAGTCGTATTGAGCAAAGCTTAAAGTCAAAAACACCCTTAAGAATAAAGGCAGGTTTTGACCCCACAGCCCCTGATATTCATTTGGGCCACGTGGTATTGCTTAAGAAGCTTAGGCAATTTCAAGATTGCGGTCATAAGGTTTTGTTTTTAATTGGCGATGCAACAGCCCTTGTAGGAGATCCTTCTGGGCAAAGTTTAACGCGCAAAGTAATGACATGGGAGGAAGTTAAAGAAAATGCTAGGACCTATGAACAACAAGTCTCAAAAATTTTAAAAACCGATAAGAATGTATTTGAACGAATACATAATAGTGATTGGTTTTTAAAACATACATTTACCTTTGAACAATTCGTTGAGCTTGCCAAGAAGTATACAATTGCCCGCATCTTAGAAAGGGATGATTTTCAAAAAAGACTAAAAGAAAATAAACCGATTACTTTTTTGGAGACTTTTTATCCTCTTATGCAGGGTTATGACTCTGTCAAGCTTAAGGCAGATATAGAGTTGGGAGGTACTGACCAAAAGTTTAATCTTTTGTTAGGCAGAGAATTGCAGAGAGAGTACGGCCAAGAGCCGCAAATTGTGATTACAACCCCGCTTCTCGAAGGATTAGATGGCGTTTGCAAGATGTCAAAGTCTTTTAAGAATCATATCGGCATAAATGAGCCACCCAAAGAGATGTTTGGAAAAATAATGTCCATTTCAGATGATATGATGTGGAAGTACTATGAGTTATTGACAGAAGAAGATTTGATAAAGATAAAAAAACTGCATCCCAAAGAAGCAAAGCTTAATTTAGCTCAAATTCTAGTTGAGCAATTTTCTTCTTCTGCTGAAGCTAAGAAGGCGAGGTATGCGTTTGAGAGAATTTTCTCTGATAAACAAAACCCAGAAGATATTTTGGAATATCGTTTTTCAGATACAAGCGGGTCCTTTATAGAAATTTTACACAAAACAGGGATTACTAGTTCAAAAAATGAAGCGCGTAGGCTTATTGAAGCTGGCGCAGTTTATTTTAATAATAAAAAAATCAACGAAAATTGGCAGATAAAGGAGGGGATAATAAGAGTCGGGAAAAGAAGATTCTTGAAATTAATCCGCAGCAAATAAGCTCATTTTTAAAATATCTTTTTGCCTGCCAAAAACTAAATTAAATGGCAATTTTTACTTGGTCGAGAAAGTATTCTCGACACAAGCGAAAAAATAAGCACAAGTTTGTATTTTTTCGCTTGCGCCGCAAAAGTCTTTGCGGCATCAAGCAAAATTTAATCCACAAGGGATAGACCATCCTGATACCTTTAAAGGATGGGTCTAAACGCCAGTTGGCAAATTTTGCTGTTAGCTAAATTTTAAAAGTGAACAATTTAAACTTTAAAAGTGGACAGTCCCAGTAATCTGGTTTTGATGAACCGGACGTCCAAAAGTTGATCTTTAAACCAGAATCGAACTTCGGATAAACCGCTATTTTGATCTGGGTAAATACGTAAATTGACCGTTTCTCGGATTGGTGCATTGTTGAATTTGATTTGCAGATTATTAACCGATATAGACCTGTAGGCATCAACCGTTCTATCCATTCTGAAACAAAAGATATCTTTCGTTGTTTTATATGGTGGCGGGACAAAGAATTTGCGAAAGACGTTTTTCTTTTGTTTCAAAGCTCTTTGATAACGCAGGTAAGGAATCTCACCAGTAGTGGAGTGCACGCGTTTGTAATTGTATTCAAAGACTTCGCGGAATAAGACCTGATTGGCTTTAGCGATGGTTGCGATGTTGTCTCTGGCACAGATGCGCACAATATGGTCTTGCAGCCAGCCGTAAGGTCGTTCTACTTTGCCTTTGGCTTGAGGGGATAACGCGTGGATGACTTTGACTTGACAATCGTGGACAACCTGTTTCCATTGGGGGATAGAGTCATCAGTTAATTGATGATGTTTGTAATGGAGTTTATCACGTCCTCGAACGAATCTGAAAATAGAATCGGAATCGACATACATGCTTAAAGGCAGGCCATATTTCAAAAACACCGTCTGGAGAGCTAAGATGTGAGGCCAAGCAAGGTCTCTTAAAATCAACATGGCATACAGGATCATGCGGCTGAAGTCATCCAGTGAGGTAATCAGCCACCATTTTTGCTTGGCGTATGGACTCCAGAGGTGGAAAGAAGAATCATGCTGAAGTAATTCACCCACATGGTTGGTGATCACCTCACGGTCATGGATTTTAAGATTTTTGGATCGGGCAATATAAAAACCATGTTGTTTGGCACGTTTGATGATCGTGGGTAATGAGACTTCCTGCCGATAACGATTTTTTAGATCATTTTTGATAAAACTATAGTTGTATGACCAAATAGGCATATCTTTGTTATCAATAAATGTTTTTGTGGTCTTAAGTTCTTTGAGGATATTTTTCTCAATCGTAGGGTTAAGGGTTCTGGTGTGCTTGGTTCGTTGATAGGCAACAGTAAACTTATCAGGGTTATTGCGGTAATCCTTAACCAAAGCAAAGAATCGGGTTTTCCCGATTTTTAAGACTGTTTGGACATGCTCGCGCTTAATTTCGCCGTTTAGGTAGCGTTGCATAAGATCTTTAACCTGTTCATCAGTGAACTTTTTGTGGATTTGCTCAGCCATACCAACACCTCCATTTTCTTATAAGTATGGCTGATAGAGGTGTTCACTTTTAAAATTTAAATCACTTTAGAAACAGTTCACTTTTAATTTTTAAATGACAAGTTGGCAAATTTTGCTTGACAATATATAATTTTATGTGTATACTTAACATTTCTGTAATCTGACCAAAAAGCTTATGCCAGCAGGGCAAGTTATTTATTCTTTGAGATTATTGCTGGAGTAGCTCAGTTGGCAGAGCACGTCCTTGGTAAGGACGGGGTCACGGGTTCAATTCCCGTCTCCAGCTTTTAAGTCTTAAGGAGACAAATCCATAGAAAAAAATAAAATCTATTTATGCGCGAGATAATTAGTTTTGAGTGTAGTGTTTGTAAAAGAAGAAATTATAGTTCTACTAAAGATAAAAAAGCACATCCGCAGAAATTAGAATTAAAAAAATTCTGTCGCTTTTGTCGCAAGCACACGTTACATAAAGAGATAAAATAGGCCTGTAGCTCTAATTGGCAGAGCGACGGTCTCCAAAACCGTGTGTTGCAGGTTCGAATCCTGCCAGGCCTGTTAAATTAAATCTGGTAGGAATAAATAATAAATGTTTGAATTGATTATTAAAAATTTTACTAAAATAATTTTGGCTGTAGCTGGATTTGTTTCTATTTTTTTTATTGTCAAGAATTTTGAGCAGATAAAAAAATTCTTAATAGAAGTAAGGTTAGAGTTAACCAAGGTTTCTTGGTCAACCAGAAAGGAATTAATTACCTCAACTTGGGTGGTGATTGCCACCACCGGTTTTTTAGCAGTGTTTATAGGGACAGTTGATTTTGTTCTTTCGAAGTTTTTAAGTTTATTAATTAAACGATGAAGTGGTACGTTGTACATACTCAGACTGGTAGCGAGGAAAAGGTAAAGGCAAGCCTGGATAAACGAATTGCTGCAAGCCCTCTTAAGGATTGTTTTAAAGAGGTTATCATACCTACTGAGCAGGTTTCAGAAATTAGATCTGGTAAAAAACGCATTTCACTTCGGAAATTTTTTCCGGGTTATCTAATCATTCAGATGGAAATGACCAAGGATAGTTGGTACTTGGTAAAGACAACACCGGGAATTACTGGTTTTATTGGTTTAGGACATAAGCCCTCAGCGCTTTCCGATGTGGAAGTTGAAAATATCTTAAAACGCACCCAAGATACCCAAGTTAAGCCTAGCCCAAAGATTGCTTTTGAGAGTGGTGAGGCAGTGAGAATTACAGAAGGTCCTTTTGCGAACTTTAATGGCACAATTGAGGAGGTGCACCCAGAAAGGGGAAAGTTAAAGGTGGGTGTTTCGATATTTGGCAGGGCAACGCCTGTAGAGTTGGAGTATTGGCAGGTGGAGAAAATTTAATGGCAAAAAAAATTACAGCACAAATAAAGTTATATGTTCCAGCAGGTCAGGCAAATCCAGCACCTCCTGTTGGTCCAGCATTGGGACAGCACGGTGTTAACATTATGATGTTTTGTAAACAGTTTAATGAACAAACCAAGGGAAAAGAAGGTTTAATACTGCCTGCAATAATTACTGTTTATGAAGATAAATCATTTAGTTTTATTGTTAAAAGCCCACCTAGCTCTATACTTATTAAACGTGCAGCAAATTTGGCCAAGGCCTCAGGCCAGGCAGGCAAAGAAAAAATAGCAACTATTACCACTAAACAGGTCCAAGAGATTGCCAAACAAAAAATGCAAGATCTAAATACCTCTGATATTGAGAAGGCAATAAATATAATCAAGGGCTCAGCTAGAAGTATGGGTATAGAAGTTATAGAAGAAAATGAAAAAACATAGCAAGCGTTTTAAACAAATAGAATCACTCACAGATAAATCCAAAATTTATGCTTTAAAAGAGGCTGTGGCAGTCATAAAAAAAGCCATTCCCGTAAAATTTAATGAGTCAATAGAATTGAATTTGCATTTAAATATAGATCCCAAAAAATCTGAGGAATTAGTTCGCGGCACTGTTGTATTACCACATGGAACTGGAAAGAAAAAGAAAATTGCAGTTTTTTGTAAGGGAGAGCAGGAGTCTTTGGCTTCTTCTCTCGGGGTAGATTTTGTAGGTGGCAGTGATTTGATAGAGAAGGTAGCTTCAGGGTTTCTCGATTTTGATTGCGCAATTGCAACTCCTGAGATGATGAAGGATTTAAGTCGGTTAGGAAAAATATTAGGGCCCAGGGGCCTTATGCCAAGTCCAAAGACTGGAACTGTAACAAATGATATTGCGCATGCCATTAAAGAAGTAAAGGCCGGAAAGATTGAATTTAAATCTGATAAGCAAGGTGGCTTGCACGTAGCCGTGGGTAAACTAAGTTTTAGCGAACAACAAATTTATGATAATGCAGAATGTGTTTTAGAGGCGATTAAGCAAGTAAAGCCAGCCTCAGTTAAGGGAGAATTATTTAAAAGCATATCCCTTGCTACGACTATGGGAGTGGGTTTGAAAGTATCTATTTAATAAAAGATGGAAAAGATAGGCGTCCTTTTTAGAAAAAATTTGCAAGAGCAATTAAAGCAACGGCTCGAACAACGAGAAAATGCCTTTCTTATGGGTTATTCTGGTGTCAAGAGCCCAAAGATGAGTGAGCTTAGAAAAGAGCTAAAACAGTTGGGAGCAAATATTTTCATAACCAGAAATACGCTTGCCAAAGCAACTTTAAAAGACATTAAATTGGAGGGCTTAGCTGATTTAGTAGAAGGACCCACAGCTTTTATTTATTCTGACGCCGACACTGTTTCTATTGCTAAAGCCTTGTGTAAATTTTCCCAAACAAACGAAAGTGTAAAATTAAGAGGGGGTTTTTTAAGGCAAAAATTATTAGATGCCTTTGAAATTAAAGAACTGGCAAAGCTTCCCTCAAGAACCGTTCTTTACGGAATGTTTTTGAGCGTTTTAAACGCACCGTTAACTAATTTAGCATTTGTTTTAAGCCAAAAAATTCGTGAGCTTTTATTTTTATTAAAGGAAATAGAAAAACGAGGAGGAAATAAAAATGTCTGAAAACAAATTAGAGGAGATTGTAAAAAGTATTGAGTCAATGACGATTTTAGAGGTATCTAAGCTGGTTAAGACTTTGGAGGAAAAATTTGGTATCCAAGCATTGGCGCCAGTTGCAGCTGCAGGCAGTAGTCCCGCAGGAGCTGCAGCCGCCGCTCCTACTGAAGAAAAAACCACCTTTACAGTTGTGCTGGTAAATGTTGGCGCAAACAAGATTCAGGTAATTAAGGAGGTTAGAACAGTTACCAATTTAGGATTAAAAGAAGCTAAAGACCTGGTGGATTCTGCGCCTAAACCAGTTAAAGAGCATGTTTCCAAAGAAGAAGCGCAAGAGTTAAAGAAAAAATTAGAAGCAGTAGGTGCAACTGTTGAATTAAAGTAATCCCCGAAGCTTTGCCAAAAACCTTGATGAAGGCGCATAAAAAAGATTTTATTTAGGAATATACTCGTATGATAAAGATTAAGGATTTTAGTAAAATTCGCGAAACATATCCTATGCCTAATTTACTGGAGATTCAAACTAAGTCTTACCAGGATTTCCTGCAATTGGATGTGGCTGCGGATGAAAGAAAAGATCAGGGTTTGCAAGAGGTCTTTCAGGAGGTTTTTCCTTTGGAGAGCTATGACCGACAGACGCGCTTGGAATTTATTAGTTTTGCCTTAGGAAAACCTAAATATACCAATTTAGAGTGTCAGCGAAGAGGTATGACCTATGCAGCTCCTTTAAAGGTGAAACTGCGCCTGATTAACCCTAAGCAAATAAAAGAGCAGGAGGTTTATTTAGGTGATTTGCCGTTAATGACTGAAACCGGCACATTTATCATCAATGGCGATGAGCGTGTGGTAGTAAGCCAATTACAGCGTTCTCCAGGCGTTTCTTTTGAAGAAGAAATGCATCCTACTGGCAAGAAGATTCATTTTGGCAGGATTATTCCTTCACGCGGTGCATGGCTTGAATTTAAATATGATTTGAATGATGTTATCTCTGTTTATGTAGATAGACGCAGAAACTTTCCAGCTACTCAAATCCTCAGGGTTATGGGTATTTCAACAGATGGCGAAATAGAAAGGATGTTTGGTAATGAGTTTAAAGAATTAGCCAACACCTTAAAGCGAGACCATACCAAATCCAAGGAGGATGCATTATTAGATTTCTATCGTAAAATGCGGCCCACCGAGCCGGCAACAGTAGAAGTTGCAGAGTCATTATTTTATAGATTATTTTTTGATGCCAAAAGATACGACCTAAGTAAAGTAGGTCGTTTTATTTTGAACCGCAAGCTAAAGATGAATGTGGCTCTGGAAGAAAAGGTTTTAGATGCGCAAACAGTTGTTGAGGCGATGAGGTATTTAATAAGACTAAGGTTAGACGAGGGCCAAACAGATGACATTGACCATTTAGGAAATCGACGCATCAAAACCGTGGGTGAGTTAGTGCAAAACCAGGTGCGTATTGGACTCTCTAGGTTAGAAAGGTCAATAAAAGAACGTTTAATTGTCTTAAGTAATTTTGAAGATATTAGTGCCCACCATTTGATAAATTCCCGCCTATTTTCCAATCAGGTTCATGATTTCTTTGCCAGAAGCCAGTTATCTCAATTTATGGACCAGGTAAATCCCTTGGCTGAATTGACTCACAAGAGGCGTTTAAGTGCTTTGGGCCCCGGTGGGTTATCCAGAGAACGTGCTGGCTTTGAGGTGCGCGATATTCATCCTTCGCACTATGGCAGGATTTGTCCCATAGAAACTCCTGAAGGTCCCAACATCGGACTCATTGCTTCCTTAACTACCTATTCTCGCGTAAACGAATTAGGTTTTATGGAAACTCCCTATTATAAAGTTGAGGATGGTAGAGTAACTAAAAGAATTGAATATTTAACTGCGGATAAAGAAGAAGATAAATATATTGCCCAGGCAAATGCGCTATTAGACAAAGATGGTTATTTCTTAGAAAAAGAGGTTTCCTGCCGTTACAGAGGCGATTTTCCTAAAGTAACTCCCAAAAAAGTTGAGTATATGGATGTTTCTCCTAAGCAGTTAGTCTCTGTGGCAGCAGCATTAATCCCATTTTTGGAGCATGACGACGCAAACCGCGCTTTAATGGGTTCAAATATGCAAAGGCAGGCAGTGCCATTAATGGTAACTGAGGGACCTTTGGTAGGAACCGGCATTGAGTCAAAGGCAGCTATTGATTCCGGAGTGATGGTGGTGGCAAAGGAGCCAGGCCGTGTGACCTCAGTTGACGGCTTAGAGATTACAGTGGGTAAAAACAAATATGCCTTAAAAAAATTCTCTCGTTCTAATGCGGATACTTGCATAAATCAAAAACCAATTGTGCGCTTAGGCCAAGAGGTGAAGGTTGGAGAAGTAATTGCAGATGGAATGGCTACAAAAAATGGAAAGCTTGCTTTAGGACGAAATTTATTAGCGGCGTTTATGCCTTGGCGCGGATATAATTTTGAAGATGCAATAGTTTTAAGTGAAAAATTGGTGATGAATGATGTGTTTACCTCAATACATGTGGAAAGGTTTGAGGTGGAGGCAAGGGAAACCAGGCTGGGCAATGAAGAGATGACCCGTGACATTCCCAATGTTGGCGAAGAGGCTTTAAAGGATTTGGATGAAAGCGGAATTGTCAGGGTGGGTGCAGAGGTAAGGTCATCAGATATATTGGTAGGTAAGGTTACTCCTAAAACAGAAAGGGAGCTCTCTCCTGAAGAAAGGCTTTTAAGGGCAATATTTGGCGAGAAGGCAGCGGATATTCGCGATACATCTTTAACCGTGCCGCCAGGAATTGAGGGAGTTACCGTCAATGTCGAAGTTTTTCAGCGCAAAGAGCGCGGAAGAAAAACTAAGGAAAACAAAAGCAAGGAGCTTGCCCAGATTGCTGAAGTAAAGAATTATTATAAGCAGGAAATCCAATTCATTGAAGAAGAAAAAATACGAAAACTTTGCAAGCTTTTAGGGGTGGATAAGAAAAAGCTGGAAAGAATGGATTTAGATAATATTGATGATGAAGAGGTAAGGCAATTTCTTTCATTTTTCAATGATAAATTAAAGGAAGTAAAGGAAGAAGAAGAGCAAGAGATTGAAAAGATTAAACGCGGCGATGAATTGCCAGCAGGCGTAATCAAAAGAGTGGTAGTGTATATTGCTACCAAAAGAAAGATTGCTGAAGGCGATAAAGTTGCCGGCAGACACGGAAATAAAGGAGTGATTGCCAAAATACTGCCGGTTGAGGATATGCCATTTTTGCCGGATGGTACGGCTGTGGATATAATTTTAAATCCCTTAGGAGTTCCTTCCAGGATGAATGTGGGTCAAATTTTAGAGACGCATTTGGGTTGGGCAGCCAAGGTTTTAGGATTTGAATGCTTTAGCCCGGTTTTTGATGGTTCGAGTGAAAAAGAGATTAGAGAGATGTTAAAAGAAGCTAAGCTGCCTGAAGAGGGAAAGATAAACCTGTATGACGGCTATACTGGAGAGGCATTTGACCAAAAAATAACTGTGGGTTATATCTATATGATGAAACTAATTCATCTGGTAGATGAAAAAATTCATGCACGCTCAATTGGACCGTATTCTTTAGTTACCCAACAACCCTTGGGTGGCAAGGCGCACTTTGGCGGACAGCGTTTTGGCGAAATGGAGGTTTGGGCTTTGGAGGCATATGGAGCGGCCTTTAGTCTTCAGGAGATGCTTACTGTAAAAAGTGATGATGTTGCTGGCAGAAGCCGTATCTACGAGGCAATTGTAAAAGGTGAACAGAGATTACATCCAGGTACGCCTGAATCGTTTAATGTTTTGATTAAAGAATTACAGGGTTTGGCTTTAGACATAAAGACCGAGAAGAAAAAGGAATAGCCATGGAAGATTTAAATCAATTTGACAGTATCTCCATAAAAATTGCCTCACCTCAAGTGATTCGCTCTTGGTCAAGAGGAGAGCTTAAAAAGGCAGAAACCCTAAATTATCGCACCTTAAAGCCTGAAAAGGATGGTCTTTTTTGTGAAAAGATTTTTGGTCCGGTGCGTGACTGGGAGTGTAACTGCGGTAAATATAAAGGTATAAAATTTAAGGCTGTTGTGTGTGACCGTTGTGGCGTGGAAGTTACTCGTTCTTCAGTAAGGCGCGAAAGAATGGGGCATATAGATTTAGCCACCCCTGTCACCCATATTTGGTTTTTTAAGGCAGTACCCAGCAGACTTTCTTCGCTTTTACAGATTGGGCTGCGCGATTTAGAAAAACTTATCTATTACGAAGAATATATCGTGATTGACCCAGGTGATACTCCTTTAAAGCCTAAAGAGCTCTTATCCGAAGATAAATACCAAGAATGCCTGGCAAAGTATGGCCAGAGCTTTAAGGCAAAGATAGGTGCTGAGGCCGTAAGTGAGCTATTAAAGTCATTGGATTTAAATGCACTTTGTAAAAAACTGCGCAAAGAAATGGAATCAGCAAATCCCCTCTCTGCCAATGCCCGGAAGATTGTTAAGACATTAAAAATTGCTGAAGATTTTCGCAGGACCGGTGATAAACCAGAGTGGATGGTATTAGAGGTTATACCGGTTATCCCTCCGGACTTAAGGCCATTGGTTCCCTTGGATGGAGGAAGGTTTGCCACCTCTGATTTAAATGATTTGTATCGCCGAGTAATTAACAGAAATAACCGGCTTAAAAAATTATTGGCTTTAAACGCACCTGAAATAATTGTGCGCAATGAAAAAAGAATGCTTCAGGAGGCTGTAGATGCACTTCTGGATAATGGCAGACACGGTAGGCCAGCATTGGGGGCAAACAATCGTCCCTTAAAGTCATTATCTGATATGCTTAAAGGTAAGCAAGGAAGGTTTAGGCAGAATCTTTTAGGCAAGCGAGTAGATTATTCTGGCAGGTCGGTAATTGTGGTTGGCCCTGAATTAAAACTGCACCAGTTCGGACTTCCCAAGCGTATGGCCTTGGAATTATTCGAACCATTTATTATCCGTAAATTAAGAGAAAAAGGTTTTGTGCATTCTATTAAGGGCGCCAAAAGAATGGTGGAGAGGGCAAAAATCGAGGTTTGGGATATTTTGGACGAGGTTATTAAAGATCATCCCCTGCTTTTAAACCGGGCTCCTACTTTGCATCGCTTAAGTATCCAGGCTTTTCAGCCTTTGCTTATTGAGGGAAAGGCCATAAAGGTTCATCCATTGGTGTGCGCTGCCTTTAATGCAGATTTTGATGGTGACCAGATGGCAGTGCATGTGCCTTTATCTTTAGAGTCACAGATTGAAGCGCGTATTCTCATGCTTTCTGTAAACAATATATTTTCTCCGGCTGATGGCAGACCGATAGTAAGCCCCACACAAGATATAATCCTGGGGACCTGTTACCTTACTAAGGAAAAACCCGGCACAAAAGGCGAGGGTAAGTTTTTTAGCAATCCAGACGAAGTAATTATTGCACATAATGACGCAGTTGTAGATTTACACTCTAAGATAAAATTAAGATGGGAGAAAAAGGTTTGGCATCAGGAAGAGACGACAGCTTTACCCGAAGCGGCTAAATCAAAAGAAGCTAAAAAGCTCAATGTTATTGAGACAACCGTGGGCAGGGTAATTTTTAATCAACTTTTACCAGAGGATTTTGGTTTTGTAAATGAGGTTTTAAACAAAGGCAAGGTTGGAGATCTAATTTTCGACTGTTACAAACAATTTGGTCATAGTAGGGTGGTTAAGCTTCTGGATGATTTAAAGGAGTTAGGCTTTTACTATGTCACACGTGCAGGGATCTCTATTAGTATAGATGACATAAAGGTGCCCAAAGAAAAGAAGGAATATTTAAAGTCAGCCCAAGCAGAAGTAGACAAAGTAGATGAACAGTACAAAAAAGGCATTATTACTGACAGAGAGCGTTATAACAAAATTATCGATATCTGGACACACGCTACTGAGACAATTTCAGATTTAGTGTTTAAAGAGATGGATGCATTTAATCCTATATTTCTTATGGCTGATTCTGGTGCACGCGGTTCGCGCTTACAAATTAGACAGTTAGCTGGTATGCGCGGGCTTATGGCAAAGCCATCAGGCGAAATTATTGAAAGCCCTATAACTGCAAATTTTAGAGAGGGTTTAACCGTCTTGGAATATTTTATCTCCACTCACGGAGCTCGTAAAGGTCTTGCTGATACGGCCTTAAAAACAGCTGATGCTGGATATCTTACTCGTAGGCTCATTGATGTAGCCCAGGAAATTATAGTTACCGAACTTGACTGCCGAACCTTAAACGGAATTACAGTCTCAGCAATTATTGAGGGCGATGAAGTGGTGGTAAGTTTAAAGGAAAGGGTTATTGGACGCGTGGCTTTGGATAATATCGTGGATGTAATTACTGATCAGCTAATTGTAGAGGCAGGTAATGAAATTGCTGAGGAAAAAGCTGAAATTATTGAGCGTCTGGGCATGGAAAAGATACGTATTAGAAGTGTTTTAACCTGTGAGTCAGAACGAGGTTGTTGTGTTAAGTGTTACGGCAGAAACTTGGCTAGCCAGAGAATGGTTGAGGTAGGAGAGGCGGTTGGCATAATTGCTGCCCAGAGTATTGGCGAGCCAGGAACACAATTAACCATGCGCACATTCCACATTGGCGGGACTGCCAGTCGTACTATTGAGCAATCTTTTATCCGTACCAAAAATAAAGGAATTTTAAAGTATCATAATTTAAGGATTGTTGCGCGTAGAAAAGAATATGTAGTTCTAAACCGCAATGGTTCATTGAGTATTAATGATAGTCAAGGTAGGGAGTTAGAGCGCTATACAGTTCCACAGGGTGCATTTATTTCTGTGGCTCAGGATGAAGATGTGCCTAAAGCAGCAATTTTTGTGCATTGGGATCCTTATACCTCTCCGATATTGACAGAGGTTAAAGGCTTTGTGAATTTTGAAGATTTAAAAGAAGGGGTAACTGTGCGCGAAGAATTAAACTCTGCCACTGGAAATGTGGAAAGAGTAGTTGTTGAACATAAACAAGAGTATCATCCGCAGATTATTATTTCAGATGAGAAGAAGGAAATTTTAGGTATTTATCCTATTCCTGCGGGGGCGCATATTTTAGTAAAGGATCGCCAGGAAATTGAGGGTGGCGAGCTTTTAGCTAAAATACCAAGAGTTGTGGGAAAGACTAGGGATATTACTGGAGGTCTGCCGCGCGTGGCTGAGTTATTTGAAGCAAGGCGGCCAAAAGACCCAGCAATTGTTAGTGAAATTGATGGATTTGTAGAGTTTGGAGAAACCAAAAAGGGTCAGCGCCAGATTATCATCAGAAGCCCAACTGGCATGAAAAAGGAATATGCTATTCCGCATGGAAAACATCCCAATGTTTACAAAGGAGATAAGGTAGTAGCTGGTCAGCAGTTAACAGATGGACCGATTGTTCCTCAGGATATTTTAAGGGTAAGCGGTGACAAGGTTTTGCAGGAATATCTGGTTAATGAGGTTCAAGAGGTTTATCGTTTGCAGGGAGTTCATATCAATGATAAGCATATTGAGCTAATCATTCGTCAGATGTTAAAGAAAGTCAAGATTGAGCATCCAGGTGACACAGAGTTCTTGGCTGGCCAGCAAGTAGACAAGCTTTTATTCCAAAAAGAAAACCAAAAAATAATCAAAAAGGGCGGTAAGCCTGCTTCGGCAACACCCCTGCTTTTAGGAATTACCAAGGTATCATTGACTACAGAGAGTTTTATTTCTGCTGCCAGTTTTCAAGAGACTACCCGAGTTTTAACCGATGCTGCCACATCTGGTAAAAAGGATGAATTAATTGGCTTAAAAGAGAATGTGATTGTGGGACATTTGATTCCCGCTGGTACTGGTTTTAAAGAACACCACGAAATAGAATTGGAGAAGTATGCCGACAATTCTGCAGTTGATTCGAAAGCACCGACGTCAGAAAAGAAAAAAGACTAAGTCTCCAGCTTTAAAAGGCTGTCCGCAAAGGCGGGGGGTTTGCGTCCAGGTTAGAACCATGACACCTAAAAAACCTAACTCTGCTTTGCGCAAGATTGCTAGAGTCAGACTTACTACTGGCATTGAAGTAACTGCCTATATTCCCGGTGAAGGGCATAATCTTCAAGAACATTCTATTGTTTTGGTGCGAGGTGGAAGGGTTAAGGATTTACCAGGGGTGCGTTATCATATAGTGCGTGGAACATTGGATACAGCAGGAGTAAATCAAAGGAAAAGATCTCGTTCAAAATACGGAGCCAAGAGACCCAAATAAGTGAGTCCGCCAATAATTTGTGGCGGACGAACTTACCCAGCACTAATTTTGAAAGAGCAGTTTTATGAGATTAAAGGGTAAATTTTGTTATTACTCCGAAAGTTACAAACTCAGCACTATTAGAAAAATTAGTGCTGGGTTAAATTCGCCCAAACAACTTATGTCATTACATTCCATAAGTTGTGGGCTCATTTAAAATGAGACGTAGGCAAGCAGTAAAAAAAGATATTCTTCCGGACCCAAAATACAACAACAAGGTTGTAGCTAAGTTTATTAATATGGTAATGGAAAGAGGGAAAAGGTCATTAGCCGAAGATATTGTTTATGGCGCTTTGAATTTAGCTAAGAACAGTCTCAATGAAGCTGATGCCATGAAAATTTTTAATAAGGCAATTGAAAATGCAAGGCCTCATTTAGAGGTGAAACCTCGTCGTGTAGGTGGAGCAACTTATCAGGTTCCTATAGAGGTAAATCAACAAAGGGGTACATCTATTGCCTTACGTTGGATTAGGGATTTTGCACGCGCCAAAAAAGGTAAGCCAATGAAGCAAAAATTGGCTGAGGAAATAATTTCAGCCTGCAAAGGTGAAGGTTTAGCCATCAAGAAAAGAGATGATACTCACAAGATGGCTGATGCAAACAAGGCTTTTGCTCATTTTAGATGGTAGGGATTATGTCTCGCGAAGTTTCCTTAGAAAAAATAAGAAATATCGGCATCGTTGCTCACATTGATGCGGGTAAAACTACAACCACAGAAAGAATATTATTTTTTACCAGAAGAATACATCGTATTGGTGAAGTTGATGAAGGTACTGCCACAATGGATTGGATGCCTGAGGAGCAACGTCGTGGTATTACAATCACCGCTGCCAATACTACCTGTTATTGGGAAGATTGTAAAATTAATATTATTGATACGCCTGGCCACGTAGATTTTACAGTAGAGGTGGAGCGCTCTTTAAAGGTCTTAGACGGGTGTGTAGTGGTTTTTTGCGCTGTAGGCCAAGTTGAACCTCAAACAGAGACTGTTTGGCGTCAGGCAGATAGATACAATGTTCCACGCTTGGCATTTGTCAACAAGATGGATAGAATTGGCGCAAACTTTAATGAATGTGTTAAGCAAATTGTCACTCGTTTAGGCGCGCAGGCGCATCCCATACAATTACCCGTTGGCAGTGAAGATAATTTTAAAGGTATTATTGATTTGATTGAAGGTAAATTAATCACCTACGAAGACAGTTTAGGTTTAGAGATATTAAAGCAAGAAATACCAGATGAGCTTAAGGCAGATTTCTTAAAAACGCGCAATTCATTGATTGAAAGAACTGCTGAATTAGACAACGAAATTATGGATAAATTTATCCATAATCAAGATATCACAACCCAAGATTTGAAGCAGGCAATTAGAAGAATAACTATCAAAGAGCATTTTGTACCTATTCTTTGCGGTTCTTCTCTAAAGAATAAGGGTATTCAACCTTTATTAGATGCAATTTGCGATTATTTGCCTTCACCTGTGAATTTGCCGCCTATTAAAGGTATTGATCCTCTTACAAGCGAATACGAGGAGAGAATTGCTTCTGATGATGCGCCTTTTTGCGCCCTCTGTTTTAAGGTAGCCACAGACCCTTATGTAGGAAAACTTTTTTATTTACGGATATATTCCGGCGTATTAACTTCTGGAAGTTATGTTTATAATGCAACAAAGCGTTCAAAAGAAAGGATAAATAAGATTGTGCGCATGCATGCTAACCGTCAAGAAATTATCGAGGAGGCAAATACCGGAGAGATTGTGGCGGTGGTGGGTTTAAAGGACACAAAAACTGGGGAAACACTTTGTGATGAGACAACGCCCATTATTTTAGAACAAATGCGTCTGCCCGAACCAGTTATTTCCATGGCAATTGAACCCAAAACCAAGGTTGATCAGGAGAAGTTAGGTTTATCTCTAAGAAAATTTGCCGATGAAGACCCTTCTTTTAAGGTTAGTTATAATTCTGAAACTGGCGAGACAATAGTTTCTGGAATGGGAGAGCTGCATTTGGAGGTTATTGTAGCTAGGATGCTTCGGGAGTTTAATGTAGGGGCAAATGTGGGTAAACCACAGGTTGCCTATAAGGAAACAATTACTAAGAAGATAACTACTGTGGGCAAATTTATTCAGCAAACCGGCGGCCACGGTCAATATGGACATGTGATTATTGAAATGGAACCATCAGAAGAACCAAATAAAGGTATAGTGTTTATTGAGCGAATAAAAGGTGGAGTTATCCCTCGTGAATTTATTCCAGCAGTAAAACAGGGAATTCTTTTGGCGGCGAAGAGTGGATTGCTCGCAGGTTTTCCAGTAACGGATGTAACCGTTACTTTAGTTGACGGCTCATACCATGAGGTTGATTCATCTGAGCTTGCCTTTCAGATGGCCGCCTCTATTGCTTTTAACGAAGGGCTCAAGAAAGCGAAATCAATTTTCTTAGAGCCAATTATGGATGTGGAGGTAGTAGTGCCAGAAGAATATATGGGTGTGGTTATCGCTGATTTAAATACCCGCCGGGCAAAGGTAAGTTCTTTAGGCAAGAGAACAAATGCTCGTGTGATACGTTGCTTTGTCCCTTTAGCAGAGGTGTTTGGATACGCAACGGCGCTGCGTTCTTTAACTCAAGGCAGAGCCTCCTATACAATGGAGCCCTCTTATTATACAGAGGTGCCTTCACATATAGCTGAAAAAATTGTGGGTAGCTCCACAATTTCTACTCGACGCTAATTTGTTGAGTATGCAAGTGGTAAATTAGCACTGTTAACTTAAAAATGAATCTAAATCCGAATATCGAATATCGAAATACGAAACAATGTTTAAATTTTCTAAATCCAAATGTTCTAAACCAGCATTTTTTACATCTGTTTTGGACATTTGAAGATTCAGATTTCGGATTTGTTTCGAAATTCGAATTTCGTGCTTCGGATTTAATCGATTGGTTAACAGAAACCGTATTAAGGGGGGTGTAAAAATGGCAAAAGAAAAGTTTGTAAGGTCAAAAACGCATGTCAATGTGGGTACAATTGGCCATGTTGACCATGGAAAGACGACGCTTTCTTCTGCTATCACTTTAGTTTTAAATAAAAGGGGATTAGCAGAGGCAAGACCATACGATACAATTGACAATGCGCCTGAAGAAAAAGAGCGCGGAGTAACAATTAATATCTCGCATATCGAGTATCAAACTGAAACGCGTCACTATGCACATATTGACTGCCCAGGACATGCTGACTACATCAAGAATATGATTACTGGTGCTGCCCAGATGGACGGTGCCATTCTCGTGGTTTCAGCAGCTGACGGTCCAATGCCTCAAACCAGAGAGCATATCTTATTAGCTAGGCAAGTTAATGTTCCAGAAATTGTTGTGTTTATGAACAAGGTGGATATGGTTGAGGATAAAGAATTGTTGGACTTAGTGGAATTGGAGGTTAGGGATCTCTTAATTAAATACAAGTTTCCAGGAGATAAAACTCCTATAATTAAAGGCAGTGCTTTAAATGCAATGAACTGCGCCTGCGGAAAAGATGAATGTCCTCACTGTAGACCTATCATTGATTTGATGAAGGCAGTGGATGAGTTTATTCCTGCTCCCAAAAGAGATTTGGAAAAACCATTCCAGATGGCAGTTGAGGATGTTTTCTCTATCTCAGGTCGAGGGACAGTGGGTACTGGCAGGATTGAACGCGGTCGTGTTAAAGTTGGAGAAGAAGTGGATATTGTAGGTTTGAGGCCTGACATCAGAAAATCAGTGGTTACAGGAATTGAAATGTTTAGAAAGCTTTTAGATGAAGGCTTGGCCGGAGATAATGTGGGTATCCTTTTACGAGGCATTGAAAAGGACGATTTAGAGCGCGGAATGGTTTTGGCAGCTCCAGGTACAATGATGCCACATACCCATTTCAAAGCCCAGGTTTATGTTTTAACCAAAGAAGAGGGCGGAAGACACACGCCATTTTTCTCAGGATACAGACCCCAGTTTTATTTTAGGACCACAGATGTTACTGGCACAGCCAAATTGCCAAAAGGCGCAGAAATGATAATGCCTGGTGACAGTGCGGAGCTAGAAATTGAGTTAATAGTTCCTGTGGCTATGGATAAAGAATCGCGTTTTGCCATCCGCGAAGGCGGCCACACAGTGGGTGCAGGCGTTGTGTCTGAGGTAATTAAATAGGCTAATAACGCCATACACTATACAATGTTAATACAATGGCTATGCAAAAGATAAGAATAAAACTTAAGGGTTATGACCATCGTTTACTGGATCAATCAGCTTTGGAAATTGTTGAAACTGCTAAGCGTACCGGTGCCAAGGTAGCAGGACCAATTCCCTTGCCCACTAAGAAAGAAATTTATACGGTTTTGCGTTCTCCTGTAATTGATAAGAAATCTCGTGAGCAATTTCAACTGGCAACGCATAAGCGGATTTTGGAATTGATTGAACCAACATCTAAGACAATCGATGCACTTCGCAAGTTAAATCTTCCTGCAGGTGTGGATGTTGAAATAAAGTAAAAAGTAAAAAGGAATAAGTAAAAAGTAGAAAGCTTTTACTTTGAATTGCTATGGTGGGTTTATTAGGAAAAAAAATAGGTATGACACAAATCTTTGATAGCGACGCAAGAGTTGTTGCGTTAACTGCTATTGAGGCGGGCCCTTGTTTTGTTTTAGAGACTAAAAAAAGCACCCCCCAAAAAATCAAATTGGGTTTTTCCCCAATTAAAGAAACTAAACTAAAAAAACCAGAGCTAGGATTTTTTAAGAAGATAAATGTTGCCCCTTTAAGATTTATTCGCGAAATACCTTTTAATGAGACAAAGGATTATAAGGTAGGAGAGGAAGTAAAAGTTGATATTTTTAATTCGGGAGATTTTGTAGATGTTACTGGCATTTCTATTGGCAAGGGTTTTCAAGGTGGTATGAAACGCTGGCATTGGAAAGGTGGTCCTCAAACCCATGGCTCAACGTCCAAACGTCGGGTGGGTTCTATAGGTTCTAGTACTACACCTGGCCGTGTCTATAAAGGCCACCATATGCCTGGGCATATGGGCTTTGATAGGGTAACTGTGCAAAACCTAAAAGTTGTTAAGGTGGATTTAGAGCATAACCTTTTATTGTTAAAAGGTGCTGTTCCTGGACATAAAAATAGCTTTTTAATCATAAAAAAGTCAAAGAAAAAAGTCAATAAGTCAATAGTTGTAGATAAACCTAAGGAAGAAACTAAACAAGAACCTAAGGAAAAGAAATAGCCACAAAAGATAAATGCCTAATTTAGCAGTTTTGAATAATCAAGGGAAAGAAATTGAAAAGTTAGAGTTACCCGCAGCCATTTTTGACGGCGAGGTTAATAAAAAGCTTTTGCATCAGGCGGTAATAATGTATCAGGCTAACTTAAGAGCGGGAACCGCCTCCACAAAAACGAGGGGCGAGGTTTCTGGCGGCGGCAAAAAACCCTGGCGCCAAAAAGGTACAGGACGTGCACGGGCCGGTTCAATTCGTTCGCCTCTTTGGAGGCATGGAGGGGTGGTATTTGGTCCGCACCCGCGTGATTTTGGAAATAAGTTATCTCAAAGAATTAGACTGTTAGCCTTAAAATCTAGCCTGAACGACAAAGTTAATTCAGGTAATTTAAAGTTAATTGAGGAAATAAGACTGGATAAACCAAAAACCAAAGAATTTTCTAAACTCCTTTCTGTTTTAAATATCCACGAAGACACATTGGCTATTGTGGAAAGTCAAGATAAAAATTTCTCTCAAGCTTCAAGGAATATTCCTTTTTTTATTTCTAAACCAGCAACAGATGTTAATGCCCTGGATGTTTTAAGACACAAAAATTTGCTTATTACCAAGAGTGGTTTAAAGGTCTTGATAAATCGGTTCAAGTTAAAAGATGGAAAATAGTTTTGATATCGTCAAGAATTTAGTGCGCACAGAAAAAGGCACTCAAGCAGAGCCAAGAGGAAAGTATTTGTTTGAGGTGAGCCTTAAAGCAAATAAAATTCAGATTAAAAGGGCAATTGAGTTAATTTACAAGGTTAAGGTAAAGTCTGTAAATACATTGGTAGTTGTGGGAAAATTACGGCGCGTGCGCCAAGAATTAGGCAGAACTCCTAACTGGAAAAAGGCAGTCGTTACTTTACGGGAAGGCCAAAAAATTGAGGTAACCTAATGGGAATCAAAAAATTTAAACCCACAACTCATTCCTTGCGTTTTACTGAAATTTCTGATTTTCAGGAGATAACTAAGGATAAGCCTGAAAAATCTCTACTGGAACCACTTAAAAAAAGTGGCGGTAGAAATGTGTATGGGCGTATTACTACCCGGCATATTGGCGGCGGCCACAAGAGAATGTATAGGCTGATAGATTTTAAGCGCGATAGAATTGATTCCGAGGCAAAGGTATTGGCAATTGAATATGATCCTAATCGCACATCCCGTATTGCCTTAATTGAATATCCTGATAAGACAAAAAATTATATTTTAGCCCCAGCAGATTTAAAAGTAGGCGAAAGCGTAGTAAGCAGTTTACTTCCTGCGACCGAAATTAAACTGGGCAACTGTTTGTCTTTGCGTTTTATTCCCTCTGGGGTTGCAATCCATAATTTGGAATTGGTTAAAGGTCGTGGCGGACAAATTGTAAGAAGCGCTGGCACATCTGCAAGGATTTTGGCCAAAGAAGGCGAATTTGCGCAGGTTAGACTTCCTTCAGGAGAGGTGCGTTTAATGCATTTGGATTGCCGCGCAACTGTCGGGGTTGTAGGAAATGTTGACCATGGGGCAATTGTTTTGGGAAAAGCTGGGAGGTCTCGTTGGTTAGGCAGGCGTCCAAATGTGCGTGGTTTAGCCATGAATCCTCATGACCATCCGCATGGTGGCGGCGAAGGAAAATCTGGACAAGGAAACCCGCATCCAGTTTCTCCTTGGGGAATGCCCACAAAAGGTTATAAGACACGCAAGGGTTATAAATATTCTGATAGATTTATTGTAAAGAGAAGGAAATGAAATGCCGCGCTCAATAAAAAAAGGACCATTTGTTGCACCAGATTTAATCGCCAAGATAGAGAAGATGCGCTCTTTAGGTCAAAAACAACCAATTAAGACTTGGTCAAGAAGCTCAACGGTAATTCCGGATTTTGTAGGATTTACAATTGCAGTTCATGACGGCAGAAAGCATGTGCCAATTTTTATCACAGAAAATATGGTTGGCCATAAATTGGGTGAGTTCGCAGCTACAAGAATTTTTAGAAAACACAGCGGAGTTAAGGCAAAAAAGGCTGCTGAAAAGACATGATCGCTAAAGCAAGAGGAAAATTTTTAAGGCTTTCAGCAACTAAGGTTAGGCAAGTTATTGATTTGATTCGTGGCTATGATTGTAATGCTGCATTGGCAATTCTAACCAACATTAATAAAAGGCCAAAAGAACAGATTATAAAGATTTTAAAATCTGCCATGGCTAATGCCAAGCAAAAAGGGTTAAAGCCAGAGGATTTATATATCTCTAAAATTGTGTCGGATAATGGTCCTTCTTGGAAGAGATTTAAAGCCGCAGCATTTGGCAGAGCAACGCCAATTTTAAAACGCACTTCGCATCTGACAATAGAGTTAGAGTTAAAGCAGAATTTTTCTAAAGCTTAATTTTTGAAAGGTTTTTAGATAAGGAGAAAAAGTGGGTCAAAAGGTAAGCCCTTTAATCTTAAGGATTGGAATTATTAAGAATTGGCACAGCCTTTGGTATGGCCATAAGAAGGATTTTGCTGATTTTATTCAGGAAGATTTAAAGATACGTAATTTTATAAAAAAGAAATTTTTACAAGCCGCAATTTCAAAAATAGTAATTGAGCGATTGGTAAATCAAATCAGGGTTAAGATTTTTTCAGCTCGGCCAGGCCTTATAATTGGAAGACACGGTGCGGACATTGAAAGACTTAGAGAGGATTTAAGAAATATTACTAACAAAGAACTGGTGATTGACATTGAAGAGGTTAAAGAGCCATCCCTTGAGGCGCAGTTGGTTGCAGAGAATATTACCTTTCAATTAGAAAAAAGAATTGCCTTCAGGCGCGCAATGAAAAGGGCAATTGAACAGACAATGTCAGGCGGGGGAAAGGGAATTAAGATTGTTTGTTCCGGCAGGTTAGGCGGGGCTGAGATGTCTCGTCAGGAATCTTATCGGGTAGGAAAAGTTCCGCTGCATACCTTCAGGGCAGATATCGATTACGGTTTTGCTGAAGCCTTGACAACTTACGGCCTTATTGGTGTAAAGGTTTGGATTTATAGGGGAGATATTATATCAGAGAAAAAGAATGTTTCTGCGGTTAAGAAAATTTAAGCCAAGGAGTCAAAGTAATGGCAATGATGCCAAAGAGAGTAAAGTATCGTAAGGCACAACGAGGTTCGCGTTCTGGTATCGCAACCCGAGGCAATGAACTTAATTTTGGAGAGTTTGGATTAAAAGCTTTGGAAAATGCCTGGATAAAAAACAGTCAGATTGAGGCAGCGCGTGTGGTTCTAACCAGGCGCCTTAGACAAGGCGGAAAACTCTGGATTAGAATTTTTCCTGATAAGCCAGTAACTAAAAAGCCGGCTGAAACCAGAATGGGCAAGGGTAAAGGTGATTTAGACCATTGGGTAAGTGTAGTAAGAAGAGGAAGAATACTTTTTGAATTATTAGGAGTGCCTGAGGAACTTGCGCGTCAGGTTTTTCGCTTGGCTGCTTATAAGTTGCCCATAAAGACAAAATTTGTTTCGCGCCTGCATTCATAAAACAGATGGCTAAGATAAATGAACTAAGAGATTTAAGTAGTGAAGAATTAAGTCAGAAGTTAAAAGCTTTTAAAGAGGAGTTATTTAACCTTAATTATCAAAGAAAATTTGGCAGGGTAGAAAAACCACATCGCTTTCAGTTATTGAAGAAGGATATTGCCAGAATTAAAACAATTTTAAAGGAAAAGAAAACCAATGGAGCTTAGAAGAGGAAAACGTAAGTTTAGACTAGGTATCGTTGTAAGCGATAAAATGAATAAGACCCGCGTTGTGCGAGTTGTTAGGCTTTCTCGCCATCCTAAATATTCTCGGATTATAAAAAGTTATATAAAATTTAAGGTTCATGATGAGAAGAATACCTCGAAGACTGGAGATAGAGTTAGGGTTATGGAAACCAGACCTTTGTCAAAAGAGAAGCATTGGACATTGGTTGAGGTTTTAGGCCAAAGCTCTAAAGGTTAAAATTTATGCTTCAGCTAAAATCAATTTTAGATGTAACAGATAATACAGGTGCTAGGCGCGCCTCATTTATTGGAGTGCTAGGATGCAGGGGGAAGGCAATAGGCGCAATTGGTGATATTATTAGGGTTAGCATTAAAGAGTCAATTCCCAATGCTGTTATAAAAAAAGGAGAAATGTCAAAGGCAGTTATTGTGCGAACTCGCGCTCCCATCAGAAGGCAGGATGGTTCTTATTTAAGATTTGACGCAAATGCTGTAGTATTAATTGATGACCAACTTAACCCTAAAGGAACCAGGGTTTTTGGGCCAGTCGCTAGGGAGTTAAGGGATAAGAATTTTATGAAAATTGTTTCTTTAGCACCAGAGGTAATTTAAATGTTGGGCATAAGAAAAGATGATATTGTTTTTGTAACTACTGGCAAGGATAAAGGCAAGAAGGGGAAGGTTTTAAGGGTTTTGCCAAGTTTAAATAAAGCTATTGTAGAAAATATTAATTTGGTAAAAAAGAATCGCCGCAAAACTCAACAAGACCAGCAGGCAGGAATTATAGATATCGAATGCCCCATTAGCCTTAGTAATATAATGCTCCTTTGCAAAAGTTGTAATAGGCCTACTCGCATAGGCGTAAAAATTAACCCAGACGCAAAAGATAGATACTGTAAAAGGTGTAAAACTATAATTTAAAATGAAACCCAGATTTTTAGAAAAATATGAGCAGTTAATCGTTCCAACCGTTAAGGAAAAATTTGGCTTTAAGAATAGCTTGTGGGTTCCCCGTCTAAAAAAGATTGTCGTCAATATGGGTGTAGGCGAAGCGGTCACCGACATTAAAATTCTTGAAAAAACAATGGAAGAGCTTGCAACAATTACTGGCCAAAAGCCCATTATGCGCCGTGCAAAAAAGGCAATTGCCAATTTTAAAATTAGAGCGGGTTTACCTATTGGCTGCATGGTTACATTAAGAAAAAATATGATGTATGAATTTCTAGACCGCCTAATTAATGTGGCTTTGCCCAGAATTAGGGATTTTAATGGAGTGGCTAGAGATTCATTTGATGAAAGCGGTAATTACAGTTTGGGTTTAAAAGAACAAACGATTTTCCCTGAAATTGAATACGATAAGATTCAGAGGGCTCAGGGAATGAATGTTACCCTTGTTTTTAACGGAAAAAATAAAGAAGAGACATTTGAGGTTTTACGATTGTTTGGTATGCCCTTCAAATGAGCGTATAGGTTACGTAATGGCAAAAAAATCGCAGATTAATCGCTGGCTCAAAAAACAAAAATTCTCAACCAGAAAGCATAACCGTTGCCGTAGCTGTGGCAGATCAGGCGGGTATCTAAGACGCTTTGGTTTATGTCGGATTTGCTTTAGGGAGTTAGCTTGGAAGGGATTTATTCCGGGCGTTAAAAAAGCCAGCTGGTAGGAAAATTTAGTTATGATAGTCTTTTTTAATGGATAAGAAAGGTTAAAATGTCATTAAGCGACCCGATTGCAAATGGATTAACGATTATCAGAAACGCCTCTCGAGTGAAAAAAGAGAGCGCAGATATCCCAAGTAGCAAAATGTTTAAGGGTATTTTAGAGATTTTAAAAAATGAAGGCTATATTGATAACTATCGCCAGATAGAAGATAAAAAGCAGGGAATTTTGCGCGTCTATTTTAAATTTACCGGCAATAATCAACCAGAGATTACGGGCCTGCGTAGAATTTCCAAGCCAGGGTCGCGCATTTTTGTTAAGGGCACAAAGCTGCCTAAGGTATTAAATGGTCTGGGAGTTGCCATAATTTCTACTTCCAAAGGAGTATTCTCAGACAAACAGGCCAGAGAATTGAAGCTGGGTGGAGAGGTTATTTGTTATATTTGGTAAGTGAGGATATTCAATGTCGCGTATAGGTAAAAACCCCATTCTCATTCCTGAAAATGTAAAGGTAAATATTGCCGAAAGCCAAGTTATAATTGAAGGTCCAAAAGGTAATCTAATCCAGGCAATTCCTACATATATTAAGGTTGAGGTTAAGGAAAATTCAATTATTGTTACTCGTTTAAATGAAACCAAACAAACAAAATCTAATCATGGCACAATCAGGGCTTTACTTTTTAATATGGTAAAAGGTGTGGTTGAGGGTTATCAAAAGGAGTTGGAGATTCAGGGGGTAGGGTTTCGAGCGCAAACTAAAGATAAAATTTTGAATATGCAGTTGGGGTTTACCCACCCAGTGAATTTTCCTATTCCCGAAGATATAAAAATATCCACTCCTAAGCCAACCAACATAATTGTGCAGGGTATTGATAAATTTAAAGTGGGAGAAGTAGCCGCAAACATTAGAAGAGTTTTTCCTCCTGAGCCGTATAAAGGAAAGGGTATTAGATATGTTGGCGAATATGTCAGGAGAAAACAGGGCAAGTCAGTGACTAAATAAATAAAATGGCAAAAAGTAAGTTAAGCTCTAAAATTGGCAGACACAAGAGAATTAGGAAAAAGGTTAGAGGCAATAAAGAAAGACCGCGTTTATCTGTTTATCGAAGTCTAAAAAATATTTTCTGCTCGATAATAGACGATTCAATAGGTAAGACTCTTTTATCGGTTTCTACTTTGGATAAGGAACTGCGAAACACAATTAAATATGGCGGCAATATAAAGGCAGCAAATGCCTTGGGTAGTTTTTTAGCAAAGCAAGCTAAGGCAAAAGGAATAACTAAGGTTTGTTTTGACCGTGGAGGATATATTTATCACGGTAGGATTAAGTCATTGGCTGAAGCAGCCAGAAAAGAAGGGTTGGAATTTTGATGGAAAATCCCCGAAAAAAAGAAACTGAGTCACAAGAAATTATAGAAAGAATAGTTTCAATTAATCGTGTGGCAAAGGTTACTAAGGGCGGCAAAAAACTTTCCTTTAGCGCATTAGTTGTGGCTGGTGACGGTAAGGGCAGTGTTGGTGTTTTTCTAGGGAAGGCAAATGAAGTAGCAGATGCAATCCGTAAAGGCCTAGCTGGCGCTAAGAAAAATATGCTCAAGGTAAATTTGAAAGGCACAACTATTCCTCACGAAGTATTAGGCCATTTTGGTGCAGCTGTAGTTTTATTAAAACCAGCTTCTGAGGGAACAGGTGTTATTGCAGCGGGTCCAGTGAGAGCGGTTTGTGAGGCTGTAGGTATTCGAGATATATTAACTAAATGCCATAGATCTAATAATCCTATTAATGTGATTAAGGCAACGTTAGAGGGTTTTATAAGATTAAAGCCAGCTAAAGAGATGCTTTCTGTAAAGAGCGGGTAATCATATGCAATTGCATGAATTAATATCTCCCTATGGAAGCCATAAAAGGCGAAAGATTGTAGGCCGGGGCCCTAGCTCAGGCCATGGCAAGACTGCTTGCCGTGGCTCCAATGGACAAAATGCACGTTCAGGCACACGCAGGCGTCCAGGATTTGAAGGCGGGCAAATGCCTTTAATTCGTCGTGTGCCCAAACGCGGTTTTAATCGCAAATTTCCTAAGGAAGTTCAAATTGTAAATTTAAAGAGCTTTACTCTTTTTAAGGAAGATAGCGTTATTTCTCCTGAAATTCTCCAAGAAAAGGGTTTAATCAAAGATAAGGGTGGCTTAATAAAAATTTTAGGCAGCGGAGAAATACATAAACCTTTGGTTATAAAAGCACATAATTTTTCACAGGGCGCAAAAGAAAAGATTGAAAAGGCAGGCGGCAAAGTAGAGATTATCCCATGCTTAAAGCGTTAGCCAATTCCTTTAAGATTCCTGAACTAAAGAAGCGATTGCTTTTTACTTTAGGTCTTTTGTGCGCATATAGAATAGGTTGTTATATTCCTACTCCTGGGATTGATGGCAAGGCATTATCAGAATTTTTTAGCCAAATAAACCGTACTCAGGGTGGCACGCTCTTTGGCATAATGAATATGTTTTCTGGTGGAGCAATGGAGCGCTTAACTGTTTTCGCATTAGGCATTATGCCTTATATTTCAAGCTCGATTATCTTACAACTTTTGACCGCGGTTATCCCAGCTTTAGAAAAAATCGCCAAGGAAGGGAAAAGCGGATATCAAAAGATAAATCAATATACCAGATACGGCACAGTTATCTTGGCAATAATACAATCGTATTTTATTGCTTTATGGCTGGAGAAGCTGGGGATGCAGGAAGGCATTAGGATAGTCAGTTCTCCAGGATTGGGTTTTAGATTATTGACACTTATCACACTAACTGCTGGAACAATAGTTTTAATGTGGTTAGGTGAACAAATTCAGGAAAGAGGCATTGGAAATGGCATTTCTTTGGTGATTACAGCTGGCATAATCTCTAGAATTCCTGCAGCAATTTACGAGTTGATAGTTTTGCTTTCGCCTAAGAATGTCTCTTTAAGGCAAATTCAGCCTTTTACGCTGCTAATAATGGTGGTTCTTTTATTTGGGGTTATTTTTTCTGTTACCTTGATTACGCAAGGACAGCGTAAGATTCCTGTTCAATATGCTCGTCGTATTGTGGGTAGAAAAGTCTATGGTGGACAGAGTACCTACATTCCTTTAAAGGTGGATACCTCGGGTGTAATTGCGATTATCTTTGCCCAGTCAATAATTTTATTTCCAGCAACCCTGGCTAGCTTTATTCCTAACCCTGCGTTTCAAAGATTTTCTCAGGCATTAGTGAGGGGTCATTTTGCATATACATTTTTTTATGCCATTCTAATAATTTTCTTTTGTTATTTTTATACAGCGATTGTATTCAATCCCATAGAAGTAGCTGATAATATGAAAAAATATGGAGGTTTTATTCCAGGGATTAGGCCAGGAGGATCTACTGCCGAATTTTTGGATTTTGTAATGACACGTATAACCTTGGCTGGAGCTTTGTTTGTAACATTCATTGCCATTTTCCCAGATTTTCTTATGGCATGGTTAAAGGTTCCCTACCTGGTGGCTTCGTTTTTTGGGGGCACTGGTATATTGATTGTGGTGGGGGTTATGTTAGATACAATGAAACAGATTGAATCACATCTTTTAATGCGCCACTACGAGGGATTTATGAAGTCAGGACAGTTTAGGGGGAGACGTTGAATTTGATTCTTTTAGGTCCCCCAGGAGCTGGTAAAGGAACACAAGCAAAGTTGTTAAGTGAGGGCTTAGGACTTTGGCATATTTCTACTGGTGATATTCTAAGGGAAGAGCTTAAAGCAGGCTCTGATTTAGGTTGCCTGGCTAAAACATTTATTGATAAGGGAGAGCTTGTTCCAGATAGTTTGGTTATAAAGTTAATCGAGAAAAAAATCTTGGAAGCGAAGGGTAAAAATGGTTTTATTCTCGACGGGTTTCCCAGAAATTTAGCCCAGGCCAAAAGTTTGGATAGCATATTTAAAATTTATAATTTATCCATAGATTGGGTAATTTATTTTGAGGCATCACAGAAAACAATTGTTCAGCGCTTAAGTGGTAGACGAGTATGCAAAGTTTGCTTTGCCAATTTCCATTTGAATAATATGCCCCCTAAAAAAGAAAACATCTGCGACTACTGTGGGGGTGAATTGTATCAACGCCCCGATGACAATGAAGAAACAATTAAGAATAGATTACGGGTTTATCTTAAAAGCGCATCTCTCCTCATTGATTATTATGAAAAACAGAAAAAGTTATTCAAGGTAAACGCAGATTTTAATGCAGAAAAAGTTTATCAAATTTTACTTAAAACCTTTGAAGAAAAGAAGCCAAATTGATTGAAATTAAGACGAAAGAAGAGATTGAGATAATGAAAAGAAATGGCAAGGTTTTGGCAAAGATTTCCCAGAATATCAAGTCAAGTATCCAGCCAGGAATGACTACGCTTGAAATTGACCATTTAGCTTCTGATTTAATTCAAAAGGAAGAAGCGCTTCCTGCATTTAAGGGCTATCGGGGTTTTCCGGCAAATATCTGCATTTCAGTTAATGAAGAAGTTGTGCATGGCATACCCACAGAAAAAAGGCTTAATTTTGGTGACATTGTAAGCATTGATATAGGCCTTAAGAAAGATGGCTATTTTGCGGATATGGCTTTTACAGTTGCCTTAGGGAAAGTAAGCTCTTCCTTAAATAAACTAATTGATGTAACCAGGAAGGCATTGGATTTAGGAATAAGACAAGCTAAGGTCAATAACCATTTGATGGATATCTCTTATGCTATACAAAGTTATGCGGAGGCAAAGGGTTTTTCTGTGGTAAGGGATTTTGTGGGACACGGCATAGGAAAGAAAATGCACGAAGACCCAGAAGTGCCAAACTTCGGCAAACCCCATACAGGGCCAAAGTTACAAGAAGGATTTGTCTTGGCAATTGAGCCAATGGTTAATATTGGTTCTTGGGAAGTAGTGGTTGAGGCAAATGGTTGGACAGCCAGAACAAAAGATAGGCTTGCTTCAGCTCATTTTGAGCACACCATTGCCATAACCAGAAACGGACCAGAGATTTTAACCCAGTAGAACGAATCGGGATTAAGTATTATGCCTAAAGAAGAACTAATCGAAACTGAGGGCAAAATTTTGGAATCATTGCCAAATGCGATGTTTAGGGTAGAATTGGATAACGGACATAAAGTGCTAGCGCATATTTCTGGAAAAATAAGGATGCATTTTATTAGAATTCTTCCAGGAGACAGGGTTAAATTAGAGTTGTCACCTTATGATTTAAGTAGAGGTAGAATAGTCTACAGAGTGAAATAATGAAGGTTAAAGCCTCAGTAAAAAAAATCTGTAATCGCTGCAAAATTGTAAGGCGTTTTGGAATAGTAAGGGTTATTTGCGTAAATCCAAAGCATAAACAAAGGCAGGGATAATTTAAGTAAAAAGTAAAAAGGAAGAAGGAAGAAGGTATTATGGCAAGAATTTTAGGCATTGATTTACCCAAAGAAAAACGCATTGAAATTGCGCTTACCTATCTTTATGGTATTGGTCGTTCTACTTCCAATAAGATCTTAAAAGAAACTGGTGTTAATCCGGATAAGCGCGCAAAGGATTTAACTGAAGAAGAAATCTCTAAAATAACTGCTGTTATTCAGAAAAATTACAAGGCAGAAGGAGACCTGCGCCGAGAAATTACTCAGAATATTAGACGCCTTATTGATATTGGCTGTTATCGCGGTATGAGACATAAAAAGGGTCTTCCTGTTCGAGGACAGCGAACCCGTACCAATGCCAGAACACGCAAGGGTCCAAGGCGCGCAGTCGGCACTATGAAGAAAAAAGAGGAGACAAAAGCATAATATGGCTAAAGACAAAACAAAAAAGAAAAAAACAATCTTAGGTTCCACTAGCGGCATAGTTCATATTCAGGCAACATTTAATAACACCATAGTTACAATTACTGATAAACAAGGCAATGTAATTGTCTGGTCAAGCCCAGGGATTGTGGGATTTAGTGGTTCAAAAAAGTCTACTCCTTTTGCCGCGCAGGTAGCTGCAGCTGATGCAGCCAAGAAGGCAAAGGATGCTGGTATTCAAGAAGTTGAAGTTTATGTCAAAGGTCCTGGTTCTGGAAGGGAATCAGCTATTAGAGCTCTACAAGCTGGCGGATTGTCCATCACTTCCATAAAAGATATTACACCCATTCCTCATAATGGATGTCGTCCCAGAAAAAGACGCAGGGTTTAATCTAAAAGTAATCCATCTTCACTAAAGTTTCGTTTTACTAAGGCGGATAAAAAGGAGAATAATGGCAAGGGATACAGGACCAAATTGCAGACAGTGTAGGCGTGAGGGCATGAAGCTTTTTTTAAAAGGCATAAAATGCACAACCGAAAAATGCCCATTTGTCAGGCGTCAGTATGCTCCGGGTCAACACGGACAGAAGAGGTCAAAGCTGTCAAACTATGCTCAGCAGTTAAGAGAAAAACAAAAGGTAAAAAGAATTTATGGTTTGATGGAAAAGCAGTTTAGGACATATTTCTTAAAGGCTTCTAAATCTAAGGGTGTAACTGGAAAAATGCTTTTGCAGTTGTTGGAGCGTAGGTTAGACAATGTGATTTTTCAGATGCGCCTTGCCACATCCCGTCAAGAAGCGAGACAAATTGTAAATCATGGCTTTGTTTATGTTAATGGCCAGAGAGTAAATGTGCCTTCATTTTTAGTTAAGACCCAAGATTCCATTGAATTAAAACTTAAACAAAAGAATTTGAAGAATATCAAAGAGAATATTGAGGTTTCACAGCAGAGGAGTGTTCCTTCGTGGCTGGAGGTAGATTTTGAGAATTTCAAAGGAAAGGTTATTCGACTTCCAGAAAGAGAAGATATACAACTTCCCATCCGCGAGCAGTTGATTGTTGAGCTTTATTCGAAGTAAAATTCTTCCCGACGTTTCGTCGGGTTCATTTGAGGAGGATAAAAAATGGGGATTAAGTGGAGAGATTTCCAAATGCCCAAGAGGCTCGAATGCGAAGAGTCTAGCTATAACTCAACATATGGTAAATTTATAGCCGAGCCATTCGAGAGAGGTTATGGTGTAACTTTTGGGAATTCCTTAAGGAGGATTATTCTTTCCTCCATAGAAGGCAGTGCCGTTACATCCATCAAGATAGACAATGTGCAACATGAGTTTTCCAATATACCAGGTGTTGTTGAAGATGCAACAGAGATTGTATTAAATATAAAGAATTTGGTTTTACGTTCTCACTCCAAAACGCCCAAATCCATTTATATTAAAGCTGAAGATAAAGGTGAGGTTTTGGCAAAGGATATTATAAGCGATGAGACAATCGAAATCATAAATCCTGATTTACATATCGCCAGTTTAACTAGGGATGCAAAATTTTATGTAGAAATGGAGGTTTCTAGAGGCCGTGGTTATGTTACAGCTGAAATGAATAAAAAAGATGAGCATACTATTGGGGTAATTGCAGTTGATTCAATATTTACTCCAGTTAAAAATGTAAATTTCTACGTAGAAAATACTCGTGTTGGGCAAAGGACCGATTACGATAAACTTATTTTAGAAATCTGGACAAATGGTGGTGTAAATCCAAAAGAAGCACTTCTATATGCGGCAAATATCTTACAGAGACACCTGGATGTGTTTGTAAGTTTCGGTCAATTGCCTGAAGAAGAAGAGGAAGAAGAAGAGTTTACTACCGAAGAGAAAGCCCTTTATGAGAAATTACGCCTGCCTATTTCTGAATTAGAGCTTTCTGTAAGAAGCTCAAATTGCTTAAGGGAGGCAAATATAAAGATAATTGGCGATTTGGTTAAAAAAACAGAGACTGAGCTTTTGAGTTTTAGAAATTTCGGTAAAAAATCACTTTCCGAGATAAACGAATTACTTAAGGGGATGAATCTATCCTTAGGCATGAAGATAGACCTCAAAAAATTAAAGAAAAAAGAATAAGATGCGCCATCAAAAATTGAACAAAACATTAGGTCGTAATAAAAGCGGCCGTTTGGCCTTGGTACGAGATTTAGCCAAGGCAGCACTTTCTTATGAAAGCATAACCACAACTAAAGCTAAAGCTAAACAGGCTAAAAAGTTAGTAGAACGGCTTATCTCTTTAGGGAAAGAGGGTAGTTTAAAGAGTCGCCGCTTTGCTTATAGAGAGTTGTGTAGCCATAAATTAGTCAGTTTATTATTTAATGATATTGCAAAACGCTTTCAGAATATAAACGGCGGCTATACGAGAATTTATTCTTTATTAAACAGAAGAGGTGACGGCACTCAGATTGTAGTTTTGGAGTTGACACAAAAGAGAGAAGCAAAGGCAGCAAGATCTAAAGTAGAGAAAAAGGAAGAATTAAAAAGCAGTAAAGAATCAAAGCCAAGAGAAGAAAAGCCAAACAAAGAGGAAGTTTTGCCTCCAGAAGAAGTCCGGCCACAAGAGAAAGAAAAATTAGATGTGGCAAAGATACAAGAAAAGCCAAAGCCTGAAGAAAAAAGCGCTCCACCCTTAAAGGAAAAACCAAAGCATAAAGAAATTAAGCCGCCTACAAAATTTTTAGGCGGTTTAAGGAAATTCTTTAAAAAGGAAAGAGATTCCTTATAAAGTTTTTGTCCTTTAATGAAACTTGCCCAAAGAATTCAAAATGTATCCGGTTCCTTAACTCTTGAAATCACTTCCCGGGCAAAAAAATTACGCCAAGAAGGCTTTGATGTGATAAATTTTGCTGCTGGAGAGCCAGATTTCGACACACCAGAATTTATTAAAGAAGCGGCAATAAAAGCTATACATGATGGCTTTACCAAATACACTCCCTCCTCTGGAATTCTTGAACTTAAAAGTGCTATCTCTCGAAAATTTAAAAATGAGAATAGACTAAATTACAATCCCAGCCAAATTGTTGTTTCTTGCGGCGCAAAGCACTCCATTTATAATTTAATCCAAGTTTTAACTGAATCTGGCGATGAAGTAATTATACCCTCGCCTTATTGGGTTAGCTACCCAGAGATGGTTAAACTCGCAGAAGCTACTGCGGTTATATTAAGAGCATATCCTAATGAAAATCTAAAAATAAATATTTCTTGTCTTAAGCAAGCAATCACTTCCAAAACAAAATTGCTTATTTTAAACAGTCCCTCAAATCCCACAGGAGTAGTTTATAATCCAGATGAGCTTAAAGAAATTGCTAAAGTTTGCATTCAGAATAAAATTTTAGTTATCAGCGATGAAATTTATGAACATTTAATCTATGATGGGCAAAGTTATACCTCGATTGCTTCGTTAGGCAAAGAAATTTATGATTTAACTATTACGGTGAACGGTGTTTCTAAGGCGTTTTCCATGACCGGTTGGCGCATTGGGTATTTGGGTGCTTCAGAAGAAATTGCTTGCGCTGTTTCTAAATTTCAAGATCACTCTACTTCAAATCCCACATCAATTAGTCAAAAAGCCGCATTTGCCGCTTTGGAGGCAAAAAATAGCTGGTTGAAAAAATTATGCCTTGAATTTGAAGAAAGACGTAACCTTATGCTTCAATGTTTGGATAACATATCAGCTTTAAGTTACATTAAACCGCAAGGCGCATTTTATGTTTTCTCTGACATCTCAAAATTAGGATTAGATTCACACACCTTTGTTAAAAGGTTGCTGGAAGAAGAGAATGTTGCTTTGATTCCAGGTGAAGGCTTTGGAATGGAAAATTATGTGCGTTTAAGCTTTGCCACAAGTAAGGATAAAATAAAGCTTGGCATGGAAAGAATTGAAAGATGGGTAAAACAATTGCTGAAAAAATCCTAAGCCTGCACGCTAAAAAGGATTTAGTTGCCGGAGACTTTGCTGTGTGCTCAGTAGATTTTTGTTTTGGACAGGATGGCACAAGCAGTATTATTATTGATAGATTAAAAGAATTAGGCGTAAAGAAGATATTTGATAAAAATAAATTTTGTCTAGTTATTGACCATAATAGCCCCAGCCCCACTTTAGGAGTTTCTCAAGTACACAAGAAGATGCGCCAATTCTCAAGGGAGCAAGACATAGAGCTATTTGACATCGGCTGCGGGATTTGCCATCAGGTTATTCCGGAGCAGGGTTTTATTGTGCCGGGAGATTTAGTGGTTGGCGCTGATTCTCATACATGCACTTACGGTGCGCTTAATGCCTTTGCCTGCGGCATGGGTTCTACGGATGTTGCAATCACGTTAGCAGGTGGCAAAAATTGGTTCAAGGTTCCCCAAACATTAAAGATAATCACAGAGGGTAAATTACCAAAAGGAGTATTCGCAAAAGACCTTATTCTTTATATAATTGGTGACATAGGCAGTAATGGTGCAACCTACAAGTCAATTGAGATTTACGGTGAGGCAATTGAGCAAATGAGTATGGAACAGCGCTTTACCATTTGCAATATGGCAATTGAAAGTGGAGCAAAGGCCTTAACTTTAGAGGCAGATAAAAAAATACTTGATTGGCTTAAAAAAAGAAAACTTAAAAAGCAACCAAATCCTCAAACCGCAGATAAGGATGCCAAGTATCTTGCTATAAAAAGATACAAGATCTCCAAATTGGCGCCACAGGTTGCTAAGCCTCATGCTGTGGATAATGTTTCAGATGTTAGCAAGCTTAAAGATATAAAAATTGATGAGGCTTTTTTAGGAACTTGCACTAACGGCCGCCTGGAAGACTTAACAGTTGCTGCTAAAATTTTAAAAGGCAGAAGCGTTCATCCTGATGTTAAGCTTATTGTAGCGCCTGCTTCCAAAGAAATTTTCCTAGAAGCTTTAAAAAGTGGTATTATTAAGGTTCTGGTTAATGCTGGATGTGCAATTGTTACGCCAGGCTGTGGGCCATGTGTGGGCACTCACAATGGCGTTCCTGCAGATGGAGAAGTAGTTATATCAACGGCTAACCGAAATTTTAAAGGCCGGATGGGTAACCCCAGTAGCTTTATTTATCTGGCTTCGCCTGCAACTGTGGTAGCTTCGGCAATTAGGGGTAAAATTACAGACCCCAGAGAATTTTTCAAATGAAGCCACAACTTATGGAACGAAGTGAAATAAGTTGTTTGGCTGAATTTGACCCGAAGAATATGTCAAAATTATCGTAGAGAATTTTGACATAGTTTATGAGTCGGGAATATTGATAACATATGCCCCTCGCCTAAACATCCCGAAAATCTCTTCGATATTTTCGGGATAGGCTTCGGGATTAATTCGTACAAACAAAGTAGCGACTCAAAGGAAGATTGATACTTGACATAAAGAATGTCAAGTATCAAGTGCTCATTAAAGGAGGAATGTATGGAATTAAGGGAATTGCTAATGCTTACTATTGAGAAAAAGGCCTCAGACCTTCATTTAACTGAGAATACGCCTCCGGTTTTAAGAATTGACGGGAAATTAACCCTTACCAAATTTCCTGCTTTAAGCCGGGAAGATACTAAGAAAATGATTTATAGCATGCTTTCAGATGTACAAAAGGAGGTATTTGAAAGGGATTTGGAGCTAGATTTTTCTTTAGCCCTACCAGGATTAGACCGCTTTCGTGTAAATGTACATATTCAGAAAGGTTCAGTTGAATCTGCTTTTCGCCGCATCCCTTTATTTGTGCCTAGCCTTGAAGAATTGGGCTTACCTACAGTTGTAACTGATTTAGCCAGAAAGCCAAACGGTTTGGTTTTAATTACTGGACCAACAGGGGTAGGAAAAACTACAACCCTGGCCGCTATGGTTGATTTAGTTAATAATGAAAGTTCAAAGCTTATTGTTACAATTGAAGACCCTATTGAATTTATTCACTACAATAAAAAAAGTATTATTAAACAGCGCGAGGTTTATAGTGACACCAAGTCTTTTGCTGCGGCATTAATGCATTGTTTAAGACAGGACCCCAATATTATTGTTGTAGGCGAAATGCGTGACTTGGAAACAATCTCAACAGCTTTAACTGCTGCTGAAACTGGACACTTAGTTCTAGCAACCCTGCATACACCTGATGCTCCTCAGACTATTGAGAGGATTATTGATGTTTTCCCGCCGCACCAACAACAACAAGTGAAATTACAACTTTCAGATTGTTTACAAGGGATTTGTTCACAGTTATTGCTTCCTCGCGCAAATGGAATTGGCAGAATTCTGTCAACTGAGATTTTAATTGCCACGCCTGGAATTAGAAATTTAATTCGAGAGCAGGAAATTGAGCAAATTCCCACCCTCATTCAAACCGGCAGTCAGTATGGCATGAAGACAATGGATAAGTCTTTAAAAGACCTTTATCATGCAGGATTAATTAGCTATGATGTGGCAGTAAGTAAAGTTAAGAGTCCCGAAGAGTTTAAACATTTATGAAATGAAATTAAAGGGTTTTGCCTACAAATTCGGCGATAATATTAATACAGATTTAATAATTTCTGGCAGGTATAAATTTTCTATTACCGATATAAAAGAATTATCCCAACACTTATTTGAAGATATAGAGATGGATTTTTCTAAAAAGTTAAAGTTTAATGAATCCATTATTGTGGCAGGAGAAAATTTTGGCATGGGTTCTTCTCGAGAACAAGCACCCTTGGTTTTAAAAGAGGCAGGGATTATTGCGGTAGTTGCCAAGAGTTTTGCTCGTATTTTTTTTAGAAATTCATTTAATATAGGCCTGCCTTTAATTGAGACAGATACATCTAAAATCAATGCAGGCGACGAATTGCAAATTGATTTAGAAAAAGGTATATTGTTAAACCTGTCGCATAAACAAAGCCTTTCAATTAAGCCACTACCATCTGTGATGAGAAGCATCTTAGATGACGGTGGTTTGGTTTCTCATTTTAAAAAATATGGAAGGTTTAAGATATGATTCATAAAGTGACACTTATCCCTGGCGATGGTATTGGTCCCGAAGTAAGCACTGCTGCAAAAAAATGTATTGAGGCAACTGGTGTTAAAATTGAGTGGGAAGAGTTAATAGCTGGAGAGGGCGCAATAAAAAAATGGGGAATGCCTTTACCTAAAGAAGTTTTAAAATCAATTAAAAAGAATAAGGTTGGTTTAAAGGGACCAATTATTACTCCGGTGGGCAAAGGTTTTCGTTCAGTAAATGTGCAATTAAGGCAGGAATTAAATTTATTTGCCTGTGTACGGCCAGCCAAGTCTTTTAAAGGGGTGCGCTCTAAGTTTAAGGATATTGACTTGGTTGTAATTAGGGAAAACACAGAAGATTTATATGCAGGGATTGAGTTTAAAGCAGGTTCGCTAGAAACCAAAAAACTAATTAAAAAGATTCAAGATTTGCAGGATAAAAAGATTAGAGTTAATTCAGCAATTTCCATAAAACCAATTTCTAAATTTGCTTCAGAGAGGATTGTGCGTTTTGCCTTTGAGTATGCCCTAAAGAATAACCGAAAAAAGATTACCGTGGTTCATAAGGCAAATATTATGAAATTTACCGACGGTCTATTTTTAGATACAGCTCGAAAGGTTTCTAAAGAGTATGAGCATAAATTGAAGTTTGAAGAGGTAATTGTAGATAATATGTCTATGCAGTTAGTACAAAAGCCAGAAAATTTTGATTGTTTGGTTTTGCCAAATCTTTATGGCGATATAATTTCTGATCTTTGCGCAGGTTTAGTTGGCGGTTTAGGAATTGCCGCAGGGGCAAATTTCGGCCAAGGTTTGGCACTTTTTGAACCAGTACATGGTGCAGCTCCCAAATACGCAGGCTTTAATAAAGTAAATCCAACTGCAATGATTCTTTCCGGGGTTCTTATGTTAAGGTATTTAAATGAACAAGTTGCTGCAGATAAGTTGGAAGATGCAGTCAAAGAAGTCATCAAAGAAGGAAGATTTGTAACTTACGATTTAAAGGCTAATCGCGATGACCCCACAAGTGTGGGAACACAAGAGATGGCAGAGGCGATATGTCAAAAATTGCGGTAATCGGTGCTGGTAATGTGGGTAGTCTTGTTGCCATGCGTATAGCTGAGGCAAATCTGGCAGATTTAGTTCTTTTGGATGTAATTTCTGGTATTGCAATTGGCAAGGCCCTTGATATGGAAGATGCCTCAGTAATTATGGGGCATAATCGAACAATTAAAGGAACAGCTGATTTTTCTTTGCTGGAGGGTTGCGATATTGTAGTTATTACTGCTGGTTTTAGCCGCAATCCAGGGATGAGCAGAGTTGATTTGTTGAATAAAAATGCACAGGTTATAAGGGGCATTTCCAGAAATTTAAAAGAACTAAAGAAAGAACCCATTGTAATTGTTGTAACTAATCCGGTTGATATATTAACTTATTTGGTCTTAAAGATAACTGGTTTCGACAAGAGGAGGGTTATGGGTTTAGGGGGCAGTTTAGATACAGCCAGATTCATAAATTTAATCCGCCAGGAATTAAAGGTTTCTTACGAAGATGTTAAAACTTTTGTAATTGGAGCTCATAGTGAGAATATGATTCCCTTGGTAAGCAAAACTCAAGTGAAGAATAGACCTCTAACTGAGATTTTAAGCGAAGATAAAATTAAATTATTGGTAGACGCAACGCAAAAAAGAGGCGCAACAATTGTTTCCAATTTAGGAAGCGGCAGTGCTTATTTTGCTCCCTCAGCTGCAATTCTTGAAATGGTTAAGGCCATTATTCTCGACGAGAAAAAAGAGATTATTGCCTCTAGCTTCTTGGATGGAGAATACGACTTAAAAGATATCTGTTTTGGTGTTCCTGTGATTATTGGAAAGAATGGAATAGAAAAAATCGTAAAACTGGAATTAGCTCAAGAAGAGCACAGCGGCTTGATAAATACCGCTAAAGGAATAAAGCAATGTTTGATTTGTGCGTAATTGGTTCTGGTTGGGCAGGTTTTAATGCCGCTTTAAGGGCTGCAGAATTGGGCGCTAAGGTTTGCTTAATTGAACAGGATAAATTAGGGGGCGTGTGTTTAAACTATGGATGTATTCCCACAAAGGCAATGATAAATTCCTCTCGGATCTTCTCGCATTTAAACAGCTTATCCAATTTTGGAATTGAAATAAAGGAAACCTCGTTTAATTTTGATAAAATTCAAGAATATAAATTAAATGTTGTTGAAAGACTTAAGTCGGCTATTAATTTCCAGCTAAAAAATAAAGGGATTGAGTTTATTAAGTCCAAGGCAAAGTTGATTGCCCATGATGAGATTGCCGCAGATGACCAAAAAATTAAGGCGAAGAATATAATTATTGCCACTGGCTCTTTAGCTGCAGAATTGCCATCATTAAAATTCGACGGGAAAAGAATTGTTTCCAGTAATGAAATATTGGAACTAAAATCTATTCCTAAAACCTTATTAATTGTCGGTGGCGGAGCAATTGGCTGTGAATTTGCCAGCATTTTTTCTTCTTTGGGTTCAAAGGTTACTGTAGTTGAGCTTTTGGATAGGCTCTTGCCCTTAGAAGATAGAGATATTTCGCAAAAGCTTGAAATGGTATTTCGAAAAAAAGGAATAAAGGTTCTGACTAAAACTAAACTAGAGGAATGTCCTTTAGAGGAGTCCGAAAAGATCTTGGTTTGTGTGGGAAGAAGACCCAACATACAAAATTTGGGTTTAGAAGAGCTGGGGATTAAAACAGAAAAAAATCGCATTTGTGTCAACAATTTCCTGCAAACAAATATACCTAATATTTATGCAGCCGGCGATTGTGTGGGGAAAAAGATGCTTGCCCATGTTGCCTCTTACGAAGCAATAGTTGCCGCAGAGAATATTTTTGCTTCAAAAAAAGAAATAGAATACTGGGCTGTGCCTAACTGTATCTTTTGCGACCCTGAAATTGGAACTGTTGGTCTAACCGAGGATGACGCCAGAAATTTGGGTCGGGATATTTCTATCAGCAAGTTTAGTTTTTTAAGTTCTGGTATGGCGCAGATATTGGGAGAAACAGATGGTTTTATTAAAATAATTTGCGATAGCAAAACCTATGAATTGTTAGGAGCTGCAATTATTGGTCCAAAAGCAGCAGAGCTTATTGCCACCTTAACTTTAGCAATAAGAAAACGTCTAAAAATAGAGGACATCCATGACACAATTTTTGCTCACCCAACCCTATCAGAGGCAATTTTCGAGGCAGTCAAAGGGTTTAAACGATTGTAATATCATTGATTTAGGATTGATTGCCTATAATGATGCATTTCAGTTTCAGCTGAAAAAATTAAACGAAAGAATCAATAATAAATGTTGTGATATCTTGATTATTTGTGAACACCCTGCGGTTTTTACTTTAGGCAGGCTAGCGAATAAAGAAAATATTTTAACTGACGAAGATGCATTAGCCAGCCAAAATTTAAAAGTAATCCGGGTAAATAGAGGGGGTGATGTGACTTTTCATGGGCCTGGTCAATTAGTAGCTTATCCAATTTTTGATTTAGCCAAATACAAAAAAGATTTAAGATATTTTCTGAATAGATTAGAAGAGACAGCCATTCAATTCTTAAAATATTTTGGTGTCGAAGTTTTTCGTCGGACTAACTCAATAGGTGCTTGGTTTAATGATTATAAGATTGCTTCAATTGGCATTGGTGTCAAGAAATGGGTTTCCTTTCATGGTTTGGCAATAAATATAAATACAGATTTAAGATATTTTTCCTATATTAAGCCTTGTGGTTTAGATATAAAGATGACTTCTTTGCAAGGTATAAAACATTATAAAATAAATATGCAACATGCTAAAAGGATAATCGTAGATAAATTTGCTTCGATTTTTGGTTTGAAGATAGATGAAAAAGCCTCCAGACGTATTGTCGGGGTTGGTTGAATTAAACCCTTGACATCGAAAAATGTCAAGGGTTTAATTCGCAGACGTCCGCCAATGAAGCAATGGTGGACTACAACTTGCGTTCACTAACGTTCCGTAAGTTGTCTGCTTATTAAAAGGGGGTGAATTGATTGATGGTTAAGGTATACTTGCCTGAATTAGGTGAGGGTATTGAAAAAGCAACCATTTCTTACTGGTATTTTCAAGAAGGGCAAGAGGTTAAGGAGGGTGATGATTTAGTAGAGGTGGCAACTGACAAGGCAACTTTTAACGTGCCATCTCCAGCAACAGGTATTTTATCAGAAGTTTTGGTTGAAGAAGGTAGTAATGTAAATGTGGGAGAAACCCTGGCAGTTATTGAAGAATTAGCCACAGAAGAAAGCCAAGAGGATACGGCAATTTAGATGAGCCAGAAAAGAATCCTTTTAATGTACATCTCTGAAACTTCTGGCCACCATAGCGCAACCATAGCCATAGAAAAGGCCTTAAGAATTCTAGATCCTCGCACCCAAATCCTCAATATAAACTCTTTTACTTACACTAATCCATTATTAGAAAAAATAATAAATAAAGCCTATTTAGGGGTTATTAAAAAAATGCCTCATATTTGGGATTTCCTTTATGATAATCCATTTGTAGTAGAAAAAACTCAGAGCCTAAAAACTGCAATCCACAAATCAAATTTTCGTAAATTAAAAGTTTTATTCGAAGAGTTTAATCCTAATGTAGTTGCCTGTACGCAAGCTTTTCCTTGCGGAATTGTAGCAGATTACAAAGTAAAGTTTAATCTTAACTTTTCTCTTTTAGGGGTTTTAACTGATTTCTTGCCTCATGGCTTTTGGTTCTACGACCACGTGAATTACTATATTGTAGCCAGTGACGAAGCAAAGCAAAGGTTTATTAAGGAAGGTTTCCCTGAAAGGAAAATAAGAAGTCTTGGCATACCCATTGACCCAAAATTTTCCTTATCCTTAGAAAAGAATAAGATTGCGAAAAAATTTGATTTAGATTTAAATCTGCCTATAATTTTGGTTATGGGGGGCGGACAAGGGATTGGGCCAATTAAACATATCGTTTTGGAATTAACCAAATCTAAGTTTTTATTTCAAATTATTGTTGTAGCTGGAAAAAATAAGAAGCTTTTGAGTTGGCTTAATAAGCAAAAGTCACGTTTCCATAAAAGATTAATTACGTTCGAATATGTGAATAATATTGAAGAATTGATGCAGATAGCTACCTTTATAGTTACTAAACCAGGAGGCTTAACCGCAGCAGAGGCTTTAGCAAAGGGTTTGCCATTGGTAATTGTAAAACCCATCCCTGGTCAAGAAATCAATAACACAATATATCTTCTAAAAAAAGATGTAGCCATAGAAGTTGATGAGATTAAACATATAAATCCTCAAATTGAAGCCGTGCTAAATAATCAAGGTAAATTTCAAGAGATGCGAAAGAAAGCCTTGGCCTTAGGAAAGCCGCGCTCTGCATTAGATATTGCGCAATTTATTCTAAATCTAAATGTTTAATTTTTTGCTGTATAAACTGGGAGCAATTCTAGCGCAAAGCCTTTCACGAGATATGGCCTACCGATTAGCCGAGTTTTTTACAGATTTACATTTATTCTTTTCTCCTAGGGATAGGCGCGCTTTAATAAATAATCTAAACATAATTTTGCCAGAAGCTAAGAATTTTTCAATATTGGCCAGAGAGGTTTCTCGTAATTTTGGTAGATACCTGGTTGATTTTTTTCGTTTTCCACTGGTGAATGAGCAATTCATTAGAGAAAATATAAGGTGTGAAAATCTTAAATTTATTGATGAGAGCTTAAAAAAAGGCAAGGGTGTGATTATAGTTTCAGGCCACCTGGGAAGCTGGGAATTAGGAGCGGTGACTTTAGCTCAACTTGGTTACGATGTAGCCGCAGTTGTTTTAACACACAAACAAAGATTAGTAAATAATTTTTTCAATCAACAAAGAAAAAGCAAGGGTTTGCATATAATAGAACTGAGCAATGCAGCGCGTCAATGCTTAGAATATTTACGGCAAAATAAAATTATCATATTATTGGTAGATAGAGACTTTACCCAGAATGGTTTGATTTGTGATTTTCTAACTAAAAAAGCCCTGCTTCCGAAGGGGGCAGCGATATTTTCTCTTAAGACTGGGGCATCAATTATCCCGGGATTACTTATAAGGAATGAAGATAATACTTTTTGCTTACATTTTGATAATTCTATTGAACCAGTCTATACTGATAATAGGGATTATGATATCGAGTTTTTAATGAAAAAATATCTTTCTATTATAGAGGGCTACATAAAGAAATCTCCTACACAGTGGCTGATGTTTAGGGAATTTTGGATTAAATGAGACTTTGCATAATTATTCCTACATTTAACGAAGAAGCAAATATTACAAATTTATTGAAAGAACTTAAGCTTAATGATTGCGACATATTAGTTATCGACGATGGTTCAGAGGATTTAACCGCAATGTTAGCTAAAAATGAAGGTGCTTTTGTCATTAGCCATGCCAACAAAGAAGGAAAGGGTAAATCTATTCGTGACGGGTTTGATTTTGCTTTAAAAAATAATTACGATGCAGTAATAACTATGGATGGCGACGGACAACATTCCCCGGACGATATTTTTAAATTCATTAACTGTGCCAGGAACTTTGAGTCAGATATAATTGTGGGTAACAGAATGATTAATCCTAAGGGTATGCCAATTATAAGGTACGCAACTAACAAGATTATGTCTAAAATAATTTCTGCTTTTTGCCATCAAGATATTCCTGATAGCCAATGCGGATTTAGATTCATAACTTGTCGTGTGCTAAAAGATGTTTTCTTGGATTGTTCTCAGTTTGAAATCGAATCTGAAGTTTTAATCAAGGCAAGCAAAAATGCTTATAAAATTCTATCTCTGCCCGTACAAACAATCTACCAGACTAAAAAAAGTAATATTAATCCCCTCTGGGATACAATGAGATTTTTTAAATTTATCTTCAGGCAATTATGGAATTTGAAATCTTAAGAAATCGTATGGTTGATGAGCAGTTAATTCCACGAGGCATAAACGACAACGAGGTTTTGAATGCTTTTCGTAATACCCCACGCCATCTCTTTGTTCCAGACGAACAAAAAACCTCTGCTTATGCAGATTTCCCTTTGCCAATTGGAAATGGGCAAACCATTTCTCAGCCATTTATAGTTGCACTTATGACTCAGAGTCTAAATTTAAAGGAGAATGATAAGGTATTAGAGATTGGCACTGGTTCTGGTTATCAAACCGCGATACTGGCACAACTTTGTGAAAAGGTTTATTCTATTGAAAGATTTGATGATTTAGCAGAAAAAGCAAAAAAAATTTTGCAGGAGTTAGACTTTTCTAATATAACTATCAAAACAGGGGATGGCACTTTGGGATGGGAAGAATTTTCACCTTTTGATGCAATAATTATCACTGCAGCCACACCCCAGGTTCCGCAGATTTTATTAAAACAACTTAAAATTAATGGCAGAATGATTCTTCCTTTAGGCGGAGTTTTAAGTCAGATGCTTACGCTTATAATAAAGCAAAAGCTGGGAATGGAAACAAAAGATATCTGTCCGTGTGTATTTGTGCGATTAGTGGGTAAATATGGTTGGGGAAATGATGGAAGTTGAAATTGTTAAATCAATAATTAAGAATTTAAGTTGTTTACCTAAGGAAATTATTGTAGTTATTCTATCTATGATTCCTATTGGAGAAATTAGGTTAGGGCTTCCTGTTGGCTTCTGGCTAATGAAGTTTAACATTGTAAAAGCATTTTTATTGTCGTTACTGGGCAACACTCTTTTTATTGCACCAGTTTTATTTTTTTTGGAGCCTGTTTCGAGGTATCTAATGCGTTTTAAATGGGGCAAGAAGTTTTTCGATTGGAATTTCTCTCGTACAAAAAAGAAGGCCAGTCTAATTGAGCGTTATGAGTTTTGGGGGTTAATGATTTTTGTAGGGATACCTTTACCGATGACAGGGGCTTGGACTGGTTGCATTGCGGCTTCTTTATTTAAAATGAAATTCCGCTATGCCTTTTTGGCAAATGTTTTAGGAGTAATTATTGCTGGCATTATTGTAGCTATTCTTTGTGTATCGGGAAAAATGATTTTAAGCATTTAATTTAATAGAGCTGAAAAATCATTGACAAATTTATTTAGATGTAGTATAAAAAGTTTATTAGATATAGGTTAAGGGAAATCCATACCTGCCTGCCGTCAGGCAGGAAAACGGATGCGGTCCCGCCGCTGTAACCCCGCCCTTTCTATTTTGAAAGGGAACCCTTTCAGCAGATATATTTGCCACTTACTCGGCGTAACGTCGGGTTGGGAAGGTAGCTGAAAGGGCGGGGCAGCCAGAAAACCTGCCTATATTATGCTTTCCTCGCGGAAGGGTCAGAGTTTAAAATAGGGTGCAACCCCCGCTCTTGCTTTCGCAAGAAAGCGCGGGGGTTTTTATTTTATATGATGAAAAAAGCAAGTTTATTTGTGAGTTTGCTGTTGCTGTTCCTTTGTATTAGCCCAAAAAGTCTTATATCTTCTGAGGTTAAAAAACTAAGAATCATCTCCCTTGCGCCTTCAACTACCGAGATTTTATTTAGTTTAAGTCTGGATGATGAAATTGTTGGGGTAACTACTTTCTGCAATTATCCTTCCCAAGCACTAAACAAAGAAAAGGTAGGCACATTCAGTCAACCGGATATCGAGAAGATTCTTTCCTTAAAACCAGATATAATCTTTGCTACTGGCTTAGAGCAGGCAATTTCTGTTGAGAAGCTAAAGGCACTAAAATTAAATGTTTGCGTAAGTGACCCTTCTAATATAGAAGAGTTATTTATTTCAATCGAAGCAATAGGAAGGCTTACCCACAGAGAAAAAGAAGCCGGAGTATTGATTAATCAGATGAAGGCTAAAATTGAACAAATTGTAAACAAGACTAAACTTATCCCGCAAGAGCAAAGACAAAAGGTATTTGTAGAAATCTGGCACGACCCATTAATGACCGCAGGCAAAGGTTCTTTTGTGGATGAATTAATTAGCTTAGCAGGAGCTATAAACATTAGTCAAGATATTCCTCGTGCATATAGTTACTTTAGTCCTGAGCAGGTAATTGCGCGTAATCCTGATTGTATTATTCTTGGCTATATGAGCCAAGAGAAGCCTTTAGATATTGTTAGTAATCGCTTGGGTTGGAAAGAAATTAAAGCAGTAAAGAATAAGCGCGTATACAACGATATAAATCCTGACTTATTCTTACGGCCAGGGCCAAGATTGGTTGAAGGTTTAGAGCGGATTCACAATAGATTGTATCCTAAATGAGCATAACTCCAAAAAGAAAAATTTTATTTTCAGCCACAATTTTATTAGTCGTTATATTATTTAGCATCTGTAAAGGATCCACAGCAATTCCTTTCTTAGCGCTCTTCACTAAGGAAAATCAGCAGATTTTATATCTTAGGTTAGCAAGGATAATACTGGGTATTTTTGTGGGAGCTGGCCTTGGGGTATGCGGGGTGGTATTACAAGCCATTTTAAGAAATCCTCTTGCCGAGCCTTATCTATTAGGCACTTCCAGCGGAGCAGGGTTAGGAGCTGTGGTAGCAATAATGTTAGGTATCGGGGGTGCATATCTTCCCTTTGTTGCATTTGCTGGTGCGCTATTAAGTATTATTTTAGTCTATAATTTAGCCAGAGAAGGTAGCAAAATTCCAGTTCAATCACTTATTTTATCTGGGGTAATTGTAGCTATGGCACTTTCAGGCATAATTTTATTTTTGATATCTATATCTACTAATGAAGCATTACATGGAATGATGTGGTGGTTATTGGGCAGTTTGCAAATTTTTGAACTCAAGCTTATTTTCGTGGTGGCAACAATAGTAATCCTCGGTATTACCTTAGTATTTGTTCTTTCGCAAGATTTAAATGCTATAAGCATTGGCGAAGAGGAAGCGATTCATTTAGGCATAGAGACAGAGACGATAAAAAAGCTCTTATTTTTAATCACCTCTTTGATTACAGGAGCTTTGGTTTCTGTTTCAGGGATGATTGGATTTGTGGGTTTAATTGTCCCTCATATGATGCGACTGATTGTAGGACCTAACCATAAAGTTTTAGTGCCAGCAACCTGTTTGGCTGCAGCAGCATTTTTGGTTTTATGTGATACCGTATCACGTAGCCTTCTGCCGCCTATGGAAATACCCATCGGCGTAATTACTTCTTTAATTGGTGCACCGATATTTATCATTCTATTAAAAAGAAGACAGGGCGTTAAATAATCGATGAGCACTTTATTAAAAGTAGATAGACTTTTTGGTGGCTACGGTAATGAGATTATAATTCAAGATATTTCATTCGAAATAAAAAGAGGCGAGTTTTTAAGTATTATCGGTCCCAATGGGTCAGGCAAGTCAACCTTACTTAGGCTAATGAGTAGGGTGCTTTATCCTCGAGAAGGAAGGATATTGTTTGAGGATAAAGACATAGCCAAAATGAAGCTTAAGCAATTAGCTCAAAATATTGCTTTTGTACCACAGGATACATTAATTAGTTTTTCCTTTACTGTTTGGGAGATAGTTGTAATGGGAAGGATTCCACATCTTGGCAGACTTCAACTCGAAACCCAAAAAGATCTTTCTATAGCAGAGAACTCACTCTTATTAACAGATTCGCTACAGTTAAAAGATAAAAAGATAGACCAGTTGAGTGCTGGTGAGCGTCAACGGATAATTATTGCCAAGGCATTAGCTCAAGAGCCAATCTTATTATTTTTAGATGAGCCCACCTCGCACTTAGACATCGGTCATCAGATTGAGATATTGGATTTATTAAAAAAACTTAATCGAGAAAAAGGCTTAACCATAGTTATGGTCTTACACGATTTAAATTTGGCCAGTGAATACTGTAATAGGATAATTCTTCTAAAGGAGGGTAAGATCTTCAAAAGCGGTAGTCCAGAGGAGGTGTTAACCTACCAGAATATCGAAGCTGTCTATAAAACAATTGTTGTGGTAAATAGAAACCCTATTTCTTCTAAGCCATATGTATTGGTAATGCCTAGAGAAAGACAATGAGTACTAAATTAATTTTAATTAGGCACGGTGAAACAGATTGGAATTTACAAGGAAGATACTGTGGTTTACAGGATGTAGAGCTCAATAGGAAAGGTAAAAGGCAGGCGAGTTTGTTGTATAAGCGATTAAAGGTAGGGCGCATTCATAAAGTTTATTCCAGCGATAGAAAGCGGGCAATACAGACTGCCAAGATAGTTTTTAAAGGATTAGATATCGAACGGCTCTCGGATTTAAGAGAAATGCATTTTGGCATTTTTGAAGGATTAACTTATGGACAGATTACGAAGGGATACCCCCAAATCTATAAAAAGTGGTTAGATAGTCCTTTGAGTTCCAATATCCCGCAGGGAGAAAATTTCTACAGCTTCAGAAAAAGAATTTTAAAAGTTGTTAGAAAAATCGTTTCTCTCAACTACAATAAAACCATTGCTATAGTCTGTCATGGTGGCACAATCGGTATATTGATTAACCATATATTGAAGTCGAGAGATTTCTGGAGGCATATTCCTGCATCTAGTAGTCTAAGTATCGTGGAATATAAAAATGGCAAGCCAAAAATTAGGTTATTAAACGATATTTCACATTTATCTTGAGGTATACTATGGGAAAAATTACTTTTATTTTAGGTGGAGCAAGAAGCGGAAAGAGTTCTTATGCAATTGAATTAGCAAAAAGCCTTGATAAAAAAGTTGCTTTTATTGCTACGGGCATACCTTTTGATAGAGAAATGAAGGAGCGTATCCAGATGCATAAGAAAAGAAGGCCTTCCTATTGGCGGATATTTGAAGAGCCCAAAGGAGTACCACTCTTATTAAAAAAGATAGGTTCTACTTATAATGTTATTATTGTAGATTGCCTTACACTTTTTATATCCAATCTTTTATTAGAATGTCTTACTGATAATGCTATTGAAAATAAGGTTAAAAAGATACTCAAGGTTCTTAAGTCAACGAAATGTAAATCAATTTTAGTTTCTAATGAAGTCGGCTTAGGTATAGTTCCTGATAATAATCTGGGAAGAAGATTCAGAGATTTGGTAGGAAAAATAAATCAACAGGTTGCTTCAAGTGCGGATGAAATTATATTGATGGTTTCGGGAGTGCCGTTAATACTAAAGAAAAAATAAGGGGGTGATAATAATGACCAACAAAAAGATAGTAAATAAAGAGTGCCGGGTGGCTAAAAGTAAGCAGGAGGATAAAGAAATCATTTCTTACCGCTTGAAATGCCAAAAGACAGCCAATGGTCTGTCTCATTTTGTTATGTACGGAGATGTACCGAAAGAGAAAACTCTTTTTTAACCTTACAGAATAAATTATTGTGTAATGGCCCTCTGCCTGCATTAGCAGGCAGAGGGCCAAAGGATAGTTAAATGTCGAAAGGAATGCATTTCTGGAAAAATAACGGAGAGAACGTATTGCTTGACGCCGATAATCTTTTTTGGGCGGTTGTCCACAATCAAAATAATAATGCTGATGTTTTTATACCATCGGATATTTTTTCTTTATACGAAAAGGTAAAAAACAGGCTGCAGAAAGAATTTAATGATTTCAGGTTCGGTCAGGAGCTCACCGCCATTTATATCAATCCCACAGACAAATGTAATGCCACATGCTCTTATTGTTATATCCCTGCCCCCATAAGACAAAACGGCCGCTCTATGACCAAGGACGAATTATTTTTTATTCTTGATAAGATTGCCGCCTATTTCAAGAATGCAAAACGAAAGCAAGTTATCATATTCCACGCAAGCGAGCCGCTCTTGGTCAAGGAAATCATTTTCGAGGCCATCACAAAATATAAGAAAGTATTTAAATTCGGTCTTCAAACTAACGCTCTTCTGCTGGAGAAAACGGATGCGGAATTTCTCAAAGATCACTTGGTAGGTATCGGCATTTCTCTGGATTCATCCGTTCCTTCCATAAATAACCGCTTAAGGCCGCAGCTCAAAGAAGGAGGCAATTTTTCAAAAGCAGTCAAGGCCATAGAGTGGTTTGGCGGATATGCTGGGCTAAACGTAATTACGACGATAACCAAGCTTAACGTCGCAAGCCTTCCTTCTTTGGTGAAATTCTTGCACGCAAAAAGAGTTCCCTGCGTATTAATGAATCCTGTCAGATTTACCCGTTCCTCGATGCGCATGTTAAAACCTGACGATAAAATCTTGGCAAAGTATTTTATTAGAGCAGTAGATACAGCTATAACTTTATCGCAGAAATCAAAGCATAAGATTATAATCGGTAACTTTACAAACGCCGTCCTGGCTATAATCGCTCCGCTTGCGCGTAGGTTAATGTGTGACATCTCTCCGTGCGGCGGCGGACGCTGTTTTTTTACCATTACCGCCAGCGGCAAAATGATACCGTGCGGTGAATTTATTGGACTGGAAGGATTTTCAGGCGGCAGTATCTTCAAACAGTCTATATCAACGGCAATGCGATCCAAAGCCTTTAAGAAAGTTAGGGATCGCGCCGTAGAAAAAATACAAGAATGTAAGGCCTGTAACCTTCGAAACATATGCGGCGCACCGTGCCCCGCAGAATTGCATTCACTGGGCACGATGTATCAAAAGTCGATATTCTGCGATTTTTACAAAGAAATAATCAAATATGCATTTACTCTTATAGCCCAAGACAAAATCAGGTACATCTTAAGAAAAGATGCCATCGGTCACCTTAATTACGAATACAACCTAGACTCAAGACTCCCCGGCAGCGAAAGGACGCAAAGAGTATGGACAAGATTAAAAAAATAACAGAAACGATTACAGGTATCAACAAGGAATTCGTAGAAAAAGCCAAGCAGGGGCTGGATAATTTGACTAAGCCCCAAGGAAGTCTGGGAAGATTGGAAGAACTGGCAATGCAAATCTGCGGCATCACGGAGAAGGAAAAACCTCTTTTGCGCAATAAGGTTATCTTTACATTGGCATCAGATCATGGCGTAGCAGAAGAAGGCGTAAGTGCCTATCCCAAAGAGGTGACTGCACAGATGGTTTATAATTTTCTAAGAGGAGGAGCAGGCATAAATGTTTTAGCCAGACATATTGGCGCAAGAGTTATAGTTGTGGATATGGGAGTAGCGGAAAAAATCAAAATTAAAAATGCAAAACTCAAAACTTTTTTTAAGGACAGAAAAGTAAATTTTGGAACAAAGAATATGGCACGAGGTCCAGCAATGAGTAGATTTGAGGCAGTTAAATCTATAGAGACAGGCATTGCGGTCTTTAAGGAAGAATTTAAAAATGGTATTGATATAATTGGAACAGGTGATATGGGCATTGGTAATACAACTCCTAGCAGTGCCATAGCCGCTGTTTTTACAAAAAAGTCTATTGAGGATGTTGTAGGCAGGGGAACAGGAATTGATGACAAGGGCTTAGAAAATAAGATAAAAATTATTAAAAAAGCTTTGAAGATTAATACACCCAGTTATTCTGACCCCATAGATGTTTTAGCAAAAGTTGGGGGCTTTGAAATAGGCGGCTTAGCGGGCATAATCTTGTCAGCTGCGGCTAAAAGAGTTCCTATAGTAATAGATGGTTTTATATCAGGAGCAGCAGCATTGATTGCGTATCAATTAGAGCCAAAGACAAGAGATTATATGATTGCCAGCCACTGCTCGGCAGAAAAAGGACACAGATTTATTTTGGAGCACATCGGATTAAAACCACTTTTAGATTTGAATTTAAGATTAGGGGAGGGTACTGGCGCGGCTTTGGCAATTAATCTAGTAGAGGCTTCCATAAGAATTCTAACCCAAATGGCAACATTTAAAGGCGCGGGTGTATCAGAAAGAACTCATAAATGACACATTTCTTAATTGCTCTACAGTTTTTAACCATCATCCCTATTGGAAATAAAATAACCATTGATAAAAAGAAACTATCCTTTATAACAGTATCTTTTCCTATCATCGGTCTGGTTTTAGGTTTAATCTTAAGCTGCGCTAATCAGCTTTTTTCGCTTGTCCTATCAGAGCCACTTTTAATAAATGTTTTCTTGATTGTTTTGCTTATAATCCTAACTGGAGGTTTGCATCTTGATGGTTTAGCCGATACATTTGATGCGCTTTTAAGTCGAAAGGATAGGCAAGAGATGCTTAAGATTATGAGGCAATCAAACATTGGCACAATGGGAGTTTTGAGTTTGATAAGTGTTATTTTGATTAAGTTAGCCTTGCTTAATTCTTTGGATGCCAGCCTAAAAAATACTTCCCTAATCTTAATGTGTTTGTTGAGTAGATACTCTTTGGTTTTTTCTATGTTTTTATTTCCCTATGCCCGAGAAGAAGGCAAGGCAAAGGCTTTTATTGAAGGTATGAACTTCAAGATATTTTCTCTGGCTACCATACTAAGCTTAATTTTTTCGCTTTTAATTTTTAAATTAAAAGGATTAATCATCTTTGGAATGGTTGTGATTTTTGTTCTTTTAATAGGCAAATTCATTACCAAAAAAATCGGCGGTATTACTGGAGATACATTGGGTGCGGTAAATGAATTAACAGAAGCATTTATTTTATTAAATGTGCTGATTTTAACTGGAGGTTGCAAATGGATGATGCTGCAGTAATATCATCTTGGAGCGGAGGAAAGGATAGTTGTCTTGCTTGCTACAAGGCAATGCAGAAAGGCTATCAAGTAAAATACCTGCTGAATTTTATCTCCCGAGAATATAAACGCTGTTGTTTTCACGGAATTGAAGGGAAACTTTTAAAATTACAAGCTGAGCTTATAGGAATTCCACTTGTGCAAAGAGAGGTAACAGCTGATATGCAAAAGTATGAAGAAGAATTTAAACAAGCAGTAACTGAGTTGAAAACCCAAGGCATCAGAAAAATGGTCTTTGGAGACATATATTTATTAGACCATATAAATTGGGTTGAGCGTGTTTGCAAGGAGTTAGACATTGACCCCATAGAGCCGCTATGGAATATTTCTCCTGTTGCAATCATAGAAGAATTTGTTAATTTAGGTTTTAAAGCAATTATTGTCAGCTGCCAAGCAGATAAATTTGATAAAGATTTTGTGGGAAAGGAGGTGGATAAAGATTTAATTAATGAACTTAAATCAAGAAATATCTGTCCCTGCGGAGAAAACGGCGAATTTCATACCTTCGTTATAGACGGGCCGATATTCAAAAGAAGAATTAAAATAGTGGAAAGCGAACCCGTTCTAAAGCAGGGATTTTGGAAATACTGGTTCTTGGATATTAAAAAATATAACTAAAGTTTTACAGATTGGGAAACCAGATAGGTGAAGGAAGCCTGGTGCAATTCCGGGCACTGTCGCGCAACGGTAAAGTCCGGTCGATCGCCTATCGAAAAGGGGAGTACTCTCGCAGTAAGAGAAAGGAGCTTCAAATGAAAAAACTAATTTGGGTTTTGTTGATTTTGGGAATTATGCAAAGCAATTCAAATATTTTAAATGCAGAAGAGGATTACCAACTTGATTTGGAAAAAATTGTTGTAACAGCATCAAAGCTGGAACAGATTTATAAAAAAGTACCCAATAATATTAGTATTATTTCAACCAAGGACATTGAGGATTCTGATAGTGTAGAGATAGTAGAGTTACTGGATATGCTCCCCTCAGTAAATATAATTGAGTATGGCTCGTATGGAGCTACAAAATCAGTACATACGAGGGGCGCAGTAAGTACTCAGGTGCTTACTCTCGTTAATGGACGTCCAATAAACACTCCTCGTGATGGACAAACAGACCACAACCAAATTCCACTTTCAAATATTGAACGAATTGAAGTTATGCGTGGACCTGCTGCAACAATGTATGGAGCAAATGCAGTTGGCGGTGTAATTAACATTATCACAAAAACCGGAAAAGAAAAGATGGAAACCAAGTTTACACAAAAGGCAGGTACATTTCGAACCTCTTATTCTGCCATATCAAATGGATATAAATTCAATAACTTTGATTATTTTTTAAACCAAGATTATCTTACTTCTCAAGGCCATAGGGATAATGCTTATTATAGAAGTTCTAACACCAATTTGGATTTAGGATATAAACTTAATGATGATAATCGCATTTCACTGTTTTCAGGATACAATCAATCGAGTGTGGGAAGTCCCGGAACAACAGACAGTTTTGACCCGGATGATAGAACTATTTCTAAAAAGAAATTCTTTGATTTAACTTGGAATGGTAAAATTTTAAAGGAGCAAGATATTCTTTTGAAGTTGTATCACAATAGCGATAGACTTGAATTTATTGAGACATTTGACCCCAGAGATGAATCAGTTCATACAACAAAGGAATATGGCAGCGATATCCAGTTTTCTCAACTTTGGTTTGATGTATGGCGAACCACTTTTGGCGGTAATTACAAATTGAATTACATAAACAGTTCCAGTACGGCAAAGCATGATTATAATTCAAAAGCCCTTTATGTTGAAAGTGAGACAGATTTATTTAACGAAAATGCTGTGTTTAAAATTGGTGCAAGGTGGGATGATTATTCAAACTTTGGAGATAGGATAAGCCCTAGTGCCAGCCTATCTACGTGGTTTTTTGATAAGATAAAACTTCACGGACTAGTTGCCAGGTCATTTCGGGTGCCAACCTTTAATGACCTTTATTGGCCATCAACGGCTTTTGAAGAAGGAAATCCTAACTTAGAACCCGAAAAGGCTACTTCTTACGAAACAGGTGTAGGAATTTATCTTTTTAAGTCTCTTAAGCTGGATTCCACATATTTTTCTACAAAATTTAGAGACCTAATTGAATGGCAGCCGGTAAGAACAAATTTCTGGCAGCCTCTTAATGTAGGAAGGGCGAAAGTAAGTGGCCTTGAGACCGAATTGGAATATGTAATGAGTAAAAATCTAAAGATTAATTTTAACCATACCCTTTTATCTGCAAAAGATATAGCTACAGATAACCGCCTTATTTTTCGGCCAAGAAATCTTTTTAAATGTAATCTTAACTATAAACCAATCTCCAGGTTTAAGATTGAGGTTTCATCTAGATATAAATCAGGAAGATTCACTGATGCGCAAAACACTAAGGCTTTATCGCCTTATTACGCTATGGATTTAGGATTTGCTTATGAATTAACCAAAAACTGTGAATTTACTCTTAAAGGAACAAATATCCTTAATAAACAATATCAAGAACAAGAAGGCTATCCTATGCCGGGTACAGCGATAATGAGTGGCGTGGAAATATCTTTTTAAAAAATAAGTCGAATTCTTTTTCTTTACAAACTTAAATAACAATGCAATAATTATTTCATGCCACAAGAAAATGTTTTTAGATTTTCTTTGATTGTCTCGGTTATTATCCATGCTTTTTTTCTCTATAAATTACCCCATTTAAATACTTCAAGTTTAAACAAATCCCTTCAGGAAATTGAGGTTACTTATTATAAGCTTCAGATGCTGAAGTTAAAAACTGAAGATTCAAGGGTTGCTTTCAAAAAGCCACAAGAAGAAAAAGTCACACTTCTTAAGAAAGAAAATCCGCCCTCTCCTTTATTAAAAGAGGCAGAGTCATTTTTTAAAAAAAATCAGTCAGTCCAAAAGAATCCTATGAGTGTAAAGCAATTTTCTTCTCTTAAAAGAATTTCTGTACCAGAGGTTAAATCTGACAACAAAATTAAAAATCCAAAATATAATAACTATTATCAGGTCATCAGGGAAAAAGTGCGCCGCTACGCTTACGGGAATTATACACGTTACGAGACAGGAGAAGTATATTTGGTATTTGTAGTTTTAAGAGACGGAAGTCTTAAGGATGTTAGACTTATTGAAGAAAAGACCAAAGCTAATAGTTATCTAAAAGAAATTGCTCTAAAAAGCATTAAAGATGCCTCACCATACCCAAGTTTTCCAGAAGGCCTCTCATATCCAGAACTTTCCTTTAATGTGATTATCTCTTTTGAAATCTCCGGCTAAAAGTAATCAAGTTAAATCCTAGGCCCTCTTAAAACAAATTGAATGAATTGACAGAGGTTTTATTAAATGATATATTTATACTTAAGAAAACCAAAATGAACAATAATTAAAATCTATGGATATAGCTTTATCAACCTCTTGGAATGCCTTTCGTTTTGAAAATGGCAAAGATATTGTCAGAGAAATTAAAACCTTGGGCTTCACAGAATTGGAGCTTAGTTTTAATCTGACGCAATCTATTGTTAATGATGTTTCTGTTCTCGAGAGCAAGGGGCTGATAAAAATTATAAGCGTTCATAATTTTTGTCCTATACCAGACGGGGTTGAGAGAAAATTAGCCCTGCCAGATTATTATTCATTAGCTTCTCTTGATGCCAAGGAAAGAAACTTAGCCATAAATTTTACTAAGCGCACCATTGATACTGCCAAAATGCTAAATGCAAAGGCAGTTGTTTTGCATGCCGGCCGTATTGAAATTCAGGACAAAACCAAAGCCTTGATGCGTTTTTTTAATAATAGCCACAGGAATTCTAAGGAATTTGAGGCGCTTAAAAGTTTAATCATAAAAGAGCGAGAGAGGCAAGTTAAGCCGTATTTTGAAAGTGCCTTAAAAAGCCTTGATGAAATTTCAGAGTATGCTGGAATGAAAGGAATAAATTTAGGCATTGAAAATCGATATTATTTTCGCGAGATTCCTTCTCTTGAAGAGATAGAAATTATTTTAGATAAATTTTCTAATAGAAATATTTTTTATTGGCACGATGTTGGTCATGCGCAGATTTGGCAAAATATGGGTTTTTATTCAAATCTTAGCTATTTAGAAAAATATTCTAATAAAATGCTGGGTATTCATTTACACGATGTGATTGGTACCGATGACCATCAGCCACCGCTTAAAGGCAATATAGACTTTACTAAAATAGCCCCTTTTATAAATAAGGACACTATTAAGGTAATGGAAGCGCATCATCCCGCAACAGGGCAAGATATTAAAAAGGGCGCGCAATATTTGGATGATATTTTTAATAGAAGGAAGGTTAAGGTTGATTAGAGAACCTGCGGTTGCAGGGCAATTTTATTTAGCATCAGCTACTTCCCTAAGAAATCAAATTGAGGAATTTATAGATATAGATGCCCAAAAAATTGAAGCCAAGGGTGTAGTTTTACCGCATGCAGGATATATTTATTCAGGAGCTGTGGCAGGAAAAACTATTTCTTCGGTGAATATCCCGCAAACCTGTGTAATTTTAGGACCCAATCATACAGGTTTAGGCAGTAATTTTAGCATTATGACTGAAGGAACCTGGGCGACACCCTTAGGCAATGTTGAAATTGATAAAGAATTAGCCACAAAGATTCTATCAAGCTCCAAATTTCTTAAGCAGGATTTTTCAGCTCATCGCTATGAGCATTCTTTAGAGGTAGAAATTCCTTTCTTGCAGTATTTTAAAAAGAGTTGTAAAATAGTTCCTATTGTGGCATCTGTAGGCAATTTAGATACCTATAGAGCAATTGGCAAAGAAATCTCAAGCGCAATAAAAGCCTTAAGCAAAGAAAAAGAGGTTTTGATTATCGCCAGTTCAGATATGACTCATTACGAGCCGCAAGACCAAGCAAGAAAAAAAGACTTCGAGGCAATAGATGCGGTTTTAAAACTGGATGAAGAATTGCTTTTGAAAAAAATAAGGAGTCTGGATATCAGCATGTGCGGGTTTGCGCCAGTTGTAATTATGCTTTCTTGCATTAAAGAATTAGGCGCAAATCAAGCGCGTTTAGTTATGTATCAGACAAGCGGCGATGTAACTAAAGATTATTCTTCAGTAGTTGGTTATGCGGGAATAGTCCTTAATTAGAGGAAAATATGTCAGAGGAAAAAGATAATATTGAGAAAAGGGTTGACGAAAAATGGAAGGAATTTGCTAAGGAAGAGGCAAAACCCTCCCCTGAAGAATCTAATCTTCCCTTTGAAGTAGACTTTAGTAATTTTGTTACTTCACTCGGGCTTCAAGCAATGATTTTTTTAGGAGAAATAGCCAATCCAGTTTCGCAAAAAAAGGAAGAGAATATTCCGCAAGCAAAGTTTATTATTGACACATTGTTGATGCTGAGGGAAAAAACCAAAGGTAATCTAAAAGAGGATGAGACAAATTTATTGAATAACTTTATCTATGAATTGCAGATGAAATTTGTAGAGAAAAACAAGGAGATTAAACAATGATAGACAAAGAGCTTTTAGCAATCTTGGCTTGTCCAGCCTGCAAGGCAGATGTGGAATTAAAAGAAGAAAAAATCGTCTGTACCAAATGCGGCTTAAAATACCCAATTAAAGACGGTATTCCGATTATGCTTATTGATGAGGCAGAAAAATAAGTGAGGACATCCCGACGATACGTCGGGACCATAGCAGGAGTTAATATGAAAAAAATTTTGGTTATTCATGGTCCAAATTTAGATTCATTAGGTAAACGTGAAACCAATATCTATGGCAGAGTTACGCTTAAACAAATTAACCAAAAGCTTTTAAGCTTAGCCCAGAAAAATAAAGTAAGCCTAAAAATTCTCCAGTCAAATCATGAAGGCGAAATTGTAGACGCAATCGGCAAGGCAAAGGGAAAATTTGATTGCATTTTGATTAACCCTGCTGCTTATACCCATACAAGTGTGGCTATTCGAGATGCTGTTTCTGCAAGCGGCTTACCTACTATTGAGGTGCACCTTTCTAATATCTATTCCAGAGAAGAATTCCGTCATAATTCTCTTATTGCTCCAGTTGCCTCCGGCCAGATCTGTGGTTTTGGTTTAAACAGTTATATTCTAGGACTTGAGGCAGCAATTAATCTGATAAAGAAGTGATTCCCCCCATAAATCAAGCCTTAGAGAAAATCAAGCTTTTCCATCTTGATGGCTTATTAGTTACCAAAGATGTGAATGTTTCTTACTTAACTGATTTTGATTCCTCAGAGTCTTGGCTGCTGCTTCATCCTCAAAAGACATTTTACATTACTGATTTTCGCTATATTGAGGAGGCAAAAGAGGGACTTCGGGGAATTTATCTAAAGAAGATTAAAGGTTCAATTTTCAAAGATGTTTTTAGTTTATGCAGTGATTTAGCCATTAAAAGGTTAGGTGTAGAGAGTAGAAATCTTAGCTTGGCTGAATATCAGAAGCTGAAAAGTATTTTCAAAGACAGAATAGAAATTATAGAAACCCATGATTTTATTGAGTCTTTGCGCCAGATAAAAACCGAGGAAGAGATTTTAAAGATTAGACAGGCCATAAAGATAACTGCACAGGCTTTTAGTTTTTTAAAACACATTATTAAGCCTGGATTATCTGAGTATGAAGCTATGATAGCCTTAGAAGGTTTTATCCGTAAAAAAGATGCCAGATTATGCTTTGATGCTATTATTGCATCGGGAAGTAGAGGTGCTTATCCTCATGCCAAGGTGACTAAGCTTAAATTTCAATTAAATGAACCAGTTACAGTTGATATCGGAGTTGATTTTAAAGGCTACAAATCTGACTTGACAAGGGTTTTCTTTTTGGGTAAAATACCTGCAAAAGTTCAGCAAATTTATAAAATCGTTCTCTTGGCCCAAGAAAGGGCCATAAAAAGTATTAAGCCAGGGAAAAGCGCTTGCGAAATTGATGCATGTGCTCGTAACTATCTTAGTAAGTATAAATTAGGCCGGTTTTTTGGCCATTCTTTAGGCCACGGTGTGGGTAGAGAGGTTCACGAAAGCCCTGCCATATCTTCTAAGAACGATTCAAAATTAGAAAAAAATATGGTTTTTACTGTGGAACCAGCAGTTTATCTGCCAGGAGAATTTGGTATTCGTATTGAGGATATGGTTTTGGTTAAAGAAAAGGCATGCGAGGTATTAAGTGGCTTTATCCATAAATCAGCTTAAAGGGGGTTTAACCATCCTTATGGATGGCGAGGTTTATATGCTTACAGAATACCAGCATGTCAAACCCGGCAAAGGCGCTGCCTTTGTGCGTACAAAATTAAAGAATTTAAAGACTGAGAATTTGATAGAGAAAACCTTTAAGTCTGATGATAAGATTGAAGAAGCATTTGTAGAGGAGAGAAAGGCAGTTTTTCAATATCGAGCAGGAGACCTGTTTCATTTTATGGAACAGGAAGGCTTTGAAGAAGTGGCGGTTTCAAAAGACAATCTCAAAGAGGCTATCAAATTTCTAAAGGATAACCTTGAGGTAAGCTTGTTTTTCTTTAAGAATCAGTTTCTAAAAATAAACTTACCTAATTTTATTGATTTTGAAATAAAGGAAACCGAGCCGGGCATAAAAGGCGATACAGCTAAAAGCGGCACTAAGCCAGCAAAGATAGAAACTGGAGCAGTTGTACAGGTGCCTTTGTTTGTAAATATTGGCGACAGGATAAAATTAGACATACGTACTGGCCAATATGTAGAAAGGATTTAAAATGAATCTAAAAGAGATTAAAGAAATGATTAATCTCATGAATGAAAATAATCTTTTGGAGCTTGAGATTGAGCGTGAGGGAATGCGCATAAAGCTTAAAAGAGGGTCTTTAGAATCAACTACGGCTTTGCCAGCTGTGGAATACAGGATCGAACATTTACCCGCAACAAATATAGCCTCTACTAAAGAAGTTCTCGAGGAAAGGATTTCTATCAAGACCTTAGAGATTAAATCTCCCATGGTTGGCACATTCTACCTTGCGCCTTCGCCAGAAGCCGCACCATTTGTAGATGTAGGGCAGGAAGTTGAGGTTGGTCAGGTCATCTGTATAATTGAAGCAATGAAACTGATGAATGAAATTAAATCAGAAATAAAGGGAAGGATGATTGAGGCCTTGGTAGATAATGCAGAGCCTGTGGAATTTGGTCAGCCTTTATTCTTAATTGAGCCAACTTAGTTAATGCAAGGAAACTTTTATTTAAGCTAATTAAATGTTTTCCAAAATTCTAATTGCCAATCGTGGAGAAATCGCTTTAAGAATTATCCGTGCCTGTCGTGAATTAGGCATAAGAAGTGTAGCTGTTTATTCTGAAGCGGATAAAGACTCCATTCACGTACGCTTTGCCGACGAAGCAGTTTGTATTGGCAAGGCACTGAGCGCCGATACCTACCTAAACATTCCTGCCATAATATCTGCTGCGGAAATAACCGATGTGGAAGCAATTCATCCTGGCTACGGATTCTTAGCAGAGAATGCCCATTTTGCAGAAATCTGTGAGTCTTGCCAAATTACTTTTATTGGACCTTCGCCCCAATCCATTCGTTTGATGGGCGATAAGATGTCAGCTAAAGAGACAATGCGAAAAGCCGGCCTTCCTATCACTCCAGGCGGGACTGCAATTATAAAAAATAAAGAGGATGCTATAAAGACAGCAAAGCGCATCAAATACCCTGTAATCATAAAGGCATCTGCTGGCGGAGGAGGAAGGGGCATGCGCGTTTGCCACAATGATGTAAGGTTAATTAGTTCGTTAATAACTGCTCAGGCAGAAGCAGAAGCAGCTTTTGGCAGCCGGGATGTTTACATTGAGAAATATATTGCCAAGCCGCGTCACATTGAATTTCAAATTCTTGCTGATGGCTATGGTAATATTATTCATTTGGGTGAGAGAGATTGTAGTATTCAAAGGAGGCATCAGAAATTATTGGAAGAATCCCCCTCTCCTGCCTTAGATAAAAAGCTTAGACAAAAAATTGGCGATATGGCAGTAAGGGGTGCAAAGGCGGCAAACTACAAAAGTGCCGGAACCATGGAATTTCTACTTGACCCTGATGGAAATTTTTATTTTATGGAAATGAATACGCGTATTCAAGTGGAGCATCCAGTTACAGAAATGGTAACAGGCGTTGATTTAGTGAAAGAGCAAATTCTAATTGCTTCCGGAGAGAAGCTCTCTTGTAGCCAAGAAGACATTGAAATTGAAGGTTCGGCAATTGAGTGCAGGATAAATGCTGAGGATGCAGAAAATGGTTTTATTCCTTGTCCAGGAAGGATAGAAAGATTAAATTTGCCAGGTGGACCTCGAGTAAGGATAGATACTCATATTTATAGCGGCTTTGAAGTTAGCCCCTTTTATGACTCATTGTTGGCCAAGGTAATTACGCATGGAAGAGTCCGCGAAGAGGCAATCTCGATTATGATAAGGGCCTTAAATGAATTAGTGATTAGCCCTATTAAGACAACAACACAATTTCATCTTAAAATTTTAGAAAATCCCTTGTTTGTCAAAGGCGATATCTCTACGCATTTTATCGAAGAGATGCTTAAGGAAAAACAAGAAGTGGAGGTCTAATGAAAGAGGAAAGGACAGAATTCGGGTTAGTAAGAATTCATCAAGAAGTGATAGCATCTGTTGCTTCAATTGCAATTTCAGAAATTCAAGGCGTCTCACCTATAAAAAACGCATTTAAAAACAACCTACTTGAAGCAATTGGCAGAAAATATTATCCCGGTATAAATGTAAAGATTGACAAAAATAATGATATTAGGTTAGAAGTAAGAATTAATATTAAATATGGCTACAATATTCCAGAGGTTGCTTCCAAGGTTCAAGATAATATAAGATTAGCGCTGGAAAAAATGTCAGATTTATCATTAAAAGAGATTAATGTTAATGTGCAAGGTGTAGAAAGGTCAAATGAAGCCTCAACTTATGGAACGAAGTGACATAAGTTGCTTGGCTGAATTTGACCCAGCACTAATTTTTGAAAAAGCACTTTAATTAAATCAAAGGGTTAATTTACATAAAACCCATATCAAAAAACCAGAGCAGTTACAAAAATTAGTGCTGGATTTAATTCCGACATACAACTTATGTCGTTCTTCGAACTCCATAAGTTGTGTCGTCATTAAAGGGGGTAAAGATGAAATTTTTTAGCTTTTGCGGTGTATTATTTTATACCTTAATATTATCATTGCTTGGAGGGCTGATAATTGGATTTTCTTTGCATGCAATTCAAATTCAGGACGTAGTTAGTCTGTTAGATGCAGGTTATAATGTTTTGAATCTGCGTATCATCACCGGCCTTATTGGACTTTTATTAATTTTGATTAGCATTGCCTTTGCACAATTAATTTTAGGCCGCATACAAAAAGAGCGCACCATTGCTTTTGATAATCCTTCAGGTCAGGTTACAGTTTCTTTATCAGCTGTTGAGGATTTGGTCAAGAGATTAACCTCGCATATTTCCGAGATTAAAGAGACAAGGCCAGATGTAATAGCCACAAAAAAGGGTTTAGAGATTGATTTAAGGATAGTTCTGCGTTCTGAAACTAGCATCCCAGAGCTAACTTTAAAACTACAGGAACTGATTAAGAGCAGAATTCAGGATATTTTGGGCGTTGAGGAGACGGTGATAATTCGTGTGCATGTTGCCAAAATTATTTCTAGCGAAGAAGAGAAGGAAAAAAGAAAGAAGCCACAAGATAAGGAAGAGCCAATAATTCCGTTTCAAAGCTACGGCACCAAACTGTAATTAATTTCATTAAAACATATTTATCTAAAATAAAAGGAGAGAATCGAGAGATGAGGATAGGAATATTAACCGGCGGCGGAGATTGTCCAGGCCTAAATTCTGTAATCAGAGCAGTTGTTAGAAAGTCTCATTTAGAAGGGTTCGAAACTATAGGTATAAAAAATGGCTGGAAAGGTTTAATAGAAGGTGATAGCGAGGTTTTAGATTTAAGGTCAGTTTCGGGAATTCTTCCTAAGGGTGGCACTATCTTGGGTACCAGCAGAACAAATCCCTATAAGAAACCAGAGGATTTGCAAAAATTAAAGGATAATTATAAAAACTTAGGTTTTTCTGCCCTGATTGTTGTTGGTGGTGAAGATACATTAGGGGTTGCTGCACAATTGTTTAAGGAAGGCTTAAATGTAGTGGGCGTTCCTAAGACAATTGATAATGATTTATCAGGTACAGATTATACCTTTGGCTTTGATACAGCTATAAATATTGCCACAGAATGCATTGACAGATTACATACTACTGCAGAAAGCCATAACAGAATTATGGTGGTTGAGGTAATGGGTAGAAAAGCAGGTTGGATTGCCACTGAAGCTGGCATTGCAGGAGGTGCGGATATTATTTTAATTCCGGAAATTCCTATTGATATCGAAGAGGTTTGCAATCTGATAAATAAAAGGCATAAACGCGGAAAGAATTTTAGTATTGTGGTAGTGGCTGAAGGCGCTGAATTTAAACAAGGCACAAAATTAATTGAAATCTTGCAGGAGAGCAAGCTTGATGAATTTGGTCATGTGCGCTTAGGTGGTATTGGAGATTGTTTGGCAAAGGAAATTGAAAAAAGAACAGGTTTTGAAACCAGGGTAAGCGTCTTAGGGCATATCCAAAGAGGGGGAACGCCCACTGCCTTTGACAGAATCTTAGGAACGCGTTTTGGCGTAAAGGCAGTAGAACTTGTAAAAGACAAAAAGTTTGGTCAAATGGTTAGCCTTCAAGGCAATAAAATCGCCTCTGTTTCTATTGAGGTGGCAGTAAAGGCCTTAAAAACCGTGGATATGGATTTATATGAAATTGCCAAGGTATTTTTTGGATAAAATGAAAGAGAAAATTCACAAGATTATTCGCGCATCAATTAAGATTAATGAAGAGTTATTAAAAAATCAAACTGAAATAATTCTTAAGATTGCCCAAGCTTGCATTAACTGTATAAAAAATAACGGTAAAATTATTCTTTTTGGTAATGGTGGTTCAGCTGCCGACAGCCAGCACGTAGCTGCAGAGTTTGTGGGTAGGTTCAAGAAGGAAAGAAAAGGCATTCCCGCAATTGCCTTAACCACAAATTCCTCAATTTTGACAGCGATAGGCAATGACTATGGATTTAAATTTATTTTTTCCAGACAAATCGAAAGTTTAGCAAAAAACAATGACTTGGCAATTGCCATTTCAACCAGTGGTAATTCTGAGAATGTAATTTTAGGAGTTAAATTAGCTAAAAAGATGAAGCTAAAGACAGTTTCTTTAACTGGAGGAAATGGCGGTGGTTTAACCAAAATTACAGATATCAGTTTAGTTATCCTGTCTAACAATACCGCAAGAATTCAAGAGGCGCATATTCTTTGTCTGCACGCCATTTGCGAAATCGTAGAAGAGGTTTTATAAAAGAAAGTGAAATCAAATAATAAGATTGTAAATCTTGTTAAACTAATTCGTATTGTTAAGCATTTAAGACGCCAAGATAAAAAGATTATTTTTACCAATGGCTGTTTTGATATTTTGCATCCCGGTCATATTAGCTATCTAGAAGAAGCAAAAGAAAAAAATGGAATTCTGGTAGTTGGATTAAATAGCGACAGCTCGGTTAGGAAAATAAAGGGCAAAAGCCGGCCAATAATTTCCCAACTTGATAGAGCCAAAGTTTTAGCCTCTGTATCTTGTGTTGATTATATAGTGATTTTTAATACAGCGACCCCTCTTAAGTTAATCAGGCTTATTAAACCGGATGTTTTGGTAAAAGGGGCTGACTGGAAGGGTAGGGTTGTGGTAGGAGAATCTTTTGTGAATTCCTATGGTGGAAGGGTAAGGTTAGTAAAGTATCTAAAGGGATATTCTACGACAAAGATTATCAATCATATTTTAAGCCTATGCAAAAGATAGATAAAAAAATCTTCCGTGTTTTAGACGCAAATTTTAACCGCACAAGAGAGGGTTTAAGGGTCTGCGAGGATATCCTGCGGTTTGTTTTTAATTCAAAGACCCTCGCTACAGAATTTAAAATAATCCGTCATAAAGTAAGCTCTTGTCTTGTGCAGCTCAATATTAATCTTTTTAAGTTTTTGGAGCAAAGAGATACGCTCAGGGATGTTGGCAGGAAAAGCTTTTCAATTGAATTAAAACGAAAGAATATCGCTGACATATTTTTTGCGAATATTCAAAGAGCCAAGGAATCCATTCGCGTTTTAGAAGAATTTTCCAAGTTGATTAATAAAAAAGCAGCTGTAAATTTTAAGGCACTTAGGTACAAGATTTACAAACTTGAAAAAGAAGCTATTAAACGATTTCTTACTCTATCTCATCTTAGATAGAGAGGTTTTAGATTATGCCAGCCTTTTAAACGTTGCACACAAAGCTATAAAGGCAGGCATAGATATAATACAGCTTCGAGACAAAATTGGTCTGGCTAAGAATACATTATCTTTGGCGATCAAATTAAGAAAATTAACTAAAGATTTCCAAGCGATATTTATCGTAAATGACAGAATAGATTTAGCACTTTTATCACATGCCGACGGTGTGCATCTAGGTCAAGATGATATACCGCTAACTAAAGCGCGTTCACTTTTGGGTAAGGAAAAGATAATCGGTATTTCCTGCCATAACCTTAAAGAATCTCTTATTGCCCAAAAAGAGGGCGCCAATTACATTGGTCTGGGTCCCGTATTTTCCACACAAACAAAACCTGGATTTAAACCAATTGGTTTAGACATAATTTCTAAAATAAAGATACAATTAAAAATTCCTATCTTTGCAATTGGCGGCATGACTGTAACAAATATAACTCAAGTTTTAGATGCCGGGGCAAGTAACATTGCAGTTTGTCGAGCAATTTGCTGGCAGAGAGGCGCTTTTAAAGCCACCAAGGCGTTAAAAAAAATTTTAACACATTCGGCGACAAGCCCCAATGCTTGACATTGGGGAGTCAGAGCCGTCCCGCCGAAGGCGGGGGAAATATTTAAAGGGCTTGTCGCTCTCAGTGTCAACACTGAAGTATACCCCGAAGAAAATAAAATATATAGAAAGCATACCTCGATGCTTGCCATCGGGGTATACAAATGTGTCGACAAAAAATATAAAATGACTCAAATAGAAGCTGCCAAGAAAAACCAGATTACTTCTTTAATGCTCAAGGTTTCTGCTAAGGAAAATATTCCTCCTCAAATCTTATGCAAAAAAGTTTCCCAAGGCCGAATAGTTATCCCTAAAAATAAAAATCACAAAATTAAAAGAATTTGTGGAATAGGAGAGGGTTTAACTACAAAGGTTAATGCCAATTTAGGAACCTCAACAGATAAAGTTAGTTTAAAAGCAGAACTAAAGAAATTGAAGATTGCAATTGAAGCTGGTGCCGATACAGTTATGGATTTGAGTGTAGGCGGGAATTTAAAGGCAGTGCGTCGTGAAATTCTAAGAGAATCCAGCGTGCCTGTGGGAACTGTGCCAATCTATGAAGCAGCAGTTGAGGCTTCGAGAATCAATGGTTCCATTTTAAAGATGTCAAAGGAACAGATGCTTTCTGTTATTGAATCTCAGGCAGCAGAAGGCGTAGATTTTTTTACAATACATTGCGGTATAACCGAAGGTTCCTTAAGTCTTTTAAAAAAACATAAACGAATTCTGGATATAGTAAGCCGAGGTGGCGCAATTCTTGCAACCTGGATGTCTTTTCATCATCAGGAAAACCCTTTTTATGAAAATTTTGATGAGATTTTAAAGATTTGTTATAAATATGATGTTACATTAAGCCTGGGCGATAGTTTAAGGCCTGGCTCAATTATTGATGCAACTGATAAGTTGCAGATAAAAGAGTTAAGTTTGCTAGGTAAGTTAGCCAAGCGTGCCAGAGAATTTAATGTTGGGGTAATGATTGAGGGGCCTGGACATATCCCCATTAACCAAATTCAAAAAAATGTTTTATTAGAAAAGAAGCTTTGCGGTAATGCTCCTTTCTATGTTTTAGGGCCCTTGGTGACAGATGTTGCTGCTGGATACGACCATATAACAGCAGCAATTGGCGGCGCCTTGGCAGCCAGTTTTGGTGCTGATTTCTTATGCTATGTAACTGCCTCTGAACATCTAAGGCATCCTAGCTACACTGATGTTAAGGAGGGAGTTGTTGCCGCTAAAATTGCAGCGCACGCTGGCGATATTGCCAAGGGAATAAAAAATGCCACAAACTGGGATAGGTCAATTTCTCTGGCCAGAAAAATACGCGATTGGAAAAAACAGATTAAGCTCTCAATTGACCCAGTCAAAGCAAAGCTTTATCGTTATTCTTCTTTGACAGATAAGCTTGATGTTTGCTCTATGTGCGGAGACTATTGTTCTTTAAAAATGGCAGAGGAATGTTTGAGGTAATATTTTTTGCGGGCGTAGTTCATCGGTAGAACACCAGCTTCCCAAGCTGGACAGGAGGGTTCAATTCCCTTCGCCCGCTTAATAAAAAATGAGAAACAAAAGTCTAATAATTCATCTGATTTTCTATTTTTTAGGATTAAACCTAACTGGCTGCGCAACTCAAAATTATACAGTTACGCCTACCCAGGCTTTTATAACGCAAGGTTTATATCATAAGGTACTCCCTGGTGAGACGCTTTGGCGCATTTCACAGATTTACAACATTGACTTAGAGGAATTAGTTAGCGTAAATAAAATTCCTGATGCAGCAAAGATTGAAAAGGGTCAGATGATATTTATTCCAGGTAAAAAAGCAACTTCTATTATTGAGCCAGAGAAAGTTTTCCCAAGTGAAAGCAATTTTATTTGGCCGTCAAAGGGAAAGGTAATTGCATACTTTGATCAACTGTTTCAGGATAGGTTAAATAAGGGTATAAACATTCAGATAAAACCAAATGAAGAAATAGTTTCTTCTCGGGCAGGCAAGGTTGTCTTTGCGGATTCTTTAAAGGGATATAACCAAACTGTAATTATTGAGCATGGAGATGGTTTCTCAAGTGTTTACGCTTTAAATTCACAGATTTTTGCTAAACCAAATGATTTGGTTGTACAGGGCATGGTTATAGCCAAGGCAGATGCTGTTAAATCACAACAACTTAACTTTCTTCATTTTGAAATTAGAAAAGGTTCTAAGGCACAAAACCCACTTTTTTATCTACCTTAAAATATGGAAGTATTATTTAAAAAAATATTTGGCCGAGAGAATATCCTAAGTCTGTTAAACCGCAGGGTTTTGGACTTAAAAGATGGTTATCGTCAGAATATTGCAATTCTGGGGAATGCCTTTATTGGAAAGAGTGCAATATTGCAAGAATTTGTTGTTAATTTAAGCAGCAAGGCAATTTGTCCTATCTACATAGAAATAGATAAAATTGATTTTAGTTGTTTCGTAAAAAAATATATTGATGGTCTGCTTTTCAATTTTTTGAGTATGAAATCTTTGGCGCAGGGAGATTCTCAAGAAATTTTGCTTGAAATTTCTAAGCGCTTTATACCAGCAACTGTAGAACAGATTAAGAAGATTAATTTATATTTTGAAAAGGGAAAGCGTTTTGAGGCTTATAGAGAGCTGATAAGTTTGCCAGAAATATTTTTTTCAGAAACAGGTATTTATTGTGTAGTGATACTTGATGAGTTCCAGAATTTAGAAAGTTTGGGCTTTCCTTTTGTTTTTCAAGAGTTAGGAAAAAAAATTATGCTGCAGAGAAGCTGTCTTTATATTGTAAGTAGTTCACAACTTTCCCTTGCCAAAAAAATCATTTCAGAAAAGCTTTCCTTGCTTTTTGGAAACTTTGATTTAGTTGATATTCCTCCTTTTGATGTTAAAACCAGTCAAGAATTCATAAGTTGGAAGTTATTGGATATCGAGTCAAATTGCTTATACAATAATTTTTTAATCGATTTTACAGCCGGTTACCCATTTTACTTAGATATCATTTTTCAAGAAGTTCGCAATACCTTTCTTTTAAAGAATGAGAAAAGTGTCAACATTGATTTATTGGCAGAGGTTTTAGCTAAATTACTATTTGAAAAAAAAGGATTTTTAAATCAACATTTTAATCTTGTTTTGAAAGAAATAGAACAGGCAGGCTTTAAAAGAGGCCTTACACAGGTTCTTTTATCTTTGTCGAACGGCCAAAACAAGTTGAAAAATATTTCTAAAAATTTATCTAAAGAGCAAGGTCATATTTTGCAAAAGTTGACTCGCCTTCTTGAATTAGGCATCATTTCAAAGAATGGAAATTTTTATTATATTCATGATAAATTATTTAGTTTCTGGCTTAAAACGGTTTATCAAGATTGGTATTATTCTTTTGATTATTTTAGTAAAAGTAAACTAATTAATTTTTCCGAGTTATTAAAGAAAATTATAAATAATTTTTGCCAAATATCGCAGAAAGATTTGTCGGATAGGGTGATTGAATTATTTTTCTCGTTTGATAATGAATATTTTCAGTTTAATGGACATAGATATCGCTTGCCAATCTTTAAAGATATAAAGGCGCTCAAATTCGCTGGTCAAGAAAAATCTGGTCTAAAGGCAATGGTTGCTCGTAATCCTGATTTGTCCTGGCTCATTTTACTAAATGAGGAGTTGGTTTCAGAGACAGATATTGCCAATTTTTTTGAGCAGTCCAAGAAATTTAATCTTAAAACAGAGAAAAGAATTCTGATTTTTATTAAAGATATAGAGCCAAACGCCAGACTTAAGGCCTTACAGCAAAAGATGTGGGTTTGGAATTTAACTAATTTAAATCTTTTGATGAATTTCTATCATAAGCCATATTTTATAAAATGAAGATCGGCGTAATTGCAGATACCCATATTCCTGAGAGGGCAGACTCTTTGTCCAAAGAGATAGAAGAAGCATTTCAACAAGCAGATTTAATTATTCATGCTGGTGATTTTACAAGCCTTGAGGTTTTGAATAAGCTAAAAATGATTGCTCCAGTAAAGGGTGTGCATGGTAATATGGATCAGTTTGATATTGTAAACATTCTTCCTAAGAAAGATATTGTAAAATGTGGTAAATTTAATATTGGCGTTTTCCATGGCTTTGGGGATCCAACAGGTATTATTGAACAGTTGAAAAGAGAGTTCAAAAATGATAAAGTAGATGTTATTATTTTTGGCCATTCGCATCGTCCTATGAATGAAAAAAAAGAGAATATTTTATTTTTCAATCCGGGAAGTCCCACAGATACAGTTTTTGCTCCTTTTAAATCATACGGCATTATAGAAATTAATGATAAAATTGAAGCTAAAATTGTAAGGTTAAAAATATGAATCAAAAAAGGCTCTGGGCCCCTTGGCGGATTAACTATATCCAAAAGAAAACAAGTGGATGTTTATTTTGTAAAATAGCCAAGTCTATCAATGACGGAAAAAATTTTATTATCCATCGGGGGGAATTTTCTTTTTCAACCCTGAACATTTATCCTTACAATAACGGACATATTATGTTTGCTCCTTATCGACACGTTAATGATTTAAGAAAATTAAGTGAAGCTGAATTCTTAGATTTGCTGGGTAATATCAATCAGATGCAATCGGTGCTTGATAAATTAATTAAGCCACAGGGTTATAATATTGGAGTAAATATTGGCCGTGCCGCAGGTGCTGGATACCCTTACCATATCCACATACACCTTGTGCCTCGCTGGGTAGGAGATACCAATTTTATGCCTATCACAGCTAAGACAAAAGTAATATCAGAGTCTTTGTCAGAGCTTTACAGAAAGATTAAAGATGTTTACTAGAGAAGAGATTGAGGCTTTTGAAGATAAAAATTTAGCTACTTATGCCATGCGAAGTAAAGATTCTAAAGGCCGCCAGTACCCTGAGCTTGAACATAAGTATCGTTCTGTTTATCAGCGTGACAGGGATAGAATTGTGCACTGCGAGGCCTTCAGAAAATTGGAATACAAAACGCAGGTTTTCATAATTTTTGAAGGTGATTATTATCGCACCAGACTTACCCACACATTAGAAGTTGCTCAGATTGCACGTACTATCGGACGCAATTTAAGATTAAACGAAGATTTAATCGAAACAATTGCCTTGGCGCACGATTTAGGCCACACACCATTTGGCCACGCAGGAGAAGAGGCTTTAAAGGAATTAATGAAAGACCACGGTGGATTTAATCATAATCTTCAGGGTTATCGAGTGGTAACGCTTTTAGAAAAGAGATACCCAAATTTTATGGGTCTAAACTTATCTTGGGAGGTAAGGCAGGGGATATTAAAGCATTCCACAGAGTTTGATATTCCTGGTGAAAATCCTGAATTTGAAAATCAAGGCCTGCCTACACTTGAGGCACAGGTTGTAGATATTGCCGATGAAATAGCATATGACAATCATGACCTTGATGATGGGTTGACTGCAAATTTGATTGGCGTAGAAGACTTAAAAGAAATTTCGCTTTGGAGGAGTATTAAAGCAAATATAAAAGAAAATTCTAACCAGATGAGTATGGATATGCTAAAATATCAGATAATTAAAGCTTTGATTAATGCCCAGGTAATTGACTTGTTAACAGAAACAGATAAAAGGTTAAAGAACATTGGTTCAACATCTTCTGAAAGAGCAAGGTATAATAAAGAAAAATTGATCTCATTTAGCGATAAAATGCAAAACGAACGCAAGGAAATCAGAGACTTTCTTTCAAATAACCTTTATAACCATTTTCGAGTTATTAGGATGACAAGTAAGGCAAAAAGGTTTATTGAGGATCTTTTTAATGTCTATTTAAATAATCCCAGGCAGCTTCTTCCTTATGAGCAAAAGCGAATAGTTAATGAAGATGAACACAGGGTTATCTGCGATTATATCGCAGGCATGACTGATAGGTTTGCTTTAGATGAACACAAAAAACTATTTAATCCTTACGAAAAGGTATAAACTGGCACTTTCAACAATTCACATGGTCTATCGCTTGGTTAATTCGACCTATGACCTTAAAGATTTGCTTTTACGTTTAGCCAAATTGATCTCTCATATAATGGAGGCTCAGTTTTGTCAGATTATCCTTCTAGATACGGTAAAGAAAAATTGTATTTTAAAGGCAGTAGTTTCTTCTAAGCAAAAGATTATAATTGATAAAAAATGTAAAATTTCTAACGGCATTGAAGGCAAGGTAATAAGAACAGGCCAGGCAAAATTAAAAGATACATTATTAGGCGCACCCTTGATAGCAGAGGATATAATGGGGGCGGTTATTATAAAAAGACAAACTTTTAAAAAAGTATTTGATTTATTTGACCAGCAGTTATTAATGGCTATCTCTGAGCAGGCTGTAACTGCAATTCGTAATCTTCAGCTTTATGAAGAACAACAAAAAATAATTTTAGGAAGTATTAAATCGATTGTTACGCTTTTAGATAGGAAGGTTCCTTGGGCTTATACTCATAGTCGTGTATTTAGCAGTATTGTTACTGATTTGGCAGAAGAGTTGAATTTGGGAGAGGCGCAGATTAGGATTCTTAAATATGCAAGCCTCTTACACGATGCTGGAAAAGTAGATATCCCTCTAGAAATTCTTACAAAAACCACAAAACTTACCTCACGCGAATACGGTATAATAAAGAGCCACCCCCAAAAGGGCGCAGAAATATTAAAACCTTTGGAGGTTTTAAAGCCACTCATTCCGATTATACTTTACCACCATGAAAAATATGATGGAAGCGGTTATCCATCTGGTTTAAAAAAAGGTCAGATTCCTTTAGCGGCAAGGGTAATGGCAGTTGCAGATGCTTTTGAGGCAATGATTTCAGGCAGACCCTATAAAAATACAATTTCTATCCCAGATGCCTTTGAGGAGTTAAAACGGCATAGCGGTACGCAATTTGACCCTAAAATAGTAGATGCCTTCTTAAAGTTAGCTAAAAAAAGAAAGTTTAAAAAATACTTGAGAATGATACGAAAATGATTTTATAATAAAATATGGAAATGCAAAATAGTCAAGCGCAATTTGAGTTGTTTTCTAACGCTAACGATGCCTCAAGTAGCAGAGGCGTTAAGAGAGGTTATTCTTTTTTTAGCGTAAATTTAACTTTGGATAACATTGTATTGATTGCGATTTGTTGCCTAATGTTAATAGTATTATCTTTTTCTCTGGGCGTTGAAAAGGGCAGAAGACATTATCGCAAACAATCGGGCTTTGATTCACCAGTTAAACTTCCTGCCACAGAAAAAAATGCGGTTTTTAAACCTACTGCAGCTGAAATAAAAAATATTCCCATCGAGAAAAAACAGTTAGAAAAATCACTTAGTTTAGTTAAAAGATACACCATACAGGTTGCCACCTTTGAAAAACAATTCTCTGTTCAAAGCGAAGCAAGGGAATTGAAAAAAATGGGCTACGAAATTTTAATTATTCCTTCTGGAAAATATAGCCAGATATGCGTGGGAAGATTTCCTACCAGAAAAGAAGCAGAAGATTTTAAGAGAAATCTACAAAAAAAGTATGACGATTGTTATGTAAGGAGGCTTTAAAATGTCAATTCATCCTTCGCTTAAACTAACAGCAAAAGGAGCTGTACAAAGGTCTGTCTTAACCAGATTAGAAAGAATTAAGAATTTAATGGAGAAAGGACTTTGGCAGGATGGTAGAAGCGTTATCGGCTTACCTAAGCAAAAGATTGTAAGGGTAAAGTTTAAGAAGGAAAAAGCAGCTGAAAAGCCAGCTGCTGAGGGAGAAGTTTCTGCCACAGAAACACAAGCTACTTCTCCACAAGCAGGCGCAACAGCTCCCCAAGAAAAAGCTACAAAGGCCAAAGTCAAATAATTTTAGAATAATGAAAAAAATAATTATAAGCCTCTTTTTAATCGTATTTTTTTGTAGTTGTCTATTGGCTAAGGAGGAATATCCTTTTGTGGGATTGGTTACCCATGACAAGGTGAATGTGAGGGCTGGTGCAAATACCAATTTTGAAATACTTTCTAAGTTAGCAGTCAATGAAAGGGTTACCGTATTAAGCAAAAGTTATGAATGGTATAAAATAAGCCTACCTAAAGATTCAGTTTGCTATATTAATGAAAGATATGTAAAAATTACAGATTCAGAATATATAGTTACAGCCAATAGGGTGAATCTACGTGCCAAACCAGGAGAGAATTTTACCGTGATCGGTTGGGTAGATAAAGGCCAAACAGTTAAAATTCTAAAAAAAACTGGCAATTGGTATGGCATTGAACCTTTAGGAAATTGTGTTGGCTGGGTGAATGAGAAATTTATAAGTTATTATTCTGAATTCAAGAAAGATGATAATAAATTGCAAGCCAAGGTAACACCTGCATTGCAACTTGAAACAAAAAATATTAAATCTAAACTTGAGAAAACTAAGGTTGTCAAAAGTGAGCAATCTATTGATAAACAAACGACGGCTGTAGGAATAGTTAAGCCAATGGGACGTGTTTTTAAACGAAGCGGTACTCACAAACTTATGTGGGATAATAAAATTATTTATATACTTCAGGGTGACAGGGGCAAATTAGATAGTTTTATAAATTATAGAGTAAAGATTATTGGAGAGAGACTTGAGATTCCTTCCTCAAAATATCCGGTTATCTATGTTAAACAGATAACCGCCTGCGAATGAACCATCTGTTATTAACCATCCCATTTTTCTTTGCGGCAATAATTATTCACGAGTTTTCACATGGTTGGATGGCTTATAAATTAGGAGATCCTACCGCCAAATATTCAGGAAGATTAACGCTAAATCCTTTAGCACACATAGACCCTTTTGGTACGATTTTATTGCCGTTATTACTTTTGTTTCTTAATTCACCGGTAATTTTTGGTTGGGCAAAGCCAGTACCCATTAATTTCTGGAATTTGCGCCACCCTAAAAGAGATATGGTGTTGGTGGGTATTGCAGGCCCGTTAGCTAATTTTATCCTTGCATTTCTCTTAAGTTTATTTTTAAAGCTAAATTTATCTTCTGCTATAAGCATATGGTTAAGTAGCATAATCCTAGTAAACTTGGTATTGGGTGTATTTAATTTAATACCTATTCCACCTCTTGATGGCTCAAGAATCATCTCAGGAATAATGCCTGCAAGATTGGCAATAGTTTACAACCAGTTAGAGAGATACGGTGTAATAATTATTTTTTTACTTTTATTTACCGGTGTGTTTGATAGATTAGTTTGGCCTTTTATCAACATCTTAGGAAAGTTGTTAGGAATAAATTTAAATGTCTAAGATAAAAAAAATAAAAGTAAACTTGGCTAAAAAAAGTTATGAGATTATTATTGGGAAAAGAATAATTTCGCATTTTGCTAAGTCTTTAAAAAGGCTTAACCTAGGAACTACTGCGGCCATAATTAGCAATAAAAGGATAAGAAAAAATATAGGAAGCAAAATTGAAGCAAATTTAAATAAAAACTCTTTTTTAGTTAAATTTTTTGAGATCCCAGACAGTGAAATGGCTAAGTCTGCCAAGGTAGCTTTGGGTTTAATTAAAACAATCGCCTCTTTTGATGTAAAAAGAAGGATTTTTATAGTTGCCCTTGGCGGTGGAGTTGTAGGAGACCTCTCTGGTTATGTGGCTGCTACTTATAAACGCGGCATTGCCTATGTTCAGGTTCCCACTACTTTCTTAAGCCAAATAGACTCAAGCATTGGTGGAAAGGTAGGCATTGATTTAGAAATTGGTAAAAATCTTGTGGGAGCTTTTCATCAGCCCAGGCTTGTCTTTAGCGATATTTCATTTTTATCCAGTTTAGATTTAAGGCAAATACGCTCTGGATTGGCTGAGGCAATTAAGTATGCTGTTATAAAAGACAAGAATTTGTTTGAATTCTTAGAAAATAATTATACAAAGATTCTAAAATTCAATTTAGATGTTATTGAAGAAATTGTTTTTAAGTGCAGTAAAATCAAAGCCAAAATTGTAGAGGAGGATGAACAAGAAGAAAAAGGCATCAGGACAATCTTAAATTTTGGCCATACAATTGGCCATGCCATAGAAGCCGCAGCCAACTATAAATTTTATACTCATGGCGAAGCAATTGGATTAGGCATGATTTGCAGCTCTGAAATTGCTTATAGATTAGGAATTTTAGAATTAAGTTCGTGTTTGCGTATAAAGAATTTAATCTCAAGGGTTGGGCTTCCCACTCAAATTAAGAATTTGAAGTTAAGTGATATTCTAAGTGCACTCACGCACGATAAGAAATTTATCTTTGGCAAAAATCGCTTTGTTTTACCAAATGCAATTGGTAAGGTAAAAGTTTATCCGGATATTCCTTTGAAGTTAATTAGCTTTGTTGTAAAAAGTAGGTTATCTTCTTAGGCTACTTCTGCGTAAGGATAGTAATCTTTCCTTTGGAATAAAGTTCCACTCTTTCTTTGGTGATGCTTAATATACGCATGTCCTGGATGTAATCTCCTTCTTTAAGTATTTGGTTGTTAATTAAGGCAAGATATTCTCCTTCCATAGAAATAATCCCATTTAGAACCAAAGTATTAGAGGAAGTTTGTTTGGAGATTTGGGGCAAATTTATTGCTTTTAAAGTTTCTGTCGGTTTATTATTTTCAGGTTTTATATTTTTTATAACTGTTTTTTGACTTGAAGAATTAATTAGTAACATTAAAACAAACCCGCAACCCAAAAAACCTAAAGTAATAGAACCGATGCTAAGCCAAAGCCAAATATTATTTTTGTTTTTAACGCTGTTAGGCATTGGGAATTGGTTTTGAACCTTTTTTAAGGCATCATAGATTATGCTCATCGAATTTCCTCAACGCATTTTTTAATTATTTCATAACTTATTTTTTTCGTTTCCTTTACAAAGCCAGACAAAAGCGCTCTATCGCAAACAACATTAGTTAATCGTGGAATCCCACACGAGAAAATAAATATTTCTTCAAGTGCCTCGGGCGTAAACTCGATTGTGCCATTTGAACCAGCAACATTTAAGCGATAAGCAATGTATTCCTTTAGTTCATCTTTTTCCAGTGGCAAGATGTGATAGCGGATGGCAATTCTTTGATTAAGTTGGCGAAGTTGGGTGAGAACAAGTTTTTGGTTTAATTCTGGCTGGCCAACTAGAATTATTTGAAGCAATTTTTCCTTATCAGTTTCCAGATTGGATAAAAGACGAATTTGTTCAAGCTGATTGGCTTTTAAGTTCTGTGCCTCGTCAATTATTAGTGCAACATTTCCTCCCTGGCTTGTTTCCTGAAGCAGAAATTTATTTAATGAGCTTATTAGCGACATCTTTGTTTTGTTCTTTGGTATAATTCCTAAATCTTCAACAATTAGTTGTAGAAGTTGTGTCTCTGAAAAATTTGGATTTAAAATAAATGCAGTTTTTATTTTCTTATCAAGCTTATCTAATAATGTTTTGCACAAGGTAGTTTTTCCTGTGCCAATTTCTCCAGTAATTAAAAGTATGCCCTTACGCTCATTAATGCCATAAATAAGATGCGAGAATGCCTCTTTGTGGCGTTTGCTTAGAAAGAAAAAGGCAGGGTCAGAAGTGACATTAAAAGGTTTTTCTCTTAGGCCATAAAAGGTTTCATACATCAAACAAATTATATCAGGTTAAATTAAATTTGTAAACCTTATGTATGTTAAAGAAGAATAATCAGAAAGGGCTTAAATTATAAATAATTAAGCTCAAAATTCTGTCTAAAATATATTGAAATTCAAATTAATTTATGTTATAGTTAAAACGGTGAATAGCCACGGCGCCAGAAAAGGTATTAGTGGCTATGTCTATTATAAATTCAGATACAGAAAGAAGAAAATTTAGAAGGGCAAGTCTCGACACGCCATTAAGATACAAATTTAAACAAGCCAATGAGTTTGGCTCAACCATTACCCGCGATATCAGTGAGGGCGGATTAAAATTAAATTTAGAAAAATTTGTACCAATAAACACAGATTTTGTTTTAGAATTAGGTTTAGATAAGCTCTCAAATATAATTAATGCTGTGGGAAAGGTGGTTTGGGTTACTAAGATACCTCACTCGGAACGTTATCAATTGGGTTTGGAGTTTCAAGAAATTAATGAGCAGCATAAAAGAGACATTAGTAGTTACATAAAATCTCACCGGTTTTAAAATTCCCTAAAATTTAATTTATTTTTTAAAAAAGGAGTGAAGATACATTATGATTGAAGAACAACAAAAAACAGAGAAAAGCAATAATTGTGCTGGTTGTAATAAGCAGTTGACGAAACTTAAGCGCTATTATCGTGATGGAAAATATTATTGCGCTAAAAGGTGTTGGAAAGAGGCCTCCAAGGCAGGCAAAGAAGGAAAGTGACAATGAGTGTAAACTATGACAATAATGAAAGAAGAAAATATTCAAGAGTTATTAAGAGTTTGCCTTTAAAGATAACCGGCGAAGATTTCGATATTGTTACTGAAACTAAGAATTTAAGCCCAAGTGGTGCTTATTGTCAAGTAAGTAAATATCTTGAGCCTTTAACCAAATTAAAAATAATTCTGCTTCTTCCTTTTAAAAGAAAGGAGAAGACTATTACCAAAAAAATTTCCTGCCAAGGGGTTGTTATAAGAACCGATAACATTCCTCTTAAGAAAGATTACTATAATATTGCGATTTATTTTAATGATATACAAAAAAAAGACCTGCATAAAATCTCGGATTATATAACTTCCTTTATTAAAAAATAGAAACTTTGAATTTTTAAGAATCCCCTCTTAAAAACTAAAATACCTTGGGTAAAATTCAAGAAGAAATTCCTGTAAAATTAATTGTGGGTTTTATTTTTTCTAAACAAGAAATTCTTAAGAAATCCTTTAGATCTTTAATTAAAAAATTTGGAAAAATAGACTTTGAAAGTGAAAGATTGATTTTTAATTATTCAACCTATTATGAAAAAGAATTTGGTGAAGATTTAAAACGTAAATTCATTAGCTTTAATAAACTAATCTTGCCAAGCAGATTAGCCAAAACAAAAAAATTTTGCAACTCATTAGAGTTAAAACTTTCAGAAAAAGGAAAGCGCCAGATAAATATTGATCCCGGATATATAAGTGCTTCAAAGCTGGTCTTAGCTACAACTAAGGATTTTGCCCATCGCATATATTTATCCATGGGCATATTTGCAGAATTAACTCTTAATTTTAGGGGTAATAGTTTTGCAGCTTGTGAGTGGACTTATCCTGATTATAAAACTCAAGAATACATTCAGATATTTAATCAAATTCGCTTAAATTATTTAAGACAACTTAAAGAAAATAATGTTTAAGAAAATTATTGCAATATTATGTTGTATTTTTTTGTATGGCTGCGCCACTGTTTATAATCCTGCAACTCAAAAGCATGAATTTATTCTAATAGATACAAAAAGTGAGGTTTCTCTGGGTAAATCTTTGAGTCAGCAAATAGCTAAAGAATTCAAAATCTCAGATGATTTACAGCTAAGCAATCGTTTAAAAAAAATTGCCAATAAAATTGCCGAAGTTTCTGACAGACAAGATTTGGAATATCATTTTTTTGTGATTGATGATAAGGAATTAAATGCCTTTGCTATTCCTGGGGGAAATGTCTATGTAAACACTGGTATATTAAATGCCGCTAATGATGATGAATTAGCTGCGGTTGTGGCGCATGAGGTTGGCCATATTGCTGCCAGACATTCAGTAAAAAAACTTCAGGCAGTATTGGGTTATCAGATTGTTATGAGTATTGCCTTAAGAGGCGCCAGCAGTCTAGACATAGCTAATGCTGTGGATGTGGTATTTGAACTCATAACACTTGGTTACAGTAGAGAAGATGAAAGATTAGCTGACAAACTAGCCATAAAGTATACCTACAAGTCTGGTTTTAACCCTAAGGGAATGGTTACCTTTCTTTATAAATTAGATGCAGAGGCAAAAAAGAAAGGCAGGGGTTACCATTTAGTTTTCTTAAGTTCACATCCTCCTTTAGAGGAGAGAATAAAAAATATGAATAAAGAAATTTATGACCTTGAACATCCTTCTAAGCCTTCTGATGAAGCTTCTTTGCCAAAATTAGAACTAAGGCCAAGTAACACACAGTTGGCTTCTCAGCATTTTAACTTAAACTCATCCCAGAATCAATCCAGCAAGACTAGAAAAATTTGTCCCACTTGTAAGAAGGTCTATAGCGCAAAATATAATTTTTGTCCAATTGATGGAGCAAGGCTGGTCTACTAAAGACTTAACTTCATTGACACAGATAGTTTATTATGTTAACATTTATCAAACAATGAAAACAAAAATAGAATTGACCTTTCCAGTCGAATTAAAAAACGAGCCGATAATTTATTATTTGGGCAATAAATTTAATATTATTCCAAATATAATTGAGGCCTCCTTTTCTACAGATGTAGGTTGGGCCGTACTTATTTTAGAGGGAAAGGAATCAGAGATTAATAAAGCCTTGGCTTATCTGAAATCCAGAAAGATTTCTATAAACATCAGGGAAAAATGATGGTCTTATTGAAAAGTATAAGAAGTTTAACAAAGATTATATTGGTAAGTTGTGGATTCATTAAAGAAGGGGGATTTGAAAGATGAATGCTTCAATGCCTTTAAATATGGCTCCAGGAGCAGTTTTTATTGCAGGGATTATTCAATTAGCCTTTTTAATTTGGATAATAAGCTTTCCTATTATAATTATCCGTAAACTTAATCTTCTCATTGAATTAATTAAAAATAAATAGATTTAATTTTTTTAAGAACACATTTCTTAAATGCATGAAAACCATGATTTTAAAGTTATATATGAAGATGATGTAATTATCGTAGTAGATAAACCCTCAGGTATTTTAGTCATACCCGATTTTAAAAAACAGCATCCCACCTTAACAGATTTACTAAACAAAGAATTAATCCAACAGGGCAAAAGAATTAGAGCGCATCCCTGTCATCGAATAGATAGAGAAACCTCAGGTTTGGTTATTTTCTCTAAGGGTAAAAATAACCAGAAAATCATAATGCAGCAGTTTAAAGAGCATAAAGTTAAAAAACGTTATATTGCCTTTGTTCAAGGTCGATTAGACAAGAAAGGCGCTACAATTAAAGGTTACATAAGTAGTAGTTTTAAACATTCAAATCGGAATTTTAGAAAGAGGCCAAAATTGGCAATTACTGAATATAAGGTATTAAAGGCAGGAGAGAATTTTAGCGTAGTTGAAGTTTGGCCAATCACAGGAAGGACAAATCAAATCCGCATCCAGTTTAAGCAATTAGGACACCCCTTGCTAGGAGAAAGAAAATACGCTTTTGGAAAAGATTTTAAATTAAAATTTAAGCGATTGGCTTTGCATGCTTCAAATATAGAATTCTTTCATCCTACTACAAATGAAAAAATAAAATTATTTTCTAATTTGCCAAAAGATATGCTGGATTTTATTAGGCTTAAGTTTGGAGCTTTGGACGGTATCGATGAACTTCTGTTTAAAAAGGAAGGATAAATGAGTACAATAAAAGAATTAACTCGACTTTGTCATAAAATCGCCAAAGAAAAAGGCTTTTGGGATGAAAAAAGAAATTTAGGAGAAATGTTAATGTTAGTTGTTACAGAACTTTCTGAGGCTATGGAGTCTTATCGAATTCAAGATAAAAAGAACTTTAATGAAGAAATAGCAGATAGCTTTATTAGGCTTTTTGATTTATGTGGAGGGTTAAAAATTGATATTGAGAAAGAAATAAGAAAAAAAATGTTTAAGAATAAAGCCCGGCCCTATAAACACGGTAAAATTTGTTGATTTCTTATGCCTATCTTTGTTAAACAATTTTGGAAAAATTTCTTGACTAAGGGTAAATTCTATTGTATATTTAATATGTAATGACAAAGGGGTCTTCTGATAGCATTGTTGCTGTTAGAAGATTTTTGCATAATTGACAAAGGCGTCCAAAAACCAGACAGTTTGGTGAATGGACGCTTTTATTTAATATGGAGAAAAAACTTATAAGAATAGCCATTGCTCAAATAAATACTACGGTTGGTGATTTAGAGGGAAATTATAAGAAGGTCGTAGATTATATTAACAAGGCTGTTGGCAATGGTTGCGATATAGTCACATTTCCAGAATTAGCCATTACGGGCTATCCTCCGGAGGACCTTTTACTAAAGCCGAAATTTATAGAGGATAATATTAATGCTTTAAATAAAATCGTGAAAGAGAACTTAGGAATAGTTTCCATAATTGGATTTGTGGATAGAAAGAAACAAAATTTATATAACTCAGCCGCTCTTATTTATAAAGATAAAATTTGCGGTATTTATCATAAGATGTTTTTACCCAATTATGGAGTTTTTGATGAAAAAAGGTATTTTACCAGTGGAAATACTTATTTAGTTGCCCTGATGGATGGTGTTTATTTTGGGATAAATATTTGTGAAGATATTTGGGAAGATGAGCCAATCAGAATAATGTCAAGATCAGGCATAAAGCTTATCTTTAATATTAATGCCTCGCCTTATCATATGGGTAAGATAGATTTGAGAAAGAAAATGTTACTTAGCCGCACAAGAAAAGATAACAGCGTTATTTCTTATAATAACCTTGTTGGCGGCCAAGATGAGCTCGTTTTTGACGGAAGAAGCATGCTGGTGGATGGGGAAAATTTAGTTTGCTTTGGCAAGCCATTCCAAGAAGATTTGCTTATCCATGATTTGGCTATATCCAATTTTTTAAAGGAAGTTAGACTAACAAGAATAAATTCCAATTTAAAATTAATAAAAATTCCCAAGACTATCGCAAGCAAAAACTTAAAATTTATTTCTAAAAATATATCTGTTCAAATGCCCGCTCTTAAAGAAGTTTATTTAGCTTTAATATTAGGTTTGCAGGATTATGTCAAAAAAAATAATTTTAAAAAGGCAGTAATTGGTTTAAGCGGCGGCATTGATTCTAGTCTTACCGCAGCTTTAGCAGTTCAAGCTTTGGGAAAGGATAATGTTATAGGCGTATTTATGCCATCACAGTTTTCTTCTTTGGAGAGTAGAAAATTTGCTTTGCAGTTAGCTAACAATCTTGGCATTAACTTTAAAGAAATTTCCATTCAAAGGATTTTTGATTGTTTTAAAGAAACATTGCGTGATATTTTTAAAAATTCCAAGGAGGATATAACCGAAGAAAATCTTCAAGCCAGAATTAGGGGCAATGTCTTAATGGCTCTCTCTAACAAATTTGGCTGGCTCGTTGTTACAACGGGAAATAAAAGTGAAATGAGTACTGGTTATGCCACGCTTTACGGAGATATGGCTGGAGGCTTTGCGCTTATTAAGGATGTGCCTAAGACGTTAGTTTTTGAGCTATCGAGATTTTTCAATGCCGAAGCAGGTCAAGAGGTTATTCCAGAGGCTGTTATTAAAAGGGAACCCACAGCAGAGTTAAGGCCAAATCAGAAAGATAGCGATAGTTTGCCCCCCTACAAAATTTTAGACAAAATTATCAAATTTTATGTAGAAGATAATCTTAGCTACAAAGAAATAATGGGGAGTGGTTTTAGTAGAGCAACAGTTAGTAAGGTGATAGCTTTAATAGATAGAGCTGAATACAAAAGGCGTCAAGCCCCTCCTGGAATAAAAATTACACCTCGGGCATTTGGCAGGGATAGGAGGATGCCTATAACAAATAGGTATAAAGGTTGATTTAACTTTTATCGCGAGGCAGCGATAGATAAAGGCAAAGAAGCCCTTTTTTTACCATTTATGGTTTTTGGCAAAAAAAGGGCTTTATTTTTATCCGCCTTCACCGAAGAACTTTCGTCTTCGGCTTCGGCGGATACCCCTATGAAGTCCCGACGAATAGTCGGGACGAAGGAGGGTAAAATGGCACAAAATGATTTTCAAATAATTTTAGAACAGATAAAAGAACCTTTAAAAATGATGGTTAAAAGGGTTAATGGCCATCATCAGGAATTGGACGATGATGATCTTTTTCAAGAAGCCTTGCTTCATTTATGGCAAAGATTAGCTAAGGGCGAGCTTTTTGACAAAAATAAATCATATATTTTAAAGAGTTGCTTTTTTTATTTAAAAAATTATTTAAGGAATAAATGTTTTTCTTATAAACTAACTAGCCTAGAGACTCCTATTGATGAAAATGGCACAAGATTACAAGATGTTTTGTCAATTGAAGATGCATATGAGTTAAGAAGTTTTGAGAAAAACATTTTAATAGAAGATATAAGAAAATGCAAACTTACTTCTCGGGAAAATGACGTTTTGGAGTTTTTCTTAAAAGGTCTTACTACCAGAGAAATCGCAGCAATTTTAAATATCTCTCACGTAAGGGTGGTCAAATTAATTTCTAAGATAAAAGAAAAGTATAAAAAAGGGGGTTACCAAAAAGAATAGTTTTTTACTTAAATAAGTAAAGCCACACACAGTTGTGTATAACAAAGGCGTTCTTGAAAGGAACGCCTTTATCATTTAAGACACAGGCGTCTTTTATGCCAGTGAGGGAGATTCAAGGGGCATAAAAGACGCTTTTTTATTAAAACTTTCAGCGAAAGGAGAAAACAGATGAGGATTTTAAAAATTTTAACTTTTCTGGTTACGAGTTACGGGTTAATGGTTACTTTTTGTTATGCCACACCTTCTACTCATATCTGGGCACCTTCAACAGATGTACAAGCTTATAAAAAGTGGCATATCACCTCAGATTTTTATGTGCCTACAGAGAATGATGTCAATGATGCTCGCCCAAGCACTGTTACGAATTTTGGTCTGACAGTGGGTATTTTGCCGTTTAAAAAGTTAAATGCTGAAGTTGGCTTTGACCACAAATCCGGAACCGGCGTTGATGATTATCCTATGTATTTTAATGCCAAATTAGGCATTCCTGAAGATGTTTACGGTAAATTCTTTCCTGCCTTGGCTGGTGGTATATATGATGTGGGCACAAAAGATGGTAAGACAAATTATAATGTAGGTTACTTTAAGGCAGGTAAGACATTGGCTTTAGAAGATTTATCTTTGGGAAGATTCTCTTTGGGATATTTTAATGGCAATTCCAAATTGCTTAAACATGGCGAGAAGAAAGATAGCGTTGGCATATTAGCTTGTTGGGAAAGGACAATGACTGAGATTTCTGATAAGTTGTGGGTGGCAGTGGACTATCAGGGGACCAAATCTTCTTATGGTACTTTGAATTTAGGCTTTGCTTGGAAATTTGCCGATAATGTTTCGGCAATTTTTGGTTACGATATTTATAATAATCGTGATTTAGCTAACACTTTTACTGTGCAGGTAGATATTGATTTTTAATGAGGGCACAATTTACGGAACATAGTGAACGTAAATTGTATGCCCGAATTAATCCCGCACCAATTTACTATTCAAGTAGTTTTATTTTAGAAACAAGAATAAAAAAGGTGCGGGATAAGAAGGATTGGAGGAATGCTAAATGAAGAAAAAATGGTTTAGTTTATGGTGCCTGGCATTTTTAAGTTTGCTGATAACAAACTTTGCCTTTGCTCAAGACCCCTCGGGTGCAAATACAGGAACAATTGCTGATATTCCGGCTGCTGTAGCTGGACAACCCACACTTGAAGAAGTAGCAGCTGTGGCCGGACATAATAAGATTGCCATCAATTTTGTCTGGATACTGATTGCAGGATTTCTAGTTATGTTTATGCAGCCGGGATTTGCTATGGTAGAAACAGGCTTAACCCGGGCTAAGAACGTGGCACATACTATGGCCATGAATTTTATGATTTACCCATTAGGCATGCTGGGTTTCTATATCTGCGGGTTTGCTTTTATGTTTGGTGGTTTGGGTGCTTTGGGAACTTTGGGTGGTTATGCTGGATTAAATCATGAGTTTACGATTAATCTTTTTGGTAAATCTTTTGGACTATTTGGAACCAAAGGATTTTTTCTTTCCGGCTCTGCTTATGATGTGGCAGTGTTTTCACTCTTTCTTTTTCAGATGGTGTTTATGGATACCACTGCTACCATTCCCACGGGAGCAATGGCTGAACGCTGGAAATTTCTCTCTTTCTTTATCTACGGTTGGTTTGTGGGAACTGTGATTTATCCGATTTTTGGCAACTGGGTCTGGGGTGGTGGGTGGCTGGCGATGTTGGGACAGAATTTTGGTTTAGGTCATGGCCATGTAGACTTTGCTGGTTCATCAGTAGTCCATATGACCGGAGGTGTGATGGCCTTGGTAGGAGCCTGGCTTTTAGGCCCGCGCTTAGGTAAATTCAATCGCGATGGCAGCCCCAATCCTATACCTGGGCATAATATTCCCATGGCAGTGATTGGAACCTTTATTCTGGCTTTTGGTTGGTTTGGTTTTAATGCCGGTTCAACTTTAGCTGGAGGAGACTTACGCATAGGTGTCATTGCTACCAATACCATGTTAGCTTCTGCTACAGGTGCAGTGGCGGCGACACTCTGGATGTGGCTGGTGCGTACCAAAAAGCCCGATCCCAGTATGATGTGTAATGGTATGTTGGCTGGCCTGGTAGCAATCACTGCTCCTTGTGCTTTTGTTAACTCTCTAAGCGCCTGTCTCGTTGGGCTAATCGCTGGTGTATTAGTAGTAGAATCTGTATTCTTTATTGAAGGCAAACTTAAAATTGACGACCCTGTAGGCGCTATATCTGTGCACGGTGTTAATGGCGCCTGGGGATGTCTTGCCTTAGGACTTTTTGCAGACGGCACATATGGCGAAGGTTTTAATGGTGTGGCAGGAGCCGTGAAGGGATTATTCTATGGTGATCCTTCCCAGTTTATTGCCCAGTGTATTGGAATAACTTCCAATATTATCTATGTGGGATTAGTTTCGCTAATCGTTTTTAAGCTCATCGATGTTCTGGTAGGTAACCGTGTAGAACCAGAAGCCGAAATTCAAGGATTGGATATTCCTGAAATGGGAGTTCCGGGTTACGCGGGGGTAAAGTTAGACAAACACTCAGAAACCCCTATTTCTCAGGAAGTGTTTTCAAGAGATGAATGAAACACCGAGATTGAATAATAAGCGGAGGATGTCTTAAGATGAATCCCGTTACACACTATTGTGCTGTAACGGGATACAAGGAGGTGTGTAACGGGATGAAAAAGATAGAAGCAATAATTCGTCCAGAGAAACTTGAAGCAGTGCGCTCTGCTTTAGAAGCAGTAGGTTACGCAGGTTTAATGATTACTGAAATTGAAGGCCATGGCAAACAAAAAGGTATTACACAGCAGTGGCGCGGCAAGAAATATAAAGTAGAACTTCTTTCCAAGGTAAAGATAGAGATTGTAGTTAAGGACCAGGATGTAGAGCGCATTATCAAGGCAATAAGTGATGCTGCCAAAACAGGTAAGATAGGTGATGGTAAGATTTTTGTCTATCCCATAGAGGATGCCTTAAGAATTCGCACAGGTGAGAAAGGAGAGGCGGCACTTTGAAAGAAAGCATCTTAGCTAATTTTTTAAACCCCATTGCCAGGGTTTGGGGCAACCATACAAGAAATAAAAAAGTTAGGCAAATTTAAATAGTCATGCTACTTATATATTCAACAATTTCTTTAGTGGTGGAGTCAGGTGTGGAGGCACCGGCAGTAATTCCTATGCCTTGAGCATCTTTAAACCAAAGTGGTTTTATTTCTTTTTTCGATTGTACCCAATAACTATGTTTATTAAGGGACTTAGAGATTTCATATAGCCTCTTGGTATTGGCGCTAGTTTTTGAACCGATAATTATCATTACATCATTCTCTAATGGCATTAGTTTTATTTCGCCTTGTTTTGTTCTGGTGGGAAGGCAAATCGTATTAAAAAACTTTAATTCTTTAATTTGCTGTTTTAAAATCGCCACTATTTTAAGGGTGTTTTCCATGTTTTGAGTAGACTGTACTACAACTGCGGCTTTTTTTATTTTTTTCAATTTCTCATAGGGAATGTTTTCAAAACTTTCAATGACTAAAGCTTTATTTTTAAGTTGTCCAATAATCCCTTGCACTTCTTCATGTTTTTTATCACCCATAACGATAATTGTATAGCCTTTTTGTTCTAAATCCTTAGCAATTTTATGAATTTCTTTAACCATTGGGCAGGTAGCATCAACAATTTTATAACCCAGACTAAGCGCCCTGTTAAAAGTATTTATGCTAGCTCCGTGAGCGCGAATTAAGAGAGTTTTATTTTTGCCTTGCTTAAGTTTAATAATCTTTTTAATGCCTGCTTGTTGAATTTCTTTTATAACCTGCTCGTTATGGACAATATCACCGAGCATGTAAACCTTAGAACCAGAGCTTATTGTTTTATAAGCAATCTCCAGCGCTCTTTTTACGCCAAAACAAAAACCCGCAGACTTTGCCAAGTTAATTTTCATTTCAAAGTTTTTATAATTGAATTATTTATTAAACTTAAACACAAACCGAACTTATAATATCATATGCGCTGGTTTAATCCAAATAAAAAATCTTGCTAATTATATTGCTATATGATATATTAACCCCATTCTTAAGTAAGCAATTGTTTTTGAAAAATTATAATATTTTATTAAACAGTAAAAGTTTTTAAGTAAATCAGCTTAATATTATTGTGATGTCCAGAAAAAAAATCCCTTCAATAGTAATACCTCGTCTTTCCTTTTATTATCGAGCCCTTCTTGAATCAAGGGGGTCAGATTTTATCTCATCTGAAGAATTGGCAAAACTTACTGGATTTAATGCAGCTCAAATTAGAAAAGACCTAACCTACTTTGGTCAGTTTGGCATACCCAGTAAAGGCTACAAAATCGAAGACCTAAAACAAAAAATATTAAATATTTTGGGAACCGATAGGAAATGGAATGTGGGTTTGGTAGGGGTTGGCAATTTGGGTTCAGCATTATTATCTTATCGCGGCTTTGCCAAACAAGGCTTTGAAATAATCTCTGCTTTTGATAATGACTTAAGGAAAATCGGCAAAAAATTAGAAGGTGTAGAGGTACAGGATATAAGTGAATTATCCCAAACAGTTAAGGAAAAAAATATTCAGATTGGAATTGTGGCAGTGCCAGCAATTGCAGCTCAAGAGGTTATAAACACCTTAATAAAAGCGGGAGTTCGTGCAATATTAAACTTTGCTCCTATAAGACCTCAGGTGTCCAATAAAGTAGAGTTACTTAATATCGACCTTTCTATTGAAGTAGAGCGTTTGGCTTTTTTTCTAAGGCGCGGTAGATGAGGACTTAATTTTTTAACCAAATTTGTGATTATTTTCACTGTGAGAGATTTCACAAAATGATTAGACATTTTCATTCTTTTAAGGGCGGATATAAGTTTATTAATTTTTCTGGCCAGCCAAAAAATGACTTAATTGAGTTGGCCATTCCCGAAAAGGTTATAATTCCTTTAAGGCAGGGCTTTGGTACAGAGGTAAAGCCACTTGTAAAAAAAGGCGATATGGTTTTTGCAGGTCAGATTATTGGCCGCGATGATGAAGGCGTTTCTTCTCCGGTTCATTCGTCGGTTAACGGCATCGTTGAAGATGTGAAAAAAATGAATTACTTCAAAAGAGAAGTAACGATGGTGGTTATCAAATCCGACAGAACCAGAGATTATCACAAAATCGAAGGCTACTGTGCTAATTGGGAGCAATTGGATAATGAAAAAATTGAAAAGCTTCTTTATCTTTCCGGCGTAACATCTTTAGACAGGGAAGGCATACCCACAAGATTTAAAAGTTCAATCATTTCTTCCTCCGATGTAAAAAGCCTTATCATCCATGGCGTTGGTTCAGAGCCTTACAATATTTCCTTGGATGTTTTATTGGGCCAAAAGAAATTACTTCATTTTGTGGAGGGTATCAAAATACTAAAAAAGATAATTCCAAATGCCAAGGTTCGCTTAGCCTTAAATTCCCATCGTAAACGCCTTTTGGAAGAAGTCAATAAGCTTACTTCAAACCTAACCTGGTTAGATATTTATCCCTTGGAACCAAAATATCCCCAAGGTTATGACGAGATGCTGGTTCCTACCATTTTAAACAGAAAATTCCCCTTTGGTTATTCCGCGGCAAATATCGGAATCGTCGTCTTAAATATTCAGGCTGTTGTGAGCGTTTATGAAGCTGTTGCAGAGGGAAAGCCGCTTATCGAAAGAATTATTGCCTTTTGCGGGCCAAATATGAAAGATAGTATTCATGCCAGGGTAAGGATAGGCACCACCTTGGGCAATATTGTTTTAGAGAGGTTAAAAGAAGATTTGCCCAGCAGGGTAGTTTTAAATAGTTTGCTTACCGGAGCGACTTTAAATGACTTTGATCTTCCGGTAGATAGAACATACTCACAGATTATTGCAATTCCTGAGAATAAAAACCGCGAGTTTTTGGCATTTATTAGGCCCGGGGCAAAGCGTTATTCATATTCGCGCACATTTTTATCAAAGCTACTTCCTTGGCTGGAAAAATATTGCGATACAAATATGCATGGCGAAGAAAGGCCCTGTATAAGCTGTAATTATTGCGAGGAGGTCTGCCCGGTCCAAATTATACCTCATCTTATCAGCAGGTATGTTAGAAAAAACATTATTGATGAGACCTTGATGAATTATCAGATTTTTCACTGCATAGAATGCGGTTTATGCAGTTTTGTCTGTCCTTCCAAAATCCCGCTTACCAGTATTATGGTAGAGGGCCAGGAAAAGCTGGTTATGCAGGGATGCGACCGCACCCAGTGTGTACTGCCTTATTTTGACTTAAAAGGAATCGAAGAATATAGAGGGGTAAGGGAACTGTAATATGAAATTTTTGCGCAGGCTGCTTGATGATTTAGGAAACAGATTAGAGAGAAATAAATTTCTCAAAAAAATAAAGCCGATTTGGCTGGCAAGCGATGAATTCTTTTTTGGCACGGATAAGGTAGCGCGGCCAATACCCCATATTGTTGATTATATCGATATTAAGCGGTATATGTCTTTTGTGGTGATTGCGCTTTTGCCTGTGGTTATTGCCTCGATTTATTTTTGGGGCCTGAGAGTTATATCGATTATCCTTGTTTCTTATATTTTTGGCGGTATTACAGAGGTTATTTTTGCCATAGTCAGGAAAAAAGAAATCCATGAAGGATTTCTGGTAACCGGGCTTATCTTTCCTTTAATATTGCCGCCAACTGTGCCTTTATGGGTGGTAGCCGTGGGTGTTGTCTTTGGGGTAATGTTCGGCAAGGAGATGTTTGGAGGAACCGGCAGAAATATATTTAATCCTGCAATTGTAGGAAGGATATTTCTAACTGTTGCCTTTCCCAACATAATGACCTCCAATTGGCAGGCGCCATTTAGCCAGGGTTTAGGGGGGCTTGTTAAATTTAGCGCCGATGCAATTACTTCTGCTACGCCTTTAGCATTGTTTAAGAATGAAAAGATTACCACAGACATACTTTCTATGTTTTTGGGTGGTGTGCCAGGCTGCATTGGTGAGACATTTCGCTTAGGAATTATTATTGGCGGCATATTTTTAATACTGACTAAGATTAGTAACTGGCGGCTGCCCTTAAGTTATTTGATTTTTTTGGCGATTTTTTCTGTTTTAGGAAATCATTTTGTTTCAGAAAAAATCGCCCTTCCTTTATCACAAATTTTATCTGGCGGATTTTTATTTGGCGCGTGTTTCATGGTTACAGACCCGGTAACCTCTCCATTTACCAAAGCCGGCAAATGGATTGCAGGCTTGTTGCTGGGTTTAACCACAGTATTGATTCGTGGTTTATCGGGGTATGTGGAGGGAGTAATGTTTAGTATATTGCTTGTAAATGCCCTTGCTCCTTTGATAGATAGAATTATTTTGGATTTAAAATATAAAAGAATTGTTAGATGAAACAGGCATTAAGGATAATAATTTTTGTAGTTTTGATGGGTACTATTTCTGGTGTTTTACTAGTCGGAATAAATGCCACAACCGCCACCCGTATTGCCAAAAATGAAGAATTAAAATTAAAATCTGCGATTCTGGATGTTTTGGAAATCTCCTACACCAAACAGGATATCTTAGATGTTTTTGATAAAGGTATTAAGGTTAAAAAAAGCCACACTTACATTTTTTATGAATCTTTAGATAAGGCAGTTGCATTTGAATTTTATGGGCCTGGGCTTTGGGGTCCCATTCACGGAATAGTCAGTATAAATCCAGACTTTAAGACAATTAGAACACTTAAAATATTATATCAAGAAGAAACGCCAGGATTAGGCGGTAGAATTGCTGAGAAAACATATTTAAGCCAGTTTAAGAATAAGGAATTCTTACCTAAGATTATTTTTTCACCCTCTGGCAAATCTAAGGCAAACAATGAAGTTGATGCTATAACTGGCGCCACTGGTTCGAGTCGCGCCTTAGAAAAATTGTTAAACGAGACATTACAGAAAAATATTGATATTTTGAAAGGCTAGCAAAGCGAGGGTAGATGCCAAAGAAGGTTGTTAAAAGAAACTTTAAACATACCAAGGCCTATAAGGCCTTAGTTGCTGGGATGTGGCAGGACCATCCTACCTTTTGCATGATTTTAGGTATTTGCTCAATGCTGGCTATCACTAATCGCGTGGATAACGCCATTGCAATGGGTGTAGGCGTTACATTTTGCACAGTTTTTAGCTCGCTCTTTGTTTCTATTTTTAGAAATGTTATTCCCAGCAGGGTTAGAATGTTGGCTTATATGGTAATTATTGCTACCTTTGTTATCTGTGTGGATAGATTCTTAAAAGCATATTTTCCTCCCATCAGCGAAGCCATGGGTCCATATGTGGGGTTAATTATCACCAATTGTATCTTGATGGGCCGCGCTGAGGCATTTGCAATTAAGAATGGGCCATTGCTTTCAGCATTAGATGGTTTAGGTTGTGGGGTGGGATATAGTTTCATGTTAATTTTAATGGCTTTAATTAGAGAGCCCATTGGTTTTGGTACTATTTTAGGGCACAGGATTATGCCAAGTTTCTGGACAAACTGGTTGGTGATGATCATTGCTCCTGGAGCTTTTTTCCTTTTGGGAATTTATTTATGGATTTTTAGAACAATTGCCCAGAAAACGGAGAGTTAATTATGAATACAATGAATCCGCTGACAATTTTATTTGCCTCAATCTTTACCCATAATATCGCGCTGGTTTATATTCTGGGCATGTGTCCTTTTATTGTAATTTCACGAAACTACAAAACCGCAATTGGTATGGGTATTTCAGTTGTATTTGTGGTAACGCTAACCGCAATAATAAATTGGCCAATTTATTGGAAGATCTTAGTTCCCCTAAAATCTGAGATACTTTCTTATCTGATATTCATTATAGTAATTGCAGCAAGTGTCCAACTATTAGAAATGCTCATTGAGAAATTCTCGCCTGCCTTACAATCGTCTTTTGGAATATTCTTACCGCTTATTACTGTAAACTGCATTGTCTTAGCAGTATGTCTGTTTATGGTTTTGCGAAAATATAACTTCATTCAAACTGTTTGTTATTCTTTTGGAACGAGTGTTGGCTGGGCAATGGCAATTATAATTATGGCAGCTATAAAGGAAAAGATTAATTTGGTATCAGATATTCCTTCGGGTTTGCGAGGGGCTGGCATTACGATGATTATCGCCGGCCTAATGGCATTTGCCTTTATGGGTTTTGCAGGAATAATTACATTGCAGTAAGCATAATTCAAAAATCAAAATGATTCCAATTCTCGTAATGAACTTAATCTTAGTTGTGATTGCCATTTTACTGGTAATTGCAGAGAGATGTTTAGTTTCATATGGAGAATGTAAAATTCTTATCAACAAAGAAAAGATTTTAACTGTGCAGGGAGGAAATACCCTGCTTAATTATTTTGCTGATAATAAAATCTTTATTCCTTCTGCTTGCGGAGGAAAGGCAACTTGCGGTTATTGTAAGATAGAGGTATTAAGCGGTGGCGGAAATATTTTGCCCACTGAAGAGGTTTTTATTCCCCGCAAAGAAAAGCTAAAGGGTATAAGGCTTGCCTGTCAAGTAAAGGTAAAGAATGACATCGAGGTTTTAATTGATGAGAATTTATTAGCAGCAAAAGAATATAATGTTACGGTTTTGCAAATACAAGATTTTACTCATGATATAAAGTATATTCTGCTTCGCTTGGATGAGCCACAAAAAATTGAATTTAAAGCCGGTCAGTATGTTCAGTTTAAAGTTCCTGAAACTGATGAGTTTCGCGCTTACTCAATTGCCTCAAGCCCGTTACAAAATGGCCAGTTAGAATTGATAGTCAGATTTGTTCCTGGCGGATTGTGCTCAACTTATATCCACGAAGTCTTGGATGTTAATGATAAGATTATATTGACAGGCCCTTTTGGAGATTTTTATCTACGGGAAGATTCTATGCGTGATATTGTCTGTATTGGCGGTGGCTGCGGCATGGCACCAATTCGTTCAATATTACTGTATTTAAAAGAAAAAGGAATGAACAGAAGAGCAACCTATTTCTTTGGTGCAAGAAGAAGCCGGGATTTATTTTTTACTGAGGAGTTGTTCCAGTTGGAGAAAGAATTCCCCAATTTTAAATATATTCCTGCCTTGTCAGAGCCAAAGCCAGAGGATAACTGGCATGGAGAAACTGGTTTAATTACTCAGGTTGTGGAAAGGTTTCTAAATTCTAACGGAAATACAGAGGCATATCTATGTGGTCCGCCGCCTATGATTGATGCTTCTATAAAAATCCTTACCCAAAAAGGTGTAAAAGAGTTTCATATTTATTATGACAAATTCTAAACCGTTAACGTGAAAATAAAGGAGGTAAAAAACATGAAAATGAAATTAAATGGAAGCCAGAAAAACAATGCCAAAAAGAATCACAAAAAAGTTAATTGGGAAAAGCCGACCTTAGAAGATGTTTCTGGTAAAATAATGGCCCAACCGTATATCAGGTTTACATAACTACAGATTACACAGATTTTAAGCAGATTGCACAGATTAGAAAATACGGGAGAGAAGATGATTTTCTTTGAACATGTAAAGATAAGAGAAGAAAAATTCGGCGCGGTTGTCTTTGAGACCTTAAAAGAAAAAGTCTTTGTTACTAATGAGACAGGCAAGAATATCCTTAATTTACTCAAAGAAGGCAAGAGCGTTGAAGAAATAATAAATTCATTAGCAGATTTGTATGCGGTTGAGCCAGAGGACATAAAAGATGATGTCTTAGGCTTTGTAGGCCTCTTGAAAGAAAAGGGAATTCTGGTAGCTGAATAGTTTTTTAATATGGGCGATACGATGGATTTTACCGGCTCTATAGACTTTAAAGATTTAGAGGCGCCTCTTTTTATTGCCTGGCAGATAAATTCTGAGTGCAATTTAGGGTGCCTGCACTGTTGCGAGGAATCCGGCCACAGCATACCCAACGAGATGAATAAGGAGGAGATATTTAACTTCTTAGAGCAGATTGCGGACTTAAGGATACCCTATGTGGCCCTCTCTGGCGGCGAGCCTATGCTTCATCCGCATCTTTTTGAAATATGCGAATTTTTAAGAAAGCATAACATTAGCCTTAAGGTAGAAACTAATGGTGAATTTATCAATGAGGGCGTTGCTGCTAAAATCGGCCGTTTAAAATTTCGCTCTGTGCAGATAAGCCTTGACGGAGCCACGCCCTCAACACACGAGAAATTAAGGTTATCCGGCGATTGGAACAAGGCGGTTTCTGCCTGCCGTTTTCTGATTAAAGCAGGCGTGAATACGGAGATTGTCTTTGTGCCCACAAAATTTAATATTCACGAAATTGGCCAGTTAATTGACCTAGCCTTTTCTTTAGGGGTATATGGAGTTTATACAGGTAAGACTATGAGAATTGGCCGCGCAGCGCAAAACTGGGATATTCTCTGTCCGTCCGAACAGGATTATGAAAAATTTTTTGCCACACTGAATGAGAAAGTCGCGCAATACGACGGAAAAATGAAAGTTTATTATTACCCCTATGATGTGATAGAAGAATTAAAATATCGCATGCAATATCCTGCTGCCAGCCTTTTGGTTTTACCCAATGGTAAAGTCAAGTTAATCGGACCGCTTCCGTTTATCTGCGGCGATTTAAAGAAACAGAGCTTAAGTGAGATTTGGGAAAATTATAAAAAAAGCTGGAGTAATCCTAAGGTGATTGAATTTGCCAAAAAGGTAGTTAATGACCCCAAACTTTTAGCAGAGGCAAACAAATGGGTGGAGTTATTTTAGTATTCAAAAGAATAATCAAAACCGTAAGGTACAGATTTTTCCTTTTTGCCGGATTATTCCCTTATTTGCTGGGCCAGGTTTTGGCATTTAATTTAAATAGATATCTAAATTGGCAAAATTTCTGGTGGGGTTTTTTGGGAGTCATTTTAGTATTGATGGGGGTAGAGCTTTTTAATGAATATTTTGATGCGAAAGCCGGTGGTGATAGAATCTTTCTTAAAGAAAAACCACAGATTCCAGATTATTTTTTACTCTTGGCTCTTAGCTCTATGCTTTTTGCTTTTTTTATCGGATTATACCTTGCCTCTAAGAGCGGTTGGCCAATACTTTTGTTTTCTGTTTTAGGATTTTTAGGGGCTTATTTTTATGTAGGACCTCCACTGCGCTGGGCATATCGTGGACTGGGAGAATTTGTCATTGCGCTTTCCTATGGGCCATTTATGCTCTTAGGCAGTTATTATCTGCAGACAAAGAGAATAGATACCTTGCCAATTCTGGTTTCTCTAATCTTAGGATTACTTATTTTTTCTTTGGCTATAGTGAATGAAATTCCGGATTATTATCAGGATAAATTAGTGGGTAAGAGGAATTTGGTGGTGAGATTAGGAAAACAAGGCGCGGTAAAGCTTTTTAGCTTATGTTTAATCTCTATATTTATTCTTATAGGCATAGGCATTGGCTTTCAGAGAATCCCTAGTTTATCGATTTTTGCCTTTTTGCTCTTACCGGGAGTTTACAAAAATATAAATATGGCTAAAGGATCTTATGACCAGCCAGAATCCTTCTTGCCAGTAATCAGGGCAACGCTATTTACCTATATAATAATGGTATCGTTACTGGGGATAAGTTATCTGGGAGGCTGAACAAAATGGACTTAAAACAGATTTATCAACCCATTTTAGAAGAACTAAAAAGCGTTGAAAAGGTTTTGGAGCTATCCTTAAATGGAGTAAAAAGTGAGGCAGTTAAAAAGGTAAACAGATTTTTATTGGAATCAACAGGAAAAAGATTAAGGCCAGCCATGGTAATTCTTTCTGCAAAGGCAACTGTTGACCGACCACAGCAACTAATCAACAGTCAACTAATCAAAATAGCCACTGCTATGGAGTTGATTCACATGGCTTCTCTCATTCATGATGATGTAATTGACCATTCCTCATTGAGACATAATAAACCCACGATTAATCGTAAATGGGGTAATGATGTATCAATTGCCTTGGGAGATTATCTCTATTCAATTGCCTTTGAGTTAATTTCCAATTGTGGCAATCCAGATATTTCGGAGTGCATAAGCTCTGCAACAAAAAATATGTGCGAGGGGGAGCTCCTTCAGGTCTGCGAAAGGGGAAGTATCGACTTATTAAGACAGCGTTATATCATTATGGTCAAGAAAAAAACCGCTTCTCTTTTTGCTGCATCTTGCCAATCAGGAGCAATGTTGGTTAATCAAAATAAACTCATTGAGAATGCATTAAAAGGATATGGTTTAAATTTCGGCATCGCCTTTCAAATAGTTGATGATTGTTTAGATTTAATTGGCGAGAAAGCTCACCTAGGAAAAAAGCCCGGTGCAGATTTTAAGGTTGGCGAAATAACCCTACCTTTATTAAATTTAATTTCTCAAGAAAAGGATAAAGAAAGTATACTTTCTCTGGTAAAAAAACAGGATAGCTACGATGCCTTTAAAAAGGTAAGGCAAAGGTTTATAAATTCAGAGGCTTTCTTGAAGACAAAATCAGATGTTAATCACTATATCAAAAAAGCAAGAAATAGCTTGGAAAGGCTTAATAATTCTTGTTTTAAACAAAGTCTATTTGCATTAGTTGATTTTATGGGAGAAAGAGTTAAGCTATGATAAAAGTAAAAGAAGCCTTTCTGACTTAACAGATTATATTTCTCAGAAAGGATTTAATCAATAAAGAAGGCAAATTTTATAAAGGATTATTTTTGAGGCTATATGTAGGAATTTCAAAAAAGAATTTGCTGCCCTCTTCAATCTTACTTTCAACCCAAATTTTCCCCTGATGTAATTCTAAAATACGCTTAGCGATAGCCAAGCCTAAACCACAACCAGCGTATTTACGTTTTTGTGAAGAGTCCACCTGATAGAACTTATCGAAGATTTTATCTAAGCTATCTTCAGGAATACCTATGCCTGTGTCTGTAATGCAAAAGGTTATTTTATTGTTTTTTCCCGGAATAAAAGCGTTAATACTTGTTTTGCCACCCCTTCGATTAAATTTGATAGAGTTTTCTATCAGGTTAGTTACAACTTGAAATAATCTTTCCTTATCTGCATACACATTAGGCAAGTCATTCGGTAAATTATTTTCCAAAATAACTTTCTGATTATCGGCAAAAATTTGTAAGGCAAATATGGCTTTATTTATTACCTCTTTCATATCTACACTTTTAAGATTGACCTTAAAGGCACCTATTTCTATCCTTGAAAGATCTAGTAAATCTTCAATTAAGCGATTAAGATGCTCTGTTTCTTCTTCGCTTATTTTTAGGCACTCTTCTTGTTTTTGGTTTAATTCTCCTGGTTTTTGGCTTCTTAAGAAGCTGATATATCCCTGGATGGTAGTTAAGGGAGTGCGTAGTTCATGAGATACCATCGATAAAAAATTAGATTTTAGTTTGTCTAATTCCTGAATTTTTTGCTCTTTGTTGTATCTTACAGTTCCCATTGCGCCAAAAACTATGCCAAAAAGTAAGGGGTGTAAAATAAAGAAGAAATGAAAAGGATGCAATGTAATTATCTGCATTACATTTTGAACAGTTGGCGATATTGCCGAAGAATATAAATCTATGCCAATAGTAACAAAAGGAACGGGTATTCCCCAAAGGATTCCAAAAAAACAGTACCAATTTTTAGTTATATTGTAAGTACGGCCCTGTCCAAGTGCTCTAAAAAACTCCCTGACAACCTGCAAAAATGATTTTAAATCCAGACTTAATTTCTTCATTGTTCAATAAGTAGATGTTTTTTTATTTTTGTAATCAATTCTTGGCTTTTAAATGGCTTAGAAATATAATCCCCAAACCCGCAGGCATACATCTTTTTAATCTCTTTAGGGTCTTTAACAACCGTTACGGCAATGACAGTGATATCCTTAGTTTTCTCATCAGATTTTAATCTTTTAGCAACCTCAAATCCATTCATCTCTGGCATAAGCAGGTCCAAAAGAATTATATCTGGAAGCCAATTGGAAATTAGAAGCCCGGCTTGAAAACCGCTATTGGCAGTTTCAACCTCAAGGTCATCCTCTGAAGATAGAATTGTGCTTATCATTTTAAGAATTTTTGGGTCATCATCTATAACCAAAACTCGATTTTTATTTTCCTTAATCAATTCTTCAGGTATAGGCATATTATTTTTCTTCATCAGCTTAAACAAATCATCTTTTTTAATCCTGCGATGGCCGCCAGGAGTTGTATAAGCAGGTAGCAGCCCATCTTTAATCCAGTTAATCACGGTTGAGGGATAGACATTGCAGAATTTACTTACTTGATGTGTGGTATAAAAGTCTTTTGCCATAGCCGAAACATTTTATCTTAATTAAAGGCATTTGTCAAATTTCAAAATTGTGCGAAAGATTTTTCTTGCGCCGAAAAAGTATTTTCGGCATCAAGAAAAATTTAAGCGCCAGTTGGCAAATTTTTCTTGACAGAACTTCTAAAATATTGTATAAATACAAAAAGTAGTATTAATAGTATTTTAAGTTTTTTTATTACCTCCCATTCTAAACAACATAAAAGAACCATTTAAACTTAACTTATGCCATCAGGACTCAATAAATTAAATTCCAGCATTAACCAGCCACTTTTTACAATCGGTATTACATCAAACTTAATAGGTGTTTGTCAGGCAACCTTACGGATTTGGGAAAAGAAGGGTTTGATTCAAGCCTATCGGATAGGAAAGAATCGTTTTTATTCCCAATGTAATATTGACAGACTCAAAGAAATTAAACGGCTTCTGCAAGAAGAAAGGATAAACATTGCCGGAGTAAAGAGCATTCTTAAAAAATTGTTTTGCTGGGAAGTTAAAAGATGCTCATTAAAGGAAAGAAAAATCTGCCCGGTTTACAAACAAAATACGGAAGCAAAAAACAAAAGTTAATTTATATATTATTTTTTTTCAATTTTACCTATAAAGGCTGTTTATAAATTAAATAGCAAGCTTATTTCAAAGACAGTTAAGGCAATTGACAGAGAAGATGTTTTTTGATATAAATAAATTATTCTAAAACTTGACTTTCAAAAATATCTTTTAATTCTCCATGATTAGCGCTGATAAAGCTAAAAAAATAATCCTAAAAAGCATCTTGCCATTAAAGGAAACTGAATTGCTTTTTTTTCCTTCCTGTCTGGGTCGTGTCTTGGCTACCAACATTAAATCAAAAGAAAATACTCCTTCTTTTAACAACAGCGCAATGGATGGATTTGCGCTAAGTGCCAAGGATACTTCAGGTGCATCCCAGCAAAACCCAAGTGTTTTAGAAGTGATTGAAGATGTGCCAGCAGGTTATGTTGCCAAGAAAAGACTTAAAGCAGGTCAGGCAATAAGGATTATGACTGGTGCGCCATTGCCAAAAGGAGCTGATTGTGTGGTGATGGTGGAGGAGACAAAGAAGACAGAAGACAGAAGACAGAATACCGAATTGATAAAAATCTTTAGAAAAATAAAGCCGCGCGAGAATGTGCGCCTTGCTGGTGAGGATGTAAAGAAGAAAGAACTGGTGATTAAAAAAGGCGCTCTCCTTAAATCAGGGCACATCGGAATGTTGGCATCATTAGGTTTTCATAAAATCAAGGTATTTAGAAAGCCTAGGGTAGCAATTTTGGCAACCGGTGATGAGTTGGCGGATATTAGAAAAGAGCTTAAGCCCGGAAAAATTCGTAATTCCAATTCCTACTCTCTCTATGCCCAAGTTTTAAAAACAGGCGCTATTCCTTTATTATTAGGGATTGCCAGAGACAGACCAAATGAATTAAAGCAGAAAATAAAAAAAGGGCTTAATTGCGATATGCTTTTGGTTTCAGGAGGCATTTCCGTGGGAGATTATGATTTTGTTAAGGATGTCTTAAAAGATTTAGGTATGGAAATAAAATTCTGGAAGGTAGCCATGCGTCCGGGAAAGCCACTTGCATTTGGAAAAATAGGATGTGTCCCTATTTTTGGATTACCGGGAAATCCAGTTTCAAGTATGGTTGCCTTTGAACAATTTGTCAGGCCCGCGATATTAAAAATGTCTGGAGCGACTGATTTGTTTAGATTTCATCTGCCTGCAATTATTAAACAGGATGTCCAAAAAAAGAAGGGTTTGCGGTATTTCTTGCGCGTAGTTTTGGAAAATAGAAATGGCAGGCTTTTTGCTTCTTTAACAGGGCCACAGGGTTCGGGTATTTTAAAATCTATGATTTTGGCTAATGGTATTATGGAATTACCCGAGGATGTTAGTTGCGTGAGAAAAGGCGAGTGTGTGCAGGTTACTTACATTGATTAAGATAAAGTTTTGAAAAAAGGGGGTGCAGGTGTCTTTAAAATTTCTTAAATTAATTTTAGGAATGCTTTATCTTATTTTTAGTGTGGTAGCCACAAGTCAACTCTATGCTCAACATAGCCCATCTCATCATAGTGACGCAGTAACTACTGCCACGCCTAAATTGGAGCCAGGGCAGGTCGTAATAACTGGCAAGGTTATTTGTTTAGGTTGCCATTTAAAAAAAGAAAAAAGCGCCAAAGCACAATGTTCAATTTACGGACATACAAATGCATTAGTTGTTGAAAAGGCAATTGATGCACAAGGGAAAAAAATTTTAGAAGCAAAGGATAAAATTTATCAATTCTTGCACAATGCTCAATCGGATAAATTAGTTAAGGACCATACTTACGCTGGTAAAACAGTCATTATTACCGGAAAGATTTATCCTGAGGCAAATATTATAGAAGTTAATTTTTTCAAAGAGAAAAAAGTAAAGGGAGGTAAGGTTAAATGAGAAGAGCATTTATAGTTATTATGGTTTTAGCGTTTATTTTCACCTTCGCGCAAAAAGGATTTACAGATTCTCAGGAAGAGATACAGGCATTAAAACATCAGGTTAAGGAATTGATGACGCGTATTGAAAAATTAGAGCAGGACCAAGCAAAATCAAAAGAAGTTGTAGCCGCGACAAAAGAAGATGTTACTAAGGTTAAAGATGCAGCTAGCCGTGTAGATTTAAGCAATGCCTTATCCAAACTAAAACTAAAAGGCAGATGGGCAGCGGGTTATTATGCTTCTGGTAAAGCTGGTTCCTATCCAGATGGCTCTTTTGAAATCCCTGAAGGCAAGATTCAGTTTGCCTTTGAGCCAGATAAGATAAATACAATTGTGATGAGATTTAATGTGAATAATGCAACTGCTCAAGTTCCCTTGATGGATTATTTTTATTTGCAGTCAAAGGATTTCTTGCCATTTTTAAAGGATACGCCCTTTAGTTTAAATAGCCGCTTAGGCAGATTTAAATTGGGTTTTGGCGAAGAAACCTGGTCAGATAACCCAGTAGAAAGCATTCTCCCTTCTAACTCAGCAGCAAAGACAGGAGCCTCTGATGAAGGTTTTGAATTGGCTGGTAAAATTAAATTAGACAAAATTAGATTAAAGCCATTGGGTTGGGTAGTTTCCATGAGTGATGGCAACAGCGGTGTGGGTTCAGACTCTGGAGCAGCCAAGGCTTTTATGGGCAAGTTTAATTACTCACCCATTGACCCTTTGTATCTTTCTTTTAGTTACTATGACTCTGGTGATTTAAAAATTTCCAATTCAGAATTTTCCATTGCAGGTTTAGTTTCTCGGCCAACCGGCGCCACCAATTGGGAAAGAAGGGTTTGGGAATTTGATGCCAGATATGATTTTGGCAAAGGCAAGAAGCCCTTAGACCCACCTGTTTATTCTGACAGTAAGGCAATTGTTAGGTTATCTTATGGACAGTTTCTTGACGATATCGATAAGTCAACTGGTTCTCCTAAAGAGCGAAATGGTGACTTCGCTTTTGTGGATGGTATCTATAATTTTAACAAAAAGATTTATGGTGCAGGAAGGATCAGTTTTGTGGAGTTGGACGACAATGTAACTGCTAGTTTAAATAGCGTAACCACAAGTTTATACGACCGTTTTTCTTTCGGCGGTGGTTATCGTTGGTCAGACAATACAATTATTAAACTTAGTTACGATATAAATAAAAATACAGGAGTTAGCACAGAAGATGCAGACGATAATCTGCTTTCCGCGATTGTGGCTACACAGTTTTGATGATGGTATAAATTACCAAGGTATAAACGCCAGTAATTTATCTACGCGGAGAGAGAAGGGGGGTAATTATGAAAGATGCTTTATCAGAAAGCAAGTTATCGCGTAAAGATTTCTTAAAATTAGGCTCGGCAGTTGGGCTGACTTTAGTTTCTTCGGCTATTCCTAAAACTGTTTTGGCAGCCACTGAGAAAAAGGATGAGGCTAAGATAAGATGGAAAAAAGGAGATGATATTCTTCTGCGTATGCAGGATGATTTAGCTCGCGCTTTAGCAAAGCCGACCGAAGAGCGTTCCTGGGCAATGGTAATTGACATACGTAAGTGCGTAGGATGTTTTGCCTGCACCATTGCCTGTAAAGCAGAGAATGTGTCGCCTCCGGGTGTGGTTTATCGTCGAGTTCTCGATCTGGAAACAGGGAAATATCCAGAATTGCGCAGGGATTTTGTGCCAGTGCTTTGTAATCACTGCGAGAATGCTCCTTGTGTAACTGCTTGCCCGGTAAAAGCAACCATAAAGCGCCCTGACGGAATTGTGGATATGGACTATAAGCAGTGTATTGGTTGCCGCGCATGTCTTAATGCCTGTCCTTACGGAGCAAGGCAGTCAGACTTTGGTCAATTTTACACGGAGAAAACTCCTCATCTTCAAGATTATGAAATAAGGCCAGCATTTGAATATAAAAAAGAGTGGCCACGCAAAAAAGGAAAATCTCCGATTGGTAATGCACGAAAATGTCATTTCTGCATACATAGAATTGAACGCGGCGAATTGCCGGCTTGCGTTACTACCTGCGTGGGGAAAGCTACCTACTTTGGCGATAGAGATGATAAGGCAAGCTTAGTCAGCGAGCTAATTAATCAGAGTAAAGTCAAGAGGCTCAAAGAAAATCTTGGCACAAAGCCGAGGATTTATTATATTGGCCTTGAGGAGGTGCGGATATGAGTCAGATAAGTTTAAGTCCTTTTGCCAATTTTAGCAGTGCGGTTCCTTGGGGATTATGGGTGGGGATTTATATCTGGTTGGTAGGGATTTCCGCAGGCAGTTTTTTATTTGTTTGCTGGGGCAGCCTTACGAATAACCTGCTTTTAAAAAAGATAACCAAATTGGGAATATTGCTTTCTTTGTCTACGCTTTTAGCAGGGCTTTTAAGTATACAGATTGACTTAGGCCGCATTGAGAGATTTTATAAGCTTTTTACATCGCCAAGTCTTATTTCAGTTATGGCTTGGATGGTGTGGTTATACGCAGTTTATTTTGCGATTTTGTTAGTATCTCTTCGTGAATTTAAAAAAGAAATCCCGAAAAAATCATTTTCTTGTTTTGTTTTTTTATTCGCGCTGGCCATTCTTGTGGTAGAGAGTCTACTTTTCGCTAGACCCCCGGGTAAACATTGGCATTCCCCGATATTCCTTCTGCACTTTCTTACTTCGTCTTTAGTTTCTGCTATTGCAACAATAATGTTTATCGCAGGTATTTTATGTGCTAAAGATAAAAAGACAAATTTGCTTAGCGGCTTGAGTAATATTGCCTTACCGCTCATAATTATCAATTTTGGCATAGAGTTAGTTGATATTCTGTTTTTAGGCGGCATAAGCCATTTGGGAAATTTGATTTTACTTTTGTGCAACATTATTATTATACTTCTTTTTGTAAAGAAAACCCCCATCTCTATAACCCTAGGTGCAGTCATGGCTTCTTTAGTTATATTGTTTTCAAAATATGTGGGCTTAATTTCTGCTCAGATAGTTGAGCCATTTAGGGGGTTCGCTATGGCATATATTGAGCCGCGGCTTCAATTTAGTTACACACCGACTGTTTTCGAATTTTTGGTTGGCATATTCTTGATGGGGTTAGCGGCAAGCCTATTTTATATTTTGTATAGAGTTTTCCCATTAACCAGGGAGGAATAAGGCTATGGAAGATAGTAATCAATTAAAGGAATTGTGTAATTACATCACAAAAGTTAAGCTCAGCCGTAAGAAATTTCTTAAGACTTCGGCGTTTCTGGGAGGGTCTTTGCTTTTGTTAAGCGATTTAGAGAAAGCCTATGCTCAGGTAAATAAATCTTTTTCAGGAGCTAACGCTCCTGAAAAAGAATACGAACTTGCTAAAGCAGAGAATATCCTTTATACAGTATGCCTGCAATGTAATACTGGCTGCGGCATAAAGGCCAAACTACTTAATGGCCTCTTGGTAAAAATCGAAGGCAATCCCTTTAGCCCCTGGACGCTTACTCCGCACCTGCCGTATAAAACTTCTACATTTGATACCACCAAGGTGGATGGAACAATTTGCCCCAAAGGTCAATCTGGCATACAGACGCTCTATGACCCCTATAGAATAGTTAAAGTTTTAAAACGCGCTGGAGCGCGGGGTTCCAATAAATGGCAGACAATTTCTTTTGAGCAGGCTATAAAAGAGGTTGTAGACGGAGGAAAAATTTTTGCAGAAATCGGTGAAGATAGGTACGTGGAAGGTTTTAAAGATGTTTGGAAATTACGCGACGCCAAGATCTTAAAGGCAATGGCTAAGAAAGTCCAAGAAATACAAGACGAGAAAAATAAAGAGAAAAAAAAGGCCCTGGTCCAAGAATTTAAGACTGAGTTCAAAGATTATCTCAACTCTCTTATTGACCCAGAGCATCCTGATTTAGGGCCGAAGAACAACCAGTTTGTTTTTATGTGGGGAAGGCTGAAGGCAGGGCGTTCAGAACTAATAGCGCGGTTTACTAAGGATGCTTTTGGTTCGGTTAATGCCCACGGACACACAACCGTTTGCCAGGGGTCTCTTTATTTTACAGGCAAGGCAATGAGTTTTCAGTGGGATTACGATGAAAAAGACGCTAAGATGAAATGGACAAACGAAAAGAAATTCTACTGGCAATGCGATACTGCAAATTCTGAATTTATTATCTTTGTAGGCGCTTCGCCTTTTGAAGCAAATTACGGTCCGCCGCTTAGGGTGGGTAAACTTACAGAGAATTTAGTTTCTGGTAAAGTAAAATTTGCAGTGATTGACCCGCGTTTTTCTAAGACCGCAGCTAAGGCTTGGAAATGGATTCCCGCCTTACCCGGCTCAGAAGGAGCCTTTGCCTTGGGAATGATGCGTTGGATTATGGAAAATAAAAGATACGACGGCAAATATCTTTCCAATGCCAACAAAGCCGCGGCTACTTTAGACAAAGAGCCGACTTGGTGTAATGCTACATGGTTAGTTAAGGTAGAGAATGGCGAGCCCGGCGCTTTCTTGCGTGGTTCGGATATCGGCAGAGCAAAACAAGTGCGCAACTTTATAGATAAAAAAACAGGCGAGGAAAAGCCCTACGAATTTGATAGTTTTGTGGTATTAAAGGATGGCTCGCCCAGGATGTTAGACCCCAATAGCGAAGAAAATCCAGTGGAAGGCAATTTATTTGTGGACACCCAGATAAATGGTATTAGAGTAAAGAGCGCATTCCAGATTCTTTATGAGCAGGCAATGGTTCGCTCTATAGAGGAATGGGCAGATATTTGCGGTGTAAGCTCTAAAGAAATTATAGAGCTTGCAGCGGAGTTTACCTCTCACGGCAAAAAGGCCGCGGCTGATATTCACCGCGGAGTATCTCAGCATACCAATGGTTTTTACAATGTCTATGCCTGGTATTCCCTAAATCTTTTAATCGGTAATTTTGACTGGAAGGGAGGCATGTGTCAGCTTTCAACCTACAACCATATAGGAGAAAAGGCAGGACAACCTTACAATTTTAAAGATATGCATCCGGGAAAGCTTTCTGGTTTCGGTGTCGATATAATCCGACAAGGTGATTATGAGAAATCCACAATATTTAGTGGCTCTCCGGCAAAAAGGCCATGGCAGCCAATTGCCAGCGATGTATATCAGGAGATTATTCCTTCAATTGGCGATGCCTATCCGTATCCCATAAAGATCTTGATGTCGTATATGGCGGCACCCACATATTCTCTCCCCGCAGGCCAAACCAATATCGAAATCCTGGCGGATACTAATAAGGTTCCTTTGTATATCGCTAATGATATAACCATCGGCGTAACCTCGATGTATGCGGATTATATATTTCCTGATGTTTCATACCTAGAACGTTGGGAACTTCAGGGTTCGCATCCGTCAGTGCCTCATAAAGTTCAACCCATTAGGCAACCAGTGGTTTCTGCGCTTACCGATACAGTAAAGGTATTTGGAGAAGAAATGCCTTTATGCCTGGAGTCGCTAATTTTAGGCATAGCTGAGCAGCTTGGCCTTTCAGGTTTTGGAAAAGACGGCTTAGGTAAAGGCGTGGATTTTAAGAGACAAGAAGACTTTTATCTAAAGATGGTTGCCAACGTTGCTTTTGGCGAGAAAAAAGATGGTAGCGATAGCCTGCCGGATGCTGATGATAATGAGATGGATTTGTTTATAAAGTCCCGCAGGCATTTGTCTCAGTCCGTATTTAACCTGCTTCGCTGGCAGGATGCTTGCGGGGCTCAATATTTTAGAAAGGTTATCTATGTCTTAAACCGGGGAGGCAGGTTTCAGGATTACGAAAAAGCATACGATAACGAGCAACTGAAGAATAAATACGGAAGACTTATTAACCTCTACTGCGAGAAAGTGGCAAAGTCGAAAAATGCGATGAATGGAAAACACTTTTTAGGCTTGGCTAGTTATTTCCCCATAACTGATGTTATGGGTAAGCTGATAGAAGATGAAAAGAGCGGTTTTGATATGCATTTGATTACTTATCGGGAAATTAGCCAATGCAAGACAAGGACTGTAACAAACTATTGGCTTTTGGGGCTCTTGCCGGAAAACCACATCTTGGTTAACGCGAAAGATGCGTTGCGGCTGAATTTAAAGGACGGCAGGCGTGTAAAGGTAGTGTCTATTTCCAATCCCAAAGGCATTTGGGATTTGAAAAACGGCAGGCGCATACCAATGGTGGGAAAAGTGAAGGTAACGCAGGGTATTAGGCCTGGCATTGTTGCGTTTTCTTTAGGACACGGCAACTGGGCAAATGGTTCAACTGATATAGTTATGGATAGAAGAGTTATAAAAGGAGACGGCCGTAGAAGTAAAGGAATTAATTGTAATGCCGCTATGCGCATAGACCCCTATTTAAAAAATACCTGCCTGTTGGATTTGGTAGGCGGCAGCGTTTCTTTTTATGATTCTAAGGTAAGGTTGGTTAAGGTATAAAGGTAGTTATAATATATGTGCTGCCCAGCCTCTGTTTAGTAGGGCTGGGCAGATTTTTGTTGTAGCTTACGGCCTTTGAGGTATAATAAGTAAAATAAATCATTCAAGGCAAGCCTTATAAGCGACAAAGGTGGCAAGAATATGTCCAGAATTTTAATTATTGACGACGACCCCGATATTGTTGAAGCAATGCGAGTAGTTTTAGAGAGTAAAAATTACGAAGTTCTTAGTGCTAAGAATGGTGAAGAGGGTTTAAAAAAAGTTAAGATAAATAAACCAGATTTAATTATTTTAGATATTATGATGGATACTGCTGATGAGGGCTTTGAGGTTGCTAGAGTTTTAAAGCAGGCCTCTGATTATAAAAATACGCCGATATTAATGTTGACAGCTATAAAAGAGAGAACAGGATTTGATTTTAAAGATGAATCTGGCGATGAGGCTTGGCTTCCAGTTGATGATTATGCGGAGAAGCCACTTAAGCCAGAAGAATTGATTTCAAAAGTAGAGAATCTTTTAAGAAAGAGAGGAAAAGAATGAGGATATTTGGAATTGGCATGCCAGAGTTACTAATTATACTTTTGATTTGTCTTTTAATCTTTGGTGCAGCTAAGCTTCCTGAGATAGGCAGAGCTTTAGGTAAGACTATAAAAGAGTTTAAGAAGTCATTAAAAGATATTGGTTCTGAAGACGAAGAAGAAAAGAAATCTTAACTTCATTTAGACCTCTAATGGACAAGCCTTTAAGTTTAGTTGAGCATCTTGAAGAGCTAAGAAAAAGGATTATTATTTGCGTAGTTTCTTTAGCAGTTGGCATCTTAGTTGGTTTCCCCTTTTCATCCCCAATTTTAAAAATTTTAAAATTACCCGCCAAAGGACTCATAGAAAAATTAGTTTTTTTTAGCCCCCAAGAGGCTTTTTTAATTTATATGAACATTGCCTTATTTTCTGGATTGGTAATTTCTTTGCCGGTGATACTTTATCAATTTTGGGCTTTTGTCCTGCCGGCTGTAGAGGAAAAACTAAGAAAGTATATAGGATTTTTTTTGTTTTTTTGTTTAATCTTTTTTATCTCTGGGTGCCTGTTTGCTTATTTTGTATTAATACCGCCCTCATTAAAATTCCTTTTAGGCTTTGCAAGCGGGGAGCTCGAACCAGTTATCTGCGCTAGTAAATATATTTCCTTTTTGCTTAGCCTCATATTAGGCTGCGGAGTGGTATTTCAAATGCCGGTATTGAGCTTTCTTTTAAGTAAAATCGGAATAATTAATGCTAAAATTTTAAGAAAAAAGTATAAGTATGCCTTAGTTATGATTTTTATCATTGCGGCAGCTATTACGCCTACAACCGATATCTTCAACATGTTGGCCTTAGCAGTTCCCATGCTACTCCTTTATGAAATCAGTATCTGGATTTCCTTTTTAGCAGCCAATAAACAAAAAGTTAAAGAATGAATGCCATAATTCTCGCAGGCGGAAAATCAAGAAGGATGGGTTTTGATAAGGCATTTATAAAGATTGAAGGTATGCCTATCATAAAAAGAGAGCTAAGTTTATTAAAGAAAATTTTTAAGGAAGTTATTATTGTGACTAATGGTTTAGATAAATATAGAGGATTCAAAAAAGTAAGCATAATCAAGGATGTCATTCCTGAGCGAGGACCTTTAGGCGGGATATATTCTGGTTTGATTTCTTCTAATTCTCTTTATAATTTCGTGGTTGCCTGTGATATGCCATTTATAAATGAAGCATTAATTAAGTATATGATTAAAAATAAAGAAAGCTACGACATTATACTTCCTAAGATTAACGGAAGGTATCATCCCCTTTTTGGAATTTATAACAAAAGGTGTCTACCGATTATAAAACATATGTTAGAGCAAAACAGGCTCAAAATCTCAGACATATTTTTAAAGTTAAAGTGTTATTTTATATCGAGAAAAAAAATTGAAGAATTTGACCAAGGTCTCCTTTCTTTGGTAAACATTAATACCAAGGACGACCTGCTATGGTAAAAGAAAGGAATGGTGATTAAGAGATGGCAGAGCCCGTATTTGCAGAATTAAGGTTTGATGCCTATTCGCCAAAAGAAATCGCCGCGCGCATTGAAACAATAGGTATTGGCAAAGCAAACTTGAATCTTCTAACAAAATTGACATTGTCTATACTGGCGGGAGTATTTATTGCGTTTGGCGCAGTATTATTTACGCTTGTGGTGCATGATTCTAAGTTTAGTTTTGGAATCACGCAACTTATAGGCGGGCTTTCTTTTTGCTTAGGACTCATATTAGTAGTTGTAGCTGGTGCAGAGTTATTTACAGGCAATAACCTTCTGGTAATGGCATTTGTTTCCAGGAAAATTACTTTGTACCAATTATTAAGGAACTGGACAATTGTTTATATAGGAAATTTCATAGGCGCAATTTCAATAGCCCTGTGGATTTACCTTGCTCGTCAGTGGGAGATGGATAATGCCTTAGTTGGCGCAAAGGCGCTTTTGATAGCAAATGCTAAGGTAAGCCTTCCTTTTCTAGTGGCTTTTTCCCGGGGAGTTTTATGTAATGCTTTGGTGTGTCTTGCGGTGTGGTTGTGTATGAGCGGCCGTAGCACTACAGATAAGATACTCGCTATAATTTTTCCCATTACGGCATTTGTTGCGCTGGGATTTGAGCATAGTGTTGCAAATATGTATTTTATTCCCATGGGGCTTCTGTTAAAGAATGATGCTTCGGTTTTACAAGCAGTAGCAACAATGACAGGAAAGACAATCGATTTTTCTGGATTAACTGCTCAGACCCTTTTAGTTAATAACCTGTTACCCGTAACCCTGGGAAATATTGTGGGCGGGGGAGTATTGGTTGGTCTGGTGTATTGGTTTGTTTATCTCCGGCATAAAAAATAATAAAAGGATTTTCATTCGATGATAAAAAGGGTGTTAACTACTTGCCCATATTGCGGCGTAGGTTGTGGTTTTTATTTAGATGTGCGCGATGGTAAAATAGTGGGCGTGATTCCCTCGCACTCCAATTCTGTTTCTAAAGGCTATCTTTGTGTAAAAGGTTGGCATGCCCATGAGCCAGTGCAGCATCCTGACCGCTTAAAAAAGCCGCTAATTAAACAGAACGGCAAATTTAAAGAGGCCTCCTGGGATACAGCCTTAGATTACGTTGCTAAAAGACTTAAAGAGATAAAAGATAAATACGGCCCAGACGCATTAGCAGTTTGCGCTTCGGCACGCTGTACAAATGAAGAGAATTTTCTGATGATGAAGTTTGCCCGGGCAGTTTTAGGAACTAACAATATAGACCACTGCGCACGCACTTGTCATTCAGCAACTGTATCTGGCCTAAACCAATCTTTTGGTTCAGGGGCAAGCACAAATTCATATGATGAACTTCCCCTTATGGATTGTATTTTGATTATTGGTTCAAATCCCACTGAGGCGCATCCTATAGTTGGCTGGAGGGTTAGAACAGCTATTGATAACGGCGCAAAGATTATAGTCTGCGATCCCCGACGGATATTGCCTGCAGAAAATGCTGATATTTTTATCCAGCACTATCCCGGCACAGATATACCCCTCGTAAATGCGATGATAAATTATATTGTAAAAGAAAATTTACACGATAAAGAATTTATAAAAGACAGGACAGAGGGATTTGATAAACTTTGGGAAGTGGTAAAGGATTATAGTCCAGAATCAGTAGAAGGCGTATCTGGCGTCAAGGCCTCTCTTATAAAAGAGGCAGCTAAACTTTATGCCACAAGCTTAAGAAGTTGTATAATGTACTCTTTGGGGATTACAGAGCATATAGTCGGAACAGACAATGTCATGGCTATGGCTAATTTGGCTATGGTTTGTGGTCATGTGGCAAAGGAATTTTCTGGCCTATATCCCATGAGAGGACAAAATAATGTGCAGGGCGCATGCGATATGGGTGCTTTGCCTAATGTATATTCAGGATATCAACCAGTCACAGATGAAGCGGCTCGCAAGAAATTCGAAACTGCCTGGGGCGTTAAGTTACCATCTTTCGCAGGGCTTACTCTGACAGATATGATGCTTAAAGCAATTGAAGGTTCCTTAAAATGTTTTTACATAATAGGCGAAGACCAATTACGCACAGACCCTGATACGCATATGATAGAGCGGGCTTTGGATAGTTTAGAGTTTTTAGTGATTCAAGAGATTTTTTTAAGCGAGACTGCCAAAAAGGCAGATGTGGTTTTACCGGGTGCTTCTTTTGCTGAAAAGGAAGGTACATTTACCTGCGCTGAACGCAGATTCCAAAGAGTAAGACCTGCGATTGAGCCTATTTCCGGCAAGACAGACGCAGATATAATTGCCGAACTTTCAAGACGCTTGGGATACGATATGGAGTCAGGGCCAAAGAAGGTTTGCGATGAGATGGCCTCTTTGACTCCTTTATTTGCGGGTGTGAGTTTTGAGAGGTTAGAAGAAAATGGCCTGCAGTGGCCAGTGCCTACGAAAGACCATCCCGGTACGCCTGTTGTCCATCTTGGTAAATTTATAAGAGGACTTGGCAAATTCGTACCCGTTAAACATAAACCACCGGCTGAAGTTCCTGATAAAGATTACCCTTTTATTTTAAGCACAGGCAGGATACTTTTTCATTATAATACGGGTACTATGACCAGAAGGGTAGCAAATTTATTCAGGGAATATCCGCGTAACTTCATCCAAATAAATTCAGATGATGCTCAAAGGCTGGGGATAAAAAAACGCGAAAAGGTAAGAGTAGAGACTCGGAGGGGAAAATTAGAGGTCTTAGCCGAAGTAACAAACAAGATAAAACCTGGCGTGTTATGGATGCCTTTTCACTTTTCAAATGAGCCCACGAATGTTTTGACCAATAGCGCATTTGATCCCGTGTGTAAGATAGGAGAATACAAGGCCTGCGCCGCTAAGATCGAGAAGATAAAGTGAAATTATTATTTATTACTAAAGAAAACTTAAAAATTCTTATTTGCGAATTAAAGAAAACCTGCGATGAGTTCATCGCGCCTAAGAAAGAGCATTTAGACGATATTGTTTTCGCTGATACAAAAGACGGCGATGGACAATTGTTAGGCTACGATGGTAATTCGGTGATATCTCCCAGAGCATTTTTGTTGCCGCAAACCGAACCACTATTTGAAATAAAATCTGCAGAGGATTGTGGTTTTTCTACAATAGAGGATAAAAAGAAACGAATATTTTACGGTGTGCGGCCATGCGATATAAAGGCGCTTATGCTTATGCGTAAGTTTTTTCTTGATGGTTTTGTTGATGAATTTTATAAGGAAAAAATAAACAATTCCATGTTTATTGCCCTTGCCTGTACAAAGCGCTGTTCTAAAGGATCATTCTGTTATGAGATGAATGCAGGGCCTCAGGCAAAAGAGGGTTTTGATTTACAACTTGTTGCATTAAGCAAAGGATATCTTGTGGAACTCGGTTCAAAAAAGGGCAGGCAGATAGTAAAGAAGAATAATAAATTATTTACTAAGGCAATACCTTTATATGTTAAAGAGTTAAAAGAAATACTTCGTGATTTTACAAAGAAAGCAAAGAGGATTGACTATGAAAAAGTTGCTAAGATAATGAGACAAGATAGAGTTAAAGAATCAGTATGGGATGATATAGGTCTGCGCTGTGTAGTTTGTTCAGGGTGCATAACCTTATGCCCGACGTGCAGTTGTTTTAGTATTGCAGATAGATTAAATGGAGATAAAGGCATTCGCTTTAGATATTGCGATGGTTGTCCTTATGCTGGCTTTACAAGAATGGCAGGAGATAATATGCCAGAGTCTCTGCATAAAGACCATATCCGCAGGTTCTTTGAACATAAACTTAACCTGGATGTAGAGCGCTATGGAACGTCCAGCTGCGTTGGCTGCGCAAGGTGTATCCAGACTTGCCCCGGTAATATAAGCATAAAAAAATTTATGGAAAAGGTAACAGGAAGCGCATAATGAAAAATGAATATTTACCCAGAAGGGCTGTTATTGAAACCATTGTTGATGATACGCCAGATACCAAAACCTTTACCCTGCGTCTAATAGATAAAGGCAACATAAGATATAAGCCAGGGCAGTTTTTGATGCTGTCTTTAGCTGGTTTTGGTGAGGCGCCATTTACCTTTGCATCCTGCCCAAACTCTAACAACAGATTTCAAGTCTCCATAAGAAGGGTAGGAACGCTTACCAATGCTTTGCACAAGCTAAGAGAAAAAGATATTGTGGGAGTGAGAGCCTCCTACGGAAATACCTTCCCTTTAGATAAGATAAAAAATAAAGATATTCTTTTTGTTGCCGGGGGATGCGGAATTGCTCCGCTTCGTTCACTTATTCAGTATGTTTTCAAAAATAGAAAAGATTATGGCAGAATAGAAATTATCTATGGCTGCCGCAGCCCCAAAGACATATTCTATAAAGATGAAATAAAATCTTGGCAGAATAAAACTAACAGCAATGTTCATCTTACGGTAGACGAACCTGATGCCTCTTGGGCGGGGACATGTGGGGTAGTCTGCGTGTTATTACCCAAAATAAAATTAAATCCTAAGACAGCTATGGTTTTTTTATGCGGGCCTTCGATTATGATTAAGTTTGCAATTAAGGATATATTAAAGTTGGGGTTTAAAGAGCGCAATATCTACGCTTCGCTAGAGCGGTATATGAAATGCGGCATAGGTAAATGCGGCCATTGTTATATAAAAGGAAAATATATTTGTTTGGATGGCCCAAATTTTTCTTATGTTCAAATGAGAAAATTAGGTATAGAGGCATGATGAGAACCATTGTTGTCTCAGGCACAAGAAGCGGCATTGGCAAAACTTTTCTTGCGCAGAAATTATTAAAGCAATTACCTGGCTGGTCTGCGCTTAAGGTTACGGTAAGTAAAAAGAATTGTCCGCATGAAAGGAATTGCGGAATTTGCTCTGAAATTAAAAATCCATTTTACATCATAAAGGATAAGCATATAATAAACCAAAAAGGAAAAGATACCTCCAGGCTCAAATCCGCAGGAGCAAAACAGGTTATTTGGCTTAAAGCTAAGCCCGAAGGATTAAGAAAGGGTTTAAATCAGGCTTTGTCAGAATTTTCCAATTGTGAAGGTATAATTATTGAAGGCACCTCTGTCTTAAAATTTATCAAACCAGATTTAAATATCCATATTTATGAAAGAGGAAAACTTAACCTGTGTTAATAGATAGATATAACCGCAGGATTGATTATCTAAGAATATCGGTTACCGATAGATGTAATTTAAGATGCATCTACTGTATGCCCGAATGCGGCATAATTCATAAACCGCATAAAGAATTGCTTTCTTTTGAAGAGATTATCGAGATAGTTGCTGTAATGGCTGAATTAGGAATTGACAAAATCCGTTTAACCGGTGGTGAGCCATTGGTAAGAAAAGATTTGGTTAATCTCATTAATTCTTTAAGCAAGATTAAAAGAATAAAGGATATTTCAATGACTACAAATGGTATTCTTTTGAAAAGATATGCTAAAGAATTGAAACAAGCAGGGCTTATGAGATTAAATATCAGTTTGGATAGTTTAAGGCAAGATAGATATAAAATAATAACGCGTCAAGGAAGATTAGAAGATGTGTTAGAGGGTATAAGAGGATCTTTTAAGGTCGGATTTTCTCCCATAAAGATAAATATTTTACTTTTAGAGGATATAGATGAATGCGAGATTTCTCAATTCCTAAGACTTACAAATGAAAATCCAATTAATCTGCGCTTCTTAGAGTTTATGCCGGTAAATTCATTTTATAAATCAGAGAAGCTTTTTTCAAGCCAAATGGTTATGGACATAGCCAGAAGATTTCAAGAAGTAGAAGAGACTTCTGTTTATGGAAATGGGCCAGCCAAGGTTTACAAATTTAAGAATGCTTTGGGTACTTTTGGAATTATTAGCCCAATGAGCCATAAATTCTGCGATACTTGCAATAGGTTAAGGCTTACCTCAGATGGATTATTAAGGTTGTGTTTGCATTCAGATTTGAAAGTAAACTTGAGAGAGCCATTGAGAAGAGGTTTAAGCCAAGAAGAAATTATCAGACTTATAAAGTTAGCTGTGGAAATAAAACCTAAGCAACATTTCCTAGATAAAGAAACCATTCTTAAATCTCAAGAATTTTCTATGTGTCAGATAGGGGGATGATAAAGCAATATAAAATTAAAATGATAGATATTGGTAAAAAGGAAATTACTCAAAGAGAGGCAATTGTTCAGGGCGTTATTTCTCTTAAGCCAGAAATTATAATTGCCATAAAGAAAAAAACTGTTCCCAAAGGAGATGTTTTAGAGGCGGCAAAGTTAGCCGGTATTCTTGCGGCAAAGAAAACCCCTTTTCTTATTCCCCTGTGCCATCCTATTCCTATAGAATATGTGCAGATAAATTTTTCTCTCCAGAAAGACAAGATAAAAATAACCACAATTGTGAGAGGCAAGGCAAAAACAGGGGTGGAGATGGAGGCTTTTACAGCCACAGCTGTTAGCGCTTTAACTATCTATGATATGTGTAAGGCATTAGATAGGGATATAGTTGTATCTCAGATAAAACTTTTAAAAAAAACCGGTGGAAAAGGTGGAATGTATGAAAGGAAGTAACCAGAGAGGCATAATTTTTGCTGTATCTATATCAGAAAATAAGGGAACAAAAAAAATCAATGTTGCTTCTGCAAGATTAAAAAAAGATTTTGGAATTTTGGGAGATGCTCATGCAGGAGATAAGCATAGACAAGTAAGTCTTTTGGCTATGGAATCAATTGAGAAGATGAGGCAAAAGGGTTTAAAGGTTAAGCCAGGAGATTTTGCAGAAAATATAACTACGCAAGGAATAGATTTGTTAAAATTAAACATAGGTTCAAAAATAAAGTTAGGCAAGGTAGCCATTTTAGAACTTACTCAGATTGGAAAGGAATGCCATACAAGATGCAACATTTATTACCAAGCTGGTGATTGTGTTATGCCACGCGAGGGTGTATTTACCCGGGTTTTAAAGGCTGGAGTTATTAAACCCAATGATGAAATAGGTGTAATAGAATAGATGCACAAACCCGAAAATGAAATCTACAAAGTTGCAGTTTTAACCATTAGTGATAAATGCTCAAAAGGCCAAAGGCAAGACCAAACTGGAAAGATTTGCCAAGAACTTATTAAAAGCCTTCCTGCGCAGGTTCTTCAATATGAGATTATTCCCGACGAGCTTGAAATAATTAAGGAAAAACTTATTTTTTATTGCGACAATCTTAAGCTAGATTTAGTTTTAACTAACGGCGGCACTGGTTTTACTAGCCGGGATGTAACTCCTGAAGCAACCAAGCTTGTTTTAGAAAAAGAGGTTCCGGGAATTCCCGAGGCAATGCGTATGGAATGTTTTAAATTTACCAAGAGAGCAATGCTCTCTCGCTCAGTCTCGGGAATTAGGGGCAAGACTTTAATTATTAATTTACCGGGAAGCACTAAAGGGGCTAAGGAATCATTAGAGGTAATATTAGATGGTTTAGCGCATGGATTGGATATGATAGCAGAAAGGGAGCACTAAGATGATTTTGATTAACTTATTTTTTGTATTTTTAAGAGTAGGTTTATTTGCAATTGGTGGTGCCTATAGTTTTTTACCACTTATTGAAAAAGAGGTAGTTCAAAGATATCAATGGTTAACCAAAGAAGAATTTTTAGATGTTTTAGGAATTGTTAAGGTATTTCCTGGCGCAATTTCTATTAAGTTTGCCACCTACACAGGATACAAGATAGGCGGCTTAGCCGGTGCAATACTTGCTAATCTGGGAAATATTTTAGCGCCAGTCTTGTTTATAGTTTTTGCCTCAATTATTTATTTGAAATATAAAGATAACCACATTTTTAAATCTGCTTTTGATGCAATTAGGTTATCAATTTTTGCAATGATTATTGCTGTTGCTTTTCAGACTATTAATCTCTCAAATTTAATCCAAATAAAAAGCCTTTTGATAATTGTTGCATCATTTATTATTTTCTTTTATACAAAAATTAATCCCGCAATTATTATTATTTTGGCAGGAATAACAGGAGTTATTCTTAGGTAATGCTAAACGAAAACTTTTCTGAAGGGCTTATGGAGAGGCTTGACTGGCTGATTAGACTAAGATGGATTGCTGTAATTGGTGTTTGCTTCACGATTTTCTTTGTAGCTCAAGTTCTTAAAATTAATCTTGCCATTTTTCCTTTATATAGTGTTGCCTTATTTTTGCTGCTCTATAACTTTGCAATCCATAAATATTTAAATTATATAAAGAAAAAAAATCTTGCCTCTTTGGCTACAATTACCAATCGTTTGGCAAATTTACAAATCTCTCTTGACTTATTAAGTTTAGCTAGCCTAATCCATTTCTCCGGAGGAATTGAAAATCCCTTTATTTTTTATTTTATCTTTCATATGATTATCGCCAGTATCCTGCTTTCCCGACGAGCAAGTTTTTTACAGGCAAGCTTTGCCACAGGCCTTTTTATACTTGTAGTTAGCCTTGAATATTTTAATTTCTTAGACCATTACCGTCTAAAGGGTTTTGTGGTTTATGACTTACATCAAAATTTGATATACATTTTAGGAGTTTCTTTTGTATTTATTAGCACTCTGTATCTGGCTGTTTATATGGCGACTTCTATTTCAGTTAGGTTAAGACAGAAAGAAAAAAGCTTAAGAGAGGCAAATTTATTACTCGAGGAAAAGGACCGCATTAAAAGTGAATATGTTTTACGGGTTAGCCACGATATCAAAGAGCATTTATCTACTATCGAAACCTGTTTAGAGCCAGTGGCTCAAGGGTTAACCGGAGAACTTAATCCTCGGCAAAATGATTTAATTCAAAGGGCAAAAGAGAGAACTGAAAAACTCTTATTTTTTGTTAAGGCATTATTGGAGATTACCCGCATAAAACTAAGCAGACAAATAGAGATGGTTGATTTTTCTTTAAGAAAAACAATAGAGAATGCTATAAATTTTGTAGAGACAAAGGCAAATGATAAAGGGATAAGCTTAAGTTGTAATATCGCATCAACCATTGACACAATAAAAGGTGCACAAATTTATATCGAAGAAACTATTGCCAATCTTTTAGCAAACTCTGTAAAATATACACCTAAAAATGGGGAGGTTAGTATTGATTTGAAAGACAAAGGCCATTCTGTGTTAATTAAGATTTCTGACACAGGAATTGGCATACCAGAAAATGAGATTGGTAGAATTTTTGAGGAATTTTATCGCGCTAAAAATGCTCGACAAACCGAAAGAGAAGGAACTGGTTTGGGTTTATCCATTGCTAAACAAGTGGTGGAACGCCACAAGGGAAAGATTTGGGTGGAATCAGAAGGAGAGGGAAAAGGAAGCAAGTTTTTTATAATCCTGCCAAAGGGCCTGCCTAAATTATAATTGCTTAAAATTTAAGCAGAAGATATCCAAAAACTATGCAAATTTTGTCTTGCATTTTAACAAGCAAATTAGTAAAATAAGAAAACTTTAAAATCCAATGCGGAGGTAGAAATGATAAAAAAAGACAAAGAGTATGTTTTAAAACAGGTAAAGGACAAGAACGTGAAATTTATTCGCCTTTGGTTTACGGATGTTTTAGGATTTTTAAAGGGGTTTGCCATAACTGTGGAGGAGTTGGAGGGCGCTTTAGAAGAGGGAATGGGTTTTGATGGTTCTTCAATTGAGGGCTTTGCCCGTATTGAAGAATCAGATATGATTGCCCGCCCAGATCCTACAACTTTTCAGATACTTCCTTGGCGGCCAAAAGAGGATGCAGTGGCAAGGATGTTTTGCGATATTTATGAACCAAGCGGTAAACCATTTGAGGGAGATCCGCGTTTTGTTTTAAAGAGAAATTTAGAACGTGCTAAAAAATTAGGTTTTACTTACAATGTTGGCCCAGAATTAGAATATTTTTATTTTACTAATGCACAAAAACCAGAGGTTCTTGACCACGGTGGTTATTTTGATTTAACGCCCTTGGATGTGGCGCAGGATTTAAGGCGAGAGACTATTTTTGCCTTGGAGGCAGTAGGTATAAAGGTTGAATACAGTCATCACGAGGTGGCAAGCTCACAGCATGAAATTGACTTAAATTATACCGATGCCCTAACTATGGCAGATAATGTGATGACCTATCGTTTAATTGTTAAAGAGATTGCCCGCCAACAGGGAGTCTATGCCACATTTATGCCCAAACCGATATTCGGCATAAATGGCTCTGGTATGCATGTGCATCAGTCTCTATTCAAGGGAGAAAGAAATGCTTTTTTTGAAACAAAGGATAAATTTCATCTTTCTAAAATTGGAAAGTCATTTATTGCCGGTCTTTTAAAGCACGCACCAGACATTACCGCAGTTACCAGTCAGTGGGTTAATTCTTACAAACGTTTGGTACCTGGATACGAGGCGCCAATTTATATTTGTTGGGCACAAATGAATCGTTCAGCCTTAATTCGCGTTCCTATGTATAAGCCAGGAAAAGAAAAGGCAACTCGCATTGAATATCGCGCTCCAGACCCTGCCTGTAATCCTTATTTGGCTTTTTCAGTGATGTTGTCTGCGGGTTTAGAAGGAGTTGAAAAAGCATATTCTCTTCCAGAACCAGCTAACGACAATATTTACCACATGAGTGAAGAGCAAAGGCAAAGAGTAGGAATAAAATCCCTTCCTGAGGATCTATTAGAGGCAGTTAAGACTACTGAAAAGTCACAACTGGTAAAAAATACACTGGGTGAAAAGGTATTTGAATATTTCATCCGCAATAAAAAAATGGAATGGGATGAATATAAAGCCCAGGTAACTGAATACGAGGTTAATAAATACTTGCCGATTCTTTAAAGAGGATTTCTTGCGCCGAAAAAGTTTTTTCGGCGCAAGAGAAAATTAAACCCCGTTAGAAATTTTGCTTTCCCAGAATAGCCATAACGATATTTCTAACGGGGTAAACGTCAGTTGACAATTTTCCTTGGTCGAGAAAGTATTCTCGACACAAGCGAAAAAATAAGCACAAGTTTGTATTTTTTCGCTTGACATATTTTTAAACTGCTGTTATATTAAACAAACTTAAAGGGACAAAGGCGTCCGCCAGAAACTTGGCGGACGCCTTTTATTTTAATTACTATTGCCTAAATGTTATGCATCAATTGGTTAAATAATAAACAAGAACTGCCTATCAAAATTGCGCCACAAATTTTGAAACAGCACAAATTAACTATAGTGGCTCATTAAAGGAGGAACCCATGAATTTAGGAGGTTGTAGAGGCAATGACGCTTCCCGCACCTTCAATAGGTCAAAGGATGTTGTGCCTAGCTCTGGCCTTTGTTCTCGATGTATTGACGGTTGCAAGGGAAACTGTGAGATTTTTAAATCTGCTTTTAGGGGCAGAGAGGTGATTTATCCAGGACCTTTTGGCGAGGTTACTGCAGGAGCAGATAAAGATTACCCTGTTGATTATTCGCATTTGAATATCCAAGGATACGCCTTGGGAGCAAAAGGGCTTCCTAACGGAGTTCAAGGCAATCCAGATACCACCAAATTTCCTGATGTGGATACTGAAACCGAATACGGCTGGGATAAAAAAGTAAAGATGGGCCTGCCTATTTTTACAGGTGCTTTAGGTTCAACTGAGATTGCTCGCAAAAACTGGGAACATTTGGCAGTGGGTGCGGCAATTTCCGGGATTACAATTGTCTGCGGAGAGAATGTCTGCGGTATTGATCCAGAATTAGAATTAGATAAAAACCACAAAATCACTAAATCGCCTGATATGGATAGAAGAATTGAGATATACAAAAGATTCTATGATGGCTATGGCGAGATTCTGGTGCAAATGAATGTGGAAGATACTCGTTTGGGTGTGGCAGAATATGTGATTAAAAAGCACAAGCTTGATACAATTGAATTAAAATGGGGTCAGGGAGCAAAATGTATCGGCGGAGAGATTAAGGTTAAGACCTTAGAGCGCGCCTTGGAATTAAAGAAGCGCGGATACATTGTAACTCCAGACCCTAGCGAACACGCTGCCCAAGAGGCATTTAAGGCAGGAGCAATAAAGGAATTTGAAAGGCATTCACGCCTTGGTTTTGTCTCTGAAGATGGTTTTATGAAGGAGATAAAGCGCTTAAGAAATTTAGGTTTTAAAAGAATAACCTTAAAGACCGGTGCCTATTCTATGAGAGAATTGGCTATGGCAATAAAGTATTCTTCTATGGCAAAAATTGATTTGTTAACAATTGATGGTGCGCCCGGTGGAACTGGAATGAGCCCTTGGAGAATGATGCAGGAGTGGGGAATCCCTTCAATTTATCTACATTCGTTGGCTTTTGAATTTTGTGAAAAATTAGCCAAGAAAAAAATGCGCGTTCCAGACATTGCCTTTGCCGGCGGGTTTTCATTAGAAGATCATGTGTTTAAGGCATTGGCCTTAGGTAGCCCTTATGTAAAAGCAATATGTATGGGCAGGGCTTTAATGTTACCTGGTTTTGTAGGTAAAAATATTGGAGAATGGATAAAGAATAGCGAGTTGCCCAAGACAGTTTCAGAATTTGGTATAAAGCCTGAAGAGATATTTGTTACTTATGAAGAGCTGGCGGAAAAATTCGGCAAGGATATTGAGTATATTCCTTTAGGCGCAATTGGTGTTTATACATTTTGCCAAAGGATAAGGGTGGGTTTGCAACAGCTTATGGCTGGAAGCAGAAACTTTAGAATTGATACAATTTCACGAACAGACCTAATGTCTTTGACTAAAGATTGTGCTGATGTTACTGGTATCCCTTATGTAATGGAGGCATATCGCGCTGAAGCAGAAAAGATTTTAAAGGGATAAGGGGTTACCAAAACATTCAATTTTTTACTTCATATAATTGGATGCATAAATTTTAAGCACATTGTAGTGCTAAATTAGGCAAATAAACGAACATAGGCGTTCAAGATGGCTAAACATTTTAGCCGAAGTGGACGCCTATTTTTTTTGAGCACATAATTTATGCAGCGATAGCGAACATAAATTATAAGTGCGAAAATAACCCAGCACTAATTTTACTGACAGCGCTGGTTTCGGAATAAAACGGTAACATTTTAAAAACTCAAAATTTTCATTCAGAAGCATTTAGTAAAATTAGTGCTGGGTTCAATTCGCAGACGGATTCGCCTACGACTTATGTCGCTAAAGCTCCATAAGTCGTCTGCTCATTTGAAAGGAGAAAAAATGGTAAAGCCCCTAAAGAAAACAAACAAACCTCAGAGTAATTTGCAATTGCGTTGGCATGGAAAGATTGCAGAAAAGGAAATCCAGGCCATTTCAAAAATCATAAAGCAAGATAATATTCAAATCGTAGATTTAAAATTCAATGACTTGCCTGGTTTATGGCAGCATTTTTCTATTCCCGTAACAGAATTATATGAGATTGATGACCCAGTAAAAAGTATATGGATTGAAGGAATTGGCTTTGATGGTTCTTCTATTAGGGGTTTCCAAAAAATTCAAGAATCAGATATGATTTTACAATTAGACCCCACAACAGCTGTAGTTGACCCTGCTTGCGAAGTGCCAACTTTAAGTATTATCTGTGATATTTATGACCCCATAACTAAAAAACCCTATACCCGAGACCCCAGATATGTGGCAAAAAAGGCAGCAGAATATTTAAGAACTACTGGCATTGCAGATATAAGTTATTGGGGCCCAGAAATGGAATTTTTTATTTTTAATGACATCCGCTTTGACCAGACAGAAAATGCCGGTTATTATTTTATTGATTCCATAGAAGGTGAATGGAATTCAGGCCGTGATGAAAAGCCAAATTTAGGTTATAAGCCGCGTTACAAAGAAGGTTATTTTCCAGTTCCTCCTCATGATTCTCTGCAGGATTTAAGAAGTAAAATTATTTTAGCAATGATAAAAGCAGGGATTGGCATTGAGGTGCATCATCACGAAGTAGCCACTGCCGGCCAGTGTGAAATAGATATGAGATTCAATACATTGGTTAAAATGGCAGATAATTGTTTAATGTATAAATACATTGTCAAAAATATTGCCAAGAAAAATAATATGGTGGCAACCTTTATGCCTAAGCCCTTATTTGGCGATAATGGAAGCGGAATGCATACACATCAATCGCTTTGGAAGGAAGGTAAGAATATCTTTTTTGACCCCAAGGGTTACGCGCTTATTTCCCAAACTGCTAAATATTATATCGGCGGTTTATTAAAGCATGCCCCAGCACTTATGGCTTTTTGCGCTCCTACAACAAATTCTTACAAGAGATTAGTCCCAGGCTATGAAGCACCAGTTAATTTAGCCTATTCGCAGCGCAACCGTTCTGCAGCTGTGCGCATTCCAGTTTATACACAAAATCCCAAAACTAAACGCATTGAGTTTAGGCCTCCGGATAGTTCCTGCAATCCTTATTTAGCCTTTGCAGCTATGCTTATGGCAGGAATTGATGGGATACAAAATAAGATTGACCCGGGTAGTCCTTTGGATAAGAATACTTATGAATTAAGCCCTGAAGAGGCAGACAGTGTTCCCACAGTTCCTGGCTCTTTAGAGGAAGCGCTCGGCGCTTTAGACAAGGATAAGGGTTTTCTTTTGAAGGGTGGAGTTTTTAGCCCGGATGTGATTGAAGTCTGGCTTGAGTATAAGAAGGAAAAAGAGATAGATTCTGTGCGTCTTCGGCCGCATCCGTACGAGTTTTATCTTTATTTTGATATTTAGAAATACGGATTACGCAGATTTTAAAATTAGATTACACAGATAATGATATTGATTATCAAACACATTGATATTGAAGGTCCTGGAACCTTAGGTGAATTTTTAAAAAATAGGCATATTAAACATCAGGTTATAAATATTGCTAATGGAATAAAGTTGCCTAAAAGTTTACGCGGTATAAAAGCAATAATTACCCTAGGCGGTCCAATGAATGTATACGAAGTAGATAAATATCCTTTTCTTAAAATCGAGGGAGATTTTCTAAAAAAAGCACTGGATAAGGAAATTCCTGTTTTAGGAATTTGTTTAGGAGCTCAGCTTTTAGCTAAAACCTTGGGAGCAAGGGTAAAGAAATCACCAGTCAAAGAAATTGGCTGGTCAGAAGTAAGCTTAACTAAACAGGCGCTCAAAGATAATTTATTCACTGGTCTTAAGCCGCAAATCGATGTTTTTCAATGGCATGAAGATATGTTTGAGCTACCCAATGGCGGTGTTTTATTAGCGAAATCAAATGTTTGTTTGCATCAAGCATTTAGATTTGGTAAGAATTCCTATGGTTTGCAGTTTCATATGGAGATTGATAAATTCCTCATAGACAGCTGGACAGTTAGATATAACAGGCGCCCTTATCGCATAGATTATCTTTTTGATTTTTTCAAAAAAAGGCGTATTTTGGAAGAGCAATCAAAAACTCTTTACAAGAATTTCTTGAGTTTGATAAAACAAAAATAATAAAATTTTTTAGATTTTACTGCCTGTAAATTAGGCAATAAAGTATGAAATTATGGACAATAAAGAACTGGTAAAATCAATTGAAGAGATCGATTTGTTATTTCTGAAGGGCAAGGAAGGCAAAATCTATCATGAAATGGTCTCCTCGCTGGAAAAATCTCTTATCGAAGCGGCTTTGAGAAGAACTTTTTTTAACCAACTTAAAGCAGCTAAAATTTTAGGTATTAATCGCAATACGCTGCGCACAAAAATAAAGAGATTAGGGATTTTGATTCAGAAAGAAGAAATTGTGAATTAAATAGAAAAACCATGCAGAATAGTTATTTACCTAAAAAACAAGGGCTTTATGACCCCAGCTATGAGCATGATAGCTGTGGAGTGGGTTTTGTTTGCAATGTTAAAGCAGAAAAAACAAATGCTATCATTAGCCAGGGGCTTGAGGTTTTAAGGCGTTTATCGCATCGAGGTGCAACTGGCGCAGACCCAAAAACCGGAGATGGTGCAGGCATATTGATTCAGATTCCGCATGAATTCTTTCTTAAGATTTGCCAAGGAAAGAAAATTAATTTGCCTAATCTTGGTGAATATGCAACTGGCCTGATTTTTTTGCCTAGAGACGATAAAGAACGACAATTCTGCAAAAATGTTTTTTTAAAAATAGTTGAAAAAGAAGGGCTGGTTCTTTTAGGCTGGCGCCAGGTTCCTGTGGATAATTCCGATATTGGTAAGACTGCCAAAGAATCTCAACCAGTAATTGAGCAGATTTTTGTTGCGCAACCTTCTAAGTTACGCAAGATTAGGGAAAATCAATTAGATTTTGAACGCAAACTTTATGTTGTCAGAAAACAAGTTGAAACTACAATTCGAGTTGCTAATCTTAAACAGAAATCATTTTTTTATATCACTAACATATCCAGTTTTACCTTTTCCTACAAAGGCCTGCTTATGCCCAGTCAACTGGAAAATTTCTTCATTGATTTAAAAGATAAAGATATGAAAAGTGCAATTTGTTTAGTGCATTCACGTTATAGCACCAATACCTTTCCTACGTGGGACTTGGCACAGCCATTTAGATACCTTGCCCACAATGGCGAGATAAATACATTAAGAGGCAATATCAACTGGATGAGGGCTAGGGAAGGTTTTTTAAAAAGCGATTTTTTTGGCAAGGATATAAAAAAGATATTGCCAATTATTGTTCCCGGAGGAAGCGATTCCGCAGCTATTGATAATGTTTTTGAACTTCTGGTTTTGTCAGGAAGATCCCTGCCGCATGCAATGATGATGCTTATTCCTTTGGCCTGGGAGCAAAATAAACTAATGGATGAGAAATTAAAAGCTTTCTATAAATTCCATGCTTGTTTAATGGAACCCTGGGATGGACCTGCGGCAATTGCCTTTACTGATGGAACAAGGGTAGGGGCAGTTTTAGATAGAAATGGCTTGCGCCCTGCACGTTATATTGTGACAAAAAACAATTCTGTAGTAATGGCTTCAGAGGCGGGAGTTTTGGATATAGCGCCTGAAGATATAGTTTCTAGCGGCAGGCTTGAACCGGGTAAAATATTTTTTATTGATACTGAGCTTGGTTGTATTATTGACGATGCCCAAATAAAAGAAAAAATGGCAAGTAGCAAACCCTATGGTTTGTGGCTTAAAGAAAATATGGTTGAGTTAGATAAAATACCCAACAAAGTCAAAGACAAAGATTTTAAAGTAAATACCTTAACCCAACTAAAGGCTTTTGGATACACACGCGAAGATTTAAAATTTATTATTAAACCCATGGTAGAAAACAGTCAGGAACCAATTGGTTCAATGGGAAACGATACTCCTCATGCAGTTCTTTCTGAAAAACCCCAGCTACTCTATAATTATTTTAAACAACTATTTGCTCAGGTGACCAATCCGGCAATAGATTCCATAAGAGAAGAATTAGTAATGAGTTTAGAAAGTTATATTGGTCCGGAAAGAAATATTTTAGAGACTACACCAAAGCATGCACACAAATTAAGGATTAAACAGCCAATTCTACTTAATGAAGAGTTAGAAAAGATTCGCAATATCAAACAGAATGGCTTTAAAACAAAAACAATTTCCATTCTTTTTGATGTTGATCAAAAAAATGGCTTTACTAAAACATTAGAAAGGATTTGTAAGCAAACTGTTTTAGCAATTAGAAATGGCTATACCTTCATTATCCTAAGCGACAAAGGTGTTAACCAAAATTCTACACCCTTACCTTCTCTTTTAGCTATCGCTACTGTTCACCATTATTTAGTTAAAAAGTCAATGCGTACACAAATTGGAATAATTGTAGAAAGTGCAGAACCCAGAGAAGTGCATCATTTTGCACTATTATTTGGATACGGAGCTGATTGTATTAATCCCTATCTTGCTTATGATTCAATTAACTATCTTATAAAAGAAGGACAATTAAATTTGGATTTACACACCGCTTTATCTAATTACATAAAAGCACTAAACAAAGGAATACTTAAGATTCTTGCGAAAATGGGAATATCTACATTGCGCAGTTACAGGGCTGCTCAGATATTCGAAGCTTTGGGCTTAGCCAAGGATGTTATTGAGCGCTGTTTCTCTCAAACTGCATCGCGCATTGGCGGAGTGGGTTTAAAAGAAATTGCCAAGGAATCAATTTTACGCCATAATCAGGCTTTTTTAGAAAGTAAGATTGAATTTCCTTATTTGGCAACCGGCGGTATTTATCAATGGAAGAGAGACGCTGAATTCCATCTTTGGAACCCAGACACTATTGCTTGTCTTCAGGATGCCATTTGGAATGCTGACTATAAAAAATATAAAGAATTTGCACAGTTGATTAATGACCAATCCCCACATCCAACAACACTTCGCAGTTTACTTAAATTCAAGAAAGCCAAATCAATTCCTATTGAAGAGGTTGAGCCAGTTGAGGAAATTGTGAAGCGCTTTGCAACTGGTGCAATGAGTTTTGGCTCTATCAGTAAAGAGACGCACGAGACAATTGCTATTGCTATGAATAGGCTAAAAGCAAAATCCAATAGCGGAGAAGGCGGAGAAGACCCGGTTCGTTTTATTCCTTTGGCTAATGGAGATTCTACCAGAAGCGCCACAAAACAGGTTGCCTCTGGTAGGTTTGGCGTAACTACAAATTATCTGATTAATGCTGATGAGCTACAGATTAAAATTGCCCAGGGTGCAAAGCCGGGTGAGGGCGGACAATTACCCGGCCATAAGGTAAGTGTAATAATTGCACGCACTCGCTATACAACTCCAGGTGTAACTTTAATTTCTCCTCCGCCACATCATGATATTTATTCAATTGAAGACCTGGCACAATTAATTTTTGATTTAAAGAATGTTAATCCTTGTGCGCGCATCAGCGTAAAATTGGTTTCAGAGGTTGGTGTAGGTACAATTGCCGCAGGTGTGGCTAAGGGACACGCAGATATGATTTTGATTTCAGGCGGAGATGGCGGAACCGGTGCATCTCCCATAAGCTCTATAAGGCATGCAGGCCTTCCTTGGGAGTTGGGTATTTCAGAAACTCATCAAACATTACTTTTGAATGACTTAAGAAGCAGGGTTAGTTTACAGAGCGATGGTCAAATGCGTACAGGGCGCGATGTAGCTATTGCCTGCCTTCTGGGTGCAGAAGAATTTGGTTTTTCAACCTCAGTTTTAATTACTTTGGGTTGTGTAATGCTTCGTCACTGCCAATTGAATAATTGTTCAGTGGGTGTGGCAACTCAAGATGAAATTTTACGTAAACGTTTTAAAGGTAAGCCAGAATATGTGGTTAATTATTTTAGCTTTGTGGCAGAGGAACTGCGCGAAATCATGTCAGAATTGGGCATAAGGCGAATAGAAGAGATGGTTGGCAGAACCGAGCTTTTAAAATTGGACAAAGCTATTTTACCCTGGAAGGCACAAGGATTAGATTTCTCAAAGATTCTTTATAAGCCAAAAGTTTCTAAAGGAATAGGGACTTATTGTCAAATTTCACAGAATCATAATATTGATAAAATCTTGGATTTGCAGCTTATTGAACTGGCTAAACCAGCCTTAGAAAAAGCTCTCCCTTTAAAAATAGAGCTTCCCATTAAGAATACGAACCGCACAACCGGCGCAATGCTTAGTGGCAAGGTTTGTGGGATGTTTGGAGAAGAGGGATTACCAGAAGATTCAATACGCTGTAAATTCAAGGGTGTGGCAGGACAAAGCTTCGGTGCATTTTTAGCTAAAGGGGTTACCTTTGAACTTGAAGGTATGGCGAATGATTATGTAGGAAAAGGTATTTCTGGCGGCAAGATTATTATTTATCCTGATAAAAGTTCTGTTTTTAAGCCCCAGGAAAATATCATTATTGGTAACACCGCATTTTATGGAGCAATAAGTGGCGAGGCTTATATTTGTGGAGTTGCGGGAGAAAGATTTTGCATAAGAAATTCTGGTTTATTTGCTGTGGTAGAAGGAGTGGGCGACCACGCTTGTGAATATATGACAGGCGGAAGGGTGGTTGTTTTAGGTAAAACTGGAAGGAATTTTGCTGCAGGTATGTCTGGCGGAATTGCTTATGTTTATGATAAAGATAAGAGTTTTCAATCGAAGTGCAATACGGTAATGGCGCAATTAGAAGAGTTGTCCTTAGAAGATTTAAAGACAGTACATAATTTACTGCTTAACCACTTTCGCTATACAAATAGTATTTTGGCTAAGAAAATTATGGATGATTTACAAAACCAAATTAAAAATTTTATTAAGGTTATGCCATTAGAATATAAGCGGATTTTAGAGGCAAAGGTAATGGAAGAAAAGTTAGAATTGTCAGAGGTGTCTGATGGGTGATACCAAGGGTTTCTTAAAAATTAAAAGAGAAATTGCTCAATACAGGCCAGTTTGCCAGCGCATTAATGATTTTAAAGAAGTTGCAATTCTGCGAAGCGATGAACAATCTAAAGGGCAGGCATCCCGTTGTATGGATTGTGGCACGCCATTTTGCCATTGGGGTTGTCCCATAGGAAATTATATCCCAGAATGGAATGATTTTATGTTTCAAGGACAATGGGAACAAGCTTTTAAGCTCTTAGATGCCACTAACAATCTGCCTGAAATAACGGGTAGGGTTTGTCCAGCACCCTGTGAATTTTCCTGTATTTTAGGTATAAATGACGACCCAGTAACTATCAGAGAAAATGAGTTGGATATTATTGAATATGCATTTAAGGCTGGTTTAATTAAACCCATTGTGCCAAAAAAACGAACTGACAAGAAGGTTGCAATTATAGGTTCGGGGCCTGCAGGTTTGTCTTGCGCAGCCCAACTTAATAAGGCCGGCCACCAAGTAGTAGTTTTTGAGAAGGATGCAAAAATAGGAGGGATATTGCGTTATGGCATTCCTGATTTTAAGTTGGAAAAATGGATAGTGGATAGGCGGCTTACAATTTTGAAAAGAGAGGGCATAGAGTTTGTCACTGCAATTAATGTTGGTTTGGATTATGAAACCTCAAAACTTAGAAAAGAATTCGATGCTGTATGTTTGGCAGTTGGCGCACGCCTGCCTCGCGATTTAAATATTGAAGGCAGAGACCTAAAAGGCATTCATTTTGCTCTGGACTATTTAGTCCAATTAAACAAAAGAATTGCTGGACAAAAGTTACCACAAGATAAAATTATAGACGCAAAGGATAAAAAGGTGATTGTTATTGGCGGTGGGGATACAGGTAGTGATTGCGTGGGTGTTGCCAATAGACAAGGAGCAAAGTGTGTTGTGCAAATTGAACTTTTGCCTCAGCCGCCAGCTTGCCGTACACAAGATTTTCCCTGGCCAAAATATCCCATGATTTTAAAGACCTCAACTAGCCATGAAGAAGGCGGTAAGCGCGAATGGTCTGTATTAACTAAAAAGTTTATTGGCAAGAATGGTTGGGTTAAAGGTTTATCTTGTATGAGAGTAGAGTTTAAGAGGGGCAATAGAAATAGTTGTCCAATAATGATAGAGGTAGGGAAAAGTGAATTTGAAATTGCGGCAGATTTAGTTATCCTGGCTTTGGGTTTTATGGGACCAGAGAAGAAAGGCCTTGTTGAAAATCTTGGTTTAGAGTTAGATTCGCGAGGCAATGTTAAAACAGATGAAAATTATATGACTTCTATAAGGAATGTATTTTCTGCTGGGGATGCAAGAAGAGGACAGTCTTTAATTGTGTGGGCAATTTCTGAAGCAAGAAAAGCCGCTTATTTTATCGATGAGTATCTGATGAAATTCAGCAATTTACCGATGATGTAAATTTAGAGAAAATGTAAAGGGGGCCATCCGCCTTTGGCGGATGGCCCCCTTGTTTTTTATCGTTTTATAATTTAACGACGTTTAAGGCTTGGTTACCTTTAGGACTTTGACCGATTTCAAACTCTACCTGATCACCTTCGCTTAGAGTTTTGTATCCTTCGCCTTGAATTGCGCTATGATGCACAAAAACGTCTTCGCCGGTTTCAGTAGTAATGAATCCGTAGCCCTTGTGGTTACTGAACCACTTAACTTTACCTTTAGGCATTTACCCTTACACCTCCTTCAATTTCTTAAGGTTAAGCTTAACAAAAAACCGCAAGGAAATATCTCTCTTCTTACCTTGCGGTTAATCGATTCCAATATCTTCCTTTTGTTACTTAACCTAACTTGATAGAAAGTATAATCTTAAATTTAATTTTTGTCAAGAAAAAATTGCTAACTAGCGTTTAATTTTTTATTGATGCCGCAAAGACTTTTGCGGCGCAAGCGAAAAAATACTAATCTTATATTTGTGTCTTAAAGAAGAATATGTTATACTATTTTTGTAAATTTTTTAAATGTTATTAGAAGATGGCGAGGATGAAGATTAAATATTTAACAATTTTTTTTAGTATATTCTTACTTTATTTATCACCAACCATTGCGTTATGCCAAGATTCGGATTTCAAAGTCAGGTTTAACTTTACGAGTAATCCTGATGAAGAGCTAATTTTTATGAAATTACGCAGGTCACTTTTTACAAACACAAAAGCGCGCGATGCGCAAAAGGCTAAATTTGGAATTGCGGAATACTATTTTAAACATAATGATTTTAGCGATGCTAGCAGAGATTTTAAAGATTACCTCAAGAGTTATCCTTCTTCGGAGAGTACTCTTTTGGCTAAAATCTATCTATATCAAATTGCCCAAATTAAAAATGATGTTGAGCTAAAGAATTCCTATAAAAAAGATATCTTTGACAATACCTTTATCCTTTTGTTCTCGGAATTTAAGGTATTAAAATATAAGTCTGTTTTTAGTAATAATTATGAAATTCATTACTATGTTGATAAAATCAAAGTCTTTTTAAATGGAGAACTATTCGCGGAAATTATTCCTTAGAATAGGAATACTTCTTTTTTTAGTTATTTTAATTCTCGCCTTTAGTTTTAATTTAACTATATCCTCAACCCTCAATAAAAATCACTCCCAAATCAAACGGGTACTGCAAAAATCCTTTAACCTTGAATTCGAATTTGGCAAGATTAGTTTTAGCTTGTTAAATGGCCTAAAATTTAATGATTTAATGATATTTAAAGATGGAAAAGAATTACTTTTTCTTAAGGAACTGCGCATCTATATTTCCTTACCCCAATTGTTAACCAAGGGGTTTGTTTTAAATAAAATTTTAGCCATTGATGGCATAACCTCAACTGAGTTTTTTTACTTCAAGGATTACTTAATCTCGAGATTGGAGAATTTAGCAAAGTTCAGCAAGGATAAATTAAAAATGCCGCATATTTATCTAAGGAACCTGAAGATTTTCCTTGGCAATAAATCAATTAATAAAGGCTTTATTTTACTTAATTCTAATATAAGCTTTCGTTTAGAGAACTTGAGTTGCGATACCGAACTTGATTTTAGCAGATGCGATTTTAGTAATCCATTTTTAGAGAATCTTCTTTTCTTAAAGTTTTCAAAAAAGAATACCTTGCATCTTCAACTGGCTTTTATGTTGGAAGATGTACTTATAAATAGCATTGTTGCCAGAGTTGAAAATATAAAAATTAGCGGAGCTGGAATTATATACAATTTTAAAACCGACCCTTACATGGATATAAAATTTATTACCCTGCCCTTGAATTTAAAGGAATTGGTTGCTTTTAAATCGAAGATTGTAATAAATGGTTTATTAAATATTGTTGCGAATATAAAAGGCCAATTTAAAGACCCTCACTTCCAGACTGAGCTTATGTTGTCAAAAAGCGAATTATATTTATTTACACATATGCTAAAGTTAAGCAATGTTTTCTGTAACATTAATTTTAAAAATAATGAAATTATAATCAAAGAATTAACCGCTCTTGTAAATTATCGCATACCCTTGTATATAAAAGGTAGAATTACAAACTTTACTCATCCTAAATTTGAGTTTAATATTGAGTCTTCTAAAGTAAGAGAGGTTGACTTCTTATCCAAGGAAAGCATTAATTTTATGGCTAAAATTAACTCTATGCTTGAGGCAGATTCATTGGTAGGAGATGGCAACGTGACAATAATTTTTACAAAAGATACGCCTCACTATAAAATCAGCAGAGTTGTTAACCTAAGCCTAAGAAATTTAAAATTTTCTTTGGAAGAAGATGCTAAGGTAGCTTCATCTAATTACAGCCTTAATGTTTTCTCGCAAGATGTATCCCTAACAAATAAAGAAATGTTTAATAATGAACTTAAAAACAAACAAGATTTGCAAATTAATAATTTGAACGCAAAATTACTGCCAAGTCAGGATGGCTTGATTAACTTACGCCTTTCTTGCCAAGGTTATAATGGTCAAATAGAGGCTAGCGGTAGGTTGCATTTAGTCAACAATAAAGCTAAGCAATATTTTTTTGCAAAATTTATAAATTTATCTGTTCAAGATCTTAAAGCACTTTATCCAGTAACTTCTGATATATCTGGCAATTTAAATGGTTGGCTTTATTTTAAGAGCGAAAAAACTAGTTTTTTAGAGGGCGCAATTTCTGTAAAGGATGCACATTTATCTAAGATAGGTTTGTTAGATGCAATTGCAGATTTTTTAGGTATCCAATCTATTAAGGAGCTTAAAGGGGCAGTGTTATTTACAAATTTTGTTGTAAATGAATTTGGTACCCAGGTTAAGAGATTTAATTTGCAAAATGATAAATTAAATTTAACATCTTCAATAAATATAAATGATAAAAATTGGTTGAGAGGCACTGTTTGGTTAAGCCTGCCAAAAAACATATTGGAGGAATCAGATATTTTACGCGTCTTATTATCTTTAGTAAAACAGACTAGTGGGAGCATTGATTTTAATTTCGCAGTCTCTGGTTTTTTAAAAGCGCTACGTATAGAACTATTGGAGGGAGAGTTTAGGGATAAGTTAATAAAGCGGCTAAGCACAGGGGTACGTGCTCAGATTGAGAATGAGATTAATAAAGCCATAATTACTTTTCGTGAAAGAAGCCATCGCTAAGTTTAACAAAATTTAAATTTGCAAAAAGATTTTTCTATTATATAATATAAGCATTGATAAAAAAACCATCAAGGAGGAAAAATGAAGATTAAGCCAATTAGTGCACTATTATTAATTTTAAGTATTGTTGGTTGTGTTACAGTTAAAATTCCTAAATATCTTCAGGATGAATTTCCATATCGAAAAACCTTTGAAACAAGTTTCGAAAATACATTTACTGCAACTTTAAAGGCATTAAAAGATACCGGCTGGAGGGTTACTGAAACCACCTCGCCAATAATGTTTGGACCGGGAAACGAAGCTGATAAAAGTAAAAAATACGAGGTTCTAATCTTTACGGAAATTAAACAGTCTCCTTTATTCTTAGCCAGCTCCTATGCAAGCTTGAATGCTTTACTTAAAGCCCAAGACCAAACACATACAGTTGTAGAAATTAGATATCTTTCCATGATTGCCTTGCCATTTAAAGCTATAAAAACCTACCAAAATGACAGGCTTATAGAAAGGATATTCAAAAATATCGAGCTCAGCCTGAAAAAATAGTTTAAAAGATTGCCTTGCATAGGCCCCAATCTCAATCTCAATCTCAATCGCAATATAAACAATTTTCCCAAGAAGTTTTAAAAAATTTTATGTCAGAGTTTAAACTCAAAAGCAGTTTTAAGCCTTGCGGTGATCAACCGCAGGCAATAAAAGAACTAACAGGCTATCTTCAAGAACAAAAAAAAGATATTGTGCTTTTAGGTGTTACTGGAAGCGGTAAGACCTTTACTCTGGCAAATGTAATTGCTAAAGTAAACAAACCCACCTTGGTTATTTCACATAACAAGACATTGGCAGCGCAGTTATATTCTGAATTCAAGGAGTTTTTTTGGCAAAATGCTGTTGAGTATTTTGTCAGTTACTATGATTATTATCAGCCAGAGGCGTATATACCGCAGACAGATACCTACATTGAAAAAGACGCCTCCATCAACGACCGTTTAGATAGACTAAGGCTTTCTGCAACCAGCCAATTGATGTCGCGCCAAGATGTTTTAATTGTTGCCAGTGTTTCCTGTATTTATAATTTAGGCGCACCTAAAGATTATCAAGAATTACTGGTTGTCATAGAAAAAGATAAGTCTTATGAAAGGGATAGCTTAATCAGAGACTTAATCAACATTCAGTACGAGCGCAATGACTTCGAGTTTATACGGGGAAAAATTAGGGTAAGGGGAGATACGCTTGAGGTTTTTCCTGCATATCAAGAAACTGCCATAAGAGTTAAGTTTTACAATAATAAGATTTCTGGAATTGCCAAGGTTAATCCATTAACCGGTAAGACAATAGCAGGACTCGATAAAATTTCTATTTATCCAGCAAAGCATTTTATTGTGTCTTACGATAGAATAAAACTTGCCAGCGCCTCAATAAAACAGGAATTAAAAGAACAATTAGATTGTTTAAAAAAACAGGGAAAGCTTTTAGAGGCACAACGTTTAGTTAGCCGCACCAATTTTGATTTGGAGATGCTTAATGAAGTTGGTTATTGCCATGGAATTGAAAATTATTCCCGGCATTTAAGTGGCAGGGCCCCGGGTTCTTCACCATATTGTTTATTGGATTATTTCCCCAAAGACTTTTTAACGATTATTGACGAAAGCCATGTAACTATCCCTCAACTTAATGGTATGTACGAGGGTGATAGAGCTCGTAAGGAAACGCTGGTTGAGTATGGTTTTCGCTTGCCATCCTGTTTGGATAATCGTCCTTTGAAATTCGATGAATTCAAAAGTTTACTTAATTGGACAATTTATGTCTCAGCTACGCCTTCTGATTATGAACTAAAATTGAGCAAAAGTTTTGTTGTGCAGCAATTAATTCGACCCACTGGTTTAGTTGACCCAGAGATAATCGTAAGGCCAACTAAGGGTCAGATTGAAGATTTGATTAAAGAAATTACACAACGCGCAAAAAGGAACGAACGCGTATTGGTTACTACCCTTACTAAAAGGATGGCAGAAGATTTAGCTAGTTTCCTGCAAGAAAGGGGCCTTAAGGTTAAATACCTGCATTCTGATATTGAGACAATTGAGCGTGTAAAAATCCTAAAGCAGCTACGACAAAAAGAATTTGATTGTTTGGTAGGCATAAACCTTTTACGTGAAGGCTTAGATTTGCCTGAGGTTTCGCTGGTTGCAATATTAGATGCTGATAAGGAGGGTTTTCTTCGCTCACAAACCTCCTTAATACAGGTTGGCGGAAGAGCTGCCAGAAATATAAACGGAACAGTAATTATGTATGCCGATACAATTACTAAATCAATGCAGAATGCAATAGATGAAAGTAGCAGGCGAAAGCGCATCCAACTTGAATTTAACAAACAGAATAAGATTACACCTCGCTCAATTCAGAAGGCAATTCGTGATGGCATAGAAGAATTAGCAGAGGCAAGGGAATTAGTAATCGATGCAGCTGGTCAATCGCCGGAGGGCTATCTTTGGAATTCTTTTCTTGCTGATTTAGAATACGAGATGGAATTAGCTGCCAGAAACCTTCAGTTTGAAAAAGCAGCTGAAATTAGGGATAAGATAAAAGAATTAAAATCAAATATCAAGAATCAAATATTAAAATGACAATGCAAAATCTTAAATTTTGGATTTTGATATGTAATTTTGATTTTTGATGTAAATATAGGTTGATTAGTAAAAAGGATCGGTATGTTACTGACAATTGATATAGGTAACACAAATATAAGCTTAGGATTGTTTAAGCATAACCATTTAGTTAGGCGATATTTTATCCTTACCAGAACAAAAAACTTCATTCTTTTGTTCAAAAAGATATTTTTAAAAAATAATATTGATGATGTAATAATCTGTAGCGTTGTTCCCGAGGTAGCCAGACAATTAGAGCAAGTTATTAGAAAATTATTAGGCAAACAACCTTATGTCTTGGGAAAAAACATTAAAGTGCCTATAAAAAATCTTTACAAAAATCCCCATCAGGTTGGACAGGATAGGCTGGTTGCTGGTTTTGCCGCAGCTAAAATTTATGGAACACCGGTAATTGTGCTTGACTTTGGTACTGCTACAACCCTGGATATAGTTTCAAGAAAGCAAGAATATTTAGGCGGAATTATTATCCCAGGGATAGGCATGTCTTTAGAGGCTTTGCATGAGAAAACTGCGCTCTTGCCAAAAGTCAAGTTAGTTGAACCGCAGAGTATTATTGGAAGAACTACCCAGGAAAGCATCTTAAGCGGAATATTTTTTGGCTTTGGTTATCTTGCGGATGCGCTTGTAACTCAAGTTTCTGCGCAATTAAAACAAAAGTGCCTGGTTGTGCTTACTGGAGGATTTTCAAAACATATTGCAGAATATATACATAAGAAAAATATAATTGAGCAGGATTTGATTTTTATAGGTTTACAACTAATTTATTGCTTAAATAAACAAAAAAAGTAAAAATTTCGCTTTTCTAACACTCTTTCCCGCAATAAGTTATAAAAAATCCTCAAAAAATTTTAAAATAATTCTTGACAAGATAAACCCAATGTAGTTTAATGGAAATTAAGTAAGTTTGTTATAAACTATATAAAGGGATAAGAATGCAAAGATTACTAGATGTAAAAGAGTTAGCCAGTTATCTTAAGCTTCGCAAGCAAACTATCTATAACTGGTTGTATCAAAGAAAAATATCTGGTATTAAGATAGGTGGAGTTTGGCGCTTTAACCGCAAAGAGATAGACAAATGGTTAAAGGCACAATCTAGGGAAATGAAACATGGCAGTTAAAACAAGAATAGGCGTATATTTTAGTAGAGAAGCCTTAAGCCTCATTGAAATGGAGGGTGCTAAGATGATACGTCAACACCATGTTCCTTATGATATTTTTAGTAAAGAGGAACCAGTAAGCAGTGTCCCTTTATCTGATGAGATAAAGCTAACTGCGGTTTTACAAAAAACGCTTCGCGATAACAAAATTGAAGCTTCAGGAGCCTTTGTCTCCATACCCACAAAAGATATAATATTGCGTTCATTTTTTATCCCTCAGATGTCAAAGGAAGAAATTGTTAGTGCTGTGGAATTTGAAGCCAGAAAGTATATACCCTTTAAACTTGATGAGCTGGTGTATGATTTTCAGGCAACAAATATTAAAGAAGTTGGGATAAGGAAGCTACGCATTCTTTTTGTGGGAATGCGCAAGGAAATATTGATGAAATATCTTTATGTCTTAGAGCAATCCCAAATTAGGGCAATTACACTTGAACCTTCACCCATAAGCTTGTTACGGGTTTTAACTCAAAGGAAACTAATTTCATCTACCAAAACCTCGGTAGTTATTGAAGTGGATAGCGACGAGGGCAATATCATAATTTTAGAAAGGGGTTTACCTCAGTTTATCCGTGATTTTAAATTACTCACTGCTTCCAACAAGCTTGAGGAGAGTGAAGGCGATTCTTCCTTTATCCGACTCTTAAATGAAGTAAGGGTTTCTTTGGATTATTATCGCAGGCAATATCCTCACGGAGTTTTTGACAAAATTATTTTTTGTTCAGAAAGGGATATAAAGAGTTGGTCTGAGGACCTCCAAAGAGAATTAGAAGTGGCAGTGGTGTATTTAAAGCCGCAGGATGTTTTGGGTGTGAGTGATAATATTGATATTGGATTGCTTAAAGCTTTTGGAGCAAGTCTTAAGGATTATGTTAATCTGCCTGTTACAATAAATCTCTCCAGAAAATGGGAAGTCAGCGCAGCTAAGGCTACAAAAAAAGCAAAAGTAGCTCCCGTAAATATAAAGTCAATTATCAGATGGGCATTAGCAGCAAGCGCATTTGTAATTATCACATATTTGTTCAATTTAAAGCAGGTCTTGGATTTAAATAATCAGATTAAGCTAACAATTTCCACTCAGTCAAAGTTTAAGCAAAAGAAAGGCGAAGAGTTGAAGGCTTTAATTATGGATTTCAATAATAAAATTTCCACTATCAAAGGAATCAAATCTCGCGAATACTTTACTTCCAAATTTGTCGCCCTTTCTAAATTAATGCCAGAAGGCGCTTGGATAAATAATTTGGATATCCAATACAATGATGAAACTAAAGGTTTAAACCTTTTGATTAAAGGCTCTGTTTATTCTGAGCAACCAGAGACACACATAAATATAGTAAATCAATTTCTAAATAATTTAAAAAGTAATTATCAATTTGCTAAGGATTTTAACAATATTGAGTTAAATTCTGTAAATCAAAGCTGGGTTGCAGAATTTCGTGTAACAAATTTTGAGATTAATTGCCGATGAATTTTGATTTAAACGAAATACAAAATTTTGATCTTAGTAAGTTATTACAAAAAAAAGACCTGCTCATAAATTTACTCATTCTGGTTTTGGCTTTATTTATTGCCAGGGGTATTTATAAGGCGCAAACAGCACAAATTGCTTCTTTAAAAATGCAGTTAAATGAACAGCAACAAGTAAATCGGCTTTCCTCTGAATTAGAGACGTTAGAACAAGAGCTAAAGCATTTACAAATAGGAATTTCTACGGGAATGATTTCCACAGTAAATGTTATGGATAAAATTACAGAGTTAACCAAGAAAAGAAATATCAGTATCTCTTCAATTAATCCGCGCAGTCAAGCCGATAAAGGTTTTTATTGGCAACACTCTTTTGAAATAGTTTTGGAGGCGAACTACAACCAAACAGGCGGATTTTTAAGTGATATTGAGAATTCTAAGGATCTTTTTAAAGTAGATGCTTTGCGCGTTTCCACTGGCACTCGGGGTTTAAATAAGGATGCAAAACAGCAAAGGGTAGAGATAACTATTTCAGCAATTTCTTGGAAAAAATGATGTTTAGAAGACTTTTGGTCGTGCTATTATTATCTGGATTAATTTTTTTAAACAAAGAAGAGTTTTTGTTTTCCGAAGAAGAATCACCCAATCAGGTAGAATTTAAAGATGAAGGTTTAAGAGACCCATTTATCTCGCTTTTACCAAAGAAGGACATTCCTATAGAAACCATACCAATTAGCATAGGAAATACAGAAGTGGATGTGCCAGTAATTTCTATACAGGGAATGGTCTGGGGTGTTGATAGGCCCCAGGCAATTATTGATAACAAGGTTTATGATATTGGCGATGAAATTAAGGGTGCTAAAATTATGGATATAAGCAAGGAGGGGGTTAAGTTTCTTTATCAAGACAAAATTTTTTTAATGGCTCCTGAAATAAGACAAAAAACTTTTAGAAGTCAAAATTAGGGGCTCATTAAAGGGAGGTCAAAATGAATAGTCGCTGGTTTAAAAGTTTTTTAATTCTTTCATTGTTTTTATTTTTCAACTCTTTCTTTCCTTTAAACGCTGAAGTTTCTAAAGGTCTAATCTACCCTGAATATTCCAAAAAGATTTCTATGGATTTCCAAGAAGCCAGCCTTAAGGATGTCTTAAAGATTTTCTCCCAGCAGTCCGGCTTAAATTTTATTGCCTCAGAAGCTATACAGGATAGAAAGGTAACCCTCTATTTGGATAGTGTGCCTGTTGAAGATGCCTTGGAGAAAATACTTACAGCAAATAATTTGACTTATGATATTCAAGAAGGAAGTAACATTTTTGTAGTTAGAGAAACTGGAAAGCCTTCCATAGAACTTATCACCAAGGTTTATTATCTTAAATATGCTTCAGTTTCTAACTCCCGAATTACACAGGAAATGCTGCGTAGTATCGTATTTTCAAGTGGGACCACATCTACCTCAACTGGTGGTCAGACTCAGACAGGAGGTCTTGCAACAGGCGCCACTTTAGGCATTAAAGATGTGCTTTTAAAGGTAGTCTCAAAAAATGGTCAGGTAACCGAGGACCCTCGCACAAACAGCTTAACAGTTACAGATATTCCCACGCAATTTTCTATTATTGAACAAACCATTGCTCGCTTAGATATTCCCCTGCCGCAGGTGATGATTGAAGTGGAAATGTTGGATGTAACTAAAGATACAGCTGAAAAGTTAGGCATAAAGATTGGCCAAACACCTTTATCCTTTGCTGGCGGAACACGCACTTCCTATTTTCCTCAGCTTGATAGAATAGCCGAAAAAGCCGGAGCAGCTGCATCTACTTATACTCTGGGAACATTAAGTATGGCAGGCTTAACCGCAGCTTTAGAATTTTTAAAGACTCGCACTGACACAAAATATCTAGCCCGGCCAAGATTATTAACTTTAAGTAATCAAACTGCGGAAATAAGAATCACCACTCAAGAAGCAATTGGCACAAAAACCTCAACCCAAGCAGCAGAGGGCACATCTACTCAAACAGCAGAAGCGGAAAGGGCAGAGACAGGTGTTTCTTTAAGGGTTACTCCTCAAGTAAATCCTGAAACAGGCGAAATCACTATGTATATTGAACCACGTGTAGCCCAAGCAAAAACCGGCGGCACATTTACCACCACAACTGGCCAACAAGTTACCTTTAAAGACCCTGAAGAGCGCGGTACAAAATCAATTGTGAGAATCAAGGATGGCGAAACAATTATGGTTGGCGGTCTTATTCGCAATGATTTCACACAGGTAATCACTAAAGTGCCTTTCTTAGGCGATATACCTCTTTTAGGCGCGGTTTTTCGCCATAAGAATGTATCCAAAAATGAAGAGCGTGAGTTAATTGTGTTTATCACTCCGCATATTCTTAAAGAGGCTGTTGTATTAAGCCAACCTTCTGTAAAATTAGACCGGGAGCAAGACCCTCTTTCTCCTAAAAAACTGGCAGTAGAAGAGAGTTTAAAGCAAGCAGAAGAAAAGAGGCGATAAACTTATGCTTAGCTATCAAAAATTAGGCGAAATTTTAATTAGACAAAACCTGATTACTCAAGAGCAGTTAGAAAAGGCAATCACTGTGCAAAAACAGGAGGGCGGCCGCATTGGCGAAATTCTGATTAAATTGGGTATTATTAAAGAGCAAGATATGGTGGTTGCCTTGGGAAAGCAATTGTCCCTACCTTATGCCACGCGCAGCTCTGGACTTTTAATTCCCCAGCAGGACCAAGGGCTTGAGGATTTAATTCCTCTGGAATTTGCCCAGAGAAATTTAGTTTTACCGCTCTCGCGAAATATGAATTCCTTAACCTGCGCTGTTTTTGACCCTTTAGACCTTATTTTGATTGACAATATAAAAAAAATCACGGGTTGCGAGATAAATTTGGTGATTGCTTCGCGTTCTGATATTATTAGCGGTATTGAAGAATTTTACAGTAAAGCCAGTATGCTAAAGGATGCGGTAAGGCAATCTTATGAGTCTAAGTCTATTTTAGAAGAAAGAACAGAGACTACAGAAGAATCAGAATTAAGCTTAGATAGGTTGATTGCCCGAGCAGAGGAAGCCCCAGTTGTTAAATTAGTAGATTTAATTATTAGGCAGGCAATTGATGAACACGCCAGCGACATTCATATTGAGCCGCAAAAGGAGAAGTTGTATTTACGCTATCGCATTGATGGAAACTTGTATGAAATTCCGCCTCCGGCAAAACACCTGCACCTGCCCATAATTTCCCGTATAAAAATTTTAGCTAAAATGGATATTGCTGAAAAACGCCTGCCACAAGATGGAGCATTTATTGTAAAATTAGAAGATAGAGTGGTAGATTTAAGAATTTCTACAGTTCCTACAATTTATGGAGAGAAAATAGTTTTAAGAATTCTGGATAAATCTACTGTACCTCTGGATTTATCCAGATTAGGTTTTGATGCTAAACAATTAGAGGATTTTAGAAAGTCAGTTCATAGCCCCTATGGCTTGGTTTTTTTAACCGGGCCAACTGGCTCAGGAAAAACCACCACCCTTTATGCGGCTTTAAATGAGATAAAAGACCCGCGCAAAAATATTATTACCATTGAAGAGCCGGTAGAATATCGCTTGGAGGGAATAAATCAGGTGGCAGTAAAGTCAGAGATTGGTTTAACCTTTGCCTCGGCGCTGCGCTCATTTTTAAGACAAGACCCAGACATTATGATGGTTGGCGAAGTGCGAGACTTGGAAACTGCCCAGATTTGTGTGCGCGCTGCCTTAACCGGTCATTTGGTTTTAAGTACATTGCATACTAATGACGCTCCTTCTGCAGTTACCAGAATTTTTGATATTGGCATTGAGCCGTATCTTTTAATGCCTTCACTTTTAATTGTAGCAGCTCAACGTTTGGTGAGAAAACTCTGTCAAAAATGCAAAGAGGCAACTGAACCAAAGGCAGAAGAGTTAGCCGGGATTAAGTTATCCACTGAACAGCCCATCTTTAAACCCAAGGGTTGTGATGATTGCAATCAAATTGGCTATAGCGGGAGGATTGCTATTTGCGAGGTAATGGTAATTAATGAAGCGGTTAGAAAGCTCATTGGTCAAAGGGCTTCTTATCAGGAAATAAAAACTGCCGCCAGAGCCAATGGTATGGTTACTCTTTTTGAATCCGGCTTAAAAAAGGTTGAGCTGGGTATTACAAGCTTAGAAGAGGTTATGAGTATTACTATGGGAGAGGAATAATGCCGCGCTTTTCTTACACAGGAGTAGATAAAACTGGCAAACGAGTTGCGGCTATTGAAGAAGCCAATGATGAAGAATCTTTAGTCAGTAAACTGCAGTCGCAAGGCATAGTAGTAGTAAATGTGGAGGTTGCCTCTGCCAAAGATTCTGAAAGGATTCTTGCCAATTTAAAAAAAACCCAAACCTTTACTCACTCCAGAGTTAAATTAAATGACTTGGTGATTTTTGCACGGCAATTAGCTACAATGTTAGATGCAGGTGTAACTTTGCTTAAAAGCTTAGAGGTAATTTCTCAGCAAGTAGAAAGTAGAAAGCTTTATGCAACCCTCTCTCAGGTAAAAAATGACTTGGCTTCTGGTTTGTCATTTAGTAGCGCCTTATCCAAACACCCCAGAGTATTTAGTCAATTCTGGGTTAGCCTCGCAGAAGTTGGCGAGGCATCTGGAACCCTTCCTATAATCTTTGAAAGATTGGCTTATTATTTAGAGGAAAAAGCCAGGTTTCAAAGTAAAATTATTTCCGCGCTTTTGTATCCCATGGTTTTACTTTTTGTTTGTATTGCGGCAGTAACATTCTTTGCTATGAAAATCATTCCTAATTTTGTAGGCATATTTAAAAATTTTGGCGTAAAGCTTCCGTTTTTAACCCAGATTATTATTTCCATTTTTGAATTTATCCGTACAAAATTTTTTATTTTACTTTTAATTTTTAGTGGTATAATTTATTTAATAAAGTGGTACACTAGAACTCCGGCAGGCAAAAAGCAATTTGAGGCATTGTTATTTAAACTGCCGGTATTTGGCAGCTTCTTTAAGGTTTTTATTATTGAAAGGTTTACTTCGCAAATGTCAATTCTGGTGGAAAGCGGGGTGCCTATTCTTTATGCCTTGGAAATTTGCCAGCGAATGATTGCCAATAAAACTGTGGAAGAAGTAATTGGATTTCTAAAAAATAATGTCAGGGAAGGCAAGCTTATTGCAGACCCAATGAGTAGAAGTGGATTTTTTACGCCAATGGTTGTGCAAATGGTTTTAATTGGTGAGGAAACCGGTGAATTAGGCAAGATGTTTAAAAGGGTAGCTTCTTTTTATCAGGCATATGTGGAAACATTTCTTACTAGATTTACTTCCCTTTTTGAGCCGTTTATGATTATCATAATGGGCTTTGTTGTGGGCACAATTGTTATTTCTATGTTTTTACCGATATTTAGTTTAGCGACTTTGAGAGGAGGTGGTTAAAGAAATAATTTCAAAACAAAATTTTGTTATAATAATTTATCCTTGACATTTTGCAGACAATTATTCAAGAGCAAAAAGTCAAGTGCTCATTAAAGGAGGTCAAAAATGAAAAAAGGTTTTACTTTGTTAGAGCTTATAATTGTTATCATTATAATCGGGATATTGGCTGCCATTGCTATTCCCAGAATTACTGAAATAGCTGAGAGAGGAAGATCAGGTGAAGGTTTACAAATATTAGGTGCTTTACGTTCAGCACAATTGCGTTACAGGGCTGACCACGCAGGTTACACAAACACCATTGGTAATTTGGACATTTCTTTTACCACTCAGAGATATTTTACAGCATCAGCGTTAGCAGCAGTTGGTGACGATAATAGTTGTGCTAGTGCTTTAAGAAATGCTGCTGATAGGCCAACTAATTGGGGTGCTTATACATTCTGTATAACCCCAAATGGAGGTGTATCTTGCGTTAACTCAGGAGGCGCGGTAACTGAATGTGCAAGATTAGGCTATACCGCCGTTGCTGCCTGTCCATAATATAAAAGTTTAGAAACAATAATGTCTGAAATTAAAGCCTTCACTTTGCTTGAGCTTATTGTTACGATTATAATCATTGGTATACTTGCTTCTATTGCCTTGCCCAATTACACCAAAGCTATGGAGCGCTCCAGAGACCAAGAGGCAATTACAAATTTAAAGCTTATCAAAGCCGCAGAAAGGATTTACCTTGCAGAGAATAATAGTTATTTTGGACCACAAGCATATGATGGAGGAACTGCCAACAATGAAACTGCCATAAACACTAATTTGCATCTTTATTTACCTGCAGATGTTTCTTTAGCTTGGAACTATTACATTAGTAGTGCAGCAGCAGGCCCTCCTCCAACATTTACTGCTGTTGCATTAAGAAATGCTGGTGGTTTTAATCGCACCTGGACGATAACAGAAGTTGGGGATCAACCAATATGTAACCCAGTACCTCCCAGCACCGTTTGTCCTTAAATATGATTGCAAGAAGTGTCAAAGACAAAAAAAGTCTAACCTTAGTTGAGATAGTTGTGGCAATGGTAATTTTGTCTGCTTCAGTTACTGGCTTATTTGCCACTTTTGTCTCCGGCAGAAGAATTGCCGAGCGAGCCAAACGCAGGCTGATTGCCATAAATTATGCTCGCCAAATTGCTGAGTCTTTGAAAAGTGCGGTTAGACAAGATACGTATGATACTGGAGATTTGGGATGTGGGGTTTTCCCTTGCAATCAAGTTTCTCCCATTGCTTCACCCTCCGGATTATTTAACCCTCTGAATATATATCGTATTGAAAATATTCTGGTGGGATCAGTCAATATGCGTAAAGTCACCATAAAAGTAACCTGGGATGAACCCCCTTTATAAAAAAGCCCTTAGCTTAACCGAACTAATTATCGCAATTGTGCTGTTAGGAACAGTATTTGCCGCTGCCACCGCATTTAATCTGGCAACTTACAAGTTCTATTACAGCGCAGATAAATACGCTCAAACCCAATTAGCCATTGCTCCGGCAATGGAGCTAATTTCTAAAAATATTTTGCAAGGCATAGGAGCTAAGGATGATCCTGCAGTTAGTTTTACAGGAGCAGGACCTCCCTATAATAACATCACCATTAGATACGACTCTACTGGGAATGCACAAATTGATGCTAATGACAAAAAAGTTGAATTTAAACTCCAGGGAAATATTATTAAATTCGACCCTGATATTACTAATGCTGGTGATGAACAAGAGATTGCTACTAGAGTTGTAAATTTATCTTTTACGCCTGATTCAGATTATTTTTTAATTGATGTAAAAATTACAGCTCGCTTTGTTCCTACCCAAATCGCAGGGAGCGATAATCCCGAAGTTACCTTAGAAACTTCTGTTAGCCAGAGGTTAGCCTCAATAAATTAGTATTTATAATTTTCAATTTTATAGCTTGTTATCCTTTTAAGATAACAAGCTATTTTAATTGCTAATTAAGCTAATTTGTGATAAATTTTAAGTAATATTAGGTGGATAAATTTACTTAAGGGCCGATAGTTTCCCGACGCTCGCTTACAGCTCGGTCGGAATCCCGACCGAACATAAGTGAGCGTCGGGACAGTTGGCTCCGACGTTCCGACCTCTAAAATACTTTGAAGCGTCGGAAGTCGGAGTCCCGACCCCCGACGTTGCGTCGGGGCGTCGGGAGAGAGCGTATTAGATATGAAGAAAGGTTTTGTTTATATTTTACGGGGATTAAAAAATAATAAGCTTTACATAGGCAGTACCACTGAAATAAACAGAAGAGTAAATCAACATGAAATTGGTAGCGTAAAAGCAACGCGGCCTCTACGACCCATTAAATTAGAGTTTTTTCAAGAATATGATAATATTAACTTAGCACGTAAAATAGAACATAAACTAAAAAAGTTTAAGAGAAAAGATTTCCTTGAAAAAATTATAAAGGACGGATTTATTAAGATGGGCCCGTAGTTCAGTTGGGAGAATGCCGCATTCGCATTGCGGAGATCAGCGGTTCGAATCCGCTCGGGTCCACTGTTATAATCTGCAAAACTATGAGAAAACTATTTTTTTCACTTTTCCTGTTTTCAATTTTGCTTATCCTGCCATTTGTATTGCCTGCCCCAAGCTTTCCGGAAAAGCTCCTAAAAGAGGCAATGTATTTTGATAAACTGCCTGATAAAGTTGTGCAGTGTAAGCTTTGCCCGCGAAAATGTGTGATACCCAATAAAAAAAGAGGATTTTGCGGGGTACGGGAAAATCGCGAAGGCACGCTTTATACCTTAGTCTATGCTGAGCCAGTAACTGTAAATATTGACCCTATTGAAAAAAAACCATTATTTCATTTTTTACCCGGCTCTGCCGCCTTTTCTGTGGCAACTGTGGGCTGTAATTTGAAATGTAAATTCTGTCAAAACTGGCAAATTTCTCAAGCCAAACCCGGCGAGGTTAAGAGCATTCACATCAGCCCCGAAGAATTGGTATTAAAGGCAATTGAGGTAAAGGCGCCTGTAATTGCCTATACCTATACAGAGCCAACAATTTTTTATGAATATATGTTGGAAACTGCCAAAATTGCTAAAAAGGCAGGCATAAAAAATGTAATGCATTCTGCCGGGTTTATTAATCCTGAACCCTTAAAAGAGCTCTGTCCATATCTGGATGCGGCTAATATTGATTTAAAGGGCTTTACCCAGAAATATTATGAAGAGATGTGTTTAGGAAACTTAGAAGATGTTTTGCGGACTTTAAAAATTCTAAAGCAAAATGGAGTGCATTTGGAAATAACCAATTTGGTTTTACCAGAATTAAATGATGACCCCAAAACAGTTGAGGCAATGTGCATCTGGATTAGGGATAATTTGGGTGTTGATGTGCCATTACATTTTTCCCGTTTTTGGCCATTGTATAAGTTAATGCATCTTTCACCCACGCCAGTTTCTACATTAGAAAAGTTACGAGAGGTTGCCTTAAAAGTGGGATTAAAATATGTTTATATTGGCAATGTACCCGGAAACATTGCTGAAACAACCTTTTGTCCAAAATGCGGCAAGCCTTTGATTGTGCGTAGTGGCTATACGATTTTAGAAAACAATTTGGATAAACAAGGTCATTGTAAGTTTTGTAAGCAAAAAATTCCCGGCATTTGGCAATGATGAGATACAAATCTATTTTAATTTTTATTGTCTTTATTTTGTTTAGTCTAAATTTTATTTTTGCTGAAGAAAATATAAAGCAGCCAAATGTCGCAGGTTCATTTTATCCTAAACATGCAAAGGCATTGCAAAACCAGATTAATGGATTCTTAAGCCAGATTTTAGCAGAAAAAATAGAAGGAGAAATTCTGGCAATGATTTCTCCTCATGCCGGCTATGAATATTCTGGAGCAGTTGCCGCATATGGCTATAAGGCAATTAAGGAATTGAAATATACAACAGTAATTGTTATTGCACCCAGCCATTATGTAGATTTTAAAGGTAGCTCTATTTGGCTAAGTGGAGCCTTTAAAACACCCTTAGGTGAGATTCCTGTGGATAGTCAATTAGGGGCAAAAATCGTGGCTGAAAATAAAAATATTCGATTTTTGCCCCAGGCATTTTCTAAAGAGCATTCCTTAGAGGTTCAGCTTCCATTTTTGCAAACTGTTTTTAAAAATATAAAAATCGTGCCTATTGTTATGGGTAAACCTAATTTTGAAGATTGTGGTTTATTAGCCAAAGCCATTGCCAAAGCTATTGGTGAAAGAGACGATGTATTGGTAATTGCCAGCTCTGATATGTCGCATTTTCATGTCTTTCAAGAGGCAAATGCAATTGACAAAAAAACCCTAAAGCTTTTAGAAAACTTTGATCTAAAGGGTTTATGGGATAAGGGGATAAATGGTGAAATTGAGCTTTGCGGTTTATCGTCAGTTATAACTGCACTTTTATATTCCAAAGAACGAGAAGCTAATGAAATTAAAATTCTTAAATATGCCAATTCTGGTGATGTAACCGGCGATTTTAGTCGAGTGGTAGGTTATACCAGCGCTTTAATTTATAAGAAAACTTCAGAAAAAGGAGACAAAGCAATGCTAAATGATGTTCAGAAACAAAAACTTTTAGAGATTGCCAGGGAATCTTTGGAAAATTATATTAAATTTGGCAAACGTGTAAATTTTAGTAGTGCTGATTCACAATTAAACCAAGAAAGAGGCGCCTTTGTGACCTTAACTGAAAAAGGAGAGCTGCGCGGCTGTATCGGAAGAATTGTTGCAGATATGCCTCTATATCTGGTTATATCTCAAATGGCAATTGAGGCCTCAACTTCAGATCCTCGATTCTATGCTGTAAAGGCCGAAGAATTAAAGGATCTTGAGATTGAGATTTCTGTTTTATCACCAATTGAAAAAATTGACGATATCAATAAAATTGAAGTGGGTATTCACGGACTAATCATCCGCAAAGGATTTTCTTCGGGTCTTTTATTGCCGCAGGTTGCTCAAGAATATGGCTGGGATAGGCTTACCTTTTTAGAGCAAACCTGCCGTAAGGCAGGTTTGCCTCAAGATGCCTGGAAAACTGGTGCTGAGATTTCTATTTTTAGCGCAGAGGTCTTTTCAGAAAAATCCATTCACTAATAAATGCTAAAAGTTAGTCTAAGTCTTTTTTTGAGTGGTTTATTTTTAGGCTCAGGTCCTTGTTTGGTAAGCTGTGGTCCGTTTCTAGTAAGCTTTATTGCAGGAAATAAAAAAAGCATAAGGCAGAGCCTCTGGATTTGGTTTATGTTTTCTCTAAGCAGAATTTTTGCTTATTTAGTTTTAGGGGCTATAGCAGGTTTCTTAAGTCAAGAAGTCATTCATCAAACTTATTATGGAATAATTTCAAAATATATATTTCTTTTGGGAGGAATGTTTGTTATGGTAATTGGTGTTTTAATGATTTTTAATAAAAATTCTCAACTTAAAATATGCAATATTTTACAAGAAAAATTACTAAAAAAAGAAACTAAAAGCATAACCCTTTTTGGGCTAATAATTGGTTTTTTACCCTGCGCCCCGCTTTTGGGAATTCTTACTTATATTGTTTTAATTTCTGCTAATGTCTTAAAGGGAGTTTTTTATAGCCTTTCTTTTGGAATAGGCACGCTTGTTTCTCCTCTAATCATTATGGTAATTTGTGCTAGTTTTATTTCCAAATTACTGGGAAGCCAAGAAAAACTTTACACTATTTTTCAAAGAATCTGCGGTTTGATTATTTTGTTTTTAGGAGCTCAGTTAGTTTATTGGGGTTTATTGAGTTAGGGTATGCATAGATTTTTTGTAAATCCAAATAATATTTTTAAGACAGAAATTATCATTGATGATAAAAAAGAAATTCACCATGCTTTAAATGTTTTGCGTTTAAAAGAAAATGATAAGTTAATTGCCTTTGATGGCAAGGGCAATGAGATTTTAGGCAGCATTCAGGATATAAGTAAAAGTAAAATAATAATCCAGCCTCAAACAATAATAAGAAATAATGCAGAAAAAGCTTTGGATATTACTCTGGCTTGCGCAATTCCTAAGCGCTCAAAATTCGATTATGTTGTGGAAAAGACAACAGAATTAGGCGTAGATAGTATTATTCCGCTTTTAACAAAGCGAACAGAGGTGCATTTAAGCAAAGAAAGACAAGCTCTAAAGATTAAACATTGGCAGAGTATTGCTATAAATTCCGCCAAGCAAAGTCAAAGAATAACTATTCCCAGAATAAATGAAGTTAAAAATTTTAGAGAAGTTTTAAGCAGTATAGATACTTATGATTTAGTTTTAATACCCTGTTTAACCGGTGAAAGAAAATTATTGAGTGATATTTTTAAACAAAATAGTCATCCAAATAAAATATTAGTTTTTATCGGCCCAGAAGGCGATTTTACAAAGGATGAGATAGATTTAGCAATTAAAAGGAAAGCAAAGCCAGTTACTTTAGGAGAATTGGTATTGCGAGTGGATACCGCCGCAATTTATCTTGTTTGTGCAATAAAAGTTTTGTGTACATAAAAATTTCTTATGAAAACCTTTAAAATTTTTACTTTAGGTTGCAAGGTTAATCAGTATGAAAGCCAGCAAATTCGTGAAAGGCTTTTAAGCCGGGGTTTTTCCGAGCAGGATAATGGTTGTAAGTCAGATATATATGTAATAAATACTTGCACTGTTACCTCTAAAGCAGATGCTAAATCTTTTAGTTTAATTCGTGATTGCTTAAAACAGAACAAGCACGCGCAAATTTTAGTTGCTGGTTGTTTTGCCAAAGCCAATTCAGATATAATCAAAAAAAACTTTGGTAAAAAGGTTGTTTTACGGTTTTCATCTTTCAATTCCAACGGAATAAATGATTTTAAAAATCACAGCCGAGCATTTATTAAAATTCAGGATGGTTGTAATAATCATTGCGCTTATTGTAAAGTTCCTTTAGTAAGAGGCAATTCCCGAAGTAGAAATTTAAACTCTATTATAGAAGAGGCAAGGCGTCTAATTGATAAGGGATTTAAAGAAATTGTGCTTTGTGGAATTTGCTTGGGTGCTTATGGCAGAGATTTAACCCCTAAATTAAAGCTTAGTAATCTTCTTTTGGCATTAAATGAAATAAAGCAAAACTTTAGGATTCGCTTAAGCTCAATAGAGGCAAAAGATGTCTCTTATGAAATTATTGATATAATAGCTAACTCAACAAAAGTCTGTAAACATTTGCATATTCCGTTTCAGTCTGGGGATGATATTATTTTGAAGCGTATGGCGCGTAAATACACCTGTGAAGATTATTTAAGTACAGTTGAAAAAATTAGAAATAAAATTCCTTTAATTGCCATTACTACAGATATTATGGCGGGTTTTCCAGGTGAAACAGAGGAGAATTTTCAAAATACATTAAATTTTTTAAAAAGAACTATGCCTTCACGTATGCACTGTTTTCCTTTTAGTCGTCGGCCTGGCACAAAAGCTTTTGATTTATCAGGATTAGCTTCAGATGAAACTATCAGAAAAAGGGTGGCTGAACTTTTAGTTCTGGCTAAACAGATGGCACATAATTATCTAAAAAAATTTGTGGGAAAAGAATTAGAAGTTTTGATAGAGGCAAAGCCAGACAAAAGCACAGGATTCTTCAAGGGTTACTCGGATAACTATATTTATACGCTGGTTAAAGCAAAGGATTTAAAACCCGGTCAAATCATTAAAGCCAAGGCGAATACTTTTAATTCCCAATATTTAATTGCTAAAATTATAAATCAACCAAGTTAACCCATTTAAATCCAATAAGTTAAACTCTCTTTTTTGCTCCAAATAGGTAATCTGTTGACAGCTTTGGTTGACTATTGTATAATTTAACTCTCAAAGTTAATTCTAAAAATTAAAATGGAGGTCAAATGACGACATAACTTATGGAAGCGTAAGCTGATATAAGTTATAAGTCGGAATTTGACCCAGCACTAATTTTTGAAAAGCGCTTAATTAAATTAAAGGGTTAATTTATATAATACCTATATCTAAAAAACAGAGCAGTTACAAAAATTAGTGCTGGATTTAATTCGCGCATACAACTTATGTCGTCCGTTGGACTCCATAAGTTGTGCTCTCATTAAAGGAGGACAAAATGACTGAAATTAAGAAAAAAGAAGATAGTGTTAACCGCCAAAAGGCTTTGGAAATGGCTTTAGCCCAGATTGAAAAGCAGTTTGGCAAGGGTTCGATTATGAAATTAGGCTCGCAAGTTAAGGTAGAGGTTGAGGCAATTCCCACTGGTTCAATTGCCTTGGATATGGCTTTGGGTGTGGGAGGATTACCCAGAGGAAGAGTTATAGAAATTTTTGGCCCAGAAGCATCTGGTAAAACCACTTTAACCTTGAATGTGATTGCAGAAATTCAAAAAAAAGCTGGTGTGGCAGCATTTATTGATGCTGAGCATGCCTTTGACTCTACTTACGCCAAAAAAATAGGTGTAAACTTAGATGATTTGTTTATTTCTCAGCCAGATACAGGTGAACAGGCTTTAGAAATTACCGAGACATTGATTCGTTCTAATGCTGTAGATTTGGTGGTAATTGATTCTGTGGCAGCTTTAACTCCCAGGGCAGAGATTGAGGGCGAGATGGGCGATCCACAGATGGGTTTACAGGCAAGGTTAATGTCTCAAGCATTAAGAAAATTAACTGCGGCAATTAGTAAGTCTCAAACCTGCGTTGTCTTTATTAACCAACTCCGTGAAAAGATTGGTGTAATGTTTGGTTCTCCAGAAACTACCCCTGGCGGCAGGGCATTAAAATTTTACTCCTCAGTAAGAATTGATTTAAGACGCATTGCATCCATTAAAGATGGCGAAGAGGTAATTGGCAGCCGTGTAAGAGCGAAGGTAGTAAAAAATAAAGTTGCTTCTCCTTTTAAAGTTGCAGAATTTGAGATTCTTTTTAGCGAAGGAATTTCTAAAATTGGCGGCTTATTGGATTTAGGTGTGGAATTAGAAGTAATCCAAAAAAGTGGAACCTGGTTAATCTTTGAAGAGATGAAGCTTGGACAGGGAAGAGAAACTGCCAGAAAATTTTTAAAGGAAAATCCCAAGATTGCTGAAAAAATCGAAAAGGCAATTAGGGAGAAGATAAAGGTCAAATGACGACATAAGTTATAAGTCGAAATTTGACCCAGCACTAATTTTTGAAAAACGCTCACTTAAATTGAAGGGTTAATTTATATAATACCCACATCTAAAAACCAGAGCAGTTACAAAAATTAGTGCTGGATTTAATTCGCACAAACAAGTAAGCGGCCCAAAGAAGAGCAACTTATGTTCGCTCATTTTATTCGCTCCATAAGTTGTGTGCTCATTAAAGGAGGCAAGAGATGTTCAGGCAAAATAGAATTTTGTTTTTTGTTCTGACGCTGATAATTGGTCTAATTGTGGGATTAACCGTTGCCACAAAATTCGAGATCAACCCTAAAGTTAATGCGCTACCTCAGGAATCAGCATTGATGCCTCAAGCGTCATCAGTAGATTTTGAAAATATTTTTATCAATGTGGCAGAAAAGGTAGGTAAGGCAGTTGTATCCATAAGCACTGAGACTACACAAAAGGCAGGTGGTCCTCGCGTAAGAAGATATTATTTTGGAAGCCCATTTGGCAATAAGGATTTTGAAGATGACTTCTTTAATCGTTTTTTCGAGGATTTTTTTGGCAATCTGCCAGAGAGGGAATATAAACAGATGGGCTTAGGAACAGGTGTAATTATTGATAAGGACGGTTATATTTTGACTAACGAGCATGTTATTCAAGATGCGGATAAGATTACAGTTACACTTCCAGATGGTCGAGAGTTTAAAGCAGAGGTAAAAGGAACAGACTCTCGTTCAGATTTGGCGTTGGTAAAGATTAAAGCAGATAACCTGCCTGTGGCTATTTTAGGAGATTCTGATTTAGTTAAGATAGGCCAGTGGGTAGTAGCAATTGGAAATCCCTTTGGTTATATGATTCATAGCCCAGAACCAACTGTAACCGCGGGGGTAGTGAGTGCCTTACATAGAAGTCTACCTCGTACCACTAGAAGAGACAGAGATTACACAGATTTAATTCAAACAGACGCAGCAATTAATCCTGGTAATTCAGGCGGTCCTTTGGTGAATTTAAAAGGAGAGATTATTGGAATTAATGTGGCGATATTTACAACCTCAGGAGGCTATCAGGGAGTTGGTTTTGCAATTCCTGGCAATGTGGCTAAGAAAGTTGTGAATAGGCTTATCCAAGGCAAAAAGGTAGTTTATGGGTGGTTAGGAGTAAGTGTGCAGGAACTCAATGAAAAATTAGCGGAATATTTTGGTTTAAAAGAAAAACAAGGAGTTCTTGTATCAGGTGCGATAAAAGATGGGCCAGCTGAAAAGGCCGGTATAAAAAATGGCGATATAATTTTGACATTCGATGGTCAAAGGGTTAATTCTGTGAGAGATGTTTTAAAGCTTACTGGAAATACAGAGGTAGGTAAAAAAGTAAAGTTAGGTATTTTGCGCGATAAGAAACCGTTAAGTGTGGAGGTAGAAATTGGTGAGCGGCCACAAAATCTGGATAACTTAGAAGAATCAAAACCATCTTTAGGTGAGCCAGAAGTTAAACAGAGTTTTCGAGGAATAGCAGTTCAAGAGTTAACACAAGATATGATTAGGCAGTTTGACTTAGAGGAGAAACAGGGAGTGATTATTACGAATATCGAACCAAATTCTCCTGCAGATGAAGCCGGACTTCAAATTGGAGATGTAATTACTGAGATTAACAAACAACCCATAAAAACTCTCCCGGACTATCAATTGGCAATTAAAAAATTTAAGCACGAAGACTGCCTTTTGCAAACCAGCAGAGGTTATGTTGTGCTAAAGGCAAAGTAAATTATGCCAAAAAAGGATTTGGGGCGCGCTAAACAAATTGCCTTTCAATTGCTTAAGTTTAGGAACCGAAGCATTCAAGAAATTAAGGATAGGCTTAAAAGAAAGAGTTTTCCCGACGACATAATTCTACAAACCATTGTTTTTTTAGTTCGGCTTAGATACCTTAATGATGAAGAATTTGCTTTAAGCTTTGCGCAAAGCCGTCTGGCTAAGCCCTTAGGATTTAGGCGAATTTTTTTTGAATTAGAACAAAAAGGAGTGGATAGAGAGATAATTGAGCAAACCCTGGAGAAATTAAAACAAGGTCATTCTGAAGAAGATATCATAGAGAAATTAGCCAAGGAGAGATTTAAAAAACTTAAAAGCATTGAGAAATATAAAGCCAAGAATAGAGTATACGCTTTCTTAGTGCGGCGCGGATTTAATCCAGAGTTAGTTAAAGGGGTAATGGAAAAATTATGACTGCCGATGAAATCAGAAAAAGATTTTTAGATTTCTTTGCTTCTAAGGGACACAAAATTATTCCTTCTGATTCATTGGTTCCCAAAGATGACCCCACAGTTTTATTTACCCCTGCTGGGATGAATCAATTTAAAAAGCAGTTCTTAGGGTATTTTACAGATTTTAGACGCTCTGCCACCTGCCAAAAGTGTTTAAGGAGTGATGATTTGGATAAGGTAGGTAAAACGCCTTTTCATCATACATTTTTTGAGATGTTAGGAAACTTTTCTTTTGGAGATTATTTTAAAGAAGAGGCGATTGTTTGGGCTTGGGAATTTTTAACTGAGGAGTTAAAAATTCCCAAAGATAAGCTTTGGGTTTCTGTTTATATTGAAGATGATGAATCATTAAAGATTTGGCAGGAAAAAATAAAAGTTTCTCCTGAAAAAATTTTGGTTTTGAGTGACAAAGATAATTTCTGGCCTGCACAGGCAAAGACAAGAGGACCAAATGGACCTTGCGGCCCGTGTTCAGAGATATTTTATGATTATGGCGTACAAGCGGGATGTAAAAAACCAGAGTGTAAACCAACCTGTGCTTGCGCTAGATTTACTGAGGTGTGGAATCTGGTTTTTACGCAATTTGAAAGAAAGGACGGGGGAATTTTAGAGCCATTGCCTAATAAAAATATTGATACAGGAATGGGTTTAGAGAGGTTGGCTTCGGTTATGCAAGGGGTTCCCAGTAACTTTGATACAGATTTATTTAAACCTATTATTGAGACCATAAGAAAAGAATCCTCATTAATGCTAAGCAAAGTTATTTGGCACAAGGATGATACTAATTTAAAGGCTTTGGCTGACCATATCAGGGCAATTGTTTTTGCAATTTCTGATGGAGTTTTACCATCAAATGAAGAGAGGGGCTATGTAATTCGTAAATTAATCCGTCGCTGTTGTATGCTTTATCGCCAGGTAAATATTCACAAGCCATTTATCTACAAAATTGTGCCAATTGTTGCAGAGGTTATGAACCAGCCTTATCCTGAAGTTTTAAAAAAGAGAGAAAGTATTTCTGGCGTAATAAAAAAAGAAGAGGAGGCCTTTAATCAAATCTTGTTTGAATATACTCCTTTAATTGAGGCAGAATTGAAAAAACTAAAAAATAAATATGGCCAAGGCGCAGAATTGCAACGAGAGTTGGCTTTTCTTAAATTTAAGGCTTACGATACCTATGGTTTGCCTTTTGAGATTTTTGATGAAATTGCCACAAATTTGAAAATTCCATCTCCAGATAATATCTATTTTCGAGAACTGATGGATGAACAAAAACAGCGTTCTCGAAAGGCAAGCGCAATGTTTGGTAGCGTATTTTCTGATACTGACATAAAGATTAATCACTCACCCACAGAATTTGTTGGGTATAGCGAATTTCAGTCTTATAGTAAGATTTTAAAAATCTTCAAGGACAACAAAGAAACAAACCAGATACAGCAAGGAGATAAAGCTGTTATTATCCTTGATAAGACTCCTTTTTATGCTGAATCTGGCGGACAGACTGGTGATAAAGGAGCTATTAACAAAGACAATAACAAATTTGAAGTTACAGATACAAAAGACTTAGAAAAAAATATTCTACACATTGGCTATGTAGTTGCAGGACAATTCAATTTAGACGACAGTGTAGAAGTATGCGTAAATAAAAATATTAGGCTATCAATTGCCAGAAACCATACTGCCACTCATCTTTTGCAGGCGGCTTTAAGAAAGGTCTTAGGAGATCATGTTCAACAACAAGGCTCTTTAGTAGCTGAGGATAGGCTACGCTTTGATTTTACTCACTTTAAGGCTTTGGGAAAGAGTGAATTGGATAGAGTCGAAGAGGTGGTTAATGATTTTATTTTAAGAAATGACATTTTAGAAATAAATGTTATGCCGCTAAACAAAGCAAAAGAAGCCGGTGCTTTAGCGTTTTTTCTGGAAAGGTACGATGAAGAGGTGAGGGTTGTAAAAATATCAGATTATTCTCAGGAGCTTTGCGCGGGAACCCATTTAAATTCTACTGGACAAATAGGTCTTTTTAAAATTATTAGCGAAAGCTCAATTGCGCAAGGTGTGCGTCGTATTGAGGCAACCACCGGAATATTCGCCTATCAACTCATCAAACGCAATGATGAAATTCTAGAACAGATTTCGCAGATTCTTAAAACAGGCTCCCCAAATCTAGTTTCTCGTTTGGAAAAACTTGATAGTTACGTTAATGAATTAGAAAAGAAGCTAAACTCTTTAAAATTAAAATTTTTTATGAATTCAGTTGGCGAACTTATAAAAAAAAGCGAGGAATTTTCAGGGATAAAGATGATTGTTGAAAAAATCGAGGATGCCGATTGTAAACTCTTGCGTCAAATGGTTGATTTACTCAAAACCAAGTTAGCCTCGGCAGTCATAACTTTAGCCACAACCAAGGATAATTTAGCCTTTATAGTTATAGGAGTAACCGAAGGACTAATTAAAAAGGGAATAGCCGCATCGGATATAATAAAAGAGCTTACAGAGGCAATTTCTGGAAAAGGCGGAGGCAGGCCTCATATTGCAGAAGCAGGCTTAGACGCCTCTTATCTTACCGAGGCCCTTAAAAAAGTCGCTCAAATTATAAAAGGAAAAATTAATAAATGAAAATTCTAAGGCTTAACAGTAAAGAAACACAAAAGCTGTTTAATCGAAATATTTGCCGAAGAAATCGCATAGAGGAGAGGGTAAAGGAAATTATTGAAGATGTTAGGTGTTTTGGTGATGATGCCCTAATAAAATATACTAGAAAATTTGATAAGGTAAAAGTAACTGCTAAACAATTAAGATTAAGCGAAAGCGAGATAAGCTCTGCCTTTCAGGATATAAACCCAGATTTTATAACCCATTTAAAGGTGGCTTTAGAAAACGTAACCAGATTCTATAAAAAACAGATCAAAAAGTCCTGGCGCACAAAAAATGTTGATGGTGTGGTTTTAGGAGAAAATTTTCTGCCACTAGAGAGTGTGGGGATTTATATTCCGTCGGGAAGCGCACCTTTGGTTTCTACGGTTTATATGACAGTTTTACCGGCAAAATTAGCGGGTGTTAAAAGAATTGTTTTAGTAAGTCCACCGGGAAAAAATGCAAATATTAATCCCTATATCTTAGTGGTGGCTGATTTATTAAAGGTTGATGAAATTTATCGCGTAGGCGGAGCACAGGCAATTGCAGCCCTGGCTTGCGGAACAAAAACAATCCCTAAGGTTGATAAAATAGTAGGCCCTGGGAATCCCTATGTAACTGAGGCAAAAAGGCAATTATTCGGATATGTAGATATTGATATGTTAGCTGGACCAACAGAAGTAGTGATTATTGCTAATCGCCACAGCAATCCTCAGTTTGTTATCGCAGATTTAGAAGCACAGGCAGAGCATTTGGGTGGACTTTCTATTTTAATTACCACATCAAAGTCATTAATTAAGCAGATAAAAAACCAAGTAAAGTCGGGTTACATTATCTATGCCAAAAACTTGGATGAGGCTGCACAAATTAGTAACAAAATTGCCCCTGAGCATTTACAGATTTTAACTAATAATCCTCACAGCGTTGCCAAAAAGATTAAAAATGCAGGGGCAGTATTTTTAGGCCCATTTAGCCCTGTTGCGATAGGAGATTATATTGCAGGACCCAGCCATGTTTTGCCCACAATGGGAACTGCGCGGTTTTTTTCTGGTTTGGGGATAGCTGATTTTATGAAAACCAGCCACATCATATCTTATTCCAAAAAAGCATTGGAAAAGATAAAAGAGCCATTAGAAAAAATTGCCCAGATTGAAGGGTTAACCAAGCATTTAGAATCTGTAAAGTTAAGATTTCAGTAAAAGTTACTATAAGTTACAATAGAAATAGGAGAAGCATGGTTAAGAGAAAAACAGAAATAAAAAGAAAAACCAAGGAAACTGATATTGCAGTTAAGTTGAATATTGATGGCAAAGGAAAATCAAAGATAAAAACCGGCATTGGAATTTTAGACCATATGTTGGAATTATTTGCCTTTCATGGATTATTCGATTTGGAGATTGTGGCTACGGGAGATTTAAAAATAGATTCGCACCATACAAACGAGGATATTGGTATTGTTTTAGGTCAAGCTTTTAAAAAAGCTCTGGGAGACAAAAAGGGCATTAGAAGGTTTGGCTGTGCTTCTGTGCCAATGGAAGATGTGTTAGCAACCGTTGCAATTGACATAAGCGGTAGAGGATTTTTTAAAAAGGTCGAAGGAAGTAGCCCCATTTTTAGTGGCAATATGCAGGAGTATTCAATTGAATATGTAAATCATTTTCTTGAAGCATTTGCAAAGAATATGGGCCTCAATTTAGATGTTAATCTATCAAGCTCAAATCCTGACTTACACACAAATTTAGAGCCGGCCTTTAAAGCCTTAGGCATTGCCTTAGACCAAGCCACTCAAATCGACCCTCGCAGGAAAGGCATTCCTTCCACAAAAGGAATAATTGACTGATGATCGCAGTAATTGATTATGGAATGGGCAATTTACACAGCGTCCAAAAGGCATTAGAATTTGTGGGCGCCAAGGTATTTGTCACCCAGAATGCAGATGAAATTAAGCAAGCACAAAAGCTTGTCTTGCCCGGAGTTGGGGCAATGCAGCAAGCAATGGAGCGTTTAAATTATTTAGGACTCGTGGATGTGATTAAAGAGGCGGTCAATCAAAACAAGCCATTTTTAGGAATTTGTTTAGGTTTACAGCTTCTTTTTCAAGAAAGCCAAGAAGGAGGACAAGTTAAGGGATTAGGGATTATCCCCGGAAGCGTAAAGAAACTAAGCAATTTAAAAGTGCCGCATATCGGCTGGAATCAAATTAAAAAAATTAATCCCGAATGTCCTTTATTTAAAGATATTCCTGAGGGAGCATTTTTTTATTTTTGCCACTCTTATTATGTTGAGCCAAAGGATTTGATCTGGATTGCCACTCAAACAGAATATGCAACCAACTTTGCCTCCAGCATCTGTGGGAACAATATTTTTGGTGTGCAGTTTCATCCTGAGAAAAGCCATATTTTGGGTTTAAAGGTTTTGGAGAATTTTGTAAGACTATGATAGTTGTTCCAGCCATTGATTTAAAAGACGAAAAGGTTGTAAGACTCCTTCAGGGCAAGTTTAATGAAGAAACTATTTATTCACATAACCCTTTAGAAATTGCTAAACAGTGGCAAAGGCAAGGCGCAGAGTTAATTCATGTGGTAGATTTAGATGGAGCCCAAACTGGACAGCTTAAAAACTTGAAGGCAATTGCAGAAATAGCTCATTCCATTAAAACCCCCATTGAAGTAGGTGGTGGCATAAGAAACGAAGAGGATATTGCACAATTGTTTGCTTTAGGTGTAGCCAGGGTAATATTAGGTACAAAGGTTTTAGAAGACGAGGGCTTTGTTAAAAACTGCATAGACAAATGGCAGGAACGAGTGGTAGTAAGCATTGATTCTTCACTTGGTAAAGTAGCCAATCACGGTTGGACATCTGTTACCTCTATTAGAGCAACAGATTTAGCAAAAAAAATGGAGGCTTTGGGTATAAAAGAGATTATTTATACAGAAATTAGCCGCGATGGCACGCTCTCGGGTCCTAATATCACGGGAATAAAATCTATATTAGGGTCTGTAAAAATTCCCGTTATTGCCTCGGGCGGAATATCTTCTTTAGAGGATATTAAGAATCTTAAGTACTTAGAAAAAGATGGTTTAAAGGGTGTGATTGTGGGAAAGGCGCTTTACGAAGGCATATTTAGTTTAAGAGAGGCAATCAATTTATGCTTGCAAAAAGAATAATTCCTTGTTTGGATGTTAAAGATGGGCGTGTAGTTAAGGGTGTAAGGTTTTTAGGGTTAAAGGATGCCGGAGACCCTGTAGAAGTTGCCTCACATTACAATAACCAAGGAGCAGACGAGATAGTATTTTTGGATATTACTGCCAGCTTTGAAAATCGTCCTATTTTAATGGAAGTAGTAAAACGCACAGCCCAGCAGGTTTTTATGCCTTTAACTGTTGGCGGAGGAATAAGCAATTTGGATGATATTGAAGATTTATTAAAAGCAGGCGCAGATAAGGTTTCTATAAATACCGCGGCAGTTAAAAATCCTGAGCTTATAAAGAATTCATCGGATAAATACGGTAGCCAATGCATAGTGGTTGCCATTGACGCTAAAAGAACGAAAGATAGCTGGCAGGTTTTTATAAATGGCGGCAGAACCCCCACACAAAAGGATGCGGTTTTGTGGGCGCAGGAAATAGCCAAATTAGGTGCCGGAGAAATTCTTTTAACCAGCATGGATTTTGATGGCACAAAAGATGGTTATGATTTAGAGCTAACCAAAAAGGTTTCAAGTGCGGTGAATATTCCTGTGATTGCTTCAGGTGGCGCAGGAAGCTTAGAGCACTTTTATGAAGTTTTAACTAAAGCAGGAGCTGATGCTGCTTTGGCAGCTTCGCTGTTTCATTATCGGGAATATACTGTTAAACAGGTAAAAGATTTTTTAAGGCAAAAAGGGGTGGCGGTCAGAATATGAAAGAACTTAAGTTTGACAAAAATGGTTTAATCCCGGCAATTATCCAGGATTACAAGACAAAAAAAGTTTTAATGTTGGCCTATATGAATAAAACCTCTTTAAGAAAAACTTTAAATTCCGGAAAGACTTGTTTTTGGTCACGCTCGAGAAAGAAGTTTTGGGTTAAGGGTGAAACCTCTGGGAATTTTCAGTTTATTAAAGACATTTATTACGATTGCGACTCTGATACGCTTTTGATAAGGGTAAGACAGGTGGGGAATGCTTGTCATACAGGAAGGCATAGTTGTTTTTACCGAAAATTAAAATGTACTCGTTAACCAAAAAAGAATTTAAGAAATTATCTAAAAAGGGGAATCTTATCCCTATTTTCCGCGAGATACTTGCGGACATGGAAACACCGGTTTCTAGTTTCTTAAAGATTAGCCAAGCTTCTGACTACGCTTTTTTACTAGAGTCAGTAGAGGGACAAGAGAAAATTGCCCGTTTTTCATTTTTGGCAACAAATCCCAGTATGATTTTTAAAAACAAGGGCAGGCAAATTCAGATATTTAAAGGCAATAAATTAAATGGTAAAAAAATCTTATTAAATAAAGATCCCTTAGATTATATAAAAGATATAATGAGCCAATACCGTTTTGTAAATGTTAAGGGCTTACCTCGATTTTGCGGAGGAATGGTAGGCTACATTGGTTATGATACTGTAAGGTTCTTTGAAAAACTGCCAGATAAAAATCCAGATGATTTGAATCTTCCCGACATTTTATTAATTTTAGCTGATAATTTACTAATATTTGACCACTTAAATCATAAAATAAAGATTGTTAGTTTAGCTTATGTGGATAATAAAAATAGCCTAAATTTCGCTTATCAAAAGGCAATAAACAAAATTGAAGAGCTGGCAAACGCATTAAAAAAACCCCTTAAAATAAGAGAACCGATTCCTCGTAAAAAGGCTTTCTTAAAGAACAGAATAATTTCTAATTTAACCAAACAACAATTTTATTCTAATGTTGTCAAAGCCAAAAAATACATTAAACAAGGAGATGTAATTCAGGTAGTTTTATCGCAAAGATTCAGAACTAAATTAACCAGCGACAGTTTTAGTGTTTATCGCAGGCTTCGTTCAATTAATCCTTCAGCATATATGTATTTTCTTAAATTCAAAGACCTAACAATTGTGGGTTCTTCTCCTGAACTTTTGGTGCGCTGCGAAAAAGAAGTGGTAGAGACCCGCCCCATTGCCGGAACAAGACCTCGCGGCAAAAACGAGCTTGAAGATAAAAAGTTTGAGCGCGATTTAATTAATGATGAGAAAGAAAAGGCAGAACATATTATGCTTGTGGATTTAGGCAGAAACGATTTAGGCCGTGTTTGTCGTGAAGGAAGTGTCTTAGTTACTGAGTTTATGCAGATAGAAAAATATTCTCATGTGATGCACTTGGTAAGTAATGTCAAGGGATATCTAAAAAGGGGAAAGGATATTTTTGATGTTTTAAGGGCGGTTTTTCCTGCAGGAACAGTTACTGGCGCGCCCAAGGTGCGCTCAATGGAGATTATCGAGGAATTAGAAAATGTAAAACGAGGTGCTTATGCAGGATGTGTGGGATATTTTAGTTTTTCAGGCAATTTGGATACCTGCATAACAATTAGAACTATTATTATTAAAAATGGAACGGCTTTTTTTCAAGCCGGAGCTGGAATAGTTGCAGATTCTAAGCCTCAAAAGGAGTATCTGGAAACCTTAAACAAGGCTAAGGCTTTAGTTTGTGCTATAACAGAGGTCAAATGAAGACATGACTTACGGAGCAGAGCGGCGTAAGTCATAAGTCCGAATTTGACCCAGCACTAATTTTTGAAAAGCGCTTAATTAAATTAAAGGGTTAATTTATATAATACCCATATCTAAAAAACAGAGTAGTTACAAAAATTAGTGCTGGATTTAATTCGCAGACGCTGATAGACTTGTAAAATAACAGACGCTACGACTTATTTCGCAAAAGCTCCATAAGTCGTCTGCTCATTAAAGAAAGGTTGGTCAAATGGAAGTAAAAATTCGTATGAGAAAGGTAGGAAAACCTACTAGCAAAAGGTATCACTTTAAAATTGTTGCCATAAGCAAAAGCAAATCTCGCGACGGAAGGTTTTTGGAAGATTTGGGATATTATGATCCAACAACAAAACCGGCGACCTTCAATGCCAACAGAGAGAAGATAGATGCCTGGGTAAAAAAAGGCGCACAGCTTTCTACCTCTGTAAAAAATCTTTTAAAAAACAAGTCGGCCTGAAAACAGAGCCTGACTTTTTAAAACGGAAAGGAAAAGAAAATGCCACAACAATCAGTAAATCCCATAATCAATTTATTGCCTCTGGTTGTCATTTTTATTATTTTCTATTTTTTGTTAATACGGCCTCAAAAAACCAAACAAATGGAGCATCAGAAGATGCTTTCTAATCTTAAGAAAAATGATGAGGTTATTACTTCTAGCGGAATATATGCCACAGTTGTAAATGTGAAAGACGCAACTGTGATTTTAAGAATTGACGAGAATGTCAAAATTGAAATTTTAAAAGATTTCATTAGCTCTGTAAGAAAGAGCGCTAATAGCTAAAAGGGATTAATAAAAATGAATAAAAATTTAAAATTAAAAGCTCTATTTATAGTTTTGGTATGTCTAATTTTTGCTTGGTTTTCCTTCCCCCTTAATAAAAGAATAAATTTAGGCTTGGATTTACAAGGTGGTATGCATCTGGTCTTAAGAGTGGATACTTCTAAACTCTCAGAGGATGCCAAAAGAGACGCTGTTGAGCGGGCATTAGAGATTGTAAGAAATAGGATTGATGAGTTTGGCGTAGGAGAAACCTCAATTCTTAGACAAGGGGAAGATGAAATTGTAGTTCAGCTTCCGGGAGTTACTGACAGGCAGCGGGCGCTTGATTTAATCGGCAGGACCGCGCTTTTGGAATTTAAACTTGTAAATTCTGATCCTGAAAAACTTCGGCAAGCCTTAGCAGGCCAGGTTCCTGATGGTTATGAGCTAAGTTATATCGAGAAGGAAGAAAAAAGACCGGTTTTGTTAGAGAAAACTGCGTGTCTGGTGGGTGAAAAAATTTCTGATGCCCAGGTACATTTTGACCGCTCGGCTTTTGGCCAGCCTTATGTAAGCCTGAAGTTAAATGACGAAGGCGCCAAGATATTTGCCAAAGTAACGGCGGAAAATGTGGGAAGGCAGTTGGCAATTGTTCTGGATGGCAAAGTCTATTCAGCTCCGAGGATAAATGAACCCATTCCTTCCGGAGAGGGACAGATTACTGGAAGGTTTTCTTTTGAAGAAGCCTCAGATTTAGCCATTGTCTTAAGAGTGGGCGCACTTCCTGCTCCACTTTATATTGAAGAAGAAAGAACTATTGGTCCTTTGTTAGGACAAGATTCTATTCGCAGCGGCGTAAGAGCCAGCATTATTGGCTGCGCGTTAGTTTTTATTTTTATGGCAGTTTATTATCTTTTAGCAGGATTAATTGCCAATATAGCTTTAGCCTTAAACCTGTTGATTATCTTGGGTTCTTTGGGTTTTTTAAAAACAATGCTTCCGCAACAGCAAGTAACCCTTACCTTACCGGGAATTGCCGGCATTGTTTTAACGTTGGGCATGGCAGTGGATGCCAATGTTTTGATTAACGAACGCATCCGCGAAGAGTTAAGCGCAGGCAAAGCCTTATTTACAGCAGTAAATAATGGTTATCATAAGGCCTTTTCTGCAATATTTGATTCAAATGTTACAACATTAATTGCGGCATTTCTATTGTTTCAATTTGGTACAGGTCCTATAAGGGGTTTTGCAATAACCTTAACCATTGGACTACTAGCAAGTATGTTCACGGCAATTTTTGTCACTCGCGTCATTTTAGAATTATTAATATCTGCAAAATTAGTAAAAAACCTGCCGATGCTAAGGCTGATAAGACAAACTAAAATAGATTTTATCGGGAAAAGGAAAATTTGGTATACAGTTTCAATTGTGACGATTATCGTGGGGCTGTTTGCATTTTTTGTAAAAGGAAAACAAGCATACGGAATTGATTTTGCCGGCGGGCAATTGCAGGAATATAGTTTTCAGCAGCCGATTGCTGTGGATAGCTTGCGTAGCACCTTAAAAGAGGCTGGTTTATCTGAAATTTCCATACAGCAGTTTAAAGAAAATCCCAAGATAGTCATTGTCCGTTCCACAGAAGATACCGCTAATATAGTTGAGAAAAATTTACGCGAGAAATTTTCTGACAACAAGTTTGATGTATTAAGAGTGGAAAAGGTCGGCCCGGCGGTAGGCAAGGAATTAAGAAAACGCGCAATTTTGGCAATTATCTGGTCTTTGCTGGGAATTATGGTTTATGTGGCTTTTAGATTTAAGCATTTTAATTTTGCTGCCGCAGGGGTAATTGCTTTGTTTCATGATATTCTGGTTGCCGTTGGTTTTATTGCTTTAACCGGCAGACAAATGGACCTTTTGATTGTTACAGGTCTTCTAACCATTGCAGGTTATTCAATTAACGATACAATTGTAATTTATGACAGGGTCAGAGAAAATTTGCGCCTGTCCAGAAAAATGAATTTGGCAGAGGTTATAAATTTAAGCGTAAACCAAACCTTAAGCCGCACCATTTTAACCTCAGGCGTTACGCTTTTAGTGGTTATCGCTTTATTAGCTTTTGGCGGCGAGGTTTTAAACGGCCTTGCTTTTTGCCTATTGATAGGTTTTATTTCTGGTGTTTATTCCACGGTTTATATTGCCTCACCATTAGTGTTAGCGTGGCAGAGAAAATCTAAGTAAGGAACACCGCTAAAACGCAAAATATTCGCAAAAACGCAAAGAAAATTTTGCGACTTTGCGGTCTTTAGCGGTTTTGCGGTGTAAAGCTAGTTTTTTTAATTGTGAAATATGTTTAAATCCCTTAAAATTTATCAATCCCAAGTTATAGATATTTCACAACTTTGCCATATTCTAATTGAATTTGGTTATAAACGACAGACGCGTCTTTTAGAAGAAGGCGATTTTAGTCAAAGGGGAGGAATTTTAGATATTTTTCCCTTTAGTTTTGAATGCCCAATTCGTATTGAAGTAGAGTTCGATAAGATACATTCAATCCATAGTTTTGATGTTGAAAATGGAAAGAACCTCTGGCTACACCAGATTGTGATTATTTTGCCTTTTCGAAAAACCCAAATCTCAAGACCAGAAAATTTCTCTGAAGAATCACCGATTAATAATTTTTTGGAGTTAGAAAAAGGTGATTTGGTAGTGCATAATAATTATGGCATAGCAAAATTCCAAGGCAAGGATAAAATCAAGGTAGCCAATAATTTTAAAGACCATCTTATCTTAGAATATGCAGGAGGGGATAAACTTTATGTTCCCTTTGAACAGTCGAATTTAGTGCAAAGGTATGTTGGTTTTGGAGGAAAGTATCCTAAGTTGTATCGCTTAGGTTCCAGGGAATGGCTAAGGGTAAAAGAGAGGGTAAAAAAAGGCACTCAAGTGTTGGCTTTAGAATTATTGCAGATTCAAGCACTGCGCACAAGCCTTTCTGGTTTTGCCTTTTCCAAAGATACTGATTGGCAAAGGGATTTTGAAAAAAGCTTCCCTTTCCAAGAAACTAAAGATCAAACAAAGGCAACTGAGGAAACCAAAAAAGATATGGAATCAATTTTTCCCATGGATAGACTTCTTTGCGGCGACGTGGGTTATGGAAAAACAGAGGTCGCCATGCGCGCAGCCTTTAAGGCAGTAATGGATAATAAACAGGTTGCCATTTTAGTGCCCACCACCATATTAGCTGAACAGCATTTCTATAATTTTCAAAACAGGATAAAGAATTTTCCTATTAATGTTGAGATGCTTTCCCGCTTTAAGACAAAAAATAAACAGCTTGAAATAATTAAGGGATTACAAACAGGAAGCGTTGACATTGTTATTGCTACACACAGGCTTCTTTCCACCGATATAAAATTCAAAGATTTAGGATTGTTGGTAATCGATGAGGAACAGCGTTTTGGCGTTAAGCATAAAGAGAAATTAAAGCATTTAAGGCTCACAGTTGATGTCTTAACTTTAACTGCAACACCAATACCGCGTACCCTATATATGTCTTTGATGGGAGCAAAGGATATGTCAACTATTAATACTCCCCCTTCAAATCGCATTCCTGTTAAGACAATTGTTACAGAGTTTGACAAAGACTTAATTCATCAGGCGATTTTAAGGGAGATAAAGCGTCAAGGCCAAGTCTTTTTTTTGCATAATCGCGTTGAAGATATTGAAAAGGTTATGTTAAAATTGCAAAAACTTAATACCAAAGCCAGAATTGGCTTAGCACATGGCCAAATGGCAACACATAATCTGGAAAAGATAATGCTGGCTTTTTTAAAGGGAGAGATTGATGTTTTGGTTTGCACAACTATTATCGAATCAGGAATTGATGTACCAAATGCTAATACATTAATTGTTGATGACGCCCATACATTTGGATTGGCAGATTTGCATCAATTGAGAGGAAGGGTAGGAAGATTTAATCGCCAAGCTTATGCTTATTTTTTAGTACCTAATTCCCAGGTTTTAAGTCAAGAGGCAAAAAAGAGGCTTGAAGCTCTGCAGGAGTTTAGTGAATTAGGTTCAGGATTTAAAATTGCTTTTGAAGACCTGCAGATAAGGGGTGCGGGAAATCTGCTGGGGGTTGAGCAACATGGGTTTATTTGGGCTGTGGGATTTGACCTTTACTGCCGGCTTTTAAGGCAAGCAGTATATAAACTAAAATATTTAAAAGGGAAAAAATTAAATGGTTAATTTAAAATTTAAGTTAAGATGCGTAATGTGCCTTTGCCTCGCTTTTAGTTTAATTTTCTCGATAAATTCTTTTGCGGCAGAGGATAAAATTCTCTGCGTTGTGGGTGATGATTTAATCACTCAAAAAGACCTGAATGAATTTTTAGCTTTAGCAGCGCTTTCTCTTTCAGACCAATATTCTAATAAAAATGATTTAGACAAAGAAATGGAAGAAATAAAAAAGGATGCCTTAAATCAGCTTATTGAAGAGAAATTGATTATTCATGAGGCAAAACGCCAAAAGCTAACGGTTAATGAGAAACAAGTTCAAGCTAGAATTGAGGAAATCAGCTCTCAATTCCCCGCCCCCCAAGGGTTTGAGAAGGCACTTGTTTTAGATGGCCTTACTTTAAATGAAGTAAAAAGAAAAATAAAAGAACAACTTTTGATGAGAGAGGCGATAGAAGAAAATGTGCGTTCAAAAGTTTTTGTGCATCCCCAAGAGGTAACAAACTATTACAATAATCACAGCGCAGAATTTGATGAACCAGAAAAGGCAAATGTTGATTCTATATTTATCTCAACTGAGAATTCTTTAAGTGAGGCGCAGAAAAAGGTTAGGGAGGTTGAGAATTTGTTAAGAAAGGGAGAGGATTTTCCTTCTGTTGCCTCACAATCTTCAGAGGCTCCTTCTTTGGGAATTGTTATGCGCGGGCAATTGAAAAGGGAAATTGAGGAGGCTATCTTTAATTTAAAAATTGGGGAATTTTCCAAGCCGATTAGAACAGAAAAGGGTTTCTTTGTTTTTAAATTATTAGAGATAATTCCTCCACAAAAAAGGCCATTATCAGCTGTGCAGAATGAGGTTTATCGCAGCGTCTACAGCCAGAAGTTTCAAGCAAGATATAATGACTGGCTTAAAACAATTAAAAAGGATGTCTACTGTCTTATCAAGTAATATTGTTGTAGGTATAACTATGGGAGACCCTTCTGGTATTGGTCCAGAGGTAATTGCTAAAGCCATAAAAAAACTAAGGTTAAACAAACGAATTAAATTATTAGTGATTGGAGATAGGTTTGTTTTGCAAAAATTTACTGGAAAGCTTCCGGCAAACTGCGATATTTTAGATTTAAAAAATGTCAGACAAAAAAAATTCTCTTTTGGAAAGATAAATTTAAGCTATGGAAGGGCGGCTATTGATTATTTAGAAAAGGCCGTAGGTCTTATAAAAGACAAAACCATCGACTGTTTAGTAACAGCTCCCATAAACAAAAAAGCGATTTCCCTGGCTGGTTTTAAATGGATAGGACATACAGAATATTTGGCTAAAGAATTTAATCTCAAAGATTTTGTAATGATGTTTGCGGCAGATAAATTAAAGGTTAGTTTAGCAACCCGGCACATTTCCTTAAAAGAGGTACCCATACATTTAAACAAAGAGGCAATTTTTAAGACAATTTGTTTAAGCAGTGACTATCTAAAAAAATATTTTAAGATTAGAAATCCCAAAATAGGAGTTTGTGGTTTAAATCCGCACGCTGGTGAAAATGGTTTATTAGGTAAGGAGGATAATTTAATTATTAAGCCGGCAGTTGAAATGGCAAAAAGAAAAAATAAAAATGTAAGCGGGCCATATCCCTCTGATACAATCTTTTATCAGGCAATTAAAGGAAATTTTGATTGTATTGTGGCAATGTATCATGACCAGGGAATGATTCCCATAAAAACACTTTTTTTTGATAGAGTTGTGAACCTAACCTTAGGACTTCCTTTTATAAGAACCTCGCCTTCGCACGGAACAGCCTTTGATATTGCTGGAAGAAATATTGCCAACCCTTCTTCGATGATTGAGGCAATAAAATTAGCCAACAAGCTAACCTCAACAATCGCCAAATGAATATCGCCGATTTTTTTCCCAAAAAACAATTAGGCCAGAATTTCTTAATTGATGATAATATAAGAAGAAAGATTATCCAAGCCTGCAATTTAAGCAAAGAAGATAATGTCTTAGAAATTGGTCCTGGCTTAGGAAAAATGACAAAAGATTTAGTAATTTTAGCTAAGGATGTCATAGCAGTTGAAAAAGATAAAAGATTAACTCTTTATCTTTGTGAATTATTCAAAGATTATAAAAATCTTAAGATTCTAAATCAGGATATCCTTAAATATAAAATAAAAACCAAAAATACTAAAATCATGGGAAATATTCCTTACAATATTACCTCGCCCATAATTGAGCATTTTATAAACCAAAAAGAGAAGATTAGCGTAATTTACATAACCATTCAAAAAGAGGTGGGAGAAAGAATTGTAGCTTCGCCCGGCACTAAAGATTACAGCTCGTTTAGTTTGTTTGTGCAGTATCATACAATTCCAGAGATAAAATTCCTAATTAGTCGCGGATGTTTTAAGCCACAGCCAAGGGTTGATTCTTGCTTTTTAGAACTTTCCATAAGAGACATCCCTGCAGTTAAAGTAAAAAATGAGGAATTATTTTTTAAGATAATTAGAACTTGTTTTAACCAACGCAGGAAAATGATTTCTAATACGCTTAAAAAAATTATCACTGCCCAAAAAATTACAGAATTATCACAGCAAACTGGAATTAACCCAAGCAACAGGCCAGAAGATTTGAGTTTGGAAGAGTTTGGAAGGATAGCGGATTTTGTTCAAAGTTGCTAAAATAATCAAATTATACAAGGCTATTAAAGGCAGTTAAGGCAAATAGGGCTATCGTGGCAACAAGGCAACATGGCTATTGAAGGGTTAAAGGCTACAAAGGCAATTAATGACTGCCTTATTAGCCATTTTGACTTGATAGTCCTGTTATCTTTTTGCCTTATTAGTCTTAGATGCCTTATTTGCCTTTGATAGACTTGAAAAATAAGGAGAGAAATGAAAAAACTGATTTTTTTGCTGGTTTTGGGGGTGGTTTTGAGCGGCTGCGCAATGGTTGGACCTATTAGCGTTCCGGGCGACACTTCTGCCAGCTATACTTTGAGAGCAGATATTATGCATATGATTCATATAATGCAAAATGCATATGCCAAGAGCTGCAGTTATAAGGTTATTGATACGAAAGCCATAGGCAAAGAAGGGAATTCAATACTGGAAGAATGGACAGTCTTAAGTTGTAATAAAGAAGTTGTTTATCCTGTAAAATTGACACCTTCTCCACAGGGTGGAACATATTTTAGCGTTTCAACTCCAGAAGCTTATATAAAGAAATAACGGGGACAGTTCATGCAGAACTGTATGATATAATTAGGGATAGAGGGAACCGGTCCTCTGCTTTTAGGAATCGGGACTTGATTGATAAATCCATGTGGTGGAAATGTGGGGGAAACAGTTACCAATTCAATCTGGACAGTGGGAGTGAGCAGTTATAAGAACCCACTTTCCCGAACAACTCGGAAACAGTTTCCCGGAAATTTGGGATAGAGGGAACCGGTCCTTGGTTTTGAAATCATACAAAGGAAGTGCCTTTGGGAAAAACATGTTGGAAGTGTAACAATATTTATCCTGACTTTGCAGACACTTGCCCCAAATGTAGAATTGATCTTGATACTGGGCAAAAGGTCGAAGGTGATTATTTCAAGAACCTTGGCAATAGACCGGCTGATATTTATGAAAGCGCCTCTAAAATAACAAATTTTACTCGTCCTTACTGTCCAATCTGCAATTTGATCTGGGGCAAAAATGCAATCGGAAGGATAACATCTTGCAGTAAATGTTACGGTCCGATAATACTAAAAGACTTTAATCCTTATCCCAAACTTTTTCTAGGGATATCGATAATATTATTAGGGGGCTTAACATTATTTATAAAAGAACTTCCTATTATATGGATTGGAGGGTTTCTTTGGGGGTTATCGACTATTCTCTACTCTTTTCAAAACTGGCTCAATATTAAAAAATTGGATAGCTCTAATGAAAACAAAAGTCATTTTTCTCCCTTTTCATCAATAAGAAAATATTTTAATAAACGAAGCTTCGTTATAATTACATGTTTAAACTGCAGACAAAAAATGCGGTTGCCCAAACTAAATAAAAAATTGAAAGTAGCTTGCCCAAAATGCCAAAATACATTTGTTCTTACGCCAACACCTTTACTGAAGCGTTTACTCAATTTTTTTCAAATAATTTATTCTAAATTTTCTTTAAAATCTAAATAAAAGGTTTTCTTCAGAAAAGTTAAAAAATCTTGACCTCTTTTGAATAACAAGGATTGTGAGCGGATGGCTGTTTTACAGTTAATAGATACATTAAATGTTTCCATTGGTGTTTTCTGTGGAGGAGAAATAGGTGAGAATTAAACCACCCTCAAAACGGCTCTATCATTTAATTGCTAATTTAAGAAAACAATCTGCTCAAGAAGATTTTGTAAAAATAAGAAAAAAATTCTGTGACTATATGACTTCACTTAATGCAATAGTACTACTGCCTGTTTGTGTAGATTGTTATTCTTATGAATGTCATGTATTTGAACGACCTATAGAACCACCGGATATTTTAAGATATACTTGGAAGGGAGATCTCGTATGGGAAGTAGGTTTAACAGAGGACGAAATTCGACAAATAGACGAAAAAAATAAAAGTCGAGAGGATATAGAATTGCGGTGCGGTAAATGCGGTAATTTGTTAGAGTACGGCAAAGATGATTTCTATGTGGAAAGTGAACCTCTTCCAGAATACTTTAATATTTCTGAATCAACAGATAGGGCGCCATCCAAGCAGCTAAGGGAAGAAATAATTAAACTTTATGGACAAAAATGCTATGGATGCGAAAAAAAACTTTTAAAAGAAGATGTTACATGCGATCATATTATTGCAAGAGTTCATAATGGATATACAAGTCCCCTAAATTTACAAATCCTGTGTAAAAATTGTAATAACAAAATTAAGGGTGATAGAAAAGTTAAAGTCGTTAATGTAAATTTAACTTTCCTATTTCGGTCATCACCAAGCGATTCTTACGAGGGAGTAATTTGGTAGAATAAACTTATCATCCAAATAAATAATCCTGAATTAAGGGAAAATTATTGCAGTCTTTTATCAAGAAATTTCCTAGAACTGTCTAGGCTACTTAAATTATGCCAGAAACCAATGGGGCCATCCATTAGAATGGTTCCTATATTCTTTTAGGGAGGATAGATTATGCGTTACATACTAATTACGATTATTAGTTTATTATTACTTGCAGGTAATACCGTATCATCTTTTGCGGGCGGCTTAACCAATATAGAAAAAGGGATATTGAAACTGGAACATATAGGTATGCAGATTAACGCGGTTGAGAATGATTTGAGATTTTATTATATGGTCAATGAGAAAGACCGTCCGGCTGTCGCGCCTAAAGAAGAAATCAGAAATCTTAAAAAAATAGATGCAGAGCTTAGTAATTTGAAGCTGCCTCAGGAACTCGATGGCTTAAGGCTTGATTTTAAAAAGGTGGTGGATAAATTCTTGGATAATTGCAAGGATATTGTTACCAAGAATACAGAAACTATGGATAGAGAATTCGAAGAATTATGGCAGATGATAAGTGCCTACAACGAAAAATTAAAATCTACTGGTAAAAAATATATCGAGTTTCCGGATTTACCCAAAGATTTCGATCTGGTCGATGCGGAAGCCGGGCTATTCCCAGATAAAACCGATCAAGAACAATTTAAGAAAGCCGATTCTTTAATGGAGAAAAAGCAATACGCCGAGGCCGAAAATCTTCTTAGCTTGCTTTTGAAGAAATATAAGAATGAACCTACTGAGGGAAGCATCATGTATCGTATAGTCAATTGTTATCAAATGAAAGATAGCTCCCTGCGGGATAAATCAGGAGGCGAGGAATATGAGTTAAATATTTTGTCGGATTATGTGGGAAGAAAGCTCTATTCTTCTAGGATTGTGCCGTTATACCGGCAGTGGCGGGTGCTTGAGCAACAGATGAATAGCGGGGTGTCTAATTGGTCGGATATTCCAAATGCTAAATACGTGCAGGTGTTATGGGATTTGGCAATGGCGACTCAGAATTATATCGAACGGCATCCTGACGACTATTTGGCGAAGATTAATCTTTTGATGCTTATGGATACACCGATTATACAGCGTTTTAGCGACCGTTATGCCTATGGTAACACTATCACTATTGATTACGCTAATTTATTTGGGTTGCTGGAAGACAAAAAATAAGCTAACCTAGTAACCTAGGACCGTTTCCAAATAACCTTTTTGAAAACCCGACAAAATAAAACTCAGCCGGGTTGCCTTTTCCGCCATAATAAAATTCTATCTGCGTTAATCTGTGTTGCATCTGCGTAAATCTGCGTTAAACAATTATTTCTTTTTAATAATTCCCTTTTACTTTTGTCCACCACTAAAGCATTAGCGGACAACCCAACAAAGTTTTAGTGTTGGGTTGACATTTTTCAGAAATAATGTTAATATAATCACCTATGATTACCAAAAAAGAAGTCGAATATGTGGCTCACCTTTCGCGTATATCCTTAAGCGAAAAGGAGCTTGAGCATTTTACCAAACAATTGGAAGCTATCCTTAATTATATCAATAAGTTAAAACAGTTGGATCTAAGCAAGGTTATGCCTACAAGCCATGTTTTGCCTTTAAAGAATATCTACCGTGAGGATGTTTTAAAAAAGTCCCTGCCAGTTGATGAAGTTATGAAGATTGCGGTTGAAAAAGAGAAGAATCATTTCAAAGTGCCAAAGGTAATTGAATAATGATTTCAAACCCTAAATCCCAAACCCTAAACTCTAAATAAATTCAAATGCCCCAAACTCAAAACCCAAAACAATACGATTTAGGCGAAAGAACTTTAAGATTTGCCAGAAGAGTAAGGGAATTTGTAAAGAATTTACCAAGCTAACTAAAATTTTTGGCGCAATTGTCGAGAAATCAAAATAACGTTTTGAGTTTTGAAATTTGAGTTTTGTGTTTATTTAGGATTTAGAGTTTAGTGTTTAGAGTTTAAACAATGTTGCTTGATGGAACTACATAAATTAACTGCTCACGAACTTTTAGAAAACAAAGCCAATCCTAAAGATGTCCGCGTTGCTTTAGAAGAGCGCATCAAAAAGATTGATAATAAAGTAAAGGCGATTTTGCGCTCGCCACATAGCTTTGGCGAGCGCCCGCCAATGCTTTGTGGAGGGCGCCTTTGCCCTGATGAAAACCAAGCAGGCAAAGGCGCACTTTCAGGCATTCCTATTGCCATAAAAGACAATATCTGCATAGAAAATTGTCTAATTACCTGTTGTTCTCATATTTTGCAAGGATTTAAACCACCTTACAATGCCACAGTAATTGAGAAACTAATTGATGCAGGTTGCGTAATTATCGCTATAACCAATATGGATGAGTTTGCTTTTGGTTCTTCAACTGAAAATTCTTATTATGGGCCAACGCATAACCCTTGGGATTTAGAGAGGGTGCCTGGCGGCTCAAGCGGCGGTTCTGCAGCAGCTGTAGCAGCTGATGAAACAATTCTGGCGCTGGGTTCTGATACAGGTGGTTCTATTCGTCAGCCAGCCTCTTTTTGTGGAGTGGTGGGTTTAAAACCAACTTACGGAAGAGTTTCTCGTTATGGATTAATTGCCTTTGCTTCTAGCCTTGATCAAATTGGTCCAATTACCAAAGACATAACAGATGCAGCCATGCTCTTAAATGTTATTGCTGGTTATGACCCAAAGGACTCAACATCCGTAGATTTATCAGTTCCAGATTATACAAAATCCTTAGGGGTTGATATTAAGGGAATAAAAATCGCTATCCCTAAGGAATATTTTGTTGAAGGCATTGACAAAGAGGTAAAAATGGCAATTGAGCAAGCAATAAATCTGCTTAAAAGTAGGGGTGCTGTAGTTAAAGAAGTTTCTTTACCTCACACAGAATATGCTGTGGCAACTTATTACATCGTGGCAACAGCTGAAGCCAGCTCTAATTTGGCTCGCTTTGACGGCGTGCAATATGGACTAAGAATTTTGCCTAAAAATATACGCCGCTCTAAGCTTATTGATATGTATGAAGAAACCAGGGAAATTGGTTTGGGAGCCGAAGCAAAGCGAAGAATTATTTTAGGAACTTATGGTTTATCTTCAGGTTATTATGAGGCGTATTACCTGCGAGCACTAAAGGTGCGCACCTTGATAAAGCAGGATTTTGATAAAGTTTTTGCAGAGTTTGATGCAATAATTACTCCTACTTCACCTACCCCGGCATTTAAAATCGCAGAAAAAACTACCGATCCTTTAGAAATGTATCTTTCAGATATTTATACAATCTCGGCTAATTTGGCAGGAATTCCGGCAATTTCCATACCTTGCGGATTTACAGAAAATAATCTTCCCATTGGCTTGCAGATTTTAGCCAAGCCATTTGATGAAGAGATGTTGTTTAGGATTGGTTTTACTTACGAACAGAATACTGAGTGGCATAAAAGAAATCCTTTGCTATGAGTGAATTTCAGGTTGTAATCGGTCTGGAGGTTCATCTACAGCTATTTACAAACACTAAGGCCTTTTGTGGCTGCTCAACTGCATTTGGGAAAGTTCCCAATAGCCAAACCTGCCCTGTGTGTTTGGGTTTACCGGGAAGCTTGCCGGTTCTAAATAAAAAGGTTTTAGAATATGCTATAAAAGTTGCATTAGCTTTAAGCTGTCAAGTTAATGAATTTGTTAAATTTGACAGAAAAAATTACTATTACCCGGATTTGCCAAAAAATTACCAGATTTCACAGTTTGATTTGCCATTAGCTAATCAGGGATTTTTGGATATTGAGATTAAAGATACGGTTAAGAGAATTAGAATTCGCCGAGTCCATCTGGAAGAGGATGCCGGTAAACTCATTCATGATGAAAATAAAGATTTTAGTTTAGTGGATTATAATCGCAGCGGCATTCCTTTATTGGAAATTGTAAGCGAACCAGATATTAATTCTACCCAAGAGGCTTACGAATATTTAACTAACTTAAAGCTTATTTTAAAATATTTGGATGTTTCTGACTGCGATATGGAAAAAGGAAGCCTGCGCTGCGATGCCAATATTTCCTTAAGAAAATTTGGCGAAAAACAATTGGGTGTTAAGGCTGAGTTAAAAAATATGAATTCCTTTAAGGCAGTAAAACAGGCCTTACAGTTTGAACTGGAGCGTCAGAGTCATTTATTAACAAATAATCAGACAATTATTCAAGAGACGCGGCTTTGGGATGCACACAATCAGGTAACTGTTGCTATGCGAACCAAAGAGGAGTCACAAGACTACCGTTATTTTCCTGAGCCGGATTTGGTTCCCTTTATTATAAGCAAAGAGGAAATCGAGAAAATTAGAAATTCTTTGCCTGAGTCAGCTAAACAGCGTTTTTTACGATTTATAAAAGTTTATGGATTGTCAGAATATGATGCAAATTTATTAATTCAAGATAAAGATTTATCTCTTTATTTTGAAGAATGCCTAAAATTATTTTCTCAACCCAAACGCATCTGCAATTGGATTACAACCTCTCTCTTATCAGAATTAAATTCCAGAAAATTGCAGATAAGAGAATTAAATTTATCCCCGGACGATTTAGTAGAACTAATAAAATTTGTTGATCAGGGCAGGATTAGCAATCTTGTAGCTAAGGAAGTCTTAACACAAATGTTAGATAATCGAAAAAAGGCTTCAACAATCATTCAAGAAAAAAATTTAGCCCAACTTTCAGATGTGAAAGAGTTAGAATCATTTTGTGAAGAAGTAATAAAGGAAAATCCAAAATCAATTCAAGATTTCAAATCTGGAAAGGAAAATGCCTTAATGTTTCTTGTTGGCTGCGTAATGCGTAAATCCCAAGGCAAAGCAAATCCTAAAATTGCAGCAGAGATTTTAAAAAGGAGGCTTTAAGCTATGCGAAAAAAAATTCTTATTTATATAGGATTAATTACTTTAGTTATTGGTTTTAGTAGATTTGCCATATCTGAAATAGAAGCAAAGGCAAAAGATGATTTATACAAGCAAGTGGAATTATTTAGTTATGCCTTAACCACTATTCAATCAGAATATGCTGAGGAACCCAAGCCAAAGGATTTAATTTACGGAGCATTAAAAGGCCTTTTAGCTTCCTTAGACCCTCACAGCCAGTTTATGGACCCAGAAACCTATAACGAATTAAAGGTGGAAACTGAAGGCCAGTTTGGCGGTTTGGGAATTGAGATTACCTTAAAAGACGGCCTGGTTACTGTAATTACACCAGTTCAAGATACACCGGCTTGGAAGGCAGGTATTAAGGCTGGGGATAAAATTGTTAAGATTAATGACGAGATAGCTCGCGATTTTACTTTAAACGATGCTGTAAAAAGATTAAGGGGTAAACCGGCAACCGTTGTAAATATCTTGGTGCTTCGCGAAGGAGAGGATAAACTTTTGGAATTTAAAATCACCAGAGAAATTATTAAAATTCATGATATTAAAGAGGCGAGAATTTTAGAAGAAAGAATCGGCTATATCCGCTTAGCTGAGTTTCGTGAGAATACCCCTGCTGATTTAACCAAAGCTTTAGAGTCAGTAAAAAAAGATGGTGCAGATAGTTTAATTCTGGACTTAAGAAATAATCCCGGCGGACTTTTAAATATAGCCATAAAAATAAGCGAAATTTTTTTGCCAGAAGGAAAGGTGATTGTTTCTACAAAAGGCAGACACTCAAATCAGGATATGGTTTTTAAATCTCGTAGCCGCAATTCAGACTACCTTGAATGGCCAATGGTTGTTTTGATAAACGAAGGGAGCGCCTCAGGCAGCGAAATTTTAGCAGGCAGTCTTCAGGATAATAAGCGCGCAATTATTTTAGGCACAAAGTCTTTTGGAAAAGGCTCTGTGCAGAGTGTTATACCCTTGTTTGATGGCTCTGCCATAAGGCTTACTACCAGCAAATATTTTACTCCCTCTGGACGTTCAATCCATGGCTTGGGAATCTTGCCCGATGTAGCTGTAGAAGATGTAGAATTAGTTGAAAAGGAAAAAGATGACAAATTGGAAAGTTTATTAAAAGAAAAAGAAGTGGAAAAACCTAAATCAGAAATTTCAGATAAACAAAAGGATTCTTACAAGAAAGATAGACAAATAAGTAGCGCAATTGACATCATCAAAGGAATCCGTATTTTTAAACAACAAACAGCAAAATAAAGCTCTTTAGCCTTAATGCCTTTAAAAGAAGACAACCTTAAGCTTAAAACAGAAGCAATTATAATTTCAGTTTTAGTTTGTTTATTGATTGTTGAGACAGCGCTTCTGATAAGATTTTGGCCAAAGAAACCTAAAGTTGTTGAAAGGCCAGAAGTTTTAGAATTAGCTCGTATTGCTATTATCCTTGATGATTGGGGATATAATTATCACAATTTAAACTTTTTAAAAGCAATCGATATTCCTTTGGATATTTCTGTACTGCCATTTTTACCATATTCTAAAAAGATAGCCAAAGAAGCAAATCTCAATAATAAAGAGGTAATGCTGCATTTACCTTTAGAACCTCACCCTAATAGTCAGATTCGCCTGGAAAATAAGGTTATTCTTACTGCAATGCCAAAAGAAGAGGTTTTGCAAATCTTAAGCGAGGCTTTAAAAAGTGTGCCGTTTTGCCGGGGCATTAACAATCATATGGGTTCATTAGCCACTGAAAAAAGAAATTTGATGACTATAATTTTTAAAGAAATGAGAAAAAGAAAACTCTTTTTTGTAGATAGTTTGGTTACCACGAATTCAATCTGCCAGGAATTAGCAGAAGAGCTTGAACTTAAATTTGCCCAGCGCTCAATTTTTTTGGATAATGAAAATGACGCAGATTATATCCGCAGGCAACTTATGTTGTTAGCCAAAAGGGCTAAAAGACAAGGTAGTGCCATTGGTATTGGCCATGACCGCAGATTAACCTTGCAGGTGATAAAAGAAATAGCACCTGAAATAAAGAAGCAGGGCATAAAATTTGTTTTTGTTTCTGAGTTGGTTAAATAGACAAGGCTAAAAATTATATTTACACCGCAAAGACGCAAAATATCCGCAAAGGCGCAAAGGTTTAATCAAGATTATCAGACTATCAGAGTATCAGTGGGAAGAATATCAGAGTTCAGAATACCAGATTTTAAGTCTTTTGTATCTGATATTCTGGTTTTCTGGTATTCTGCCGACTGATTTTCTGATATACTGATATACGCATTTAGCATATTTATTTCTTTTCTTTTTCTTTTTGCGTTTTAGCGTCTTCTTTGCGGTTTGGCGGTGTTTATGAACTTTTTCGTTAATATTAAATAATGTTAATTTTAGGTATTGAAACTTCCTGTGATGAAACTGCCGCATCCGTTGTTAAAAATGGGAAAATTATCCTATCGCAAATTGTCTCATCAAGCCTTAATCTCCATAAGCCATATGGAGGCATTATTCCAGAGATTGCCTCGCGTAAGCAAGTAGAGTTAATTCTTCCTGTTGTGAAACAGGCAATTAAAAAAGCAAAAATAAAATTAAATGACATTGATTTAATAAGTGTTACATCACATCCTGGTTTAAAGGGTTCTCTTTTGGTGGGTTTAACCCTTGCCCGTATACTTGCCTTTGCATTAAATAAGGCGCTAATTGAAGTCGACCATACAAAAGCGCATCTTTTTGCAAATTTTTTATCCCACACAAAACCAAAATTTCCTTTTATAGGCCTGGTTATTTCAGGTGGTCATACCAACTTGTATTTAGTAAAAAGTACTTTAGACTTTAAACTTTTAGGTTGTACCCTCGACGACGCGGTTGGTGAAGCCTTTGATAAAGTAGCTAGAATTTTAAAATTAGGCTATCCGGGTGGGCCAGCAATTGATAAACTGGCTAAAAAGGGTAACCCCACAAAAATAAAATTTAGCGCTGGCAAGGAAAAAGAAAATTTTAATTTTAGTTTTAGTGGAATTAAAACTGCGGTATTATATTACGTAAGAGATAAATGGGATAAGAAAAGGGTTAAGCTTTCTGATATTGCCAGTTCTTTTCAAGAGGCAGCGGTTAAGTCATTAATTCATAAATCGCTTCTGGCTTGTGATGAAAACAAAGTTAAGTCATTGGTAATCGGCGGAGGTGTGGCAGCAAATTCCCGTTTAAGAGAGATTTTACTAAAAGAGTCTAAACAAAGAAAAATAAAGGTGTATTTTCCCGCGCCAGTTTTATGTTTAGACAATGCCAGTATGGTTGCGGCACTGGGTTTTGAATTATATCGAATGAAGCCCGAACTTATGGAAGCGATAGCAACATAAGTTCGTTGGCTGAATTCGACCCAGCACTAATTTTTGAAAAAGCATTTTAATTAAATTAAAGTGTTAATTTACATAATAACCTATATCTAATAAACAGAGTAGTTACAAAAATTAGTGCTGGATTTAATTCCGACTCACAACTTACCTCGTCCGCCTCGTCCGCCATAGAACTTTGGCGGACTCCGTAAGTTATGTCGTGATTAAAGGAGGTAAGTGATGGTGACGTTTCCACAAGTAATTATAAGACTAATTTTAGCCGGAATTCTAAGTAGCTTAATCGGCATCGAACGAGAATTAAAGCATAGGGGCGCGGGTTTAAGGACTCATATCTTAGTTTGCTTAGGTTCTACCTTGATTATGTTGACATCCCTCTATGTTTTTGATATATATAAGAATATAACCACAATTGATCCTTCCCGTATTGCTGCAGGAATTGTTACAGGCATTGGGTTTTTGTGTGCCGGAACAATTATCCGTTATGGCGAGGCTGTAAAAGGCTTAACTACTGCTGCGAGTTTGTGGGTTGTCTCAGCAATTGGCATGGCAATTGGTTGTGGATTTTATTCTGCGGCTGTGGTTGTAGCAATAATTGTTTTGGTAGTTTTGATTTTCTTAAGGCGTTTTGAGAAGCATTTGGGAAAGGAAATTGATGAGAATCCCAAGGCTTAAGATGTCAAGGGTCAAATTCAGCCAGACAACTTATGTTCACTACCGTTCCATAAGTTGTGGCTTCATTTGAGGAGGTGAAAAAATGGGACTACGCGATAGAAAAAAGGGTGAAGAAAAAATCCTCGATGTAGATGCCAGTATGCAAGGTACACTTTGTTTTAAAGACCCAGTAAATTTAAGGATAAATGGAAAATTTGAAGGAACATTGGATACAAAAGGTAATTTAACCGTGGGAGAAACCGCAAGTATCGAAGCTCATATAATCGGAGAAAATATTATTGTTGCCGGCAGGGTTAAGGGTGATATTGTGGCTACACAACGGTTGGTTTTATTGCCCACAGCTTCGGTTCAAGGAGAAATTAAAACCCCAAAACTCAATATTGTTGAAGGAGCAGTTTTTCAAGGCAAATGCCATATGCTCGAAGATATTTTAGATGCTGATGAATTAGCCAGGTATTTGGAAATTGATTTAAACTCAATTATGGACTGGGCAAGTTCCGGGAAAATTCCCGCAATTAGAGAAGGAAATAGTTTCAGGTTTGAGCGCGCCAAGATAGATGAATGGGTAGCGGCAGGAAAGATTCGCTAATTCGCGTATAAAGAAATGGCTGAAAAATTTATCTCGGTAAGGGAGGCATCCCAAATTTTGGGGGTGTCAGAGAAAACAATTATTGATTTAGTAAATGAGAATAAGATTCCCGCCTATAAAATTGGCGGTCAATACCTTCGATTAAATAAAGAGCAGATAGAAAGCCTAAAAAACAGCGGTTTTGTTGAGGCTGAGTTTATTCAGCATAAATATACTAAAGTCGAGCGCATAAAAGATTTTTTTTATTTTAATGATTTTTATATTGTTTCTTTGATAATTATATCAGTGCTTATTTATTTTATTATTAGCGAATGAGCAAGTTCTTGTGTAAAGATTTGGGGTTTGCCAGGTTGGATTTAGATCGTTACAAAAGACGCGGCTTTCCAGAGGTTGTTTATTGTCCAGGCAAAACCAAAGAACAGATAAAAAAGATTGCCCAAGAGATTCTCAAATCCAAAGCCCCGCTTCTCTTAACACGGCTAAAACCCAAAGACTTCAAGTACCTAAAAGAATCCTTTGCTAAATTAAGTTACAATAAACTTGCTGGTTTAGCCTTTATCAAATCATCTCAAAAACCTAATCTTAAAGAGGGTTTGGTTCTGGTTATAACTGCCGGCACTTCTGATATACCGGTTGCCGAAGAGGCATGTTTAACCTTGGAGTTAATGGGTAATAGAGTAAAAAAACTCTTTGATGTGGGAGTAGCAGGCGTCCATAGAGTTATAAATAAACATCGCCTTTTAAAAGAAGCATCGGTTATAGTGGTTGTAGCGGGAATGGAGGGAGCTTTGGCAAGTTTAGTTAGCGGACTGGTTTCCTGTCCAGTTGTAGCCGTTCCCACAAGCTGTGGATATGGTTCAAATTTTCAAGGCCTTTCAGCACTCTTGACCATGCTTAACAGTTGTTCTCCGGGAGTAAGCGTGGTTAATATTGATAATGGTTTTGGTGCAGGATATTTTGCCTCGTTAATTAATAAATAAATTTTTTAACAAAGATGATAAGTTTAAAATCCGCAGAGAAATTTCATGGCCATTTGGGGCCGTGGCTCGCCTTAGGCCTTTTAATGGGCGATTACGGTTTAAAAAAAATAAATGCCAGAAAATATTTTGGCTTGGAAGTAATTGCAAATGGTTTAAATAAAAAACCCCGTTCCTGCCTTGTTGATGGATTGCAGTTATCAACTGGGTGCACTTTAGGCAAGGGGAATATAAAAATCAATGGTTATAAAAAAATTAAAGTAACCTTTAAAAATTGCGATAATAAAAGAATTATCTGTTTAGGTTTAAGAAGAAATCTTTTAGAAGAATTAAAGAAAAAAATGTCGCATAGGCAAGCACAGAAAATTGCCTGCGAATTATTTAAGATAAAACCTACCTATCTATTTGAGGTTTTAACTAAAGTTTAAACAGGCATCTTAAAAATGGCTATTTCTGGATTAGATATCTATAAGCATTTACCCAAAACAAACTGTCGTGAGTGCGGTTTTCCTACTTGTCTTGCCTTTGCTATGCAACTTGCCAAAAGGGCAGTTGCTCTGGATAAATGTCCTTACATCTTGGCTGAGGCAAAAAATATTTTAGAAAGCGCGTCCTTGCCGCCAATTAGACTTGTATCGATTGGCGAGGGTGAAAATATTTTAGAATTAGGCAATGAGACGGTTATGTTTCGCCACGAAGAAAAATTCTTTCATCCCACTGGTATTGGCTTTTTGATTGAAGATAATCTTCAGGAAAATGAATTAATAGAAAGGATAAAAAAAATAAATAATCTAAAATTTGAACGAGTAGGACAGGAAATTAAGGTTAATCTGATTGCCATCAGGCAAACTGGAAGCGCCGATAACTTCATTAAAATCGTTAATAAGGTTGCTTCTCTAACTAATTTAGCAATTTGTTTAATTAGCCAGGATACTAAAGCCTTAAAAACCTATTTGCAAAATTATAAAGAAAAAAGGCCCTTAATTTATGCCTTAACTAAAGATAATTTTGATAACAACTCTTTAGTTGTTTTGGGAGCTAATTCTGTGATTGTGGTTTTGGCTAAATCAATTGCGGAATTACCAGATTTAACTGTTCGGGCAAATAATGCTGGGCTCTCAGACCTTCTTTTAGCTACAGAAGAAACTTCTTTAACTAAAAAAATTTTCGAACTAACTCAGTTTCGTCGTCTGGCACTAAAAAAGAATTTTCGGCCATTTAGCTTTCCCACTATTGTAATTGTTGAGGAAGACGAACTATTTAAAGAGGTCAACAGAGTGGTCAGTTACATTGCAAAATACGCCTCAGTTGTAATCTTGAAATCTATTGAGCCAGAAATAATTCTTCCCATTCTCACCCTTCGCCAGAATATCTACACTGACCCCCAAAGGCCATTACAGGTTGAGCCAAAAATTTACCCTGTGGGCCAGGTAAATAAAGATTCACCGGTTTTAATCACCACCAACTTTTCTTTGACCTATTACACAGTGCTTTCAGAGGTAGAGGCAAGCAAGACTCCTTGCTTTATCGTCAGTGTTGACACAGAGGGGATGTCAGTTTTAACTGCCTGGGCAGCTGAAAAATTTAATTCTGAAAAGATTGTTGAGGCGTTGAAAAAGAATAATCTTGAAGAAAGGATTACACATAAGCGTTTGATTATCCCAGGTTATGTTGCTGTAATGAGCGGAGATTTAGAAGAAAAATCGGGTTATCAAATTATTGTAGGGCCTCGCGAGTCAGCAGGCATCCCCAGTTTCTTAAAGAATTTGTCCCGTTAGAAAGTTTATGTCATGGAAAAATTCAAAGTAAAATTCTTTCCTGATAATAAGGAGATTTTGGTAGAGAGGGGTAAAACCATTCTTTCTGCGGCAATTTCTTTAGGAGTGCAGATAAATACGAGTTGCGGAGGCGATGGTGTCTGTGGTAGATGCAAGGTAATTCTGAAAAAAGGAACTATACATTCTCAGCCAACTGGAAGGATATCTCTGGAAGAAAGAAGACTGGGGTATTATCTGTCTTGCCTTACAACAGTGGAAAGCGATTTAGAAATTGAGGTTCCTGCTGAATCCCGTTTGGATTTAGAAAAGATTTCTGACGAGGAGGCTTTTATTTCCCGACTCAAAGGCATCTTTGTCCAGTCAGAAGAAATTGTTGAAGCGGGCTTAGAAAATTTGCCACAAGATTTCTTTGTGCACTCTCCCTTAGCCACAAAATTATTCTTAGACATACCAAAGCCCACTCTAGAAGATAAAATTAGTGACCTAGAAAGGCTCTATCGAGAAATAAGAAAAACCCTCAATATTCCCATTATGCAAACCGGGTTATCCAATGTGCGTAGATTAGCCCAGCTTTTACGCAGCAGCAACTGGCAGGTTACAGTAACCTTGGGCAAAAGAAATGAAACCGTGGAAATAGTTTTAATTGAGCCAGGGGATACATCTAATAAGAATTTTGGCATTGCTTTTGATATTGGTACAACCACAATTTCTGCACAATTAGTTGATCTAAATACAAAAAAGGTTTTAAGCACAAAAGCAATTTTTAACAAACAGGCAAATTTTGGCGCAGATGTGATTACGCGCATAATCTTTGCCCAGCAGCAGGATGGATTAGAAAGGCTTCACCATGCAGTGATTGATGGAATGAATGGTATGATACAGGAGATGATTAAGGAGCATAATATTGACCTAAATGATTTAACCTGTTGTATGAGCGCGGGAAACACCACAATGGTTCATCTGTTGCTAAAGATTGACCCTACATTTATTAGACGCGAGCCTTATATACCAGCAGCTAATTTTGTGCCGGTCGTGCGTGGGGCAGAGGCAGGCATAAAAATAAACCCGCGTGGACTTTTAGCCTGCGTTCCTGGAGTTTCTAGTTATGTGGGTGGAGACATTACTGCAGGGATTTTAGCTTGCGGCATGTCAGACCGCGAGGACTTAACACTTTTAATTGATATTGGCACAAATGGTGAAATCGTTTTAGGAAATAAAGACTGGTTAATCTCTGCAGCAGCCTCTGCTGGTCCGGCATTTGAAGGAAGCGGGGTTGTAAGTGGAATAAGGGCAACTAAAGGTGCGATTCAGAGGGTTGGTATTAACAAAAAAAACTTTGAGCTGGAATTTGAAACTATTGGCAATACGTTACCACAAGGGATTTGCGGCTCGGGTTATATTGACTTGCTATCAGAGCTTCTTAAGACTAATATAATAGATAAAAGCGGAAGGATAAATTCAGATTTAGACATAAACAGTATCCGTCAGGGAGAGCTGGGAAGGGAGTTTGTGGTAGTTAGAAAAGAGCATTGTGCAAATAATGTTGACATTGTAATTACCGAAGCGGATATTGAGAATTTAAAACGTTCTAAGGCGGCTATTTTTGCGGCAACCTCAATTCTGGTTAAGCATATGGATTTTAATTTTAATGAGATTAAAAAAATTTATATTGCTGGTGGATTTGGTACATACTTAGATATGGAAAAGGCAATTTATATTGGTCTATTGCCGGATTTGCCAAGAGAAAAGTTCTCCTTTATTGGAAATAGTTCTTTGGTTGGCTCAAGAGAAATTTTGCTTTCTGCAGAAGCTATGGAAAAGGCAGAGGAAATTGCCAAGAAAACAACCTATTTTGAATTGTCAGTAGATTCAAAATATATGGATGAATATATGGCGGCTTTGTTTTTGCCGCATACTGACTTAAGTAGATTCCCGACGGTAAAAGTCTAATTTCAAAAAAGGCTTATACAGATGGGTTATATAATTGCAGTTGCGGGAAAGGGAGGAACGGGAAAGACAACCATTGCTAGCCTGTTAGTACTTTGGCTAAAACTGCAAAAAAAAGGTTCTATCTTAGCTGTAGATGCTGACCCTAATTCCACATTTGCTCAAATTTTAGGTGTCGAAGAGAATGAAAGCATAGGCCAGATTATTGAAGATATTGCCAAGAATCCAGATTTGGTTCCAGGTGGGATGAGTAAAGACCATTTTATTGAATACCGCATTCAAGAAAACCTTTCAGAAACAGAAGGATTTGATTTCTTGGCAATGGGCAGACCCGAGGGGCCAGGCTGTTATTGTTATGCCAATAATGTTTTACGCGGTATTGTCAAGAAACTGGTTTCCAATTACAATTTTATTATTATTGACAATGAAGCAGGCATGGAGCATTTATCCCGTCGCACAACAAGAAGCGCTAATTGTTTATTGTTAATTTCTGATTATAGTTTGATGGGAATACGTTCTGCCAAGCAAATTAAAGGATTGATTAAGGATTTGGATATACAGATTAAAAGATATGGTTTGGTGATTAATAGAGTTTTGCGCCAAAATCATCAAGAATTAGTTAAAGAAATTAATGATTTTGGCGCAGATTTTATCGAATACATTCCTGAAGACCAAAATCTATTAGAATTAAGCATTAAAGGACTGCCTTTAACAAAGCTTAATCAAAATTCTCCATTGCTTACAGCAGTAGAAAATTTAGGGAGAAAATTGTGGCAATAGAATTTCTTAAGGAACACTGGTCTGGTTTAATAGAAGAGGTGCAAATTGGCGCAACAAAGGATGAGGGCGGCACTCGCAGCCATGTAATAAAAATTGGGGCAGAGACTACTCTGCCATTTTTATTTGAAGAAGGCAAAATCCCTCATCCGCCAGTTGTGGCTATGGAGGTCTGGGATGTAGCTCCCCTTGACTGGCCACAATTTCTAAAAGAACCTTTTGGCGATGTTTTAAATAGTCCTTCTGATTGGGCTAAAAAATGCGTGGATGAATTTAAAGCAGATTTAATCTGTTTAAAGCTTCAAGGAAGTCATCCTGATTTTGGAAATAAAACCGCAGATGAGGCGGCAAAGGTTGTAAAAGAAGTTATTTTGGCAGTAAGTGTGCCATTAATAATTTTGGGCTCTGGCGACGATGTTAAGGATAATTTGATTTTACCCAAATGCTGCGAGGTTGCAAAAGGAGAACGTTTACTCGTAGGTGAAGCATCCCAAGAAAGTTATAAAACCTTAACCGCTGCGGTTCTGGCTGATGACCATAATATTATTGCCCAGTCGCCTATTGATATCAACATTGCCAAGCAGTTGAACATCTTAATTACTGATATGGGTCTTCCTGCCTCGCGCATTGTGATTAACCCTACCATTGGCGCTTTGGGTTATGGCTTGGAATACGCCTATTCAATTATGGAAAGAGCGCGCTTAGCCGCACTTTCTGGGGATAAAATGTTGGCAATGCCTTTTATTGCCTTTGTAGGACAAGAGGCTTGGAGGGCAAAAGAGGCAAAGGCAACAATTAAAGAATTTCCTAACTGGGGAAAAGAAGAATTACGCGGTCCAATGTGGGAGAATGTGACAGCTGCTGCACTTCTTCAAGCAGGAGCTGATATCTTGGTAATGAGGCATCCTAAAGCAGTTGCTGCCATAAAAAATACAATTGAGGAGCTAATGACAAGATAAAATGTTTATTATTGGCGAATTAATCAATGGGATGTATAAGCAGGTAGAAAGGGCAATTCGAGAAAAAGATAAGAAAGCTATCCAAAAAATCGCCAATGAACAAGTTTCTTCTGGTGCAAACTGTCTGGATGTGAATTGCGGACCAGCCTCAAAGGACCCTTTGGCAGATATGCAATGGTTAGTTGAGACAATTCAAGAGGTAGTACAAGTTCCCTTGTCTTTAGACAGCACAAAGCCAAAGGTAATTGAAGCTGGTTTAAAATTGGTTAAGAAAAAAGCAGTTATAAATTCTACCAGCGCTGATCAAGAAAAATTAGATGTTTTTTTACCCTTGGCAAAACAATACAGTTCTTTTTTAATTGGCTTAACTATGGATAAAAAAGGCGTTCCTCAAGACAAGGACCAACGCCTAGAATTAGCTGCCGCAATTGCTGCTGGTTGCCAAGAAGCAGATTTTCCTTTATCAGATTTATTTCTTGACCCAATTGTTTTACCAGTGAATGTTGCTCAGCCTCAGGCAAGGCATGTTTTAGATTCTATTCATGAATTTAAACTCTTAGCTAACCCAAGCCCAAAGACAATTGTAGGCTTAAGCAATGTTTCGCAAGGAACCTGCACTAGGAATTTAATTAACCGCACATTCCTAATTATGGCGCTGGGCGCTGGTTTAGATGCGGCAATTTTAGATCCCTTAGATAAAGAATTAATGGATAGTTTAATTACTGCGGAATTAATTTTAGACAAACAGATTTACTGCGACTCTTATTTAGATGCTTACAGAAAAAAATAATTACTGGTGTATATTTCTAATTTTCCTTGTAGTATTTAATTTTTGCGGTTGTGCTATATTTAAGGAAAATGCCAAAAAACAAGAAGCAGCAAAAGCTTTTTTAGAAAAACAAAAGGAGAATTTTAATTCTTTGAAAAACGATTTAAAAAACCGTAAAATAGAAATTGGCACAGCAATAGAAGACATAAAATCATTATACGGCGAACCCAGCGATACCTTCGGCACATCAAGCCAGATGAGCGAATTTCAAATGTGGACCTATGAATACCCTGATGCTTCAAAAAAAGAGGCTTATCAGCCCATTAGACTTTACTTTAGTAATGGAAAATTAACTTACTGGACACACTAATAAAATCCCGCTAAATTTTTCCTATCAATTCAAGTCAATTCGTATTAACTTGCGCTAATTTGCGACTTTCAAAAAAAATCTCTTGACAATTTTAAATAGTTTTGTATAATTAGCACTCTGAATGTTAGAGTGCTAACCAAGTTAGTACGCCAAAGTTTTCTGGCGAAAAACAACAATTAATTAAAAAAAATTATTTAAAAAGGGAGGTGTTTTGATGAACATTCAGCCATTAGGCGATAGGGTTGTGGTAAAACCATTAGAGGCAGAAGATAAAACCAAGGGTGGAATAGTGCTTCCAGATACTGCCAAAGAAAAACCACAAGAGGGAAAGATTGTTGCTGTTGGCAAAGGGAAAATTTCAGATGATGGCAAGGTTTTACCTTTAGAGGTCAAAGTAGGGGATCGCATCCTTTATGGAAAATATTCTGGAACAGAAGTGACTACTAAAGAAGGCGAAGAACTTTTAATTATGCGTGAAGAGGATATTTTTGCGATAATCAAATAAGTGACTTACCCTTGACATCAAAGATGTCAAGGGTTTAATTCCGACAGACAACTTATGTCGCTTAAATTTAAATGAAGGCTGCATAAGTTGTGTCGTCATTAAAGGAGGAACGATGGCAAAACAATTATTATTCAATGAAGAGGCAAGAAGAGCGATTCTTAGGGGGGTTGCCCAACTTTCTGATGCTGTAAAGGTTACGCTTGGGCCCAAAGGAAGAAATGTAGTATTAGATAAGAAATTTGGCTCGCCCACAATTACCAAAGATGGTGTTACAGTTGCCAAGGAAATAGATTTAGAAGACCCTTATGAAAATATGGGTGCACAGATGGTTAAAGAAGTGGCTGAGAAAACTTCTGATACTGCTGGGGATGGCACAACAACTGCCACGATTTTAACTGAAGCAATATATCGCGAAGGCTTAAAGAATGTTACTGCAGGAGCAAATCCCATGGCTTTAAAACGAGGTATTGAAAAGGCAGTGGAAAAGGTAGTGGAGGAATTAAAAAAGCTTTCTAAGCCCATCAAAGACAAAAAAGAGGTTGAACAGGTAGCAACCATTGCTGCCAATTGCGATACCTTTATTGGAAATATTATTGCAGAGGCAATGGATAAGGTGGGTAAAGACGGGGTTATTACTGTGGAAGAAGCAAAATCTATGGCTACCACCATGGAAGTAGTTGAGGGTATGCAGTTTGACCAAGGGTATCTATCGCCTTACTTTGTTTCTGATGCAGAAAGAATGGAATGTATTTTAGAGGAACCCTATATTCTAATTTATGAGAAAAAAATTTCCAACATAAAGGATATTTTACCGCTTCTGGAGAAAACTGCAAAGAGCGGAAAACCCATTCTGCTCATTGCCGAGGAAGTTGAAGGAGAGGCTTTAGCCACCTTAGTAGTTAATAAAATCCGAGGTATTCTTTCTTGCTGTGCAGTCAAGGCTCCGGGTTATGGAGATAGAAGAAAATCAATGTTAGAAGATATTGCTGTAATTACTGGAGGTCAGGCAATAACTGAGGACTTAGGTATCAAATTAGAAAGTATCACAATTGATCAATTGGGCCGGGCCAAAAGAGTTAAAATTGATAAAGACAATACTACTATTGTTGAGGGCGCTGGAAAAACCGCAAATATTAATGGTAGAATTGCCCAGCTTAAGAAGCAGATAGAAACCTCAGACTCTGATTATGACAAGGAAAAACTGCAAGAACGTTTAGCCAAATTAGCTGGAGGTGTTGCGGTTATCAATGTGGGAGCTGCCACTGAAACTGAAATGAAAGAGAAAAAAGCCCGCGTTGAAGATGCGCTTCATGCCACTCGAGCAGCTGTTGAGGAAGGTATTGTTCCTGGCGGCGGGGTTGCATTCTTGCGCGCCATTCCTGCTTTAGAAAAATTGAAATTAGAAGGCGATGAAAAAATTGGCGTGGATATTGTTAAAAGGGCTTTAGAAGAACCCCTAAGACAATTAGCCTTTAATGCCGGTTTAGAAGGTCCAGTTGTTGTGCAAAGGATTAAGCAGGAAAAAACAAACATAGGCTACGATGTGAATAAAGACGATTATGTGGATATGATTGAATCTGGCGTAATTGACCCTACAAAGGTGGCTCGTACAGCCCTTCAAAATGCCTCAAGCATTGCCGCCTTACTTTTAACTACTGAATGCTTGGTTACTGAAAAGCCTGAAAAGGAAAAGTCTGGAATGCCGCCCATGCCTCCTCATGGCGGTGGTTATGGCGGAGGAGAGATGTATTAAAATCAGAAATAAGAGTTAAGAACTAAGAGTTAAGATACGAGCCCCTTGCATTTCTGCAAGGGGCTCTATATTTTTATTTGACATTTGCAAAATGTTTCTGTATTATGATGTATAATCTTTTTCAAATGACGACATAACTCATGGAAGCGTAAACTGACATAAGTTATATGTCGGAATTTGACCCCTCACCTTTTATCTATTCAAGCAAATTAGATAAAAGGTTTCTCGAGATTGAATATTAAAAAGGTGAGGGATTCAATTCGCACCCATAACTTACTCATCCCCTGAAATTGCTTTGCAATTTCGGGGATTTAATCCCGGAAATCGCTTTGCGATTTCACGGGACACTTCGTGTTCGTAAGTTATGTGCTCGTAGAAGGAGGAAAAATGGCTGAGTGGATTGGTATTGGCAAACGTGCCAGACGCTGTTATGGATTTGATGAAATTGCACTTGTGCCAGGAATGCAAACTATAGACCCACAAGATGTAACTACGAGTTGGGAGATTGCAGGTAGAAAATTTCGTATCCCCATTCTTGCTGCAGCAATGGATGGAGTTGTGGATGTAAAATTTGCGCAGGCTATGGGAAAGCTTGGGGGCATTGCAGTTTTAAACTTAGACGGAATTCAAACACGCTATACCAATCCAAATGAAGTCTTAGAGCGTATTGCCAGGGCATCTTCAGAAGAGGCAACAAAATTAGTTCAGAATGTGTACCTTGAACCCATAAAAGAAAAATTAATCTCACAGCGCATTCACGAAATCAAATCTAAAAAGGTTCCTGCGGTGGTTAGCTGTATTCCTCAGCACGCCCAGAAATTTGCAAGATTAGCTCAAGAATCAGGTTGCGATATTTTTGTAGTTCAATCAACTGTTACTACAACCAGGCATATTTCCAAGCACTACAAGGCTTTAGATTTACACAAATTCTGTAAATCATTTAAAATGCCGATAATTATGGGAAACTGCGTTACTTATGAGGTAACATTGGAATTATTAAGTACTGGTTGTGCGGGATTGTTAATAGGAATTGGCCCTGGCGCTGCCTGCACCACAAGGGGTGTTTTAGGAATTGGGGTTCCTCAGATAACTGCCACAGTGGATGCCTCTGCAGCCAGGGATTATTATTATAAACGCACTGGAAAATATATCCCAGTTATTACTGATGGCGGAATGCGAATCGGCGGTGAAATTTGCAAGGCTTTTGCTGCTGGTTGTGATGCAGTAATGGTTGGCTCTGCCTTTGCCAGAGCAAAAGAGTCGCCTGGAAAAGGATATCATTGGGGTATGGCTACCTCGCATGCAAATCTGCCACGAGGAACACGAGTGTATGTGGGAACAACCGGAACGCTTGAGGAGATACTTTTTGGTCCAGCGAAAGTAGATGATGGTTCTCAAAATCTTATGGGAGCCCTGGCAACTTCTATGGGTTCATTAGGCGCAAGAAATATTCGTGAAATGCATGATGTAGAAGTTATTATTGCTCCCTCTATTCAGACTGAAGGGAAAATATTTCAGGTAGTACAGAGGGTGGGGATGGGGAAGTGATATCCAACAAAGATTTAATTTTAATTTTAGACTTTGGCTCGCAGTATACACAATTGATTGCCCGTCGCGTTAGAGAAAATAAGGTGTTTAGCCAAATTATACCTTTCAATACCAAGGCAGTGGAGATTGCAAAATTATCTCCTAAAAGTTTAATTCTTTCTGGCGGGCCGGCTAGTGTTTACGAAGAGCATTCTCCTTTACCAGATAAAAATATCTTCAAATTAGGAATTCCCATCCTAGGGATTTGTTACGGAATGCAGATAATTGCAGAAATGCTAGGCGGAAAGGTAAAACACACTAAAACCAGGGAATACGGCAAGGCAGAGCTTTTTATTGATAACCACAAGGATTTATTTAACAGCTTGCCTAGCAATTTAACCTGCTGGATGAGCCACGGCGATGAACTTAAAAAACTCCCTCCAGGATTTTCGATAATTGCTCACACACTTAATACGCCTATTGCTGCAATTGCAAATTCCAAACGTAAAATCTTTGGAGTGCAGTTTCATCCAGAAGTGCTGCATACCCAAAGGGGAAACCAGATTTTATCAAATTTCCTGTTTAAGATTTCTGGAAGCCTGCCTCGCTGGACAATGGATTCATTTATAAATGAATCTGTTAAAAAGATAAAAGAGGCAGTGGGTAAAAAGAAAGTTGTCTGCGGTTTAAGCGGCGGGATTGATTCATCAGCCACCTCTCTAATTGTAAATAAGGCAATTGGTAAACAATTAAGATGTATTTTTATTGATAACGGATTACTTCGTAAAAACGAAGCCCAAACAGTTGCCAAGACATTCAAAGGAAATTTCCATTTGAATTTAGTCTGTGTAGATGCCTCAAAGCGCTTTTTAAATCGGTTAGTGGGAGTGGTTGACCCTGAAGAAAAACGTAAGATTATCGGCGATGAATTTATCAAGGTATTTGAAGAAGGGGCAAAGAAATTTAAGGCTGTAGAATTCTTAGCCCAGGGCACACTTTATCCTGATGTTATTGAATCTGTTTCTCCTGTGGGAGGACCTTCAGCAAAAATAAAAACCCATCACAATGTTGGGGGTCTGCCTAAAGATTTAAAACTTAAACTTATCGAACCCCTGAGAGACTTATTTAAAGACGAGGTAAGATTAATTGCAAAATATTTGGGCTTACCTGAGCAGATTATTCATCGGCAACCCTTTCCAGGACCCGGCTTAGCAGTTCGTATTATTGGTGAGGTAACCCCTGAGCGCTTAGAGTGCCTTCGCGAGGCAGACGAAAGGGTTTTAGAGGAGATAAAAAAATCTGGGCTTTATCAGGAAATCTGGCAGTCATTTGCAGTTTTGCTTCCCATTAAAACCGTGGGCGTAATGGGCGATAAAAGGTCTTATGAAAATGTGGTAGCGCTGCGTTGTGTAAGTAGTTCTGATGGAATGACTGCTGACTGGGTAAGGTTACCTTACGATTTAATGGAGAGGATTTCCCATAGAATTATTAATGAAGTTAAGGGTGTCAATCGCGTGGTATACGACATTAGCTCCAAACCCCCTGCCACGATTGAGTGGGAATAATAGGCTGAAGTAAGAAGTCTTTCATAGCTTCTCTACTTCAAAAATAAAATGCTACATTGCGATTTTGTTCATCTACATGTCCACACCCAATACAGCCTCTTGGATGGTGCCTGCAAAATAGAAAGCCTTTTAAAATTAGCCGCACAATTTAGAATGCCAGCCCTGGCAATTACTGACCATGGAAATATGTTCGGGGCAATTGATTTTTACATAGCTTCTCAAAAAGCAGGGGTTAAGCCAATTATTGGCTGTGAGGCTTATATTGCGCCTGCCAGCCGCCTTGAAAAGTCCTCACGTGGAATACAAGAAGCCTCATACCACTTTATTCTTCTCTCCCAGGATGAGCAGGGTTATAAAAACTTAATGAAATTGGTTTCCATTGGATATTTGGAAGGATTTTATTATCGGCCGAGAATTGATAAAGAAATTTTAAGTCAATACTCTAAGGGGCTGATTGGTTTAACTTCTTGTTTAAAAGGGGAGGTGCCTTTTCTAATTCAAAAAGGGCTTTATAACGAAGCCTTAAAAGCAACGGATGATTATTTGCAAATTTTTGGCAAGGACAATTTCTTTTTAGAGGTTCAGGAAAATCAAATCCCTGAGCAAACAATTGTAAATCAGGGTTTGTTAAAAATTGCCAAGGAGTTAAATTTGCCGCTTGTTGCCACCAACGATGTGCACTATTTAACTAAAGATAAGGCTAAGTCACACGAGGCGCTTTTGTGCATTCAAACTCAAACTACTCTTGATAACCCAAAGCATATGCGCTTTCAAACTGATGAGTTTTATTTTAAAGACTCAAATGCCATGAAGGAGTTATTCAAGGAAATACCTGAAAGCACCCTTAACACCCTAAAGATTGCCGAGCGATGTAATTTAGAGCTGGACTTTCAACAAATCAATCTGCCGCGTTTTAATCCTCCGGATGGTAAAACAAAGGATGACTTTTTGAGGGAGCTTTGTGAAAAAGGATTGTCTAAGCGTTATGCCCAAGTTGAACCAGCAATTAAACAACGATTAGAACACGAATTAAATATTATCAAGAAGATGGGCTTTACCAGTTATTTCTTGATTGTTTGGGATTTTATCCACTATGCCAAGCAAAATAATATTCCAGTTGGCCCGGGAAGAGGTTCATCTGCTGGAAGTTTGGCAAGCTATCTTTTAGAAATTACAGACATTGACCCTATAAAATACGGACTTATCTTTGAAAGGTTTTTGAATCCTGAAAGATTAGGTTTGCCAGATATTGATATTGATTTTTGTTATGAACGCCGTCCAGAGGTCATTGAGTATGTGACTAAAAAGTACGGCAAGGAAAACGTGGCACAGATTATTACCTTTGGAACAATGCAAGCACGGGCTGTAATAAGGGATGTAGGCAGGGTAATGTCGGTTGCGTATAGCGAGGTAGACCGTTTAGCTAAATTGGTTCCACCTGACCCTAATATAAACTTGGCTGAAGCTTTAAGAACAGAACCAGAATTAAACAAGCTTTACAAAAATGATCCCAAAGTAACCAGTATTATTGAAGTAGCTTTGGCTTTAGAAGGTTTAACCCGTCATGCATCAACTCATGCTGCAGGGGTAGTGATTTCTGACCAACCATTGACAAATTATTTGCCTCTCTTTAAAACAAGCGATGACCAAATAACCACTGGCTACGCAATGGGAGCCTTGGAAAAAATCGGCCTTTTAAAAATGGATTTTTTAGGCCTTCGTACACTAACCGTAATTAGCCAAACCATAAAGATTCTAAAACAAACTCAAGGTATAGACATTGATATTGAAAAAATCCCATTAGATGACCCTAAGACCTTTGAATTATTATCCTTGGCTCACACATTTGGAGTTTTTCAATTGGAAAGCACCGGCATGCGTGATTTGTTAAGGAGGCTGGAATTATCAAAGTTTGAAGAGTTAATTGCGCTTTTAGCCTTGTTTAGGCCTGGTCCAATTGGTTCTGGCATGCTTGACGATTTTATTAAGCGTAAGAAAAGCCCGTCATCAATTCGCTATGACCATCCCAAGCTTGAACCAATACTTAAAGAAACCTATGGCATAATTGTTTTTCAAGAGCAGGTTATGCAAATTCCCTCAAGCTTGGCAGGTTTTACTTTGACTCAAGCCGACCATTTAAGACGAGCAATGAGTAAAAAAATCCCTGAGGTAATGGAAGAGCAGCGTCAGGCTTTTATTGAAGGTTGTTCTCGCCACAGTAAAATCGAAAAAGGCTTAGCCAATAAAATATTTGATTTAATTGAATATTTTTCTGGGTATGGCTTTAACCGAAGTCATTCTGCAGCTTACGCATTAATTTCTTATCGCACAGCTTATTTAAAAGCAAATTTTCCTGTAGAATTTATGTGCGCTTTGCTTACTTCTGAAAAGGACAATACAGATAAAATTGTGGAGTATGTTTTTGAATGCCAGAATATGGGTATTAAAATATTATCGCCAGATGTAAATGAGAGTTTTGCTGATTTTAGGGTTGTAGATAAAAAAACCATTCGCTTTGGACTTTTGGCAGTAAAGAATGTGGGGAGATTAGCTATAGAATCTATTGTTTCAGCCAGAGAGAAAGAAAAATTTGCTTCACTTTTTGATTTTTGTGAGCGGGTGGATTTAAGGCTGGTCAATAGAAAGGTAATCGATAGTTTAATAAAATGCGGAGCTCTTGATTTCCTAAAGATTCATCGTTCAGAAATGATGGCAATCACAGAGCGCGCTTTGGAATGGGGCGGCAAAACTCAAAAAGAGAGGTCTAAAGGACAGCTTTCCTTTTTTGATACTACGGATTCTTCCAACAGCTTCAAGAAGAATTTAGAAGAAATTCCTCAATTAAAAGAATGGCCGCAGGCCCAGATACTTGCCTTTGAAAAAGAAATGCTGGGTTTTTATGTTACTGGACACCCGCTAGCCCATTATGAAACCCAAATTAAGAAACTAAGTGCTTGCAATACAAAAGAGTTACGACAACTTAAGGATGGCTGCGAGGTGAGAATTGTTGGTTTGATTAGTAAGGTAAAACACACTAACACCAGAAAAACTAACGAGCGTATGGCGATACTAAAATTAGAGGATTTAGAGGGAGATGTAGAGGTCTTGGTCTTTCCCAATACCTTTAAACAATTTTCTAATTATGTTAAACCGAGTTTAGTTGTAGTTTTAAAGGGAAGATTAAATCTCAAGGAAGAAACTCCCAAAATTATAGCCAGCGAGATTATGCTTTTGGAGCAGGCTTACAAGAACATTTCTGCCATAAATGTTGAATTATCTGGCATTTCTGACACCGCCCTGCTTGTGCTTAAGGAAAAATTAGCCTCTTCACGCGGAATAGTGCCAGTATATCTTCATTTGGATACACCTTCTTATAAAAGGGTACAAATACTTGTAGGAGAAGAGTTTTTTGTTCAGCCAACCGAGACATTGATTGCAGAATTAAGCCAGTTATTAGGAGAAGCAAAGTTTTCCTTGACTTTGTAACTTTATGTTGCTATTATGTTTAGGTTAGGAGGTGGCTGATGACAAAGAAAGATATAGTAATAAAAATTACTGACCAGACAGCTATAAAGCAGGTTGACGTTAAAAAGGTAGTACAAAAAACCTTTGATGCAATCGTGGAAAGCCTAGCGCAAGGGGAAAAGGTAGAGTTAAGAAATTTCGGCGTTTTCAAAATAAGAGAGCGCCGCGCCCGTACAGGTAGAAATCCGCGCACAGGCCAAACCGTTCCAGTACCTCCTAGGAAGGTTGCAATTTTTAAACCTGGTCTGGAAATGAAAAAGAAAATTAAGTAAAAAACTTGGAATTTTTTATAAACGATGGGGCGAAGGTTTTCTAAATAATCTTCGCCCTTTTAAACACGAATGAAATTTATCTCTCCCAGAGGAACCAAAGATATCTTGCCCCAGGATTTAATTAAATGGGATAATGTAGAAAGGATTTGCCGAAGTCTTTTTAAGCTTTATGGCTTTGAAGAAATCCGCACTCCCTTATTCGAAGAAACTAACTTATTTATACGTTCTTTGGGAAACACAACAGATATAGTCCAAAAGCAAATGCTTAATTTGCAGGCGGAGAAGCCTTCGCTTTCTTTAAGGCCAGAGGCAACTGCCTCGGTTGTTCGTTCCTACATTGAACATGATTTATTTAAAACGCAGGGATTTGCCAAGTTATTTTATATTGCTCCAATGTTTCGAGGGGAGCGGCCGCAAAAAGGCAGGCTTCGGCAATTCCACCATATTGGAGTAGAGGCAATTGGCGTAAACTCTGCATTTTTGGATGCTGAAATAATCTCTTTGGCATATGAAATTTTAAGAAGATTGGGTATCGAGAATTTTCAATTAAAAATAAATAGCCTTGGTTGTAAACAAGATAAAGAAAGTTTAGCCAAGAATCTTAAAGAACTTTTAAAGAAAAAAATTTCCTTGCTTTGCCAAAACTGTAGACTTAGGTTTAATAAAAATATCTTTCGTATCCTTGATTGTAAGGTAAAATCTTGCCAAGAGATTGTAGGAAATATAGATTTTAAAAATGATTATCTTTGTACAGATTGCCTGCAATATTCCAATGAGGTAAAATCTGCCTTAAATAAACTGAATATTCCTTTTAAGGTTATGCCTCATTTAGTCCGGGGTTTGGATTATTATACCCACACAGTTTTTGAAATCAGCCACAAAGATTTAGGCAGCCAAGATGCAATCGGGGCTGGCGGCAGATACAATAATTTAGTTAAAGAATTAGGCGGTCCGGATATTGGGGCGGTGGGTTTTGCCTTAGGATTTGAGCGAATCTTGATGGTTTTAAAAGAACAAATACCGTCAGTTACATCAAATGATGTGTTTATTGCTACTTTGGGAAGGCTTGCTTTTGAGCAAGGATTTATAATTTTAGATAAATTGCGTAAGGCAGGTGTGGCTGCGCAAATTGATTTTGATTTTTCTTCTTTAAAAAGCCAACTACGGCTTGCCAATAGGCTAAAGTCAAAGCTGGTAGTCATGCTAGGCGACGAGGAATTAAAACAGAATATTGCTTTGTTAAAGGATATGGCAACAGGCAATCAGGAAAGAATTGTCTTGGTAAATTTGGTTGAGGAAATTAAAAAAAGGCTATGATTCGCACACATACCTGCGCTGAATTGAATGCTTCTTTTGTAAATAAAGAGGTAGTTCTTTGTGGTTGGGTGCACAGGCGACGGGACCACGGTAAACTTATTTTTATTGATATCCGTGACCGTTTTGGCTTAACACAGGTAGTTTTTGTGCCTCAAGAAAATCCTAAGACTTATGAAATGGCAGCCAAATTAGGAAATGAATTTGTGATATCTGTTAAGGGCAAGGTTAATTTAAGGCCAAAGGGCGCAGAGAATCCTAAGCTCTCAACTGGTGAAATAGAAATTGTTGCACAAGATTTGCAAATTCTTAACCCCTCTCAAGTTCCTGTATTTGAGATTGATGAGACAACAGAAGTTTCTGAGGAATTAAAACTGGCATATAGGTATTTAGATTTGAGACGCCAAAATGTTTTAAAGGGCTTAATTTTACGCCAGCAGGTTTTTAGGATTTGCCGCTCTTTCTTAGAAGGTGAAGATTTTATAGAGGTAGAAACACCTATTTTAACCAAATCCACGCCTGAGGGTGCCAGAGATTTCTTGGTGCCTTCAAGACTCTGCCCGGGCGAGTTTTTTGCCCTGCCACAGTCACCCCAACTATTTAAACAGGTTTTAATGGTTGCAGGAATAGATAGGTATTTTCAAATTGCCAAATGCTTTAGAGACGAGGATTTAAGAAGCGACCGTCAACCAGAATTTACCCAGTTAGATTTGGAGATGTCTTTTATAACTGAGGAAGATATCTTTGAGTTAATGGAAGGGCTATTTAAAGAAATTTTCCAACAGCTTAAAGGTATTAAACTTCAAACACCTTTTAAACGCTTAACCTACAAGGAGTCAATGGAAAAATTTAACACAGATAAACCTGATTTAAGAAAAAAACCTGAGGATTTTGAAATTCTTTGGATTGTGGATTTTCCGCTATTTAAATTCAACTTAGAAGAAGACCGTTTTGACTCTGAACATCACCCTTTTACCGCACCTAATGAGGCAGATTTAAATTTGTTGGATTCTAAAAATTTGGATAAAATCAGGGCGCGCTCTTATGATTTGGTTATAAATGGGGTGGAGTTGGGAAGCGGTTCAATACGTATCCATAAAAAGGATATTCAACAAAAGATCTTTGAAATTTTAGGATTAGAGGATGAGGATATTCAGGAAAGATTTGGATTTTTGTTAAGGGCATTTGAATTTGGCGCTCCGCCTCATGGCGGGTTTGCCTTTGGTTTGGATAGATTGATTGCGCTGCTTTTAGGAAGCAATACCATTAGAGACACTATCGCCTTTCCTAAAACTCAAAAAGGCGTTTGTCCATTAACCCAGGCCCCATCTTCGGTAACATCAGAACAGCTAAAAGAGTTGGGTATAACGGTGGTTAAGAAAATTTGAATGGGGGTACCCTTGACATCTTAAGATGTCAAGGGTTTAATTCGCACAGTGACTTACTCACACTGTGTGTTCGTAAGTCACGTGCTCATTATAAAAGGAGGAGTGAAAATGAAACAGGCACTTAAAATCATTCTTTGTTTGGTTTTATCAGTGATTTTGTCAGGTTGCATTGTTCGCGCTTATAAACAGGTTAGAGAAAGAGAGGATCAGATAATTTCAGGAAACCGAGGCTACCTTCAAGGCACACCGCCACCTCAAGAAGCAAAATCTGCTAAAACCAGAGAAACATTTGTTGTAGAAATAGAACTAAGGAATCCTGTGACACTTGAAGTCGGGAAGCCTAAAGAAATGAAACCTGTAGAATTTAAAACTATCGAAGGAAATAAAGGTTATATTGCTGGAGAGGAGATTCTTTCAGAGGAAATGCCATCTCAGGAAGAAGCCCAAGCGCCAAAAGAAACCCTTACCCCTTACACCGTAAAAAAGGATGACACCCTGCAAAAGATATCTAAACAATTTTATGGCACGGTAAAAAAGTGGAATAAAATTTACCAAGCAAATAAGAATAAGATTAAAGACCCCAACCGAATTCGATCAGGCATTACAATTAATATTCCACAAGAGTAAGTAAGATAAGTTTAAGGAAAAGTTAGAGCTTTATGGAAAGGATTTTAAGTATTCCAAACCATTTGGAGTTGCAGCTGCTTTTTGGCAGACACGATGAGAATTTAAAATTCATCGAAAAGAGTTTGGGCATAAAAATTATTACCAAAGAATCTGGGTTAAAACTTGCAGGTTCGCCTTCGAAGATTGAAAAGGCTTCTGAGTTAATAAACTATCTTCTAAAAATTATTTCAACAGGAGGTTCGCTTAAAAAACAAGACATTCTCTGCGCCCTGAAGGTTGCCAGCGTAGATAAATTTTTTGATGTAAATCAACTTCGGGAAACTCGAATTGAGGTTGCTACAAAGGGAATTGAGGTTACACCCAAAACCAAGGGGCAAAAAGAGTATATCGAAGCCATAAAAAATTATGATATTGTTTTTGGCATTGGCCCTGCTGGTACAGGTAAGACATATTTAGCCATGGCAATGGCAGTTTCAACCCTTAAAAAAGGACAGGTCAGACGCATAATTTTGACTCGGCCAGCCTTAGAGGCGGGCGAGAGCTTAGGTTATCTTCCAGGGGATATGTACGAAAAAATCTCTCCGTACCTACGCCCTCTTTACGATGCACTCTATGATATGATGGAGGCAGAAAGAATTGAAAAATATCTAGAGATTGGCACAATTGAGGTTGCGCCCTTGGCCTATATGCGAGGACGCACTCTAAATGACGCATTTATAATCTTAGATGAGGCGCAGAACTGCACTTCCGAGCAAATGAAGATGTTTTTAACGCGCTTAGGGTTCTATTCCAAGACTGTAATCACCGGAGATATTACTCAAAGCGATTTGCCTGGAGGCAAACCCTTGGGTCTAATCCAAGCCAAGGAAATCTTAAAAAATATTGAAGGAATAAAATTTATCCAGCTTACAGGCCAAGACGTAGTTAGACACGAATTAGTGCAAAGTATTATCGAGGCTTATGAAAAGGCAAGTAGTGGCTAATCAAAAATTTCTAAACATAGCGGCATTTGTGATAGTTGCATTATTTTTATTTGTAATTGCATACCTATTGGGGATTTCTTTAGCTTTTCCCACTTTGTTATTAATAGTATTTATTTTTCTTAAAGCTTACTACCAGTCAAAAATAATGCACTTGGCAATCAGGCTGGGTTTATTACTGGCAATAATAGTAGCTACGAGTTATTCGCTAATAAATTATCCAAACTTTTATTATCTTGTGCCAGTTTGTGCAATTTCTATGTTGGTAGTTATTCTTTTTGGCGATTTAAAATTAGCGTTTGTGATGGCGCTACTTTGTGCAGTTGCGGTAGGAGAAATACTTAATAATAATTTTTCAATCAGCATCATCTTCCTAATTGGTGGATTAGTTTCCAGTCTTTGCGCCTGGCAATCAAGACACAGAGCCCAAATTATTAAAGCGGGGTTAATTTCTGGAATAATACAAGCCTTTAGTTTTATTTTGTTTTTGCCAACTAATCAGTGGCTGCTTCCTGGTTTCTTAAAATTAAACACTTTATTTCTCTTGATTAACGGCATTGTTTCTTCATTTTTTGTTGTGGGATGCCTACCTTTATTTGAATATCTTTTTGGAGTCCTAACTAATATTAGTCTTCTAGAACTTTCTGATTTTAACCACCCTTTATTAAAAAGAATGATTTTAGAAGCCCCGGGAACATATCAACATAGCCTTATGGTAGGTAACTTGTCAGAGGTTGCTTGTGAGGCAATCGGCGCAAACTCTCTTTTAGCCAGGGTTGGTGCGTATTATCATGATATTGGAAAATTGGAAAAGGCAGAATACTTTAGCGAAAACCAAGCTCTAAATTCAAGTAAGCATGATAAAATTCTCCCCACAATTAGCAAGTTAATCATTGTTGGCCATGTCAAGGATGGAGTGGCGTTAGCAAAAAAATACAAATTAAACCCTCTGATTATAGATTGTATCTTACAGCATCACGGGACAAGCCTAACATATTATTTTTACTGCCGTGCTTTAGAGGACATGAAATGCGAAGAGGAGATTAAGGAGGAGGGTTTTAGATACCCCGGACCAAAGCCTCAAACCAAAGAAATTGCCATTACTCATTTAGCCGATTCAATTGAAGCCGCCAGTCGCACTTTAGATGAACCTACACCCGCCAGGATTGAAGAAATTGTTAGGAAAATTATTAACAACAAATTTATCGATGGTCAATTAGACGAGTGCGAGCTTACCCTTAAAGATTTGGAAAGAATAGCTGCAACTTTTATCCGGGTAATAAGTGCAATGTATCACAGCCGCATAAAATATCCTTAAATGGCAATCACTATAATTAATCAACACAGAGTAGCCATCCCTATAATTCCCTCACAAATAAAAAACCAAGTTAAAAAAATCCTTACAAAAGAAAATCTTAAAGAGAAAGATATTGCAATTGCTTTTGTGGACAAAAAAGAAATTAAAAAGCTTAATAAAAAATTCTTAAGGAAATCTCGATTAACCGATGTTTTAAGTTTCGAGAGCAGCCAAAATTATTATAAAAAAATTGTCTCAGGAGACATTGCTATCTGTACAGATGCGGCGGTAATGAATTCAAAGATTTTTAAAACCTCTCCAGAATTTGAGCTTAAGCTGTATCTAATTCATGGTTTATTGCATCTTATGGGTTATAATGATAAAAATATTGCTCAAAGAAAAAGGATACGCCAAAAAGAAAAGGAGATACTTAATTTTGTAAACAAGAAATGATTCAAAAAACTCAAGCCGTTGTCTTAAAAACATTTAATCTTCGGGAAACCAGTAAAATCGCAGTTTTTTATTCCCAGGAATTCGGTAAGATAAAGGGCCTGCTTAAAGGCATAAGAGCTGATGCTAAAAAGTTTGCCACAAACTTAGAACTTACATCTTTAAATGAGTTAATTTTTTATAGAAAGTACCGCTCAGATTTACACCTTGTAAGCCAATGCGATTTAAAAGAAGATTTTCCTTCCATAAGAGAGGATTTAAAAAAATCTTTGGCAGCAAATTACTGCCTAGAGCTAATAAATTCAATTATGCCTTTGGAGGACAGAAATGAAGAAGTTTTTAAACTACTTGTTTTATTCTTAAAAGACTTGTCAGCCTTAACCGAAATAGAAAAATTGATTTATCTATTTCAAGTAAAAATCTTATCCATTTCTGGCTTTAAACCGCATTTAGATTCTTGCGTTGTTTGCAATAAGAAAATAGAAAAAGACGCACGTTTTAGCCATAACTTAGGGGGGTTAGTGTGCAGCGACTGCGCCTTTAAAGATAGGAATAGCCAAACAGTTTTAATGGGAACAACCGCTTCAATTCTTCATATTGAAAAATCTACTTGGGCTGAGGCTTTGCGTTTGGGGATTTCATTTGGGATAAGACAAGAACTAAATTCTATTCTCAACCAGTTCTTGACTTTTCATTTAGAGAGGCCGCTTAAGACGCTAAGATTTTACTCTAAAACCTTTTTTAAAGCCCCTCAAAGAAATCTGCTCTAAAATATTTTTAGCGATTTTCTCGCCTATTTGATTAATTTTTGCTAAATCACCAACTGAAGCGAATTTTAAATCTGAAATTTTTTTATAACCCTTTCTAAATAGATTCCTTGCGCGTACTCGGCCGATGCCTTTTAAACTTACCAACTCCAAGAGCTCTTCTTTAATTCCATAAACAACTCTTTTTCTTAAGGCTTCTAACTGAAATACTAAATCTTTCTTGTGAAAAAGTTCGCCAATCACACTAGATGAATAAAGAAGCCATTTGGCTGTTTCAATGTGGCGTCTTATATCTCCTGGACCAATGCCAAAATTATCACAAATTAAATCTTCTTTTTCTTCTCTAATCCAACTTTCTAACATTGCAGCAGTTTTAATTTCCGCAAAATATTTTAGATAGTCTTCATGTTGAGCAATATCATCTGGTGGTATAAGTAGATACTGAGAGTTACAAGCGATAAACTCCTCAAGCCAAGCACGGTCCTTTTTATTAACTGCCAAAAGCCCCATATCCGGGCAGTTACAGATTAGTTGAAGAAAGCATAAGCTAGAGGTTAAATTATTAACCTTTGACTTATTTAAACCATTTCTAATGATAATGCCTGAAAGCGGATCAATATAGAGACGGCTAACACAACTACCAAAGGTTGTAGCGAAAAATCTAAATCCTTGGCGCTCAACCAAATTTTCCTTCTCTAAAAATTCTAATACTTCTGTAACAATCTCAATTAAATTCTGTGTTCGTTTCTGAAAACTTAAAAATGTATGCGATAAAAAATTAAATATTCCTTTAGTATCATAGACATAACCAGAAGCGATAGAAGAGAGAATATGAAATCTCAAAGCTGACTCATTATTCAACTTTGAGATGATTGGTTCGGGTTCGGCGTTAATGTATCTACAAAAAAGCATTTTCATTTCAGATGCGGTCTTGGCAATTAAAACTGCTTCTCCAAATTTATCATATTTGGGCCTACCTGCGCGCCCAGCACATTGCTTGTATTCAAATGTAGGGATAAAAGAGCTCCCCAATCCCGCTTCGTATCTTTTAATGTCGCGCAAGATAACACAGCGAGCAGGAAGATTAACGCCTGCGGCCAAGGTAGGAGTTGAGCAAATTATCTTGATTAGATTATTTTTAAAATTATCCTCGACAAATTTTCTCTGTCTATAGAGTAACCCGGCATGATGAAAAGCCACACCCATTTTAATAAGCTCTGAGAGCTTATAAGAAATTTTGGTAGACTCCTCTTGTGAACCAGAAATTTCTTTAGAAATTAAGTCTAATTCTTTCTTTTCTCCAGCGCTTAAAAATTTAACAATCTGTTTAGAAAGTAGTAAGGCAGCTGCCTGTGTGGAGCGCCGGCTATTTACAAAAACTAAAACCTGTCCATTATCTTTAAGTATATTAATAACCAGATTTGTTAAATCTTCGCTGGCTTCCTTGGGAATAAATTTCACCTTTCCGTCAGAGAAAGTAACCCTATCATTATGCATAATACCTTCTTTTAAAGGCACGGGCCGCCAAGAACTAACCACTAACTCTGCCTTTAACCATTTAGCTATCTCACTGGCATTATGAATAGTTGCGCTTAAACCTAAAATCTGAACATTAGGGTTTAATTGTTTAATTCTTGCAGTTAAAATCTCTAATGTGGGACCTCGACTTTCATCACCCAAAAGATGAATTTCATCCAACACCAATACCTTTAAGAAATCTGTTAACCACCTAGCGCGAAAACGCAAAAGTGAATCTACCTTTTCAGAGGTAGCCACAAGAATTTGATATTTGGCTAAAGCCTCACTATTTGTGTCAAAATCTCCGGTAGAGATTCCAATTTTAATTGCGAGTTTTTCATACTTATTCTTAAGGTCTTCATATTTTTCCGAAGCCAAAGCCCTTAAAGGCACGACATAAAGACAGCGGCATTGCCTGTCGTTAAGAATAGATTTTAACATGCACAATTCTGCAACTAAGGTTTTACCTGCAGCGGTAGGAAGGGAAAGAACCAAATTTCTACCATTTAAAACACCTGCTTTAAGAGCTGATTTTTGTGGAGGAAACAGTTCTTTAATGCCATCTTGCTCTAATATTTGTGCAATTTCTTGGGGTAGCTTATATTTTTTACAGACTTCTCGGATATTCATTTTTTTTACTTCTAACATAGATAAAGAGTTTTGTCAATCTATTCGAATGTGTCAGTACGACCAAACGAGGTTAATATTATTTTCATTGATTTATATTCATAAACTAATTATAATCAAACATAATTTATCGGACCCCATAAATTAAGTGCTCATTGAAGGAGATCAAATGAAAATTTTAATTATTGGCCCAGGGGCTCTGGGTTGTCTTTTTGCTGGCTTTTTATCTAAAACACAAGAAGTTATCATTCTGGATAAAAACCCAAAACGTGCACAATTTATTAGTGAACAAGGAATTAGATTAGAAGGAATTTCCGGTAATTGGCAGGCAAAGGTTAGCGTAACTGCCAATCCTGGCACTATCAAGGAAATCGATTTAGTCTTAATTTGTGTAAAGTCATACGATACTAAGCAAGCCCTTAATCAAGTAAAATCATTGGTTGGCGAGAATACCTTGGTTTTGACACTGCAAAATGGTTTAGGCAATATTGAGGTCATTGGTGAGGTTGTAGGACAAGACAAAGTAATTGGTGCGGTAACCAATCAAGGAGCGACTCTTTTATCTGATGGATATATTCGTCATGCTGGAAAGGGCGAGACAGTTATTGGTAGAATCGACGGAAAAATCCCTGTTCAGCTTAAGGAAATTCGTGAGATTTTTAATAAGTCCGGTTTAGAAACGAGAATTTCCCGCGACATCAAAGGATTAATCTGGTCAAAACTAATCATTAATGTTGGAATTAATGCCCTCACCGCAATTACCAGATTAAACAATGGAAAACTGGTAGAGTTTGAGGGAACTGCTCGAATTTTGCGCGATGCTGTTACTGAGGCAGTTAAAATTGCCAAGAAAAAACGCATAAAATTAATTTATGATGACCCTCTGGCAAAGGTTGAGGCAGTTTGCGAGGCAACGGCAATTAATGTTTCCTCAATGCTTCAGGATATTTTGAAAAAAAAGAAAACTGAAATAGATTTTATTAATGGCGTTGTTGTGCGTCAGGGACAAAGTTTAGGTATAGCTACACCTGTTAATTCGGTTTTGGTAAATTTAGTAAAGACAATTGAGGTAAGTTACGATATTCAGGTTAAATGAGAGTAGTTTTACAACGTGTAAAAAAAGCAAAAGTAACGGTATCATCCAAAATTATAGGCGAGATAAACAAGGGATTGGTTATATTTTTGGGTGTTGATAAATCGGATTCGCAAAAAGATGCTGATTATCTGGCAGAAAGAATTGTAAACTTAAGAATTTTTGAAGACGCGCAAGGTAAAATGAATTTATCTACACAAGAGGTAAAAGGAGAGCTCCTTGTTGTCTCGCAGTTTACACTTCTTGGCAACTGCAAGAATGGAAGAAGGCCTTCATTTGACAAGGCTGCCCAACCAAACTTAGCTAAAGAACTCTATAATTATTTCATCAAAAAATTAAAAGAATATTCTCTATCAATTGAAACCGGAGAATTTCGCGCAGTGATGCAGGTAGAGTTAATTAATGATGGCCCGGTTACTTTCATCTTAGATAGCAGTGATGTTTAACTTAATTGATACACACTGTCACTTGGACCAAATTGAAGATATTGATACTGCTCTTAAAGAAGCGAAGGCAGAGGGGTTAAAGGCAATAATTACTGTTGGCACTAACTATCAATCTAATTTAAGAAACCTTGAGATTGCAAAAAATCTACAAATTATAAAAGTCTTTGTAGCCTTAGGAATTCACCCTACTGAAATTCTGCTTCCTGAGATTGAAAGCTGTTTAAAATTTATTAGAGAAAATATTGGAAATGCCGTAGCCATTGGGGAAATTGGTCTGGACTATTGGTATAAAAATAACAAAAAAGACCAAATAGCTAGGGAATTACAAAGAGAAGTATTTTTATCACAGTTAAATTTAGCTAAAGAATTTAACTTGCCAGTAATAATTCACAGCCGAGGAGCATGGCAAGATTGCTGGGATATTATTATCTCTTGCGAAATTAAAAAAGCAGTTTTTCATTGGTTTAGCGGCCCTTTAAATATCTTAAAAGAAATTATTAAAGCAGGATTTTTAATCTCAGCTACGCCAGCATTAGGATACAGCCCTCAACATCAGGAGGCCATAAAAAATTCTCCTATAGAAAATATAATTATTGAAACAGATTCGCCGGTTTTTTATCGAAATAAAAATGGGGGGTTTAAGGCAAGCCCCAAGGATGTAGTAAGAACCCTGGAGCTTTTAGCGCAGATTAAACAAATGCCTATTTCAGAGATGCAAACTATTACCACAGAAAATGCGGTAAATTTTTTTAATTTAAAATGATATGGCTAATGAGTACGAAACAAGCGTAATTGATATAATTAAGCGCACCCATAATGTAATCAGCGTGCGCCTAAAAAAAGAACAAGGCACTACCTTTAAAGCGGGGCAATATCTATTTGTAACCTTTAAAAAAGAAGGGAAGGAATTATCTAAAGTTTTTTCCATCTCTAATTCTCCCACAGAAGAAGGTTACATAGAATTTACCAAAAAACTTTCGGAAAGTGAATTTTCTAAAAGCTTAAGAGAATTAAAAAATGGCGATTGGGCAAGACTAAAACTGCCTTTTGGAAAATTTACCTTTGAAGGCGAACATAAAAAAATTGCTTTTGTTTCAGGCGGAATTGGTATTACTCCAATTAGAAGCATCTGTAAATTCTCAACAGACACAAAGATAAACTCTGACATCGTTCTTTTATACAGCAACCTTCGACCAGAAGACATTGCCTTTAAAGATGACTTGGATAGGATGCAACAAGAGAATAAAAATTTAAAAGTGATTTATACAATTACCTGTCCTGAGGTTATTCCCAATTGGCAGGGTTTAACTGGGTATATAAATGAGAATATGATTGTTAAACAGATGCCCGATATTAAAGAGAGGGTTTTTTATTTGTGCGGTCCTCCAAAAATGGTTGAGTTAATTGGGCATATTTTAAAAGAGAAACTAGGTATCGAGTCCCATAAAATAATTACTGAAAGCTTTGCTGGGTATTAAAAGAAATGTTTTCCTCGTTAAGTGAATTAATTCAAAGGTTAGACAAGAATATCTTTTTCTTATTCAATAGTACCATTAAAAATAAAGTTCTAGATCTAGCTTTTCCCATTATTACAAAACTGGGAGAGGATCTTGTAATAATAGTAGTGTGTATTTTGCTTTTTGTCTTGGGCAAAAATAAAGAAAAAAAGACCACTATCTTGATATTTGCGACAATGTTTATAACACGGCTTTCAGTTTTAATTCTAAAACATCTTACCCACAGACCTCGGCCATTTTTTGTTTATGAAAATATTCATTTAATTGGAAAACCCGTTTTTTCTTCTTTTCCCTCAGGACACACTGCCTTGGCATCAGCCATTTGTATAATTCTTTGTTTTAAATACCGCAATCTTAGCTTTCTTTTCATGCTCTTGGCAGTTTTGGTGGGGATATCCCGCATATATGTAGGCCTGCATTATCCCACTGATGTTATGGCAGGATTTATTTTAGGCGGTTTGACTGCATTTGCAGTTCTTTTTTTAGAGAAGTTCTCGGGAGAAAAAAAGACTTGAAAAATGTGGTTAAACATTTTTTTAAAGACATTAATCAAAGATTAGTTAAAATAAATGATTCCAACCAAAGGATAGCTTTGGGCGCGGGCTTAGGTGTGTTTTTGGGCATAATTCCCGGTGCCGGTCCAATAATTTCTTTAATTCTGGCTTCGATATTAAGGATAAATAAAGCCGCTGCACTTTTAGGCTGTCTGCTAACCAATACCTGGATTTCATTTGTTAGCGCCGTTTTGGCAGTTAAAATCGGAGCCTTTATCTTTCAAATAGATTGGCAAATACTCTGGCAGAATTCAAAGAATGCCATTGAAAATTTTAAACCTTTGGTTTTTTTAAATTTGGCAATTTTAAAAATTTTAGCTCCTATTGCAGTGGGATATTTAGTTATCGGAGTGTTTAGTGGTTTTAGTGCATATTTAATTAGCCTTTTGATAATTTATGGCTACAGAAAAAATAAGTGAGGATATAAGTTATGTGCTCATTTGAGGAGGTAGAAGTTGAAGAATATTCTTGTTTCAATTTTGTTGATTTTTCTAATAGTCGGTATCTTCGCTTTTAGCAAAAGTTATACCACAGCAGCAATCGCTGTTGTCAATGTTGGTAAAATTAGCGAATACCCCCCTGGAACTATAAAATTTATTAACAAGGCAAAGACATTTGTGATTTCTGATGAAGAAGGAATTTATGCTGTATCTTCTGTTTGCACACATTTAGGCTGTATTATTAACCAAAAAGAAAAAGAATTGGTCTGCCCATGTCATGGTGCTAAGTTTGACATTTCAGGAAAGGTTTTAAGTGGTCCAGCAAAGCAAGATTTGAATTGGTATCATCTGGAGCTGGGTAAAGAAAATAACATAATTCTTGATACAGCAACGGCTGTTAATAAAGGAACAAAGTTACCTTATCCTTCAAAATAATTCAAAATGAAAAACATTGAAATTGCCACAATCTTTCGTAAGATTGCCAACATTCTGGAGATTAAGGCAGATAATCCATTTCGCATCCGCGCCTATGAAAGAGCTGCGCAAAATTTAGAAGGATTAACTGAAGATTTAGAAACAATTACCCAAGAAAACCGTTTACAACAAATCCCCGGTATTGGCAAAGACTTAGAAAGCAAAATCAAAGAATTTCTGCAAACCGGAAAGATTAAGTTTTATGAAGACTTACAAAAAACTATTCCTCTGGGTCTGTTGGAGATTTTAAACATCCCTTCAGTTGGACCAAAAACAGCCAAACTTTTATATGAAAATTTAAAAATAAAGAATATTGAGGATTTGGAAAAAAAGGCTAAGACTGGAAAGCTTATCGGCTTACCTAATATCCAACAAAAAACTGTAGAAAATATCCTGCGCGGTATTGAAATCCTAAAAAAGGGCAAGGAACGCATGCACTTGGCAATGGCTTCAAATGCAGCTGAAGAATTTATGAAGCCTCTTGGCAAATTATCTGAGGTTAAAAAGATAAGCGTTGCTGGAAGCCTTAGGCGAATGAAAGAAACTGTGCGAGATATTGATATTTTGATTGTTTCTACTCAACCAAAAAAAATAATGGATGTATTTAGCAAATTAACTCCTGTAAAACAAATACTGGCAAAGGGTGAAACTAAATCTTCAGTTTTAACTAAAGACAACATTCAAGTTGATCTAAGGGTGGTAGAGGCAAAAAGTTTTGGTGCAGCACTATTATATTTTACTGGCTCAAAAAATTTTAATATAAGATTGCGGCAGCTGGCTTTAAAAAAACAACTCAAAATCAATGAATACGGCATATTTTCTATGAAAGGAAAAACAGAAAAGTATTTAGCTGGAAAAACCGAAGAGGAAATCTTTAAACAATTAGGCATGGATTATGTTGTGCCAGAATTAAGAGAAGACAATGGAGAAATTGAGTTAGCTTTAAAGGGAGAGGTACCAAAATTAATTGAACTTAAAGATATCAAAGGAGATTTTCATTGTCATTCTATCTATTCTGATGGCGGAAATTCCATTTCTGAAATGGCAGAGGTTGCAATAAAAAAGGGATATAAATATATTGCCTTAACTGACCATTCTCAAAGCCTCAAGGTTGCCAATGGTTTAAACCTCGCAGATTTAAAACGCAAAAAAGAAGAGATTGAAAGGCTTAACAAAAATTTTAAGGATTTCAGAATTCTGTTTGGAACAGAGATTGAAATTGATAAAAATGGCGATTTGGATTACAAAGAAAAAACCCTCTCAGAATTTGATATTGTGGTTGCGGCAATTCATTCTGGCTTTAAGCAGTCAAAGGAACAGTTAACCAAAAGAATTGTCAAGGCTTGCAGGAATAAATATGTAGATATAATCGCTCATCCAACTGGCATTTTATGGGGAACCAGATACGCCTATGAATTGAATTTTGATGAAGTGTTTAAAGTAGCAAGTGATACTGGGACATTTTTAGAAATTAATGCCTTTCCCAATCGCCTGGATTTAAATGATATCCATTGCCGCAGAGCAAAAGAATTAGGCGTGAAATTGGCAGTCGGCACCGATGCACATACATCTGAACAATTGAATATGATGAATTTGGGTATTGCTGTGGCTCGGCGTGGCTGGCTTAGCAAAGAGGATGTAGTAAACTGCCTTCCTTTAGAAGAATTGAGAAAGGTAATGAAAAAATGATATTTTTCAGAGGTCAGAGTTCAGATGTCAAAAGACAGATTATTTTTCTGTTTTCTGTTTTCTGTTTTCTGTTTTCTGGCTGCGGAAAAAACCCATACCACAAATCCACACAATTGCTGATGGGCACATTTGTGGAGGTTATTTCAGATGATTCTAAAGCTGCACAAATTGCTTTTGCAGAAATAAAAAGGTTAGATGAGCTTTTAAGTAAATTCAATCCTTTAAGCGAAATTTCCAGATTAAATAAAACAGGATACTTAAAGGTAAGCCCTGATACATTGATGGTTGTTAAAAAAGCCAAGAAATTTTCCCAAGAAAGTGGAGGCGCATTTGATATAACTGTTGCGCCCTTAGTAGATATTTGGAAACAAGCAATACACACAAAACAACTGCCCAAAGAAAATAAGATATATTTGGCAAAACAATTAGTGGCAAGTAATGACATAATTATTGATGAAGAAAATTCTAGTATTAAATTTCTAAAGAAAGGCATGCAGATTGATTTAGGAGGCATTGCCAAGGGCTATGCAGTAGATTGCGCAGTTAAAAAACTAAAATCCGCCGGCATAAAATCTTGTCTTATCAATGCCGGCGGCAATATGTTTGCCATTGGCAAAAAAGGAAATCGCCGCTGGAAAATCGGCATAAGGCATCCGCGTAAACCCAATAAAATAATCGGCTATATATTCTTGGAAGACAATGCAATAGCTACATCCGGTGACTATGAACAATATTTTATGGTTAGCAATCAACGTTTATCACATATCGTTGATCCTAAAACCGGTTATCCGGCGAACAACAATGTATCTTCTGTTACGGTTGTATCTTACGACGCCACAACTTCTGATGCCCTTAGCACTGCAATTTTTGTTTTAGGAAAAGAAAAGGGAATAGAGTTAACTACGAAATATAAAGACACAACCGCAATTGTTTTGACAAATAATGATTTAAAGGAATAGCTGTGTTTGAAATTATTCAAAAACAAATACTGGCAAAGGGCATAAAAAAACTAGTAGTTATGGCACCTCGGGTTGCTAAAAAGGCGCTGGCTGGCCAATTTGTAATGGTAATGCCAAAAGAAAAGGGGGAGAGAATTCCTCTAACTATTGCGGATTCTTCTTCTCAAAATGGAACTATAACTTTAATCTTTCAAGAAGTAGGTTTTTCCACAAAAAAATTAGGACAATTAAAAGTAGGACAAAATGTTTCCAGCATACTAGGGCCTTTGGGTAAACCCACTGAGGTTGCAAAATTAGGAACTGTTGTGTGTATAGGTGGAGGGGTAGGCATAGCTGAGGTTTATCCGGTAAGTTGTGCTTTTAAAAATGCAGGCAATGAAGTGATAGGTATAATTGGAGCGCGCAACAAACAACTTATCATTCTGGAAAAAGAGATGAAAGAAATCTGCAATCAGCTGTATGTAGCAACAGACGATGGCTCTTATGGACAGAAAGGCTTTGTCACAGATGCACTTAAAAAATTGTTAGAGGCTAAAAAGCATATTGATTTAGTTTATGCCATTGGCCCTGTTAAAATGATGCACGCGGTTTCAGAATTAACTCGCCCCTTTAGGATTAAAACATTAGTAAGCCTTAATCCAATTATGGTTGATGCCACAGGCATGTGCGGCTCCTGCCGTGTAACAGTAGCAGGCAAAACCTATTTTGGCTGTGTAGATGGACCTGAATTCGACGCACATTTAGTTGATTTTAAAGAATTGGAAGCCCGTTTGAATTTATTTAAGGAGCAAGAAAAATGCCTTCTGCCAAAATGCCCAAGGCGCCAGTCTCAAAGCGCATAAGAAATTTCCAAGAGGTTGCTTTAGGCTTTAGTAAAAAACAGGCGATAGAAGAAGCTAAACGTTGTTTGCAATGTAAAAACCCGACTTGCCGAAAGGGCTGTCCTGTGGAGATTGATATCCCGGCTTTTATTAAATTGATTGCTGAAGGAAAACCAATGGATGCTTTGCGTAAAATTAAACAGAAGAATAATCTTGCTGCAATTTGCGGTAGAGTTTGTCCTCAGGAAGACCAGTGTGAATATGCTTGCATATTGGGCAAAAAAGGAAATCCCATTAATATTGGAGCATTGGAAAGATATGCAGCTGACAAAGGAAAAACTCAACAAGAAAGACCACAGACTATAGACCATAGACCATCGACCAAGGTTGCTGTGGTTGGCTCTGGCCCTGCTGGCTTGACAGCTGCAGCTGACCTTGCTAAAATGAGTTACTTAGTAACACTTTTTGAATCTTTGCATTTGCCAGGCGGAGTCTTAATGTATGGCATACCTGAATTTCGCCTGCCTAAAGACATTGTTTTAGCCGAAGTGGAATATATTAAATCATTAGGGGTTAAGCTTGAAACCAATGTTTTAATCGGTAGAACTTATACAATGGAAGAACTTTTCAATGAAGGGTTTAAAGCAATTTTTATGGGAACCGGGGCGGGTTTACCGCAATTCTTAAGTATCCCCGGAGAGAACTTAGACAGGGTTTATTCGGCAAATGAATTCTTAACCCGCATTAATTTAATGAAGGGATATTTATTTCCCAAATATTCAACACCTATTAATATGGGAGAGAAAATCTCTGTTTTAGGAGGCGGCAATGTTGCCTTTGATTGCGCCAGAGTTGCTATTAGACTTAAAAAAGAAGTTATCATAGTTTATCGCAGAACTGAAAAGGAAATGCCAGCCAGAAAAGAAGAAATAGAAAATGCCAAAGAAGAAGGTTTAAAATTTTCCTTGCTTACACAGCCCATAGAAATTATTTCTGATGAGAAAGGATTTGTTAAGGGATTAAAGTGTATTAAAATGAAGTTAGGAGAAGCTGATAGCTCTGGCAGAAGAAAACCGGTTCCCATTGAAAATTCTGAATTTATTTTAAATTGCGACACAGTAATTGTAGCTATTGGACAGAATCCTAATCCCTTGCTTGCCAAAGCCACACCCCAACTAAAAACCAATGAAGATGGAACCATCTGGGTGGATGAAAATTTTATGACTTCAATTGAGGGTGTTTTTGCCGGTGGAGATATTACAACAGGTGCGGATACTGTAATTTCTGCTATGGGTGCTGGCAAAAAAGCAGCTGTAGCAATAGATAAGTTTATTAAAAATAAATACCTAATGTCTAAATCCGTATTAGGAAAAAGTTAATATGAATAATAAGATTACTGTAAATGACATTTTATCCTTGAAGTGTAAACGCAAGATAACTATGCTTACAGCCTATGACTTTCCTTTAGCATCGCTAGTTGACCAGGCTGCAATTGATATGATTTTGGTGGGCGATTCCCTGGCAAATGTAGTTTTGGGACTTAAATCCACAACTGAAGTGGGTATGACTGAAATGCTTACATCTGCTAAAGCGGTAAAAAGAGCAGTGAAATCAGCTTTAATCATTGGCGATATGCCTTATGAGTCTTATCAAATTAATCCTGCAGAGTCAGTGAAAAATGCCAAACGTTTTATAGAAGAAGCGGGCTGCGACGCAGTTAAACTAGAATGGTTTGATAAATGCTTGGAAGTAACCCAGCAAATTATCAAATCAGGAATTCCTGTGATGGGACACATTGGTTTAACACCCCAAACTGCAGAAACATTAGGCGGTTTTAAAGTACAGGGCAAAGACGCAGAGGCAGCAAAAAAACTAATACAACAGGCAAAGGATTTAGAAAGCTTGGGTTGTTTTAGCATAGTCTTAGAGTGTGTCCCGGATAAAGTGGCAGGGCTTATTACACAGCAATTAAAAATCCCAACTATTGGCATTGGCGCAGGGGTTGCTTGCGATGGCCAAGTTTTGGTTAGCCACGATTTGTTAGGCTTATTCGAACGCTATAAACCCAAATTTGTAAAACAATATATCAACTTATCTGCTTTAATTTTAGAGGCCATAAAACAATACAAACAAGAAGTTTTAGAAGAAAAATTTCCCGGTCCCGAACACAGTTTTACGATTAAAAAAGAAGAGATGGATAAGATTTAAAGAGAGGAGTGTTTAATGAAGAAAATATTTTTTCTGACGTTGGCAATTTGTATGATAATTCTTATACAAAAATCTGAAGCTGAACAAATGTCTATTCCTATAATTGAACGCGGCAAGAAAGTTTCTATTGAATATAGGCTGCGTTTAGCTGACGGAACTGTGGTAGATAGTAACGTAGGCAAGGCCCCCTTAACTTACATTCAAGGAGCTCAACAAATAATTCCTGGATTAGAAAGACAGCTAGAAGGAATGAAGCAAGGAGAAGCAAAGAAAATTGAGGTTTCTATCAAAGAGGGCTATGGAGAATATAAGTCATCTCTTATACAGGAAATTCCCAAAAACTCAATTAACTCTGCAGATTTATCCGTAGGCGCAAAATTATATTCTCAAGATAATTACGGAAGAATGGTTACTGCAGTGATTAAGGAAATCAAAAAAGACACTCTTGTTATTGATATGAACCATCCTTTGGCAGGAAAGAATCTTTATTTCGATGTCAAGGTGATAAAGATTGAGAATGCCAAGTAGAACAAGCATTTAAAAAATTAAAATCAATCTTGGGAGGACATATGTTAGATAAAATGAAAAAAATTTTTGAATTACAAGGAAAAATTTCTCAAATTAAGAAAGAATTGCAAGCTACAACTGTAGAAGCTACACGCAGTGATGGAGGGATAAAAATAGTAATGAATGGGGAGCAAAGGGTTTTATCCCTGGATATTTCAGATGCTTTAATTGTAGCCCAAGATAAAGAACGCCTTAAAAAGGATTTGCAGGATTGTATAAATGAAGCAATAAAAAAGGCGCAAGAACTTGCCACACAAAAGGCAAAAGAAATTACGGGATTAGATATTCCCGGAATATAATGAGAGCAAAACAAACTGTTTTAATATTAGCAATCATTTTGTTGATTGCATCTGGCTGCGCTTCAAGTTTGAAGGTCTTGGTAGGCAAAGAAAAACTGGTGCGCATTCCTCAGATTGTAGCCCATCTTGAACCAACCTTAGAGAAAGATAAATTTTTAGTTTTTGGCAAAATTGTTTTGCAGAATCCCGGTGAAAGCGATTTAATTTTAGGCAAGATAAATTTAACCCTGCAAGACGAATCCGGAAATGTTCTTGGCAAAACCGAGGTTGACTGGCAAAGACAGAGTCTAAAATCCAAAGATACACTCCTTGCACCAGTAAAATTTATACTGCCTTTAGAAGTTTTAAACAAAGACTTAATACAGGTAACCCTTTTCACAAACCTCATCTACAAAAAAGCAAATATCCAGCTTCCCATTAAAAGTAAAATCGCAGTTTTGCATCTAAAATCTCTTAAAGACAGCCTGATGGGGCCTCTGGAATTAACAATCCATTCAAAATTACACTCTGACATCTTAGGGAATGCCTCAATAGAATATACTCTGGATATAGTTAATCCTTTTAATGTGGATTTGGAAATGGAAGAGGCAAGTCTAAAAATTTACACAAATGAAAAGCCAGACATTGGCAAGGTTAGCTTAACTAAAATTTTGCTTATCTTTAAAAAACAAACTCAAGTCAAAGGAACCATAAAACTTAAAAAGGCTTTTAGCGCAATAATCATAAAGGAATTTTTAGATGGCCATGCTGTAAGGGCCAAATTAAATGGAATTCTGCGTATTCCCAAAACCGATATCTTAATTCCTTTTAAGATAGAGTCTGTTCAAGAAATAGATTTCAGTTTATTTTCAAAAAAGTAATTTTTTATGGTATAGGAAAGTTCTGAGTCTGCCAACGAAGTTGGCAGACGAAGTTTCTTGAAGAAAGAGAGGTGTAAAATGGCAGGTCCAAGATTAGTTGAACAATTAGTTATCACAACCGAAGATAAACCAGGAATGCTTTCAGATGTAACAGAGGTAATTGCCGGGCTCAAGGTAAATATAGAGGCAATTTGCGCTTATGGCATGGAAGGAAAGGCGATATTTTACATCATCACCCGCGATAATACTAATGCAAAAAAAGCGCTCTTATCAAAAGGCTGGCAAGTAAAAGAGGATGAAGTGGTGGTTGTGGATTTGGAAAATAAACCCGGGGCATTAAATAAAATAGCCGCAAAACTAAAAGCTTCCGGGATTAATCTTCTGTATTGTTATGGCTCAACTGGCGAAAGAGATACTTTTCCGTGTCATTTTGTATTTAAAGCAGAGGATAATAAGGCAGCTTTTGCAGCATTAAAATAAGATTAGATACTTAGTAGGAATTACAATACACAAATTCCCTGCCTGACGGCAGGCAGGCGCAAAAACGCAAAAAATTCTTTGCGATTTTGCGGTGTAGTACTGACTTTCTCAGTAATTTTGCGCTTTTGCGATTACAATTCCCTTGCTTTTTAAAAAATTTTAGGGTAAAATAAAAAACTTGTTATGGAAAATAATTTGATGGACAAAATAGTTTCTCTTTGCAAGCGCAGAGGTTTTATCTTTCAGTCCTGCGAAATTTATGGTGGCTTGGGAAGTGTTTGGGATTATGGGCCCTTGGGTGTGGAATTAAAGAATAATCTTAAAAAGGCATGGTGGAAGGCAAATGTCCAGAACCGCGAGGATATGGTTGGTCTGGATGCGGCAATCTTGATGGAGTCCAAAGTTTGGGAAGCCTCAGGACATTTAAAAAGCTTCAAAGATGCCTTTCTAAAATGCCCTTCTTGTGGAAAATTTACTCGATGTGACCAAATCTGGGATGAAATTTGGAATAGCCCATGGTTTTCTTCTCTCAAAGAGGCGATGCTAGGTGAGAAAGATACAAGTTATTTATTGCGTTGGGCAAAAACTGAAGGAAAGAAACTCGCTCCTAATTTAAGTCTTGTTAAAGAACCTGAGGTAACTATTTCTTGGATTTCAGATTTGCATTACAAATTCGGAGGTTTGGATTTAGATTTTAAAAATTTTGTCGGTAGAATTGCTTGTACTCAAAATGGAGTTGCCAGAACCCCTTGCCCTAAATGTGGCAATTACTTACCTGAGGAAAAATCATCAGCGAATCTAATGCTCGAGACACATTTAGGACCAGTTAAAGAAACATCACAGAAGATTTACCTGCGCCCTGAAACTGCCCAAGGAATTTTTGTTAATTTTTCTAATATTCTGGATACTACCCGCAAAAAACTCCCCTTTGGCGTTGCCCAAATCGGCAAGGCATTCCGTAATGAAGTAACTCCCGGCAATTTTACTTTTCGCACGCGTGAATTTGAGCAAATGGAAATTGAGTATTTTTGCCAACCCTCGCAAGCAGAGGAAAAATATAAAGAGTGGATAGAAGCTCGTTTTAACTGGTATTTAGATTTAGGTATAAAAAAAGAAAATTTAAGAGTTAGGCCGCATGAAAAAGATGAGTTGGCCCATTATGCTAAAGCCTGTTCTGATATTGAATACAATTTTCCTTTTGGGTGGTCAGAGTTAGAAGGCATTGCTAACCGCACTGATTTTGATTTAAAACAGCATGCTCAATTTAGCGGCAAAGATTTAAGCTATTTTGATGATGCCGCAAAAGAAAAATTCTACCCCTACATAATTGAGCCATCAGGAGGCGTAGACAGGGCAATCTTGGCATTTATGGTGGATGCTTATTTTGAGGAAAAAGTCAAAGATGAAACTCGTGTGGTTTTAAAATTCCACAAAGATTTAGCGCCTATAAAAGTTGCTGTTTTGCCGCTTTTAAAAAACCGACCGGAGATTGTGGAGTTAGCCAAAAAAATCGCTCAGGATTTAAAGAAAGAATTTATAACAGTTTATGATGATACAGCATCTATTGGAAAATTGTACAGACGCCAGGATGAAATAGGCACTCTTTATTGCGTAACAATTGATGTGCAGTCATTGGATGATAAACAGGTTACTGTACGCGATAGAGACACGATGAAGCAGGATAGAGTTGAAATTAATAGATTAAAGGAATATTTCGAAGATAAATTAGCGTAAAGTTTAAAGTGTAAAGCGTAAAACTAAAACTTAAAAGTAAAAGTTTTGAGTTTTAAAAAGATTTATTAAGGAGAAGAACGAGAGTGAAAAGGAAATTGTTATTTGGAGTAACGTTGTTTTTCTTGATATTTACTTGCTTATTTATATTTCTTAAATCTGTTTCTGCTAAACCTCAAGTTACGATAATAACAGATAAGTATATCTTTTCAGCAGTTGATGATAATAATTTTATAGGTGAAGGATTTTTTGTTACCTTAGAAACCGGTAATGATTTATTTATTTACAGTAAACCAGGGGATAACCCTCATGATATAGAAAATGCGAGAAGAAAATTCCTGGCTATAGCAAAAGGGGAGGGTTCGGTTGAATTTCCTCTTGCAAAAACAGTGTCTCTGTACCTAGCCACAAAATACGATTTGGGAATGGAACACCGAATACTATCTGCAGATACATACAGAGCGCTTGCTGAGGAAACCAGAAAAAGAGGTTATCATAAGAATGCGGAAATAGTTTATTTTAGAGACATAAATTTTTCTGAAAATGAGATTAAAATATTATGTAAAGACATTAAAGAGATCGACAAATTAACCATGACAACAGGCGGCAGCGTTTTTATAATAACAATTAACTCAAGTGGTGGGCAATCATTAAGCATTGGAGATTCAACAACAAATCCAGATGCAAAGTCACAGCTATCAGATTTGTTAAAAGAAATTAAAAATTTAATAGGAACAGATAAAGTTATTGTTGCTAAGAAAGTTAGTTATCAAGATGCAATTTACACAACAGATGGTGTAAGATCTGGTTGGGTTGCTAATATTGCTGATGTTTCAATTGAATAAATAATAGCGAGTTATAAAGTTTTGAGTTTGGGATTTATCTAGAGTTTAGAGTTTCAACGATAGGAAGGGAGGATTTCAACAAAAATGTCTCAAAAAAATGCCTACTTCTTTGGTGGTGGAAAAGCTGACGGTAATGAAAGCATGAAAAATCTCTTAGGTGGCAAGGGTGCTAACTTAGCTGAAATGGCAGGCCATAAAAAGTTGCGCCTGCCAGTTCCTCCGGGCTTTACAATTACCACAGAGGTTTGCACTTATTATTATAAAAATCGCAAAACCTATCCTAAAGGTTTAAAAGAAGAGGTTCACAAGTCTTTGAAAAAGGTTGAAGACTTGATGCATAAAAAATTTGGCGACCCGCAAAATCCCTTATTGGTTTCTGTGCGCTCAGGTGCCAGGCGTTCAATGCCTGGGATGATGGAAACGGTTTTAAATGTTGGGTTAACTTCCAAAACCATTCCCGGCTTAATCAAGCTTACACAAAATGAACGCTTTGTTTATGATGCCTATCGACGCTTAATTATGATGTACTCTGATGTTGTGATGGAAAAAGCAGGAGGCATTGAACTTGAACACGAAGAAATGGGAATAAGAAAGCAACTTGAACGAATTATGAATCAGCTTAAAAAAGAAAAAAACGCCAAGACAGACACAGATTTAACTGCCCAAGATTTAAAAAAACTCTGTGATTTGTTTAAATCCAAGGTAAAAGAAGTCCTAAAAAAAGACTTTCCCGATGAACCCTATGAACAGCTTTGGGGAGGGATTGGCGCTGTATTTGCCTCTTGGAATGGCAAGCGCGCAGTTAGCTACAGAAGAATCGAAGGTATTCCAGATGAATGGGGCACAGCAGTAACTGTCCAGACTATGGTGTTTGGAAATATGGGAAGCGATTGCGCCACTGGTGTAGCCTTTACCAGAAATCCGGGAAACGGCGAAAACCAATTTTACGGCGAATACCTTATCAATGCCCAAGGTGAAGATGTAGTAGCTGGTATTAGAACCCCTGCACCGATAAATTCCTATTCTAAAAGCGAACACAATAAAGATTTAAAAACCTTAGAAGAGACAATGCCAGAAATTTTTCAACAGCTTTTTGATATCCAAAAGCGTTTGGAAAGGCATTATCGCGATATGCAGGATATTGAGTTTACCATTGAAAAGGGAAAGCTTTATATGTTGCAATGCCGTGTAGGAAAACGTAATGGCCCGGCTGCGGTAAAAATGGCAATGGATATGCTTAAGGAAAAACTCATCACTAAAGAAATTGCCGTGATGAGAGTTACACCTTCTCAGATAGATGAGCTCTTGCATCCCATTATTGACCCAAAAGCAGAGTTAACTAAAAAGCCTTTGGCAAAAGGTCTTCCTGCAGGCCCAGGCGGCGCAACTGGCCAGATTGTATTTTCTGCACAAGAAGCAGTAAACTGGGCAAAACAAGGCAAAAAGGTTATTCTGGTGCGCGAGGAAACCAATCCTGAAGATGTAGAGGGAATGCGTGCGGCTCAAGCAATTTTAACTGCACGAGGTGGTATGACCTCGCATGCCGCACTTGTTGCCCGAGGCTGGGGCAAGTGCTGCATTGTTGGCTGTTCAACTTTGCATGTAGATGCCATTAATAAATCCTTAACTGTTGATGAAAAGGTTTTAAAAGAAGGCAACTGGATTACCTTAAACGGCACAAAAGGAAATGTCTATGAAGGACAACTTCCTATGATGGATGCGAGCCAAGAAAACGAGCTGTTGTTTTCCTTTTTAAAGGTGTGCGACTCAATTCGCAAATTAAAAATCCGCACAAATGCTGATACGCCTGAAGATGCCAAAAGGGCGCGCCAATTTGGCGCTGAGGGGATTGGTTTATTTCGCACTGAGCATATGTTTTATGGCAAGGGTTCAGAAGAACCCTTGTTTAGATTGCGCAAAATGATTATCTCTAAAACAGAAGCAGAGAGAAGAACCGCCTTAGCTGAATTATTTCCCTATGTAAAATCTGATATTAAAGGCACTATCGAAGCAATGCAAGGTTTACCCGTAACTATCCGTTTGCTTGACCCGCCACTTCACGAATTTGTGCCTCATGAAAAGGATAAATTAGAGGCATTAGCCAAAAGTTTAAATATTTCTCTGGAAGAGCTCATCCAACGGGCAGATAATTTACGTGAAAGCAATCCCATGATGGGACATCGAGGAGTGCGATTAGGTATCACTTATCCAGAGGTTACAGAAATGCAGGTACGCGCAATTTTTGAATCTTCAGCTGAGCTGATAAAATCCGGGAAAAAGGTTCTGCCAGAAATAATGATTCCGGTTGTTTGCGATGTCAAGGAATTAACTAACCAACTGCAACTTTGCCAAAAGGTTTATAAAGAGGTTTTGGAAAAATACAAGCTCAGTAGCTTGCCGCATCTTTTTGGCACAATGATTGAGGTTCCCAGAGCCGCAATTGTAGCAGATAAAATCGCCAAGGTTGCTGAGTTTTTCTCTTTTGGAACCAATGATTTAACCCAAATGGGATTTGGTTTTTCCCGAGATGACATTGCCAAATTTATGCCAGATTATCTTAACAAAGGGCTTCTACCTGCAGACCCTTTTCAAACTATTGACCAAGAGGGCATTGGAGAATTGATTAAAATGGCAATTGAACGCGGTAGAAAAATGCGCAAGGATTTAAAGGTAGGCATCTGCGGAGAACACGGAGGAGAACCAGCTTCAATTGAGTTTTGCCATAAGGTGAAGATGAATTATGTTAGCTGTTCGCCGTTTCGCGTGCCGATTGCAAGATTAGCCGCAGCACAGGCAGTTTTAAGAAATCCAAATATCAAAAATCTCCGCCACAATACATAGGCGGATTCGCCAAAGATTTATGGCGAAAAAAATCAAAATGACATGGAATCTATTAAAGTATATTTAAAAGAAATCCGACACATCCCGCTTTTAACTCACAAAGAAGAAATAGAACTGGCCAAAAGAATAGAAAAAGGCGATAAGGAAGCGCGTAACAAAATGATTCGCTCTAACCTTCGTTTGGTAATTAGCATTTCCAAAAGGTATGTCAACTTTGGTGTAGGCTTTATGGATTTGATTGAAGACGGCAATATCGGCTTAATGAGGGCTGTGGATAAATTTAAAGTTAGTAAAGGCTATCGCTTTTCTACCTATGCAGCCTGGTGGATAAAACAGGCAATCTCTCGCTCAATCATAGACCGCGGTAAGATGATTCGTATTCCAGTTTATATGAACGAGTCGATTTTAAAATGGAAAAGGACCTCAGAACAACTGCAACAGAAACTAAAAAGGCCTCCGGTTACAGCAGAAATTGCCAAGAAAATGGGTGTTTCTGTGGCAAAGGTAAGAAAGTTAGGCAGTTTTACCACTAAAATGGCAAGCTTAGAAGCTCCCATTGGAGAAGAGAGTAAGGGGCAGGTCAAAGACATTATTGAAGACGAGAATTTAATTGCTCCTGATGAAGAGTTAGAGCATTTCTTTAATAAAGAGCGCACTGTAGATTTGTTGGGATTAATGAATAAACGCGAAAGGCATATTTTGGATTTAAGGTTTGGCTTGAGTGACGGCAAGCCCCATACCCTGGCAGAAATTTCACGGAAATTAGGCGTCTCCCGTGAAAGGGTCAGGCAAATTGAAGAGGTTGCACTTAAGAAATTGCGCAGGTTTATTAAACAACAAGAAGGGGAACTTTAAAAAAGAAGGTAAGATGGACAAACTTAATAAAACTCCTACATTTGCCTTAATCATTCCTCGGTTTGAGGATATTTTTCATTCGTTTTATTCAGGCGAGGTAATTAAGGGCGTAAGCCTTGCTGCCAGCCGTTTAAAGGTAGATATTTTAATCCACATTCCTGAAAGGTTTTCTCACGAAGATTGGCTGCCGAGTTTTCTTTTAAATCGAGAATTTATTAACGGTATACTTTTTGCTGACATTGATGGTGATGCCACAATTATCAAAACCGTTGTCTCTCAAAGGATGCCTTATTTAGTAATGAACAATTATTTTCAAAAAGAGGTAATCAATTGCATTGCTGTTGACAATAAAAAGGCAACCCTGGAGTTAGTTGACTATATCGTAAGCCTGGGACACAAAAAAATTGCAACTATTGCCGGCGACTTAACCACTCAGGCAGGCAAGTTGCGCTTAGAAGGTTTTAAAGAAGGTTTGCAAAACCACGATTTAGAAATAAAAGATGATTATATTGAGGTAGGCGGTTTCTTAAGAACTCCTGCAAGGGAGGCGGCAATGAAGCTTTTAGGTTTAAAAGATAGGCCAACAGCTATTTTTGCTGCCTCAGATGTAATGGCTTTAGAATTAATGGATGTGGCAAAAAAATCAAAAATCAATATACCTGAGGATTTATCAGTTATTGGTTTTGACGATAATCCCATTAATATTTATAGCCCAGTAAAATTAACTACTGTAAGCCAACCGATTTCAGAAATGGGCAGGCTTGCCTTAGAAAACCTTAATCAGATATCTCAAGGAAAGGCAAGAATTCCAGTAAAAATTATGCTGGAAACAAAACTAATAAAAAGAGACTCCTGTACAACCAGAAAGGAATAGAGATGCGAAAAAATGAGTTAAAAAAAATTATCCGCACAATCGTAGATTTTCCTAAACCCGGAATTAATTTTCGCGATATTACTACCTTGCTTAAAGAGAAAGGAGCCTTTAAAAGGGCGGTTGAGCTTTTAGCCAAAAATTTTCGTAAGCTTAATATTGATTTGGTGGTTGCAGTGGAGGCAAGGGGGTTTATTTTAGGCGGGGCAGTAGCTTATCGCCTGGGAGCCGGCTTTGTGCCGGTAAGAAAAAAAGGCAAGCTTCCTTATAAAACTATGAGTGCAAGTTACGAATTGGAGTACGGCACAGACGTTTTAGAAATTCATGAGGATGCAATTAAACCCGGAAATAGAATATTGATTGTGGATGATTTGTTGGCTACAGGCGGAACGCTTAAAGCGGTTGCAGATTTGGTTACGAAATTTGGCGCAGAAATTGTAGGCATTGCATACCTAATTGAGTTAACAGATTTAAAGGGAAGAGAAAAGCTCAAAGATTATAATCTTCTTTCGATTATAAAATTTAAGGAAACAGAGAAATAACCGCGCCCCTGTAGCTCAGATGGATAGAGCGCAGGTTTCCTAAACCTGGCGTCGGGGGTTCGACTCCTCCCAGGGGCATTTAAAAATTATGTTTGACCTACATACCCATTCACTTTTAAGCGACGGATGCCTTTTGCCTTCGGAATTAGCTCGGCGTTACGAAGAAAAGGGCTTTATGGCAATTGCCATAACTGACCATGTGGATATGTCTAATATCAAACGCGTAGTTAAAGAAATCACAACTTTTTGCAAAAACTGGCCAAAAAAAAGAATTAAAGTCTTGCCGGGAATTGAATTAACCCATATTCCCTTAGAGCAAATTTCAGGCTTGGCAAAATATGCCAGAAAGCAGGGAATAAAAATTATCATTGCTCACGGCGAAACCACGGTTGAGCCAGTATTCAAAGGAACCAACAAAGCTGCCATAAAATCCGACATTGATATTTTGGCGCACCCCGGAAGGATTACTAAAGCAGATGCCTTACTTGCCAAAAAAAGAGGTATATTTTTAGAAATTACCTTGCGCAAAGGCCACAAATTAACCAATAAACATGTAGCAAAAATCGCCAAAAAAGTTGGGGCAAAAATTGTGTTTAATTCTGACAGCCACAAACCAGAAGATATCCCCGCTATTCTTCGTTTTAAGCAGCTTGCCTTAAGTTTGGGCTTGACTAAGCAAGATTGGAAAAAAAGCCAAAAAGCCATGGAAGAACTTCTTAACTCTTAATATTTCATATAGATACCTGCCTTGCCTTAAGAGGGGCTAACTAAAAAAATTTTAAAAAAATCCTTGACAGCGCTTTCTGGATATGGTAAAAAAAGATAATTATACAATCAGAGATGGTTTCAATTTAGACGAAAAAGGGGGGAGGAAAAAAAGACTGTCAGAAATCATCACTAATCTGATGTATAAATTATAGATTATTTCGCTAGGAAACTTATAAAACCTAGTTCTTTATATACTAAAGTTTTAATACTTTAAGGAGGTGTGAGTAAATGAACCGACGCTTAATAGTAATGTGCGCCGTAATTGTTTTAGCAATGGCAATTCCTGCCTTTGCTGCAGTGCAAAATGTCAAAGTAAGCGGTGACATTGATGCTTATGCAATTTACCGTAACAACTTTAATTTAGGTAGAAAAGACAATGGAATGACTGGTGGTGTAGATAAGTCTAATCTGTTTATGTCACAAATCCGCCTAAGAGTGGATGCTGACCTAACTGACAATGTCTCAACCACAGTTCGTCTCTTAAATGAAAGAGACTGGGATGCAGAAAATGCTGCAACTACTGATATTGATTTAGACTTGGCTTATGTAACCTTAAAGGAAATGCTTTATTCTCCTTTAACAGTTGTCATAGGTCGTCAGCCTTTGCGTTATGGCGCTGGTCTAATCATTGGTGACCCTGATACCAATAGAGTCAGCAACACAAATGCTGATAATGTGATTTTCAACCAAGACTTAAGCATCCGCAAGGCATTTGACGCAGTTAAAGCCATCTTGAATTATGACCCATTAACAATTGATTTGTTCTACAGCAAAATTGATGAGAATACAAAGATAGGCGCAGGTAGTTTGACAACATCAAACAAAGATGACGTTAATCTTTATGGTGTAGATGCCAGCTACAAGTTAGGTGATAAGTTCGACACAGTGGCTGAAGGTTATTACATTTATAAAAGTGATGACAGTGTGAAGTTTCCTGCCGCTGGTGCAGCGCCTGAAAGGTCAGATACGATCCTAGTTCCAGGAGCAAGAATCAGCACCAATCCTATCAAGGGCTTAAATGTTCAAATTGAGCAAGCCTGGCAGCTTGGTAACAAGGTTATTTCCACCAACTACGACCGCAATAGAGAAGCTATGGCCACTCAATTGATTGCAAGCTATGTTTTGCCGATTGATGCTTTAGAGAAATATGCTCCAGTAATTGGTGCGCAATTTACCAGATTCTCAGGTGATAAGAACGCTGCTGCTACAGGTAATGATGACTACAAAGCCTGGGATCCTATGTATGAAGACCAAGGAACTGGAACAATCTATAATGTCTTGTTCCAAACCACCAACACTAAGGTTGCTAATGGTAATGTTAGTATCAAACCAATCGAGGATCTCAGCTTAAAGTTAAATTGGACTGGTATTTGGTTAGACCAGGACCTTAATATTGACAGGTGGGGAAATGCGAATGCAAACCTGTATACACTCTATCAATTGAACAATGGTACTTATACTCCCACAATGAGTGCGGGTAAAAAGTTCTTAGGTCAGGAAGTAGATGCTACCCTTACCTATGACTACACAGAAGATGTGCAGTTGGGTCTTATGGGTGGTGCATTTGCACCTGGTAAGGCTTTCGCTAAACCCGTAAATAGTGACGACAGCAGAGTAGCCACTCAGGTAATTGGTTCTTGCAAGGTAACATTCTAATTAGTATGTAAAGCTCAAAAACCCCGGAGGGTGTTTCACTCTTCGGGGTTTTTGTTTGACCATTTAAAATAATAGTTGGACGCGAATTACCATGTTATACCTCGCCTTTATTTGGCACATGCACCAGCCATATTACAAGGATATCTTAACCCAAGAAATTGAGCTTCCCTGGGTAAGGCTCCACGGCACCAAAGATTACTTGGATATGGTTAAGATTCTTGAAGGCTTTCCCAAAATTAAGCAAACCTTTAATCTTGTGCCGTCTTTAATTGAGCAAATAGACGATTATACTCAACACAGCGTTAAAGATAAGTTCTTAAAGCTGTCTGAAAAAAATGCTGCTCAATTATCTCAGGATGAAAAAGCCTTTATCTTAGAAAATTTTTTTATGGCAGATGTACAAAGAATAGTTGCAATTCATCCCAGATACTATGAGTTATATTTAAAGAAAAATAACGGCAATGAATTAAATACTCAAGATTTTCTGGATTTGCAGGTTTGGTTTAATTTAGGCTGGATTGACCCATCATTTAGAAAAAGTATACCTGAAATTAGCAAGGTGGTGGAGAAAGGCAGATTCTTTAGCGAAGAGGACAAGGCAATAGTTTTAACAAAACAAATAGAAATTCTAAAAGAGATAATTCCCACCTACAATAAGTTTTATAAAACAGGGCAAATTGAAATTACTATAAGCCCTTATTTTCATCCCATTCTGCCTCTAATATACAATACAAAAACTGCCAAAGAGGCAAACCTAAAAACTAAATTACCAGAAAATAATTTCTCGTATCCCAATGATGTTGCCTGGCAGATTAATCAGGCAGTTATTTTCTTCAAAAAATATTTTGAAAAACCTCCGCAGGGTATGTGGCCTTCAGAAGAGGCTGTGAGCCGCCATATAATCCCCTTCTTAGTTGATTCTGGAATTAATTGGATTGTAAGCGATGAAACGCTGCTTTTTAAATCGCTGAGGAAAAAAAGAAATTCTAATCTTCTTTATAAGCCGTACAAAATCAATTACAAGGATAAATCATTAAATATAATTTTTCGAGATGCTAATTTGTCAAATCTCATTGGCTTTGTTTATCATCGCCTTCCTACAAATAATGCCGTAGATGACCTCTTGGGACACCTTAACTTAATTGCTAAGTCGTCTGTTAAAGATGATTGTCTAGTAACCATTGCCCTTGACGGAGAAAATGCCTGGGAGTATTATCCGAATGATGGCATTGATTTTTTAAGTTTGCTTTACGAAAGGTTATCTAACACCTCTAATATCCAAACTATAACTGTAAGTGAATTTTTAAAAACTCATCCAGCCAAAGATTATCTTACGAGGTTATCCGCTGGTTCTTGGATTGAAGGTAATTTTAATAAGTGGATAGGTACACCTCAAAAAAATATTGCCTGGCAGTATTTGGCAAAGGCAAGAGAAAGATTAGAAACTATTCTTTCAGAAAAAAAACAAATTAATCTGGAGTTGGCATTTAAGCAAATCTACGCAGCTGAGGGAAGCGATTGGTTTTGGTGGTTAGGCGAAAACCATGGTGCTTTTGATAATCTCTTTAGAAAGCATCTTACAAATTTTTATAAAATTATCAACGAGCCTTCTCCGGATTATTTATTAAAGCCAATAAGTATTGACACGAAATGACTTCTATGATATAAAATGACAAAAGACGAAATTTATGAACACCTTGCCAAGGTTTATTTAGGCAAAAAAAAGAAGAAAAAGAAAGCTCCAAGTTTCAGATTTTATGCCTTGCTCTTTATAAATATATTTGTGGTTTTAGGTGTTGGCGTTTTGTTTTTTAATGGTTTAAAGGGAGCTTACCAAAAACATAATAGAAATGATATTTACTTTTCCTTAAACCAATACCCCTTAAGAATAAAATTTAACCTTGAACCGCCTTTTCCGCAAATTGAAAATTTTTCGCTTTCTTTACCGGAAGTAGATTTAAGCTCTTACAGTCTAATGGAATTCAATATCAAGTCAGTAAAAGAAGGAGTCCCTGCCATATTAAAGATTAGCTTGGAAAATAAAAAAAGAGAGATTTCTTCTTATTTTCTAAAACGCATCTCAAAAAAATGGCAAAGGGTAGTCATACCCCTTGCCAACTTCCCAGAAATAACCGATTGGTCGAATATTACTAAAATACATTTTGTTTTTGAAGCTTGGAATTCAGGCATAAAAAAAGGCACTGTATTAATTGAAGATATTGGTTTCAATTCGGGCAGATAACTTACGTCAGCTCTCGCTTCCGTAAGTTATGCCCTCATTGAAGGAGGGAGTAAATGCGTATTATTTCTATTGCCAGTCAAAAAGGTGGTTGCGGAAAAACTACCACAGCTATCAATTTAGCCGCAGCGTTAGCCTTAAATGGTTGTAAAACCCTGCTTGTAGATCTTGACCCTCAGTCACATGCTTCTTTAGGATTAAATATCAACTCACAAGACAGTATTTACAATGTTTTATCGAATATTACTCCTCGAAAACTAAAGTTTAAAGACATAATTGTAAAAATTGAAAATAATTTTGATTTGGCGCCCTCCAATATCCTTTTGGGTACAGTTGAACAAGAGCTGGCTGAAGAAATTGGCAGAGAATCAAAATTAAAGCAAGAATTGGACTCTTTAAATAATTCTTACGATTATATTTTAATTGACTGCCCTCCAAATTTAGGCCTTTTAACTATCAACTCAATACGAGCAAGTAAAGAGGTTATCATGCCCGTTGAGACCAGCCGTTTTTCCTTAGTAGGGGTAGAGAGGCTAATTGAGATAACCGATTTAATTAAAGAGCGCTTAAACCATACTGTTACTTACAATATTCTGGTTACAATATTTGATTCGAGGCTACGCCATTCCTTTAGTATGCTTGATAAAATCCGCAAAGAATTTGGTCAAAAAATGTTTAATACCATAATTCATATAAATGTGAAACTAAAAGAAGCAAATGTAATGGGGAGTTCAGTAATAAATTTTGATAAATATAGTCGAGGCGCAAAGGACTATTGTAGCTTGGCCAGAGAGTTAATGCTTAGCGATAGGAAGGCTGCAATAAGTAACCTTAAGGATATAAAAGAAAAAATGCAAGAATTAGTTAAGCAGAAGTCTAAAGAATTTATTGAAGCTACTTTTCGGATAGCAGCTCCATCTGCACATAATGTTTATGTAGCAGGTGATTTTAACAACTGGACTTTGGATGAGGCTTATAAGCTTAAAACCCACAATGGCGTATGGTTCGCAAAACTACCTTTAAAACAGGGCCATTACCGCTACCGTTTCGTAGTAGATGGAAAATGGCAAGAGGACCCTCAAAATAACAATACAGAAAAGAATCCCTTTGGCGAATTAGATTCATTGTTAGATATTAAATAAGTTTATGCCCCATCACTTTAAAAAAGAAGCAGAAGAAATTGAAGAAGGCAAAATTTTTGCAATCTTAGCTTATTTGTCAATATTATGCATTATTCCTTTGATTCTAAAAAAGGATAATAAATTCTGCATTTTTCATGCCAGGCAAGGCCTTATACTTTTTATATTGGAGGTTGCGATTTTTGTTTTAAGCGTTATTCCCTTTGTGGGAGTCATACTTTGGCGTCTGGGGGTATTATTTTTTGGCCTGCTTTCAATTTGGTGCATTATCCAAGTGCTTCTGGGAAGGTATTCTAGAATTCCTTTTGTAGCTGAATTCGCAGAAAAGATTACCCTTTAAAATTTTAAATAAAGGAGGTGCTATGGCTCTTAAAAGAAAAAAGAAAAAGGCTAAGTCAAAAATCATTAAAAAGAAGAAAATCCTGCTTAGCAAGCCACGAAAAAAAGCAAAAGCCACTGCCTCAAAAAAAAATTTACCAACTAAAAAGTCTTTAAATGAAATTCTTGTTGGCAAAGTCACCCATTATTTTCCAAAGGTAAAGGCTGCAGTAATAAAGATTACAAAAGATGGCCTTAAATTAGGAAGCAATGTTCATCTAAAAGGACACACCACAGATTTTAAACAAAATGTAGACTCCATTCAAATAGACAGGGTTCCTGTAAAAGAAGCAAAAAAGGGTATGGAAATAGGTTTAAGAGTAGCTTCACGGGTGCGAGAAAATGATCAGGTTTACTTGGTAAAGTAAGCCGTAAACTTAAATGGGAATCAATTTTAAATTTTGGAGGTAAGAACCGATGATATGGGGGATATTGAATAGTTTACCTATGTTCTTAGCCACTGCCACTTTGGGCTATTTTGTTTGTATTAAGGCTAATAAAGAACTAGGGCTTTTAAGGGCGCTAGGAATGGTTTTAGGTATATTAGTTATTGTGATAACTCTTTTATCTTCGATGATTTTAATAAATTTGTCTCTAATAAAGCCAGGGGAGCGAATAGGGCGTTTATCTTCGCAACAAATGGGCACAAGACCAATAATGCCTAAACAGGATTGGCTTAAGCGGTCTGGCAAGCCATCGAAGCAACTATTTGAAGGTCCTATAACACCTAAACAAACAGTACCTGAAAATAAGTGAGGACATAAGTCGTGGGCTCATTAAAGGAGGAAAGAACAATGAAACTTTCAGATATCGAAAGAAAAGCCAAAAACCTTGGTATCAAGAATGTTTGGTCCTACTCAAAAGCAGATCTTATTCGCGCCATTCAAAAAAAAGAAGGAAATTTTGACTGCTTTGGCACAGCCTTCAACAACTGTAACCAATTGGCTTGTTGCTGGATAGGGCTTTGCCTTAAATAACCTTATAAAATCGTTTCTAATTTATAACTTGAGGGTACTGAACATTTCTTTAATTTATAAATACTTACAACTACACAAGTTATAAGGAAGACCTTTTCTATCCCTTGACAACTTAAAAAATCATTCTATACTTATTATAAAGAATAAAAAGCCACGGCAGCTTCGGTTAAAGGAGTAAAAAATATGCCTTATCTGCCGAAATAAATGTGTTAAAACCGAATCTCACAAAAAGAGGTTCGGTTTTTTATTTAATCACAAAATGAAAATTCAAAAAGAAAAATTACCACAAGAAATTGTTCAAACAGAACCCACAGAATTATTAGAAGAAATCGGCACTGGCATATCCATCATTGATAGAAAAATGCGCATCTGCTGGGTAAATTCTACACTTGCTAAATGGTTTGGGAGCTTAAGGGATATAAAAGGAAAATTTTGTTACAATATTTATCAGCACAGAAATAAAATTTGTCCGGGTTGTCCGTCCTGGAAAACATTCAAAAGTGGAACTAAACATTCATCTTTTCAGGCGGGTTTTAATCTAAAAGGCGAAAGAAGAGTTTATCACCTTATCGCATCTGCGCTTAAAAATGGAAATGGCAATGTTAGTAAGGTTTTGGAACTTACAAGTGATGTAACCAGATACTGGCATTTAAAAGAACACAGGGCAAGGCTCTTAAAGAAATTTAAAACTCTTTGTAGTCGCTTAGTAAATGTAAATAAACGTTTACGCCAAGACATAAATTTTCTTAAAAACAAAAGCAAAAAAACCACTCAATTGTCTAAAAATTTAATTGAAAAATTTCACACCTTAGAAACAGAACTAAGTTTTAAACAAACAGAATTAAAAGACATTAGGGATATTGAAAAAAAGATTCTTGCCACACAGGATTTACAAAGTATTTTAAGCCTTATTGTCAAATTATCCCATAATCTCACTCACGCAGATTGTGCCGCACTTAGGATGATTAATCAAACTGATAAATCCTTATCTATAAAAGCCAGCATTGGTTTAAGTAAAGCTTATCTTGAAGCTAGTCCTTTAAAGATGGGAAGGGGTATACCTGGATTGGTGGCTGCAACTATGAAGCCGCTTACCATAAAAGACTGCTTAAATGACTCCAGGGTTAACTGTTGGGAACTAAACGAAAAAGAGGGTATTGTTTCTTGTGCGCATGTGCCTGCAATATTTAAAGAAGAAGTTCTAGGAGTAATTAGTGTATATTTTAAGTCTTTGAAAGAAATTAGTAACGATGAAATTGACCTTTTGATGTCATTTGCTGACCAAGCTGCTATTGCCATACACGAAACACAACTTTATCAGGATGTGCATATTAATTATTTTAATACTATAAGGGCATTGGTTTTGGCAATGGAGGCAAAGGATCCTTATACAAAGGGCCATTCTGAAAGGGTAACTCAATATGCCGTAAGAATCGCTCGCGAGCTAAAAATAAAAAATTCAGAAATTGAAATTTTAAGTTATGCAAGCAAGGTTCATGATGTAGGAAAAATCGGCATTTCTGATATAATTTTAAATAAACCAGGAAAGCTTACCACAGCAGAAAGGGCTCTTATTGAGCTTCACCCCCAGAAGGGCGCTGAGATGCTTATGCCTCTAAAGTTTTTAGAACCGGGCATTCCTTACATCAAGCATCATCATGAAAGATTTGATGGCCAGGGTTATCCTGATGGCTTAAAAAGAGAACAAATTCCTCTGGCTGCTAGAATTCTCGCTTGCGTTGATTCCTTTGATGCTATGACTTCAGATAGACCATACCGCTACAGACGCTTAACCCCAGAGGAAGCTATGTCAGAGATTAAGCTAAATTCTGGCAAACAATTCGATCCCACCATTGTAAATATCTTTATGAAGATATTAAAATCCTAATTACAATCCGAAGAAACCAAATTAAACTAATTTATTGCTTAATTTCTTGATCTCCATTATAATATAACCATAAAGCAATAAGGAAATTAAAAAATGAAATGTCGTGTTTTAATTTTATTGATAGTGGGAGTGTCCTTTGTCATATCTAGTTGCGCTAGCTATAAAGACGAATTGTCTGGCGAACCGTATAAAGGCTATGTATACAAAAGAAATGATTTCTTAATACCTGAATATACAGTTGATACAAAAAATAAAGCTCCTGAAGATTTAAAGCTTGCTTTAAACCGGTTTAAAAGAAGACGCTCAATAATTGAAGATTATTATAAAAAAATGGGACGAATTGAGAATCAATTTAAAAGCCTAATTATAAATTATCCTTTGGAACTCTTTAGTCTAATCAGTATAGCTGCTAGATGGCCTTTTATTATAGTTAGCGACTATCGTTATGACCATAACCCAAAATACAAAGAAAAAATTGACAAAAGGGATGAGGAGTTAGATAGAAAGGAAGAGAAAATAAGAAAGGATTTAGAAAATAAACTAAATAAATTTATCGAAAGAGATCTCGCCAAAGAAAATTATTCTTATAATTTAGAAGAAGTTAACACAAAATAATAATCTAATTTTCCCGCCATAAATCTAAAAAGACCATTGTCTATACCATAGAACAATTTTTATTTAAAAATTTCTGAATCATTGTATAATATAAAGTTAGAAAATAAAAAAACCTACATGAAGAAGGATATAAGATTTTTTAAAAAACTATTGGTTACAAGCCTTATTTTAACGCTTATCTGCGGTTGTGTTAGAATTAAAGAAGCCTCCAGAATAATTTTAGGCACATCTGTAAGTTCCCTAGAGAAAGCCAGGATTAATGGAAAAACCCAAACATTTAATTATGATTATGAAAAGTGTTATAAAAAAGTGTTGTTAATTCTTAGGCAAATGAATGTTTACATATATCTACACAGCTTAAAGGAAAGACGCATTGTGGCAATGAATTTTGAGGGAGCTAATAAAACTACAGAGGTTGGAATATTTTTTGAAGAGATAACCCCAAGTTCGACTAAGGTTGAAATTAGCTGTTTAGCGCCATCGGTATTAGAAAATGTATCAGAAAAAATATTCATTGCCTTGAAAGGTAAATAACCTTTAGGCCAAGATAAAATAAAAATTTTGCTAAAGATTTGGTAATTGACAATTGCTAAGAAGGGAGGATGTATGAAGATTATAAGTATTTTTCTTTTGCTTATGGGCAGTTTCTTAATTATTTATGCAGTTTTTTCTAGATTCTATGGAGAGCCTTCAATTGCATTTAAACAATTTCGCTCATTGAGTTTCTTGGTTTTAGCAAACTCAACGTTAATTCTTTGTTTAATTGCTATGCATTTTCAAAAATATTTTAAATAACCATAATTTAAACAATGGCTTATCAAGATGCATTAGGCAAGGCGTGGGCAAAAATCTTAACAATAAAAAAACAGGCTAATTATTCAGTAGAGTTTTTAGCTGATGAATATACTATAAATACTACTAACAAAAGCGTTATTTCACTTTCCTGCAACATACCTTCCCCTGACCATATTACAATTTTAATTTTACACTACCTGATAAAAGAAATTGAAGGATTACCTAAAGAAATTATGCAGTGGATATCTTTTCCTGAGCTAGATGGAGGCAAAGGCTACTACCCCACCTTTAAAAAAAGGGCAATTGATCCAATATTAAGAAAGTTTGCCAATTCTCCAGAAGGGTTACTGACATTAATCGAGCGTTTTTCAGCTAAAAGGGTACAAATCGGAGATTTTGGAATTGTGATATATGCCTTTTTAAGGATACCGGTTTTAATTACTCTTTGGCGATCAGATGAAGAATTTTCTACACAAGTAAATATGTTGTTTGATGCTAGCATAAAAAATATTTTCCCCACTGAAGATATAGTGGTATTAGCAGGATTAATTGCAGCTAATATTTAGTTAGAATCAATTTTAAATGGTAAACTTAAATAAAAATAATAAGAATAAACATCTTAAAACCAGATATCTGGTTTGGCTGTACAAAACTACAAAAGAACAATTAGATAGAATTGACAGAAAATTTACTCAATTGGAAATTGATAAGTTTATGTTTAAAAAAATAGAGGCAATTCTTAGAAGAATGCAAAATAAAGAAAAAGAAACCTATAAAAAGAATATAAACCAATTCTTAGCTTATATCGAGAATAAGCAAAAAGAGGCGTTAAGGTTACAGCTTGAGAATGGCAAGCCACTTAATTCAGATTACAAATTCTTAAAATTAAAGCTTTGCGCAATTGAAAACGCCATAAAAAAATTCATCGGTAAGAAGCATCTAATAAACATAAGGTTTCTTTATCAGCAAGAAATGATTAAACGAATTTTAGAGGAAAAACAACATACATAACTCTATGAAGCAACTAACCTTAGAAGACAATCAATTCTGTTTTGCTTGTGGCCAATATAATCCTTCGGGCTTTGCTTTAAGGATGTTGTACATGGAGGCATTATTTCATTAATTCATGAAGAGGTTATGGCAAACTTAAATTGGAAATTGGGAAAAGCTACACTTACCGCCTATTTAGAGGTTAGGTTTAAATCAGGCGCGAGTAACTACTGGTGATTCTAAAATTATTGCCCAAGCTCTTGCAAAATGCATTAAGAAGAATATAGCTTATTAAATTCTATGACCTTGGAAGAATTAAATAGATTAAAAGACCCGCTAACTGGTTTTCATGCCAGGACTGCACTATCTGATTACATTAATAACCTTATTACTACCTCCAAAGACCAAAACAAAATATTTTCTTTACTAATTCTGGATATTGACCATTTCAAAATTATAAATGACAAATACGGACACCTTTGCGGAGACGAGGCCTTAAGATTTTTTGCAACAATTATAAATGAAGCCTTAAGAGGTGAACATTTTGTAGCCAGATACGGAGGGGATGAATTTTTAATCGTGATAGATAACAAGGGCCAAAAAGACACCCTTGAAATAGCCAAACACATTAAAAGGCTACTAAACAAGAGATTTTTTATTTGCAAAGAAAAACCATTACTAATAAAAACCTCAATGGGTATAGCAACCTTTCCCTTAGAAGGCAAAAATTTAGTGGAACTTTTAAAAAATGCTGATGAAGCACTTTATTATGCTAAAAACCATGGCCGCAATAAAATTATTCTTTCCTCAAGATTACGCTATATTTATAGTAAAAATAGAGTAATAAGAATAGCTATTCTATCTGTTGCACTTGCGGTTTTATTATTTGTTTACTTATACAAGTCAAATTTAACAAAATTGGTTAATGTTGAAAGAGCTTATCGTTACACAATTATTCAGGCCAATTATTTATCTCACAAGTTAAAATATAAGTATAATTATGCTTTAATAGAATTAGCCAACGGCAGTAAATTAGAAGGGTGGATTATCAGGGAAGATAAAGATAAGATTTACCTAAGCCAAAAAAAGCCTGATTTTAACACAGAAATCAACGAAGTATCCAAGAAAAATTTGAGAATTTATATTAAAATTCTCAAGAAGTGACTAATAAGATTATCTTTATTGGTGCGGCTGGAGAATGTATCCCAAAAACAAGCTAATCTTAAAAGATCTCATAAAATAACAGCGGATGACTTAGTTAACGGAATAATAATCAAATTGGCTTAAAAGCTTGGAAGAAATGGGTTGCTGATAACTTCCTATAATATATCTTATGTTAACTCCAGCATATTAGAAAAACTATAACTATCTTATTAGTATTTAAGGAGTTATGATAATTAATTAATATTCTGTGGATAAGCTAAATTAAACTTACCGAGACTTACCGCAGATATAAATTTTCAGCAGTTTCTTTGCGGTTTATTGCAGTTTTTGGCTTGAATTTACTTATTTTTTAATAGATTTTAAGGGTTGTTTTTTGAGGAAATTAAGCTGGTCACTGAGGCAGGGAAAATCATCCAATCGCCAAATTTATTGTTTATCTTGTCTAAACTAAAAATTAATGCCTCCCTCCTGTCTTGTGAGGCAAATAAATAAGGCCTTTCTGGTGGAAATAAATTTGAGGCACTAATACCCAAACACCTGACCCTTTTAAGGCTTTTTTGGCTATTTTTTATAATAAAAAGACAGCGTAAATAAATCTCAAAGCCGTCAAATGTGCTTAGGCTAAATGTTTTTTGGCGAGAGATGCCTTGATGTTTAGAATTATGAAGATATAAATATAGGGTTTTTGCCTCTAAATTCTGCTCTCTTAAACGCCTGCCAACCATTTCTGAAAGCAGCCTTATCCAGCTAAAAATAGCCTGTTTTTGGCTTAATTCATAGGGTAAGGTATAAGAATGGCCTATGGATTTTGCAGGCTCATTTTGTGCCTCTAATAAGCTTACTGGCACATCTTCATTGGTTCTGACAGCTTCATAAAGCCATAAACCTACCTTGCCAAAGCGCTCAAAAAGAATCTCTTTTGGGGTGCTAAAAAGTTGCCAACAGGTTTCTATGCCTAAGCTGTTTAGGCGAAGTTTTAGGCTTTGGCCTACTCCGCAGAGCTTCTCAACAGGAGTATTTTTAAAAAGCTTTGGCAAGTCTTTTTCATTTAAAATAACCAAGCCATCTGGTTTGTTGAGCTTTGAGGCAAGTTTGGCTAAAAGGCGAGTTTTGGCAATGCCAATTGAGCAGGTTATGCCAAAACTCGCCTTTATTTTTCCCTTAATTTCTAAAGCCATCTCTTCTGGCTTACCAAATATCTGTTTTAACCCTTTGGTTTCCAAAACAAACTCATCAACAGAAAATCGCTCAACTTGGGGGCTAAATTTAATTAAAAGTTCCCCTATTTTCTCTGAAGTATAAATATATTTGGCAGAATCAGCCACTACAAATTCCAAATTAGGACATAATTTAAAAGCATCGCTACTAAACATTCCTGAATCAACACCCAATGCTTTTGCCTCGTAAGAAGCTGCGCAAACAACTGTATGCATACGATTTTGCCTTCCACCCACAATTAAAGGCTTTCCTTTTAAATTAGGATTAACCATTTGTTCAATGGATGCAAAAAATGCATCCATATCAATGTGCATAAACATATTTTATTCAATTATTTTGTCTAAATTCCAAAGGAAGTTTTTGTTGTTAAAGGAAATTTGATAAAGGCCGGAATTTGTTTCCACAGAAAAAATATTCAATGCTACCTCGCCATTTCTTTCCTGCCAAAAATAGTTGATTCTTCTGACTTTGTATAATTTGTTCTTAAGAATAAAAAAACGGGGCTCAATCTTGCCTTTATCAAAGACTGCACAAACGCGAATTATTTCATCTAAAGAATTGGTTTTTTGCTTAAGGTAAGGTCTGTCCCAGCGTGCTTCGGGGTTAAACATTTAATAATCTACTAACCGATTAGAACTTTCTTAAAACTGCAATTACACGGCCAATTATGGTAAATTCTTTATGAATAGGCGAATAATTCTTGTTGGCTGGTTCCAGCCAGATTTTTTTGTCTTTATAGCGCAGCCTCTTGACTGTTGCCTCATTCTCCAAAAGCGCAACCACTAAATCGCCATTCTGGGCAAAGGATTGTTTTTTAACTAAAGCTAAATCGCCATCCAGAATACCAGCATCGATAAGGCTATCGCCCTTTATATTTAAAACAAAAATTTCTTTGTCGGGCTTACTTGATAAATCATCTAAGTCCAAGAAATCATCTACTTGTTCAAAGGCTAAATTTGGAACACCTGCCATTACATTTCCTAAAATAGGAAGCCTAAAACCTAATCTTCTTTTTAGCTCAATGTGGCGAGATTTCCGGGGAGCTATGCTTAAATAACCCTTGCGGCTAAGCGCACTTAAATAGTCCCTAACTGTACCTGTCGAAGAAAAACCAAAGTGCTTGGCGATCTCCCTAATTGTAGGCGCAATACCTCCTCTGCTTATTTTATTCTGAATGAAGCCTAAGACATTTTTTTGCTTTTTGGTTAAGTCCTGAATGATCTCCATCGAGAATGATTTATACCACACATTTGTGTGGATGTCAACAGAAAACTACCAACTGGTGTTTAGTTTTCTGTTGATGCCGACAAAACTTTGTCGGCGCAAGCGAAAATTGTTGACTTTTATTACTGGCAGGATATAGCTACTCTTAATTTATTTCTCTTCTTAAGGTAAGTTCTTTAATGGCGAGCTCAACTAAAATATCATCCCATCCGTGCAAGATTAATTCGTTTTTTAGATTGTTAATATTTGCTCCTTGTTGCAATTTTTCGTAGATATAAGTAATTAAAATTTCCAAATTATACTTTTGGTGACTGCTTAACTTAAAGCTTATCTTTTTTTCTGTATCAGGCTGGTTAATAATATAAGCTACAATTGCAAAGACTAAAGGCAATACCAATATAAATAGCGAGGAATAAAAAAGATAGTTATTGGATTTGCCAATTAAATACCCAGCCACACCCCAAAATACATCAAACAGGTAATGTGCTACTATTAAACAGATAATGCCATATCGTAAAAACAAAAAAGCAAATAATAACCCGATTGTTCCCACCTCTATTCCGCGAAACCACGTGGGAAATATAGGATACTGGCTATGGCCAAAGCCCCAAATTAAGGATACTACAATTGCCGCAAGAAAAGAGTTCTTTAAATAAGTCTTTGCCCAACTCAAGCCAAAAATCCTAAAAACTATTTCTTCGCTTAAACTAGCATTATAACCCAGAATCAATGCCCCTAAGAAAGGTATGTAAGCACTAGAGAGTTGTGTTAATCTCGAGTGTTCCACCCACACGCCCAAGAATCTTTGTCCCAAATAAAATAAGAATGATTGCACTCCCATGACTATCAAAAAAACCAAATATCCCAAAAAAATAGATTGCGCCACTTCTCTACTATAAAAGGTAGAGATTAGATAATGAAAAAATGAACAATATTTTTTCTTCTGAAAGGCATCATAGCGTAATGATTCTGCGGCAATTCCAGACATAACTATAGTAAGACTTGCAAACAAAAAACTAACGATAAGGCTAATTATATAATAACCAATGTATGCCTTGAATGAACTACCAGTACTATAACTATATAGAATATCTTGAAAATCATTAACTGCTGAAATAATATTTAGAACCAATATTGATAAACCAATAAGGATAAAGAATCTTTTGCTTAAATGCATCAAAAAAGAATTACGCCTCCTAACTATAATAATTATTGCCCAGGCAACCCAAACCAAATAAAAAAACATAGCAATGCTTGTTATAAGTTGGCCTATGGACATCTGATTCTGGATTAACCTATTGAATTTCTCTGGAATATCTAAACGCAAACGATAAAACTCAACAATTTCATTACCAGATATAGTGGCACCGGTAAGTAATTTGGCGCAACCCGAATCTTTTAATTTGCTCCAAGGTATACAAATATTCTCTTTCTCCCAAGAAAAAGAATAGTCAATTCTTTTCTCAAATTTTTCTGCCCGTTCTGCATGAAAATCAAATTCTTCAAAATTGATTTTGAAATTTTGAGTTAAGAATTCTTGAACCTTATTTTTGGCAATTTCTTTATCTGGTGTGGGGCGCAGAGCCGTATCTTCAATAGCGTGATGAAAATGTATAATCTCGCCTGATTTAGAACTTATCCAAATATTATATTCCTCTTTTTGATTCTCTTGATAAAACCTTATTAACCAGAAGAATAAATCGTAACCTTGCTGGCGCAAGAAACTCTCTTCTTTCTTAAAGCCTACGGCTTTCTGCAAATATCTATCGACATTATAATCTGCATTAAATATTATTGCTTTCGAATATTTAGATGTATCTACATTTCTTGCCTTAAGGAATCCATCGGCTTTTTTAAAGGCAAGGTTTTTATCTATACTCAAATCAACAACTGAAAATTCAGGCAAACTAAGTTTATACCAAATAGCAACTCCTACTAACGCCAAAATGATAAAGATAATCCAAGTTTTAAAAGTTAGTTTCATAAGGATTTTTTACTTAGACTTAATAAAATTTCTTTATTGCGAAATCTGTAGTTTAAATTTAGAAAAGATAATTTCCTTAAGGTATAGGCTATTTGAACCTGAAGACATACTGATCTATTCTTTTACGCTCAGTTGGGGAAATTTGTGTAAACTCAATTCCAGAATCAAAATGTTGCTGTTCTGAGGCAATTTTGAAAGGTTTAATCCAAACCACCATCCCTTTGGCTTTAATGGGTGTTTTTTTATCCGGCAATTCAAAGTCTAAGTCTAAGCTTGTTCCTGGCTTTAATTCTTCATCAACTATTAGACAGATACCGCCTGCACTGATATTTTTTGTCTGAGATTTATCTTGTATTATCGGTTTCTCATCTAAAATTTTATAATTTACATTACAAGAGATGTCTAAACGAACAAATTTCCTTCTTTCCTGTTCCACTTCTCCTAGATTGTCTTGCATATTTTCCTCCTAACGATAAAAATTTTAATTATTTATTTTCTTACTTGCCCAAACAAAAAGCTTCATTTTTTCTTTATATCTTAAATCAAATTCTTTACTCTCCTTATCTTCACTCGGATTAAAATTTTTTTTAAGTAAACCTAAAACAATTTTTGCCTCTTCCCTTGATGTATCGCTATCATTTAAAATATTCTCTATCCTATCAAACGCCCTTTCTGAAACAACATTATTTTCATTATCAATTCTACGTATTAAAAATGGCGCCATATCTTTAAAATACTTTTGCCTATCTAACTGACAAAGCGCATAGGCAATCTCTATTTTGATAAAACTAGAGCCCCCTCTCCTAAAGACTTTTCGTAACATTTCCTGCACATCGATTTTCTCTTGAGGCGATAAATCAGTAAAAAATTTCTCTCTTAAAATATTAATTGCTGCTGCACGTTTAAAAGCATCTTCCTCTTTATCTTTAATTACCGCAATAAGATTGTCTTTTGTCTCAAATAAGAATGCCTTGTTATAAACATCTAAAGCTATTTTATCTTCATAAACAAGATATTGCGCACCCATATTGGTAACTAATAGTAGGTTCAGACTCGAGAATATTAAATAAGCAACTATCTTTTTCACTTTAAATAATTCTTAGCGACATATCAATTGCCTTTACAGAATGAGTAATACTCCCTACTGAGATAAAATCTACGCCTGTTTTGGCAAATTCACGAATATTGCCTAAGTTAATATTGCCAGAAACCTCCAATTTAATGTCTGGCTTTTTGTGGCTTAATTTTAAAAAATTAACTGCTTTTTTAATTTGAGCTAAAGACATATTATCTAACATAATGATATTTGGTTTGGCTTTCAAGGCTTCTTTGAATTCTTTTAAATTCCCTACTTCTATTTCAATTCTTTTATTTTTTGTTCTCTTTCTGGCTAAGCTAATTAATTCTTGTATTTTATAATGTGGACTTAAGGCAATTTTATGATTATTTTTAATCAGCACCATATCCCACAACCCAATGCGATGGTTAAACCCTCCGCCGCATTTAACTGCGTATTTCTCTAACTGCCGGAGTCCAGGAAGGGTTTTTCTAGTATCTAAAATTTTAGCTTTATAAGGCTTTATTTTATTTACAAATCTAGCTGTCTGTGTGGCAATACCGGATAAATGGCTTAAGAAGTTTAAAGCCACCCTTTCTCCAGTTAAAATTGCCCTTGCCTTACCCTTAATTTGTATAATTGTCTTTCCTGGTTTAACAAAACTTCCTTCTTTATAAAAGGAGTTGAATTTAACTGTCTTGTCTAATGTTTTAAATACCTGCCTTACAATAGTTATACCGCAGACAACAGCTTGTTCATTAGAAAAAATTCTTGCCTTAACATTATTTTTTTTAGGAACAAGGGTGTTGGTTGTAATATCGCCTTGGCCTATATCTTCTTTTAGGGCAAATTTTATAATTGTTTTCTTCATTAAATATATTTTACCAAAACTTAAGGCTTTCTATTTTATCAATAATTGTCTTATCCTCATTTTCCTTTTGTTTTCTTAAAACATCAGTTATAAAATCAGATGTCTTAATAGCATCTTGGCTTGCCATTTCAACAAAATGAATACCAGTTGAATAATATCTTAGCTGGCTCTTGGGTATATATGTACAGAGCCTTTGCCAAACAATTTTTGACTTGGATATAATGGGTTTATCTTTTTTGGAGAGAAAAATTTCTAAAACTATGCCGTCTCCTTCTTTGAATCTTTCCTTGATTATAACATTGAGGCCGGTTGAACTTAAATTTCTACTAAAGGTTGCGCCTTCAATTTTAGGTTGTGCCAGTGATTTATATTTTACCATCACACAAACATTCGCCCTGAAAAGCTTTCGATATTCAATTGTAGCCATCATTATTCCTCCTCAAACACAATCTTTTTTCTTAGTTTTTTAACCTGTGAATGAATCTTCTTTTCTCTTAAAATATTTTCTTTCACTGCAATTGGCAGTTGAGTTGGACGCCGCGGCTTTCTTCGCTTAGTTAATTCCAATAGGCGTTTTTTAAGTCGGTGAAATGCGAGTTTCTTATTCTGTAATTGAGATCTAAATTCTGTGGCAACAACTCTTAAACCACTGGGGGTATGCACAAGCCTTACTGCGGTTTCGCGCTTATTTTTATGCTGACCTCCAGGACCGCTGCTTTTATAATAATAAATCTTGGTTTCTCTTTGAAGGTTGCCTATTAGAATTGGTAATTGTGACTTAGCCATTAGATTAAATTAAGTTAATTCCTTAATTGCATTTTGAAGTTTTTTAATTTTATCCTTTAGCGCTAAAAGGTTTCCCCTTTCTTTTTCCACAACATCTTTAGGGGCCTTTTTTAAAAAATCCTTATTTCTTAAATTTTGTGTTAAGCCGTCCATTAATAATCTTTGATTATTAATCTTTACCTTAATGCGCTCCTTTTCTTTTTCAATATCTATTAAATTAGACAATGGCACGAAAAAGTCAATGTCCTCTACTACACCGAAAGCTGAATTCTTTGGTCGTTTTATTAACTTCTCAATTGTTAAATTCTCAATTTTGCTTAAATTCCTAATGAAGCTTTCGTTCTCTTTTAATAATTCTAAGCTATTTTTAAGTCCGGGCTTTAAAACAACATCAATTGTTTTATACGGGTCGATATTCCAATCTTGACGAACATTTCTAATTGCGGTGATTAAATCTAATAAAATCTGCATATTGGCTTCTGTTCTTTTATCAATCATTTGTTTTTGAAGGTGGGGTAGGCTTTGAACCATAATCGATGCCTTATCTAAAGAAATCTTCTGCCAAATCTCTTCAGTAATAAAGGGCATAAATGGATGTAGCATTCTAAGAGACTTTTCTAAAACCTTAAAGCAAACTATCTGAGTATTTCTATCTCTAAATCTATCTTTAATTATTTCCAAATACCAGTCGCAAAATTGATGCCAAAAGAATTCATAAAGATTGCTCGCCGCTTCGTTAAAACGATAACTTTTAAAAGCTTTGTTGACACAATCAACTGTTGAATAAAGCCGAGAGAGAATCCAGCGTTCTGGAAGTGCCAAATTTTCCTTTTGGAAAATTTGGCACAAATCAGCTTCCGGCATCTTTTCTAAATTCATCAAAATCAGGCGTGAGGCATTCCAGATTTTATTGGCAAAATTTCTTCCTATTTCAAACTTCTCTTTTGATAAAAATACATCGGTTCCGGTTGCAGTTATGGCAATTATGCTATAGCGTAGGGCGTCTGTTCCATATTCATCAATAATTTCTAATGGGTCGACGCTATTACCTAATGATTTGGACATTTTTGTCCCTGTTTCATCGCGCACTGTTCCATGGATATAAACATCACCAAAAGGAATTTCATGCATAAATTCTAAGCCTGCCATAATCATCCGCGCAACCCAAAAAAAGATTATCTCTGGAGCAGTTACCAAAACAGAAGTGGGATAAAAATATTCCAAATCTTTATTTTTAATCGGCCAGTAAAAAGTGGCAAATGGCCAAAGCCACGAGGAGAACCAAGTGTCTAAAACATCCTCGTCTTGCTTTAGATTCTCTGAACCACAAACTCTGCATAATTTTGGGACTTCTACACTTGCTAAAGCCTCTTTTTTACAATCAAGGCAATACCATAAAGGAATACGGTGTCCCCACCAAATCTGTCTTGAAATACACCAATCTTGAATGTTTTCCATCCAGTTTAAATAAACCTTAGTCCAGCGAGAGGGAATAAATTTAATCTTTCCCTTTTTAACAGCCTCAATTGCCGGCTTTGCCAATGGCTTCATCTTTACAAACCATTGTTTAGATAAGTATGGCTCAATGATTGTATGGCAACGGTAACAATGTCCGGCGGATAATTTATGCGGCTCAATCTTTTCAAGTAATCCCTTTTCTTTTAAATCTTCTATGATAACCTCGCGCGCTTCAAACCTGTCCATATCTTTATAATCACCGGCATTTTCATTTAATTGGCCGTTGGGATACATAATTTTTACAAATTCAAGGCCGTGTTTCTTACCTAAAATATAATCGTCAGGGTCGTGGGCAGGCGTAACCTTAACTGCGCCTGTGCCAAATTTCATATTAACCACAGAGTCGGAAATTATTTTTATTTCCCTGTTAATCAAGGGTAAAATAAGAGTTTTGCCGATAAATTTTTTATATCTTTTATCTTTAGGATTAACTGCCACCGCAGTATCTCCTAACATTGTCTCAGGACGGGTTGTAGCGACAACAATGTAAGGGACTGTCCCCGAAGGGGACTGTCCCTTTCCGCCAAAGGCGGATTGGCCTTTGGCGGAAAAAGGATAACGCAAATAATAAAGGTTTCCTTGAAGTTCCCGATGTGGTGCTTCTTCGTCAGAAAGGGCAGTCTGACAGCGCGGGCACCAGTTAATAACTTTGTTATCCTGATAAATTAAACCTTTATTCCAAAGCTCAACAAAAACTTTTCTCACTGCTCTTGAATATTCCTCATCCATAGTAAATCTGGTTCTACTCCAATCGCAGGAACAACCCAGTTTTTTTAGCTGATTAATAATTGTATTGCCATATTTTTCTCTCCAGCTCCAGAGGCGTTTTAAAAATTCATCCCGACCAACCTCCTGCCTATTTTTTCCCTCTTTAGCTAATTCCCGCTCCACCACATTTTGCGTGGCAATACCGGCGTGGTCAGTGCCCGGCATCCATAATGCCTCAAAACCCTGCATACGTTTGTATCTGATTAAAATATCCTGAATGGTATTATTCAAGGCATGACCCATATGAAGAATGCCGGTAATATTCGGAGGCGGAATAACTATTGAGAAGGGTTTTTTATGTGGATTGGCTTTGGCGGAGAAAAGATTCTTTTCGCTCCAGAAGTTATAAATTCGGTCTTCTACATCTTTGGGGTTATATTTGGAAGAAATTTCAGTCATATGGTTTTATATCTAAACAACAATTCTTAAAAACGGTTATCAGTACATCAGAATATCAGTTGGTAGGTTATCAGAAAATCAGAACATCAGATAAACTCTTGAAATTATACAATCTCTGATACCCTGATATTCTGGTATTCTTCCTTCTGATATCCTGATAATCTGATATGCGCTTTTACAAAGTATCCTCAATTCTCTACTAAATCTATCTTCAACTTCCTTGGGACTGTATTTGCTAGAGATTTCGGTCATAAATTTTATCTTGTTCTGAATTCATGCGGAATTAAATAAAACTGACCCTTGTTTTGAATTTCTTTTTTTCAGTCTAATATTAACCATTCCATTTTTTGTATAAAATTTCCGGTGATACAGTACTTATATCTATAGCTACCCCTTGCTCTGTCATCCGATTATATTTTTTTATTAATTCCATAGCTTCATTTTTTGACATCTTCCTACTTCCAACAGGGCTTACATCATACATATCATCGTGGGGCTCATCGTAAATATCTTTGTATTGCAGACGAACATACCATTTTGCTGATAAAAATACTAAAAAGTTATTTTCCTTCGCCAACTTTTCAAACCTATCTATGAGGGCTTTCGCCTTTGAGGGGTTTTCAGCGGATATTGTCACAGGCGTCTTACCTGAAAGAAGAGGGTCTCGAGAACCAAGGTTGTAATAATTTAAGACGGCTATATCCTTCGCATTCGGCAATGACTTATCAGATTTTATGCTCCAGAATAAATATATCTGAGGATTCTCTAGTTCTCTAAGCTTTCCTCCTTCATTATGAATCACTATTTCGTCGTGACCATTATCAAAGTTCTTACTAAATTTAAAATATGGTAATTCTGCTGTTTTTGCGATTTTGTTGGCTTCACGGGATATTTTGTTGGCATTACAAGATATAAGCAAAGAAATGACCGATATAATGAATGCTAAAATTGCTATCAAATTGGCTACACAGTTTTCCGCTAATTTGTCTTTCAGCGTTTTATTCGGCTTCATTTTATCTTTCACGTTCTCCCTTCAGAATTTGATCATTGTATATCGAAAACTTTTGGACCGTTTCAAGATATCTTTATTAACTATAATAAATTCCGTTAGAAGTGACCCTGTTTAACCAATTGTCGCCACGTGGCGACAATTGTGGCTGATCAGCCACAATTTCAATAGCACCTCATTAATCTATCCTAAACGCCACATCAACTGCGCGAAGCTTTTTCCATTTCGCGGCTGCTTTCCTGTCAACCGTATGTTTCAAATTAAATTGCACAAATTTAAGGTAATCATCCATTGAAAGCACGCGTTTCTCTGGCAAATGCCCGCGGATAATCGGTAATTTAAGGTTCAAGTCGCTCATTTTAAAACCTCCAGTATCCGCTGATAAATTTTCTCGCTTCCAAATTTCAGGCACAATTCTTTGAAATGCGCATCCTCAACATTGACTTTATTGATTCGTATTAAATTAATAATATCGGGAAAATCTGTGGTCAAGCGAAGCTTGGGATTGTATTTTATGGAGTGTAATTTCAACGCAATCAAATGACTTAAAGAAGGAACAATAAACTTTTGGCCAGCGATTTTTATCTGCTTACCTTCGTTAAGGATTTTCGTTAAAGTCTCTTTATCAATAAACATAAAATCAATATCCATAAGGGGTAATCGACTGCTTTTAAGCTGAACGAAATTATCCTGACTCGACGCTTGTTTATAACCAGTTTCTTCTAAAGAGGCGGATATTTTGTCAAAATCTTCTTTGGTTATCAAAAAATCTATATCTGCAGTCTGCCTCGCGACATTATAATAATTAATGGCAAATCCGCCGATTAGGACGCATAATAGATTTTGCTTTCGTGTTACTTCAGAAATAAGATGAAAAATAGAACGATAGTTCATAGCATTCCTGTCGTTTCTGTAAGCCCAAAAATAGTTATGTGTATGTTAAACAAGATGGGTTAACATTTTAAGGCTACAAGAGGCAATCTTCGTAGCTTTAAATGCCCTGTTTGCCTTAATAGACTTACCTAAACAGTTCCCCTTCTATTTCTCAATTCTCGGCGCGCGCCGACAATTAAAAGCGGTTATCAGTGTATCAGATTATCAGTTGGCAGATTATCAGAGAATCAGAATATCAGATAAGACGCAAAATGCAATCCTGATAATCTGATATCCATTTTCTAAATCTCTCCCCTTCTAAATTTATCCTGAAAAACTCGTCAATCTTATTCTCTATTTCTTAAATCTCTTAATCTTATATATTTTCTTCTGCCTAAAGTTTTGTAAACAAATATATTTAAATCTTCAAGCCAATTCAATTTCTTCTTCGGCGGTCAATAGTAATAATCTCGCGAATCAATATCCTCAAGCGCAATATGTAATCTAAAACCTTGCCTGATTTTCTCTATTGTCATTCTCCGTAAATCGCTCTTACTGGCATAACGGTTGCTCTTCGCTATTGTTCTATATATGGTTTGATAAGCATGCTCGTATAAATCTACGTTCATTTTATTTCACCTTATCCTTCAACAATTTATATTCAATACTATCAACCAATGCCTGCCAGCTTGCCTCAATTATATTCTCGTGAACGCCAACTGTTGTCCAGTCATCTGAATCATCCTGAGACTCAATTAAAACGCGTACCTTTGCCGCTGTACCTGCCTTTTCATCCAGAACCCTTACTTTAAAATCGGATAAATGCATCTTGGCAAGGTTGGGATAAAATTCATTTAAAGCCTTGCGCAAGGCATTATCCAAAGCATTTACAGGTCCATCGCCCTCTGCGGCGGTATAGCGCTCTTTTTTATTCACACTTAAACGAATTATTGCTTCAGAAACAACACTCCCGTCTAAGCGTTTTTCTACAACCACCTTAAAACTTTCCAAGTCAAAGAACTTCTTATACTTTTTAAACGCTCGCTTCATAAATAATTCAAAGGAAGCATCTGCAGCCTCAAATTGATAACCCCTATGCTCCATATCCTGAAGAAGCTTTAGAATCTTTTTTGTCTTAGGAGACTTCTTATTTAGGTTAAGCTCCATTTCTTGAGCTTTTAAAATAATTGGCATTTTGCCTGCTAATTCTGAAACCAGAATTCTGCGATGATTTCCCACTAAATGCGGATTAATATGCTCGTAAGTGGAAGGGTTTTTTAACATCGCATCAATATGCACTCCCCCTTTGTGCGCAAAGGCAGAATGTCCCACAAATGGTTGGTTATCCTGATGTTTAACATTACTTACTTCGCTTATATAATGAGAGGTCTCAGTTAACTCTTTTAATTTTGATTTAGGTATGCAATTAACGCCCATTTTTGTAGTTAAAATACCGATGATAGAGCATAAATTTGCATTTCCACAGCGCTCTCCCAATCCATTAAATGTGCCCTGAATTTGAGAAATGCCTAACTCAAAAGCAGTAATACTGTTAGCCACAGCCAAATCCAAATCATTATGCGTATGAATGCCTAATTCTGTTTTAATGTATGGCTTAATCTTGGTAATGATATTTTTTAGCTCAGACTGAGGTGTGCCGCCATTTGTGTCACATAAAACAATTACATTGGCTCCTGCATCCTGAGCAGTCAAAATAGTTTTAAGCGCATAATCAGGGTTTGCTTTATAGGCATCAAAAAAATGTTCCGCATCATAAAAAACAGTCTTGCCTTTGGTTTTAAGGAATTTTATGGAATCTGAAATAATTTTTAAGTTCTCTTCAAGGGTTGTCTTTAGAACATCCCTGACATGTAAATCCCAGCTTTTGCCAAAGATAGTAATTACCTTTGTATTAGCTAAAACAAGTTTGTTTAAGTTATTATCCTGATTAGCTTTAATATTGGCTTTGCGTGTTGAGCCAAAGGCAACTAATTGGGAGTTTTTTAGACGATTTTTTTTCATTAGTCTAAAAAACTCCCAGTCTTTAGGATTAGAGCCCGGCCAGCCCCCTTCAATATAATGTATGCCTAAATCATCCAGCTTTCTGGTGATTCTAATTTTATCTTGGACAGAGTAAGAAATCCCTTCTGTCTGAGCCCCATCCCTTAAAGTGGTATCATATAATTTAATCTCAGCCATTTTATACCTACTTTCCTAATCCAAATTTTTCGTGCAAAGCTTTAACTGCCAAATCAGCGAATTTCTTTTTTATAATACAAGAAATACTTATTTCGCTGGTTGAAATCATCTCGATATTAATTGAATTTTCAGCTAATGTTTCAAACATAGTCGCGGCAATACCATGATGAGACCTCATCCCTACACCCACGATAGAAACGCGGGCGATATCCTGATCTTTTAAAACCTCACCCGTACCTATTTTATTTGCTACCTTTTTAGTCATGCGAGTGGCCTTTGGCAAATCTGTTTTTAAAACAGTGAATGAAATATCGGTTTGCCTGGTATGTGAGACATTCTGCACAATCATATCCACATTTATGCCGGCATTAGAAACCTCTTTAAAAATTTTAGCTGCAACCCCTGGCTTATCCGGAACATTGCAGATAGTAATTTTAGCCTCATTCTTATTAATAGTTATTCCAGTTACCACTACATCTTCTAATTTTTTAGCTTCTGAAATAATCATAGTCCCCTCCTTATGGGAAAAACTCGAGCGTACATGAATAGGAATACCGAATTTTTTTGCCACTTCAATTGAACGCGACTGCATTACTTGTGCGCCTAATGAAGCCATCTCAAGCATCTCGTCATATGTAATCTTAGAAATCTTTTTTGCCCTGTTTTCTATACGAGGGTCAGCGGTAAATACACCCTCCACATCTGTATATATCTCGCAGATTTTTGCATTCAATGTATAAGCTAAAGCTACTGCAGTTAGGTCAGAACCTCCGCGGCCTAAGGTAGTAATATCATTTTCCTGTGTTACTCCCTGAAAACCTGCCACAATTACAATTTTACCTTTTTTTAGCTCGTTATTAAGGCGCTCTGCGCTTATCTTAACAATCCTTGCCTTTGTGTGCGATGAGTCTGTAATTATTCCCACCTGTCCACCAGTAAAAGAAATTGCTTTGTATCCCAACTTATCAATTGCCATTGCCAAAAGTGCGCAGGAAACCTGTTCTCCGGTTGCCATTAGCATATCCATTTCACGCTCAGGAGGTTTTCCAGTGATTGCCGATGCCAATTCAATTAATTCATCTGTTGTATCTGCCAATGCAGAAACAACCACAACCAAAGAATATCCTCTTTGTTTGTAACTAACTACTCTTCTTGCGACTTCCTTAATCCTTTCTGGATTTGCAACAGATGAACCGCCATATTTCTGGACTACTAAACCTTTGGGCATAAAAACCTCTTTTTAAAAGCTCTGTAAGCTTCCATAAGCATAAACAAAGCCAAGCCAGTTAAAACCAAAGAAACTGCAAACAAAAAATAATCCCTTCCCTTAAAATAATTTATAGATTGAAAAACTAAAGCGGCAATGGTTGTTACAATCATAAAAATAGCTGGAATAAGCGTAAAACGCAGCGTCTTATTTTTACAGAATAACCAGGCGCTTACAACAATTAAAGCCAATGCAGCCACTAACTGATTGGATGCGCCAAATGCTGGCCAAATCTTGTTCCATTTACCGGATAATGCCAAACCCCCTCCTGCTAAAACAACCAGAAATGTAGAAAAATAACGGTTTTTAATCCCCAGAAGCTCTTCAGTTAAATATCTTCCTATGCGTGTGGCAGTATCAAGGGTAGTTAAAATAAAGGCATTTAAAATTGTAATAGCAATAAAGCCGCCAAACCCTCCCAAAATAGGATTAGCAACTTCATTATAACCTTGCGCAAACAATCTTACCGGACCTATATCTTTTAAGATTACTATTAAATTTTTAGAAGAGGCTCCAGAAGTTATGGCTAAAATAGCCAAAATAGCCACTAAGCCTTCGGCAATCATGCCGCCAAAACCAATTCTTTTAGCATCCGCTTCATTAGAAATTTGTTTAGAGGTTGTGCCTGATGCAATTAAAGAATGGAATCCAGAAATTGCGCCGCAGGCAATTGTAACACATAACATCGGCCATAAGAAACCTTCATGAGTTTTCCAACCAATATATGCAGAGGCTGTAATTTTTGGTCGCAGAATAAATATTCCTAAATATCCGAAAGCCACACCCGCAAAAAGTAAAAAGCTCGAAAGATAATCTCTGGGCTGTAAAAGTATATTTACCGGTAAAATTGAAGCAATATAGCAATAAAACAATAATACCAAAGACCAAATTAACAAACTATTCTCAAGCAAACTTATGGGAAAAATATTTCCTAAAAAAATTAATCCTGTTAATAAAACCAAACCAAGGATGGTAGTTGCAATGACATTAGTTTTTAAATGATATGGCATAAAGCCAATTAGCATTGCAACAGGTATCAAACCTAAAGACGGTAAAACAATCTTAGGTTCTTTAACAAATGTATCTGCGCAAAGGTAAGTAAACACAGCAATTACCAATACCAAAGCCAGCCAGACAAAACAAGAGAATATTATTTTTGCCCGACGAGAAATTGTGTCACCAGCGATATCGGCAATTGAGCGGCCCTCTTGTCTAACAGATGTAATTAACGCTCCGAAATCATGCACTCCCCCGATAAAAATCGTTCCAAATACTATCCAAATTAAAGCTGGAAGCCATCCCCATAAAACACAGGCAATTACAGGGCCGATAATTGGTCCGGCTCCGGCAATTGAGGCAAAGTGATGGCCAAATAAAACTAACCAGTGTCGGGCAGGGACAAAATCTATGCCATCGGACCTTGAATGAGCAGGGGTAGTATTTTTGGGATTAATCTGCCAAAGCAGCTCCAATTTTTTGCAGTAGAATTTATACCCTAAGAAAAATAAAATTGAACTTACGGCTATAATAAAAATTGAATTCATTTTTAGGCCTTCATAAAATATTCCATTAATTCATGGCCACTATTAAATTTAAAGTTATTTTCAGGGTTTACACGGTCAGAAAAATTTAAACCACTTGGACTTATCCCTTTACCAAATAGGCAAAAATTAACAGGGTCACTTGTGTGTGTACGTAAAGACAGGGGTGTGGCATGGTCTGGCAAAATCATAATCCTAAAGTTCTTATACCTTTTCATATGTTTTAAAATTGTGCCTACGACCAAACTATCAAATCTTTCAATACAGGTAATCTTCATCCTTAAATCACCATTATGTCCTGCCTCATCAGTTGCCTCCACATGCACAAATACAAAGTCATTTGTTTTTAAAGCCTTGAGGGCGTATTCAGCCTTGCCCTTATAATTTGTATCATAATAGGCAGTTACACCAGGGACATTAATTACTTCTAAGCCAATAGTTTTACCTAAGCCTTTGATTAAATCTACGGCGGAAATTACTGCGCCCTCTACTTGAAACATATCCCTAAATTTTGGTAAATTAGGCCTTCTTCCCTGACCCCAAAGCCAAATCATATTGGCAGGATTTTCTTTTAAGTCAATACGCACATGATTTATTTCGTGTTGAGCTAAAAGCTCTCTTGATTTTTGCATTAAATCTATTAGAATTTCACTATCCTTGCCTTGTGGTAAATTCTCTTGAATACTCCATCCTTTAATATCATGCGGTGGCAGGCATTTGATTTTAAGAATATCGTCATTATCGGTTTTCATTACCATTAAATGACGATAACTTACACCTGAATAAAATCTGATTACTTCATTTCCTAATTTTTCATCAAGGAATTTAATTAGAACTTGAGCCTCTTTTGTGGAAATGTGGCCTGCGCTATAATCAAAAAGTTTATCCTCTTCAACAGTTATCAGGTTGCAGCGAAAGGCAATTTCATTGTCTTTTAAATCAATGCTAAGATTAGCAGCTTCTAATGGGCCGCGTCCAGTATAATAAAGTTTGGGGTCGTAACCCAAAATTGATAAATTCGCAACATCTGAACCTGGCGCAATATTTTCAGGAATAGTTTTTACAACTCCTACCTGACCATTTTGGGCAATAAAATCCATATTTGTTTTGTGGCTTGCCTCAAGCGGAGTCTTTCCACCCAGTTCTTCAATTGGATAATCAGCCATGCCATCCGGCACTAAAATAATATATTTCATAATTCTTTATCTAAAATTCTAATTAGCTTTAAGGCTAAGTCACGACGAGAAATAACCTTTGCTAAAATTTTTATTTGATTATTTAAAATAAAACCGAAGTACTTATTTTCATCTAAGACATTAACTACAGCCAAATCTACCTTTGCGTATTTAAAAAGATTATCCGCACTCTTAATTAACCTTAAAATGGTTGCCTTTGGTTCCAGTTTAAATCCTACCAAGAAAATCTTGGGTGCAATTTTCTTAATCCTATTAATGATTTTCTGTGTAGGAACCAAGTCGAGTTTCAATTTACTAATTCCAGACTTTAATTTTGCTTTAATCTTATTTTTTAACTTATAATCACTAACCGCGGCTAAATGAATCACAGCATGAAATCTTTGCGATTGCAATTGGTAAGTTAGCAAATTTAAAAGCTCATTAAAAAAGCGAAAGCGAATAATTTTAATAAATCTTTTGGATGTGGCTTCAACTGCAGGACCTAACAATAAAGTTACCCTTGCTCCTTGTCTTAAAGCATTCTCTGCAATTAAAATACCGGTTTCACCGCTTGAAATATTGCTAATAACCCTAACACTATCAATGGGAATCCAGGTTGGTCCTGCTGTTATTAAAATTCTTTTGTTCCTTAAACTCATTATGCAATAAGAAGTTAATTTTCAAAAACCAATTTCTCTTAACACTGAACTTAATTTCGCAGCCACAACCTTGGGTTTCTTCACGGTTTTCATTACCCTTTCAGGGTCTTTAAGCCCGTGTCCGGTTAATATGCAAACTATTTTTATATCCTGTTGCTTGCGAAAAAAACCTTTCTTTGAAAGCTTCAACAGTCCGGCCACAGACGCAGCAGATGCTGGTTCAACAAAAATCCCCTCTTCTTTAGCTAAAAGTTGGTAAGAGTTAAGAATTTCTTTATCTGAAACTATATCAATTAAACCGCCAGACTCATCTCTGGCTAAACAAGCACCCATCCAGCTTGCAGGATTACCAATTCGAATGGCTGTGGCAATTGTTTTGGGATTTTTAACAATCTTTCCTTTTACAATCGGTGCTGCGCCTTCAGCCTGAAAACCCAACATCTTAGGTAATTTTTTTGAAATGCCTTTCATCTTATATTCCTTGTAACCCTTCCAATAGGCAGTAATGTTTCCTGCATTTCCCACAGGAATACAAAGAAAATCTGGCGCATCTTCTAAATAATCACAAATTTCAAAACTGGCTGTTTTTTGGCCTTCAATACGATAGGGATTTATAGAGTTAACCAAGGTTATGGGATACTTTGCAGTTATTTCTTTGACCAGGTTTAAAGCAAGATCAAAATTTCCCTTCACAGCCAAAACCTTTGCACCGTGAATTAAGGCTTGTGCCAGTTTACCTGCTGCAATGGCTCCTTGGGGAATTAAAACAACGCATTTTAAATCAGCCTTGGCAGCATAACAGGCAGCAGAGGCAGATGTATTTCCAGTTGAGGCGCAGATAATTGCCTTGGCTTTCTCTTCTTTTGCTTTGGAAACAGCAACAGTCATACCGCGGTCTTTAAATGAACCTGTAGGATTTAAACCCTCGTACTTTAAATAAACTGATGTCCCAACCATTTTACTTAAGCCATCAGAATAAATAAGAGGAGTATTTCCTTCGCTTAAGCTAACAATTGGGGTATCATCAGTTATAGGAAGAAACTCTTTGTATCTTTGAATTATTCCCTGCCAAACCATTAGATTCTCTCCATTCTTATTGCCACTGGCTTTTCTCTAATTACCGCGAGTTTATAAATTTGCTCCAAGGCTAATCGCATATTCCTTTCTTTAGCGTCGTGAGTAAGCATAACAACCGGTACAACAGAAGACCTTCTTCTTTCTGCTTGAGTAACTGAAGAAATGCTTATACCAAACTTACCCAGTATGCCTGAAATTTTGGATAAAACACCAGGCCTATCAATTGCCATAAAGCGTATATAAAATCTGGTTTCAATTTGGTCAATCTTTTTTAATTTCTTAATGAAAATCTTTTCTGGCAATATTCCCTTTGAAGCTTCTGGTTCACAAGTTAACTTTTGTGCAACACTAACTATGTCGCTAACTACTGCAGATGCAGCAGACATTTGCCCAGCCCCTTCTCCGTACAATAAAATATCTCCGGCAAAATCCGTGTTTAAATAAATAGCATTAAAAATTCCATTAACCGAAGATAGTAAATGATTTTTAGAGATAAGTGTGGGGTGAACCCTCACCTCTAATTCTCCCTCTGTTGCCTTAGCAATTGCTAAAAGCTTAATTACCATACCTAATTGTCTGGCATAGCGCACATCCGATAAAGAAATAGAGGAAATACCCTCTACAAAAATATCTGAAAGCTTAACAAATTTACCAAAGGCAAGATAGGTTAAAATAATTAGCTTATGTGCAGAATCATAGCCTTCTATATCTAAAGAAGCATTCCTCTCAGCAAAGCCTCTTTTTTTTGCCTCTTCTAAAGCCGCCTTAAAGGTGCATTCTTCTTGCAGCATTTTTGAAAGTACAAAATTAGAAGTGCCATTGATTATCCCAAAAATTCCTTTAAATTTATTGGCAACTAAACCTTCTTGGATTGTTTTAATAATAGGAATTCCTGCGCCTACAGATGCTTCGAAATACACATTCTTTCGGTATTTTTTGGCTTGTTTAAAGATTTCTAATCCTTCTTGAGCCAATAAAGCCTTGTTGGCTGTAACTACATTCTTGCCTTGGAAAAGTGCTTTTAAAATTACCTCCTTAGCAGGATGAATTCCTCCTATTAACTCTATTACAATGTCAATATCTTTATCCTCCAAGATTTTATTATAATTGGTAGTTAAGAGCGACTTATCAATTTTTATTAGCCTTTTTCTTTTAATATCTTTGTCACAGATTTTCTTAATTACAAACTCTATGCCAATTCTGTCTTTAAGTTGGAGTCTTTTTTCATTTAGGATTTTAACAACCCCAACTCCCACATTTCCCAAACCAATTAAACCAATATTAATCTTCATTTAACTTCCTTTCCCCTATCTTTTTTTAAAAACAAATTAATTGTCTTTGATAAAATCTCTTGGGCTTCCTCTTCTAGTTCCTTAAAACACACCCTTGTATCATAAATAAGGTCTTTAACTACCTCTTTTGATTCAATAACACGTGCCTTAAGCTTAACCTTCTCTTCCATAAAAGGAAGCCTTAATTCAATGTTAAGCCTTGTATTTGGCATATAGCCTTTTGAGGTAATAAAACGCATACCTCCTAAGCTGATATCTTTAATCTGAGTAATATCATAAGTTGCGCTAGGGTCTCCTAGAGCATTATAAGAAACCACAAATGGCCTTTTAAGTCTTTCATATTTTCTTCTTTCTTCAGGGATCATTTAGCTTTCTTCGAATCGGGGAGGTGGGACTTGCGAGCTTCGCCAGAGGTGAAGCGAAGTCCCGAGCCTCTTCTATTTTTAAACCTAAAGGCGAGGGAAACCGCCTTGCCTTATTAACTTTTCTTTATTCTCTCTACTTAATGACTTAATTGCTATTTCTTTTCTCTTAGCCTCTGACTTTGTATCAACCTTCTTGGCATATATTAGCCTAACCGGCCTTCGAGTCCTTGTATATTTAGCACCATCTCCAGAATTATGTCGTTTTATTCTTTCCTTTAAATCTGTAGTGATACCCGTATAAAAAGAACTATCAGAACATTCTAGGATATAAATATACCAGTGTTTCATACCTTATCTGTCCCTCGTCCGCCATGATTCTTGGCGTACTCGGGATCATCCGCCTACGGCGGATGGTCGGGGAGGTGGGACTTGAACCCACGACCTTTTGAACCCCATTCAAACGCGCTAGCCAAACTGCGCTACTCCCCGATTTGCCATATTTTTAAAAAATCAGCAAATCGGTACCGAGCCTAACTTTTCTGACATTATAAGGCGAGGTACCTAATTTTTATTCCTCTTTAATTTTACGCACCATCAAGTCATTTACTGCTTTAAGAGGATTTTTATTTTTATAAAGAACTGAATAGATTTCTTTAGTAATTGGCATATCAACTTTAAACTTTTTACTCAATTCATAAGCGGATTTTGCTGTAGGGTAGCCTTCGGCAATCATCTGCATATGCCTAATTATTGATTTAGCTCTCTTTCCCTTGCCTATTTGTTCACCCAAGAATCTGTTACGACTCAAACTGCTAATGCAGGTAGTGACTAAATCGCCTAACCCGCTTATGCCAAAAAAAGTTTTTTCATTTGCGCCCATTTTAACTCCCAAGCGCGTCATTTCAGCTAAGCCACGAGCCAGAAGCGCTGCCTTTGTATTTGTGCCAAAACCCAATCCATCAGAAATTCCACAGGCAATAGCAATTACATTCTTTAAACTTGCGCCTAACTCAACTCCCATTAAATCTTTATTTGTATAAATGCGAAATCTCTCAGAATTAAAAATACCTTGTAATAATTTGGCTATAGATAAATTATTCGATGCAATAACAGCGGTTGTAGGAATGCCAAAGGCAACTTCCCTGGCAATAGTTGGGCCAGAAAGCATTGCCTGTTTAACATCGCCTAACTCTTCGCTAATAACCTCTGACATTCTTCTTAAAGAAACCTTCTCAATGCCCTTTGCCACATTTACTACAATCGTTTTAGATAAATCAAATCCCTTTAACCGTTGCAAAACAGAGCGTAAATATTGAGAAGGAATAGCTAAAATAATAATTAGCGAAGAATCCAGCGCTTCTTTTAAATCAGAGGTAATTTCAATTGACTTCGGGATTTTAATACCAGATAAAAATTTAGTATTCGTTCTTTTTTTATTTAAATAATTGGCATAATCTTTAAATGCGCTCCAAAGTGTCGTCTTAAAGCCATTTTTGTTAAGCTGTATTGCCAGAGTTGTTCCCCAGCCGCCATCTCCTAATACCGCGATTTTTTTCATCTTAAGATTTTAGCTAAAACAATGCTCATCTAATACTTTTAAAGGATGCTTTTCTTCTCGAGTGATAAAATAAACGCCGACATCTACACTTTTACCTCTTGTCTTTTTTAACCAAGCAACTTTGCCTAAAATTCCCTGCTGGATAATTACACAGCGCTTCTCTATTTCTGAACAAAGGTTAAGCGCACCCGTATCTAATTTTAACCAAAGTGTGGAGTCTTTTGGAACGCTTTCTTTTATGCTGCACATCAACCCTGCCTGGCTTATATTCTGAGTGTAGCCCTGCATCAGCTTAGAAATTGTTTTTCTTTTGCAAACCTTATACATAAGAGGCGATTTATAGATTAAACGAATAAACTCTCTTCTCTCGTTTTCTGGAATTTCTTTTTTTGATTTCATAAGTATGATTGATGGTTATTAAGCGGGTGAACGGGATCGAACCGTCATATATGGCTTGCCCCGACGCCCTCTCTTAGTATTCAGCGTCGGGATCCCGAAGAATGCTTCGCAAAACAATACATCGGGAGAAGGCCATTTTACCTCGCTTTATCAAAGCGGGCAACGGGACTCGAACCCGTGTAGGTAGCTTGGAAGGCTACTGCACTTCCTCTGTGCTATGCCCGCATAAATTTATCCACAAAAACTATTCCGACTTTCTCTTTTTTCCTGTTCTTAACTCTGCTAATTCCCAGCTATAATCATAAAGATGCAAACCCTTGCTTACAGCAATTATCTCCCCATCATCTATGCCTATTTCATCAGCCATATATTGTTTGACTAATTGAAGCCCGCCTAAATTTGAAGGAAAACCTCCCCATAAATCCCATGACCTAAAATATAAGATAAAATGCAGCCTGCCATACCGCACTCTTGTATCAATTAAACGTAGACACGGCGGGTCAGCTAATTTTATATCCGAAGGCATACCGATTTCCATAATTGCCTGATTCGTACCAAAGCCATCGCGTTTGTACATTTTGATCACCTCTTCTATCTGATTACAATTAAGAGGAATTTCTTTAATCATTTCCTTACCCTCGCCAGATTCTTTTACACGGGCTTTAGGGTCAACTAAACGCTCTCCATAAGTATAATCTTCAGTAGCTGTTTTGCAACCAGTTAATAAATAACTTAAATATCCGTTAATGTATTCCATATCTGTGGGAACTGGAATAGACATCCCTTCAGGAATAATGGGAATTATCTGATGGCCGGGTTTTTTTACCCGGATGCTCACAAAATCAAATTCCAATCGCTTTTGGCCCTGATAACTTCCACGGTCAATTGTATAAACATAGCCCTTTTCCAAAATTGCCGATAAACACTGAAACCAGGCATCATCTAAGTCAAATGCTTCGATGTGGACTGGGATTAAGAATTGTTCGGTTTTGGTTTGCATTACTATTTGCTTAATTTACCTAAAATATTAAGTACATCCCAATCGATATTATCGACTATTGTTTTCTATTCGTTTTTCAACTCCAAAACTTCCCTAAGTTTTAAACTTTAAGTTGTGGTTTTAAGCTTTGAGTTTTTTAGGTCCTTCGTCGCTTTGCTCCTGCAAAAGTGGCCCCTCGCAACCAATCTCTTTAATAATGGTTGCTCGGGACTGCGCTTTTGCTAAAGCAAAAGCTGGTGGGCAGGGACGGATTCGAACCGCCGAAGCGCGAAGCGCAACAGATTTCAAGTGCCCTTAAGTTACCTTAAGGCTTGGACTATCTCATCACCTTGGCTTATAGCTTTAGGTGGTAGGCGCTTAGTCTCTGCACCTTTCCGCCACAAAACTTTGGCGGACTTGGCTCAGGATTGCCCCTGACACATTGGCCAAGGGGGTTCCCTGAATTCACCTACTTTTCCATCCCATCTTTCGAAGGGACGCTGCATTTTCTACAGTCTGTCCCCTTTAGCCACTTGGGTACCTGCCCGTTATTATTCAAATATTCGTCAATCCAAAATTTAATTGTTCCTAATAATCTTTTGTCATTGTATCTGATATGGATTAAGCCATAAGGCAATTTTCTTTGGCTTAAATTTGGATTACCATTTCTAATGTAAGGCTTAGTAAATTGGTTTAAAGGGACATTTGTTACCTTGCTCCAATATAATTTAATTTTTTCTATCTGATGATAGGAATAGGCATAAAGATAGACTCTTAATCTTTCTTCGTTTACGCCACAAATCTCTCTTAAGAATTTCAAAAATATTTTTATCATTTGCGGATTACTATTAGCAAAATCTACAGTGCTATTCCTTAGTGTCCCTTCTGCCCAATAAAGCATAATTCCAGCAATTTTTAATTCCTGTTCTGGAATATTAAGATTCTGTTTAAATTTAAATTGTGGCTTGTATTTATTAGTTGCGTAATTAACTTCCGAAGGAGCGCGCCGGTGTATATTATTCGTATTCATAAAACTGTATACTGACCAAAAGGAAAAACCTAATTTGCCAGCGATCTCTTTTACGCTACAGTTCTCATCCCAATATAAATTTTTAACTCTATCGAAATCTAATTTTTGCATAAGATTTCAAAGCCGACGAAGGGAATTGAACCCCCAGCCTGATGTTTATCCGTTCGCCGTTACAAGTTTATTTAAGCTGGCGAAGGGAATTGAACCCCCGACCCGCGGTTTACAAAACCGCTGCTCTACCAACTGAGCTACGCCAGCATTATTACTATTAAAAAACTATTACGGCTCAGGACTTTTTGCGAACAATCCCGAGCAAAATCAAAGACCAATAAATACAGCGAGGGCAAAACATCTGCTCTACCATTGAGCTACGTCTGCGTTAATTACACTTTTTTATCGCCTCAGGAATTTTTTCGATGATATCCGAAGCAATTAAACTAAGTTGCGTTTTTTCTTTGGCTGCTAAATCTCCTGCTAAACCATGTAAATAAACTGCTAACTTCGCCGCCTCAAATGCTTTAATTCCTTGACCTAAAAACGATGCGATCATTCCAGTTAAAACATCACCGCATCCAGCGGTTGCCATTCCTGGATTTCCAGTATGATTTATAAAAGTATTGCCGTTGCTATCTGCAATTACAGTTTTATTTCCTTTTAAAACCAGAATGCAATTGTATTTTTTGGCAAAGCTCTTGGCAATTTCTAATCTATTTTTTTGGACTGCATTAAGGCTAACATTTAAAAGCCGAGCCATTTCTCCGGGATGAGGAGTTAATATTTTAGGAGTTTGAAGTTCGGAGTTTGGAGTTCGGAGTAAATTTAAATAACCGATTAAAGCATTGAGTGCATCAGCGTCAATAACCATTGACAAATTAAATTTTGCAATTATTTTTCTAATAAGTTTTTGCGTAGAAATATTTCTGGATAAGCCCGGACCCATAGCCAATACATCCACCCTTTCTAAAAATTTTTTAATCTCTTCAAAAGAGCTTAAAGCTATGGATTTATCTTTAGTCTCCGGCAAGGGTTTAGTCATTATCTCAATTGCTATTTTTTTCTGTAAAATTCCGTTTAAACTTTTGGCAACGCCAACAGTAACTAAACCTGAGCCGCTTCTTAATGCTGACTGGGCAACTAAACAAGCAGCCCCTAACATTGAGGCGCAACCTGCTAAAATAAAAACATGGCCAAAATCTTTTTTATTTGAATTAGGATTTCTTTGTAATAATTGCGCTGGCAACCGCATAATTTTGGGTATGTGCAATAGAAATTAAGATTTCTTTATCAAACTTTTTATCTTTGTAAATGCAAACTGGCTTTCCGTTTTTATCATTCATTATACAAATATCCTTCCAATTGATATGGGCATTATCACCAAATGCCTTTAAAACCGCTTCCTTTGCAGCAAAGCGCGCGGCAAAATGCTGATAAGGAAAACGGCGCTTATAGGCATAATCAATTTCTTCCTCAGTAAAAACATGTTTTAAGAAACCATTTCCCCAGCGCATTATGGCTTGTTTAATTCTTTCAGTCTCAATTATGTCAATACCGCTTCCAAAAATCATCCGATTAACTCTTTCATCTCCACAACTGCCTGCTTTAAACCCACAAATACACTACGAGAAATTATTGAATGGCCAATGTTTAATTCTTCTATGCCTTTGATTTGTGCAATGGGACAAACATTTTGATAATTTAAACCGTGGCCGGCATTAACCCTTAAGCCAATCTTTAAAGCAAGCTGGGTTGCCTCAGCCAACTCATTAAGCCTCTCTTTAAACTCTTCTTCATTTTTACTGTGGCTATAACTTCCTGTATGTAACTCAATAAAATCTGCATTCAGCTCTTTTGCCTTTTCAATCTGTTCTTTGTCTGGGTCTATAAAAATGCTAACCGCAATTCCTTTGTTTTTCAAACGGCTAACCACATCCTTTATCAAATCTGCATTTAAGATAACATCCAATCCTCCCTCGGTGGTTAATTCCTGCCTCTTTTCAGGAACCAGAGTTGATTGATTAGGCAAAACATCTAAAGCAATATCCACAATCTCTCCTTCAACAGACATTTCTAAATTCAACCTGGTTTTCACCTTCTCTCTTAATAACCTTAAATCTCGCTCATTAATGTGGCGCCTGTCTTCTCTAAGATGCACAACAATGCTATCTGCGCCAGCTAACTCACAAATATAAGCGGCAAATATTGGGTCTGGTTCTTTTTCTCCTCTTGCCTGGCGAAGGGTGGCTACATGGTCGATATTTACACCTAATTTCGGCATAGTTTTAAAAATGTGTCTTGGTTAAAACACCATTAATATAAAACCAAGTAAAAACTGCTAAAACAAGCGAGACAAATTTTAACCACAAATTGTAACTAAACCACTTTTTGATCATTTTCTCTTTTTATAGATTAAAAAATCTTTTAAGGCAGTGATTAAAACATCTTCGGTTTCAATTTTGATAAATTTTCCCTCATAAGCAAGGGCAATATCTCCGGTCTGTTCAGAAACCATTACTACAACTGCGTCAGTCTGTTCAGATAAACCAACAGCTGCACGGTGGCGGCTGCCAGTTATCTTTTCGAATTTTGGATTTTCTGACAAAGGAAACAAACAAACTGCAGAGATAATTTTCTCGCCCCTTATTACCACACCTCCGTCATGCAAAGGAGAGTTAGGCATAAAAATACTTTGCAAAATTTCAGATTTTACTTTACTATCTAAAGCTACTCCACTTTCCGTATAGGTGGAAAGCTTACTTTCCCCTTCTAAAGCCATTATTGCGCCAATCTTTTTTTTAGAAAGTTCGCTAACGGCTGATGCGATTTCCTTTATTACAGCCACGATATCTTCCTCTGCTAAAACTGGAGCAAAGAGGTGTTGCTGGCCTAACTTGGCTAAACCCTGGCGAAACTCCGGCTGAAAGATTATCAAAATTCCTATAATAGAGATAGCAAAGAATCTGGTCATCAACCAATTAAGGGTGGTTAAACCAAAAACTTGAAAAACAAAAAAAGCAATAATCAAAAGGATTATTCCTTTTAAAACCTGGAAGGCGCGTGTACCTTCAAAAAATACAACTATCTTGTAAATTACAAACCAAAGAATAATAATTTCAATTAACGGCTTTAGTGCTTCCCAAATCGCTAAAATCATCTTTAATTATACAAAATTGAGTTGGTTATTTTTACAACCTGTTTTATGGCGCGGCAATCATGCACGCGAACAATATTTGCCCCATTTACAATTGAAGTAACTACTGCCGCGGCTGTGCCCATTAACCTCTCTTGAGGCTCTAAATTCAATATTTTACCAATAAATGATTTTCTCGACGGACCAATAAGAATGGGCCTACCTAAACTTCTTAATTCCGCAAGGCGCCTGATAATTTCTAAATTCTGTTCTTTAGTCTTAGCGAAACCAATACCTGGGTCAACAATTATTTTTTCTGGATTTATACCAAAAGATACCGCTATATCCATAGATTTCTTAAGCGACTCAAGTATTTCTCCCATCAAATCTTGATAGCAAGGTTTTTTTTGCATTGTTTGAGGCTTACCTTTTATGTGCATTAACACAACCGCTGCCCTTTCTTTTTTAATTACCTTAAGCATCTTAGGATTATTTTGTACTCCCATAACATTATTGACTATGCTTGCACCACAATCTAATGCCATTCTGGCAACTTCTGGTTTATAAGTATCTATGGATAAAGGCAGATTAATTTTCTTAGCAATTTTCTTTATCACAGGAATTGTGCGGTTTATCTCATCTTTTAAAGAAACCGGCTTTGCACCTGGACGAGTAGATTCGCCTCCGATATCAATAATGTCTGCGCCATCTTTAACCAACCCATCTATATGGCGATAGATAAAATCTAAATCTACCTTTCCCCATAAGCCATCACCGCTAAAAGAGTCAGGTGTCAAATTTACTATTGCCATTAGTTTTGTACGCCTACCTAATTTCATTTGAGAATTCTTTAAAAGAAGTATAAATTCTTGGCGTGCATAATTTTCTAAAAGATTTTTTATCTGTCCAGAAATTTTCTTAAGGCTTGCTGGCTGTTTCTCTAGTTTTTCCACAAAGCGGTTTAGCTGACTTAAATTCCCCATTACCAAACAATCGCTAAATTTAGCCCTTCCAGTTATGGCATCTCTGTTAACTGCCACATCGGCATTTAGGGAAAGCATTTCTTGTTTTAAAATATTAGCGATCCAGGAGGGAACTTTTTTAATCCTGATTACTTGGCTTACGGCCTTGGCAGACATAATATCAATTGCGGCCTTATCGACATTTATTTCTTTTAAAAGGTGGTTCAAGTGGCTTTGATTAATAACAGTTATGGCTTGGATATTCATTACTGGCTTATCAAGACAAACCCAGAAGTTTTTTTACCTCCCCTACCTCTAAAACCTCTTTTTCCAAAAGACTTTGGGCCAAAATTTTAAGTTTATCCTTATTCGCTGTAAGTAAGGTTTTTGCTTTTGAATATGCCTCATCCACTAACCGACGCACTTCTTCATCAATTGCCTTGGCAGTCTCTTCGCTGTAATCCTTTTCTTCCGCAATATCTCGTCCTAAAAATATTGGTCCGTGGCGGCGACCCAAGGTTATATGGCCTAATCTTTCGCTCATACCAAATTCACAAACCATTTTTCTGGCGATTTCAGTAGCATTTTCCAAATCATTTTCTGCGCCGGTAGTAATGTCCTCTAAATTTATTTCCTCTGAAACACGGCCACCCAATGCTACGGTTAATTTTCCCATTAATTCCTTTTTGCTCCAATAATGCCTGTCTTCTAAAGGCGGTGTGAGGGTATATCCGCCAGTCATTCCGCGCGGGATAATGGAAACCTTGCTCATTGGGTCAACCTCGGGAATTAAAAGTGATAAAAGAGCGTGGCCACTTTCATGATAGACGGTTATTTCCTTTTCTTTCTGAGATGTCACCTTGCTCTTTTTCTCTGGTCCAATCATTACCCTTTCAATAGCTGCTTCCAATTCAGCCGTCTCTACATTTTCTTTATTCCGACGAGCAGCTAAGAGTGCCGCCTCATTACACAAATTTGCCAAATCCGCACCTGAAAAATATACTGTCTGACGGGCAATTGATTTTAAATCCACATCGGGAGCTAATTTTATTTTCCTCGTGTGCACTTTTAAAATCTCTTCCCGACCAGCAATATCAGCTAAATTCACCACAATGTGCCGGTCAAATCTTCCCGGACGTAGTAACGCAGGGTCAAGAGTATCAGGCCTATTGGTTGCGGCAATTAAAATTAAACCTTCCTGCGTATCAAACCCATCCATTTCCACTAACAAAGCATTTAGGGTTTGCTCCCTCTCATCATGTCCACCGCCAATTCCGGCAAACCTTAATCTGCCCACAGCATCAATTTCATCAATAAAGATAATACTTCCCCTGCCAGAGGCTTTAGCGGCTTTTCGTCCTTGCGAAAATAAATCTCGAACACGCGAAGCCCCCACTCCTACAAACATTTCCACAAAATCAGAACCACTTATAGAAAAAAAGGGAACACTTGCTTCTCCAGCTACTGCTTTAGCCAAAAGTGTCTTGCCGCAACCAGGCGGACCAATTAATAAAACGCCCTTGGGAATTTTACCGCCTAATCTTTGGAATTTTTTAGGGTCCTTTAAAAACTCAATAACCTCTTGAAGCTCCTCTTTAGCCTCATCCACGCCTGCCACGTCTTTAAAGGTAACCTTCTGTCCGTCAGTATCAGTGGCTAAGCGCGCCCGGGCCATTCCAAAAGACCAGAGTTTATTTCCTAACTGGTTGCCCCTATAAGAGAAAAACCACAGGAAAAGTACAAACAAAAGCATTGGTCCCAAGGAAAAAAGCAAATTTGCCCATATTGTGCGTGGTGGCTTAATGGAAAAATCTGCTACATTTTCACGGATAACATCCATAATCTTTTCATCTTGATCAGGGATATTCACAAAAAATTTTGTTCCGTCGCTAAAATCTCCCTGCATGACATTATCAATCTTAGCTAATGATTTTATCTTGCCAGTCTGGGAGTTAGACCGCAAATCTCGATAAAATTCAGCGTAACTAATCTCTTTTGGTCCTACTCCAATTGTCGTAGAATAAAGACCGAAAATATAAATTGCAACCAGAGAAAAGACTACCCAGAACACAAAATTACGGTTCAAATTTTTCTTTTTTAAAGGTGTTTTTTTAGAATTATTTTCCATACCAAGGTTTCTCCTTTATCTGCCTAATTTATGCTATTTATTATATATTATTTTTAATTAAAATCAAGGGTTTCTTAGGGTTAAGACAATTCTATCCCTTAATTTAGAAACTGAAATTTGGCGGGGTAAATTCAAAATAGAGCCAGAATGGCTTTCATAAATCAAGTCCTCAATTTCTTGCCAATGCTTAAAGGTAAACCTTCGAGTGGTACCGATTAATCTTTCAATTGCCAATCGAAATACCATCCTTTGCAGTCCTTTGTGGAGTTTAAGAAATTTATTTAAATCTAAACTTAAGATTTTTTTGGAAAGTCTTAGTTTACATTTTTTTAATGAGTTCTGCCCCAAATATTCAATTAGGTCATAGTCCTGTGCAGAAATTTTAGCTAAATTAACCAATGCCTGTTTAATCTGGGGGTTATATTCCTTTTTAATAATCGGCAAAAGCTTATTTCTTATTTTATTTCTAAAGAATTTTACCTGATTATTTGTGGCATCTCTTCTGGGTTTAATTTTTAGTTTTTTAAGAAAGATTTCAATGTCTTTGCGTTCAGTTTCAATTAATGGCCTGATAAGAGTAAATCCCCTGATATTCCTTACCGGAAAAATTGAGCATAAACCATAAAGACCGCAGCCTCTAATAATTCGCATTAATACTGTTTCAGCTTGGTCGTCCTTTGTGTGGCCCAAGGCAATTTTATCAGCCTTAATAGCCTTGGCAGTGTTAATTAAAAAATCCAAACGTATATTTCTTGCAATTTCTTCCAAAGAACCCTTTGAGGCAAACTTTTTAATATTTATTCTTTTGACCTTGATTGGGATATTCAAATTATTAGCTATGCCTTTAACAAATACAAGGTCTTGAAAAGAATCTCTTCGCAGCATATGGTCTAAATGAGCAATATAAAGCTTTAAACCAAAAAAATCTTGCAGCAATTTTAGGCTATACAATAATACAATCGAATCCGGCCCGCCTGAAACAGCAATTAAAACCTTATCACCAAACGAAAGCATATGATGTTTAATAATAGTTTGTTTTACTTTTTGGATGAATTGCATTTGGTATTGATTTGGCAAGATTGTTTGGTGGCTGGGGAGGGAGTTGAACCCTCGACTCCGCGGGTATGAGCCGCGTGCTCTAATCCAGCTGAGCTACCCAGCCAAATTAAAATAATCTAATTTATTAATTCAAAATCTTTTGATAGCAATATGATTAATAAGTAACTTTGGCGTTTATTGTGTCTGTACCACCAGGCCCTGTACCTGTCTCTCGAGTTACAACAGCATTCATTCCTTCTTCAGACACTGGTGGTGGTGGAGGCTGACCTAAGAAATAATGCATAAAATTTTTCCAAAAACCTGCCTCAGCCACATATTGGGCTTTAATCCTTTTAATCTGATGCTCTGTAAGTAATGCCTGATTGGTCATTAAATTTAACATAGCAATTGCAATAATTGACAAAAGCAGAATAAAAACTATCACTGTAACCAAAGCAACTCCAGTTAAATTTTTATTCATTGAACCTCCAATTTTCTTAAGGCAATACTAAAATCCCTCTCTACTTCTTGTAAGATAACATGGCCCTCTCTGGCTAACCACCCCACACTCATTAATACCAAATCGCGCGGCTTATCAATACCCTTAACCATTTCAGAAAGCCTTGCCTCTCCGTGCTGGTCAAGGTAATGCCAAATTTCTCCGGCAACAATTCCTATTTCTGTAATCATTTCTTTGCACCTCCTTCAATGAGACCCAAACTTACGGAATGGAATGAACGTAAGTTTGTTGGTCGAATTGAATCCTTGACATTTTAGATGTCAAGGATTAAGTTAAACTATCAAAACTTATCTCTCTCTCGTCCATAAGCCGTGGCTTCATTTAACCCCCTCATTTTTTATATAGCTACTGCATCTGGGACACACAGAAATCAAATCTTGCTGAAAATCAAAAAATAAATAAGCACAAACAGGGCACTGCGTCAGAAACTCTGCTGAAGAGTCAAAATCTTTTGACTTAATATTATTACTTAATACCCACTCCCCAAATAAAATTAAAATTATAAGGACGCAGAAAAATGCAATTGCAAATGAAAAGTCTAAGCTTATCATTCAACCTTCAATTTCAATTCTATTCTCTCCCATTTCTTGGGTTCAAACTGAGGCTGTTTAACACTGGCTTGAATTTTAGACTTCCTTTCCTCTACTAAGAATTTATTTAGCTGCTTTGTTTGAGATTGCATAGCTTTAATCGGCTGCAGCGGTTTGAAAGAATTAAAACTTAAATAATCAAAGCTAAGGGTTTTAAGCGAATTAGAAGTTGGGGGTGTCTTAAATTCAACTAACGAAATCTTTGTTTTAAAATTGTTATGTAAATGTTGCTTTCCAGATGAGCCAGGAGATAAATTCAAATCTGACTTTCCTAAGAAAGAACCCAAGAAAGAAACTGCAATTGCGGGTGTCGTAACCAAGGAATTGTTAAAAGTAAAGTAAACAACATAAAATAATAACATATGCCCTGCGATTGAAACAATCAAAAGCCTATTGAATAATGAACTCATTCTTATAAGATAAGACTCCATTGGTTTATATTATTCTTGGTTAGTGGCTATATTTATCTTATCTAAACCCGCATCACGACATAAATCCCAAACATCAACAATTCTTCCTAAAGATGCACGTCTATCTGCCTTAATTAATAATGGGGCATTCTTCTTAGCTGCAATTCTTAGAGCTTTTTCTAATTCCTTTAAATTTATTACTCTATTATTAAGATAAATTACGTTTTCGCTGGAAATTATGATTATAACATTTTCTTCTTGGATAACCTCGCTTGTTACAGCACGGGGAAGATTTATTTTTATGCCAGATTGAAAAACAAATGATGATGTAAGCATAAAAAATATCAAAAGCTGAAATACCATATCGATAAGCGGGGCGATATCAATTTGGCCAAGCCCATGCTCTAATTTAGTGTGACGTTTAAATTTCATCTTATTTAATTTATTTTGCTTTAAGCTGTTCTGATGACTGAGCAAAGAAATTCACTAATTCCGTAGATGCCCTTTCTATATCTATCACAATATTGTTAATAACACTAACTAAATAGTTGTAAGCTACATACGCGGGTATCGCTACGATTAAGCCAGCCACTGTTGTAAGCAACGCTTCCCAAATTCCTCCTGCAAGGTCTCCGGGACTTACCGGATTTAAAGATGCGGATTTTATCTGTATAGTCTGGAAACACCTTACCATTCCGGTTACAGTACCTAAAAGCCCGAGCAAAGGCGAGATGTGTGCAATTGTTGCCAAGGCATTAAGTTTTTTTTCCAAACGGGGTATCTCGTAAAGGGAAGCATCCTCCATTGCCTCTTCTATCTCATCGCGGCTTCTATCGTATTTTAAAATTCCTGCCTTTAAGATACGGGCAATGGGAGCAGTTGTCTTATCGCAGTGATTAATTGCCTCCTTGATTTTATTTCGCCTTAAACTATCAAATAAAGAGCTGAGGAATTTTCCTGTATCAATTTTTATACTATGCAACTGCAGTAATTTCTCCAAGATAATCGCCAAGCCAAAGACGGAACACAAAAGTATGGGCCACATAATTGGACCACCAGCTAAGAAAATCTTCCAGGCACTCATCTTCCACAAATCCATTTAACCCCCCTTTTAGTTTTTCAAGTTTCTATTTATCCAATCCAACCTTTCCTGAGCAAATTTTGCCTCTTCAATATTTGAAGTGGCAATTTTTTCATAAATCTTTTTAGCTTCTTGCCAATCATTCTTATCCTCGAAAATCCTGGCAACCCTCAAGTAACTCTTTACCACCCAAAAGTTTTCATCTGGATAAAGATACGTAACCTTTAAGTAGCCCTCTATGGCTTTATTTAAATCTCCTTTTGATTCCATCAAATCAGCAATCTCAAACTGAATTTGTGCATCAGTTGTTTCAAGCGTCGCAATGTACTTAGCAGTCAATGCTCTCTCTTTGAAAGTAACTGCCTTATCAGAGTCGCCTTGTGATTTATAAATTTGAGCTAATTTTATAAAAGCTAATTTAGAAAAATCAGGATAATCTAGAGCAATTGATTCATAAGCTTTAATAGCGGTATTTAAATCTGTTTTGGTTAGAACCCTTGCCTTTGCAAACTTTGTATCTACAACTAATTGGGGGTTTGATGTAAGGTCTACTTTGTCTAATTCTTTCATAGCTTCACTGAAATTTCCCATTTCTAAAAAAGCTCTGCCTAAATTGTAATGGCCCGCATTCACCATATCGGTATCTCTGTAATCATCAATTATTTGTCTAAAATACTTAATGGCAAGATCAAATTTTTTATCCTTCAAATAGTAATCGCCCAACCAATAAATAGTCTCAAGGCCTATCTTGGTCTTAGGGTATTTATAGAGAATAATTTTAAATTTTTTAAGGGCATCTTTAACCTTGCCTTGATTAAACATTGTGTTTGCAATCTCGAATTCTGCCCTTTGAACTAAATCGCTCGTTAAGGGATATTCCTTAGCTATTCTTTCAAATATATCAATTGCCTCTTTGTATCTTTCTAAATGGGAAAGGGCTAAACCTAAATTAAATATTGCCTCAGGTCTTAATTCGCTGTCTCCGGGCAAGGTTTTAATCAGGCTGGTAAATTGCTCAACACAAGAAGTAAAATCTCTTTTTTTAAAGTAGGCAGAACCCAAATAATATTGGGCATCCGGAATAAATTTACTCTTAGGAAAATTTGTCTTTAAAATTTGAAACATTAAAGTAGCCGCATCAATTTTATCCATTTTCAATAAAACTATTCCCTCTTGATATTGAACATAGTCGCTGTAAACGCTATCAGGAAAGTCTTTTAAAATTCTGTCATAGATTGCCAGGGCTTCAGGAAATACTCCTGTATCCTGATAGGCATCAGCCATCTGGCAGAGTGCGCTTAAACGCATCATTTTATCTTGCGAGCTATTGGCAATATTCTTAAAATTTTCAATTGCTTCTAAGGGCCTGCCCAGTTTTAAATTAACCCAACCTAAACCAAAATAAGCCTTCTCCATTAAATCTGAAGGAAAATTATCTTCAGAGAATCTTTTAAGAATCAGCTTGAAGGTGTCTGCGCTTTCCTGATATTTGGATAAACGATAAAGCACATTCGCCTTTCCTAAATATGCATCTGGAAGACGTAAGCTATAAGGGTAACTAATTATCAATTCATCATAAAATCCTAAAGCCTTGTCAAGCTGATCTAATTCTAAAAATAAATTACCCTTTCCTAATAGGATGTCATCTAAGTCCAAACCATTTTCTTTGGAAAATGCCTCTGCCCCTTCAAAGTTCTTAAGAGACTCGTCGTATTTATTTAGCTTAAGAAGCGCCCATCCGCAGCTAATTTTAGCCAGACTTTTTATCTTCGCATCCTGCGTTAAAGATATAGCCTTTGCATAGTTTTCTAAGGCTGCATTTAAATCATCTAAATAATAATTTGCCTCTCCAATATAAAAATAAGCCAAATCGCGTTTCAGTGAAAGCGGATAATTACTTAGGAAAGTAGTAAATTGTTGTCTGGATTTATCGTATTGCCTTAAATTGTAAAGACACTCGCCTATTTTAAAATTTGCATCTTCTTGTAGATCGCTGTGCTTAAATCCTTTAGTTAACTTTGTAAATGTATCAAGCGCTTGCTGAAAAAAGCCTTCTTCAAAAAATGCCCAAGCTAATGAATAATTTGCCTGGGCCAAATATGTAGATTTCGGAAATTCATTTATAAGCTGCTGATAAAATTCCTTAGCTTGTTTATAATCCTTTCCCTTTAAATAAGTTTCTCCCATCCAGAAAAACACCGCGTCTCTAATTTCCTTTGCCTCAGCAGAGCCTAACAGACCTTGAAACACGTCAAATGCCTTTAGGTATTGATTTTCGAAAAAATAACACTGGCCGATAAGTAAATTTACCTGCGCCCTTTTATTCGTTTCTGGGAAATCCTTAAGGAATTTTTCCAGATACCGAAGAGCAACATCGTAAAAGCCATCTTCAAATGCCTTTTGGGCAACAAAAAACAATTCATCTTCTTTATTATCGGCTGAGTAAGAGAAATTTGTAATTATCCCAAAAAGGAATAATGACAAACAGGCAATTTTTACAAAAAGAAGAAATTTCTTATTCATTTTTTTGTTTATTATAACACTTTTAAAGCATATTTCAATACAATAAAACAAGACGACTCAAAAAGAAGAATTAAGTTTTAAGAAATTTTCTTAAATAATGGGCAGTATGTGAGGCGGGATTCTTAATTAACTCCTCTGGGGAGCAACTGGCAACAAGCCCTCCGCCATCATCTCCGCCTTCTGGTCCTAAATCAATAATATAATCAGCGCATTTTATTACTTCCAGGTTATGCTCAATAACAATTACGCTATTTCCTCTATCCACCAGCCGTTGAAGCACTAACAATAATTTATCAATGTCTGCAAAATGTAAACCTGTTGTTGGCTCATCCAGAATATACAAAGTCTTACCAGTTGCGCGATGGCTTAATTCTTTAGCTAACTTTACTCTTTGCGCCTCTCCTCCGGAAAGGGTTGTGGCAGATTGACCTAACTGAATATAGCCTAATCCCACATCATTAATTGTAGAAAAAATTCCTCTAATAGCAGGTATATTCTCAAATAAACCTAAGGCCTGCTCAACTGGCATTTCCAAAACATCAGCGATAGATTTACCTTTAAACCGAACCTCTAATGTCTGTTCATTAAATCGCTTACCAGCGCATACTTCACATTTAACATAAACATTAGGCAAAAAATGCATCTCTATCTTTTTAATGCCATCTCCCGTGCACGCTTCACATCTTCCGCCTTTAACATTAAAACTAAACCTTCCGGGTTTATAGCCCCGCACCCTTGATTCGGGCAAGCGGCTGAAAATTTCCCGAATATGGCTAAAAACTCCGGCATAGGTGGCAGGGTTAGAGCGAGGAGTCCTGCCAATAGGTGTTTGGTCTACTACAATAACCTTATCAATATTTTCTGCGCCTTCAATTTTCTTATGTTTACCCGGCCTTTCCTTAGATTTATAGATTTTCTTGGCTAAGCTTCGGTAAAGAATCTCATCAATAAGAGTGGATTTTCCAGAGCCAGATACGCCAGTTACACAAACAAAAATACCCAAGGGAATGGTCACATCAATATCTTTAAGATTGTGCTCAGATGCGCCAATTATGATTATATTTTTTTTATCCTTATAGTCTCTTCTTTTCTTAGGAATAGAGATTTTTAGCTCTCCTCTTAAATATTTTCCAGTAAGCGAAGAGCGGGATTTTAAAAGTTTAGTTAAGGTTCCTTGGCAAACCACCTTTCCTCCCTGCCTGCCTGCACCGGGGCCCAAATCAATAATATGATCAGCGCAACGAATAGTTGCCTCATCGTGCTCAACGACAATTAGGGTGTTACCCAAATCACGAAGCGCAGTTAATGTAGAAAGAAGCTTCTTATTATCCTTTTGGTGTAGGCCTATGCTGGGCTCATCAAGAATATAAATTACACCCACCAAACCAGAGCCAACTTGCGAGGCAAGCCTTATTCTTTCTGCCTCACCGCCTGAGAGAGTTGAGCTTTTTCTCTCTAATGTCAAATAATCTAAGCCCACATCAATACAAAACTTAAGACGCCTTACAATCTCCTTTAAAACTTCTTTGGCGATAATCTTCTTTTGTTCAGCTAAATTAAGCTGTTGAAAAAAATCCCTTGCCTCTTTTATAGACATTTGAGTTGTCTGCCGAATATTTTTTCCATTTATACGAATACTTAAGCTTTCCTTTTTTAATCTCGCGCCATTACATTCTGGGCAAGGCAAAACCGACATAAATTTAGAAATCTCTTGTTTTAAATAGTCACTTTTTGTTTCTCTAAACAATCTTTCCAAATGTGGAATTACGCCCTCAAAAGTCCTTCCCCAAATTAGATCATCCGAGCCATAAAGCAGCATCTTTTGTTGAGCTTTGGTTAAATCATTAAAAAGCACTTCTAAACTAAAATTATGTAAGTTAGCAAATTCACGAAGCATACCCCGATAATAAAGCATATAGCCTTTTCCTCCACGGCGCCAAGGCTCAATGGAACTTAAAACTGGTTTTGTTTTATCCGGAATAACCAAATCTAGATCAAATTCCATTTTTGTGCCTAAGCCATTGCAAGCCAAACAAGCTCCGTATGGAGAATTAAAAGAAAAAATTCTTGGCTCAACCTCTTGAATACTAATCCCGCAATAAGGGCAGGCGTATAATTCGCTAAATAAAATATCTTGTTTTTTATCCTCGATATTAATAATAATTGTACCTTTACTCATTTTTAGAGCAGTTTCAATTGAATCGGCAAGTCTATTCTTAATTTCAGGCCTTAAACTTAAGCGGTCAACCACAACCTCAATTTTATGGACTTTAAACTTTTCTAAGGAAAGTTTTTCTGTAGTTTCAAGAATCTTGCCATCAACCCTTATACGCGAAAAGCCAGCTTTCTCAACCTGCGAAGGAATATTACGGTATTCACCTTTTCTTCCAGCAACTAATGGTGAGAGAATATTTATTTTTGTTTCTTTAGGTAATTTTAAGACTTGTTCAACTATCTCTTGTGCTGATTGACGGCTGATTTTACGATTGCATTTATAGCAGAAAATTTCTCCCACGCGAGCAAATAAAAGTCTTAAATAATCATAAATTTCAGTTTGGGTTGCTACAGTTGAACGGGGATTTCCGCCGGCACTGCGCTGTTCAATGGAAATTGTAGGAGACAGGCCTTTAATATATTCCACGTTAGGCTTTTGCAGCTGCTCTAAAAATTGGCGCGCATAACTGGATAAACTCTCTACATAGCGATGCTGTCCCTCTGCATAGATTGTATCAAAGGCGAGGCTGGACTTTCCTGAGCCGCTTAAACCTGTGACAACCACAAGTTTGTTGCGGGGAATCTCTAGAGAAATATTTTTCAAATTGTGCTCTTTGGCATTTTTGATAATAATATTCTGAATCTTTTTATCAACCATTTCTAAAATGACCCTTCTTAAATATAGCTTTAATTCTTAATCCCATAAATAATGTATTCTTGTTCTTCAGGAGTTAAATACGGATGCATGGGAATGGCGAGAACTTCCTCTGCTACCTTTTCTGCTTATATTGCCTTTGCAGGTCGATGAAATTTATTTTCATGCTCTTATAACTTTATCGTTAGATTTATTATACTTTTTTTGGCAAACATTACATTTACCAGAGCTTTTCTTAAGTTGCATTAGCTCCTATAGAGGCACTTTCTGCATAAATTGTATCAAAAGCAAGGCTAAACTTTCCAGAACCACTTAAACCGGTAACAACTACAAGTTTGTTGCGGGGAATTTCTAAGTTTATATTTTTTAGATTATGCTCTCTTGCCCCGTGAATAACAATAAGGCCGGCTTCTTGTCTATTTCTCATTTTTAATTTTAAAAAAATAACTTTTGAAAAAATACATAATCAAATTAAATCTCTAATACTATATTTACTTTTTCTAATATTTATGAGGTTAATTTAGCTTGACTCTATTTGATCGGATGGTTAAGCTAATATAATTTTGAATTACAATTTAATTATAATCAGCGGGGTTTCTAATCTTTTTGAAAGCATCTTAACAAAAAGTTGCAAAATGAATTTTAATAAGCACAAGATTTTCTGCCGAGCAGAATAAGCTTCAGAACTTCTAATAACCTTGCCATAATTAACACAGTGGAATTACCGATATAATATTTACCGTTTTTAAACATGATTTGGCCGTTTCTTAAAAGTCTTGCAATTCGAAGTTTAACTATATCCTTTGCATTGTAACGCATAAGAATTTCATCCATTGAAAGACCGATAGGAGACTCCTTTAGCTCTCTTAATATTCTTATCCTTCTAGCTGTTTCGCCAAGATTGATAAAATGAAAATAACAATAAGCGAAGCATATATATGTGATCAGATTAACTGAGAAAATGCCGCAAAAATATTTTAGCAAAATCAACTCTGTCATAAAATCACTTATGAATAAAGAGCCTAAAAAAATAAATCCTGCAAAGAATCCTAAAAATATAGAATTTAATAATCCTAATTTTGAATAGACCTTAAAACTAACAACCTGGGTTACCACATTAATGGCAAGACTTATAACGGGAATAAAAACATTCAAATAATTATTAGACATTGTAGATTTAACCACCCTTTGGGGCGTTCAGCAATTTTCTAAAAAAGATAAACATATTTGCCATAAACTCTCCTTTTTTAGTCAGCTTATATTTACCATTATCAAAATAGATAGCTTTATCGTTGACTAAGTCTTTTATCCTTGGTAATAGCAAGAATTCATCAGCCATTATGTTATTTAACTTTTTTTCATCCATTCCATCTGGGGAAGAATTTGCAATGTTCAAAACAATAATAAATGATGGACTATCTACTTCCACAGCTGAATAAGATGTAATATACGCAATGGCTAAGGAAAGATATAAAAGAAAAAACTGCAGGTACTCAGGCAATGTTTGCGGCACAGTTATCCCAAAAAAAGAAACAGAGGAAAACTTCCTGAATATAAAAATATTAATAATAAAAACTACTAAAAAAATTCTTAACAAAGATATAGTTTGATTCTTTTTGGGCAAACTCACCTTCCAAATAATAAAGTGAATAAATAGAGCAAAACAAAATGTCATTATCCCAAATAAAAGTGCACTCATAATAATCTATCCCTAAGAAGAAAAATTGCTCACAAAAACTTTTAAACAAAATTCACATGCATGGGAGACTCTCCCTTTGGTTCTTCAAGGCTATCCCTTCCATGCTTTAAATCCCATAAGAACTCATTAACCTTATGCTGTAAGCATAGGCCTCCGCACATTGTCTTGGCATCGAACTTTTCAGATGATATAAGTCGTAATACCTCCCAATAACGCTCACTTTTCCAAATTTCTTTAAAAGATTTATCTGCAATATTGCCGATATGGTATTTAGCATACTTTTCGTTAAATAACATGCCGCATGGAGCAACTAACCCTGAACCAGAAAACTGCATTATGAAGGCAGGGCCATAGCAACGGCTGTATCTGCGTTTTCCTTCGCTTAGTATCTTGGACCATTTAACTGCAACTTTATACTCCCCTTTGGAATATTTCTCAGCTTCTTTAAGGATATCCACACACTTTTGATACTTAGAATAATCCACGCCTAAACTGCCTAATTCATCATCACTACAATGCTTAAAAATTACATAATCTGCACCCAATTCCCTACCAAGCTTTGCCAAAGGAATAACTTGATCGGCAAATTCTGGTAAAAATACCATCTGCAAACCAATAGTAACATTTAATTTTTTTTCTTTTTTAATCTTAACGCATTTTTTTATAATTCGGCTTACCATTTGGTAACATTTAGCATCACAACCATGAATCTTAGCATATCTTTCTGGATCAGCTGCCGAAATATTAAAACGAATATATGTCAAGACAGGCAAAATTTCTTCTAGCCGATCTTCCTGTAAAAGATAACCATTAGTCCCAACAGCCATATCGAGGCCATTGGCTTTCCCGCGATGAATAGCATCATAAAAATAAGGTGAGCAGGTACTTTCTCCATCGCTAACAAGACTTACCGCCTTAACACCGATTTCTGCTGCGTCGTCTAAAAATCGGAATATTACATCCCTTGTCATTTTCTTCTCATCATTTGCCTGTAACGTTCCATAACAATAAATGCACCTATAGGTGCACCTGCGTGTTAAAGAACAGTCGATAGTGATGGGTGGTATTCTCTCACCTTTTAACCAAGCCTCAATTAGTTTTTTATGCCATAATAATTTATGGCCATCGAAAATTAACTCGCCCATTTCAAGAATTCTTTTGTCTAATTATTTTCTTTAGAAATGAATTATAAACCTTATCTTCTTATAGCTGTTAATGAATCGCTGGAAAAATTTCCAGTTTGCTTCTTATCCTTTTTAGAATAATAATCTTTTACTAACTTAAGATATCCTTTGATTACCTGAATCAAAGATGGAAATGTTACGGCCTTGGAAACACCACCGATTCTCTTTCTAAGCTTATATGGAACCTCAGCAAAAAGATAGCCCGTTTTTACTGCTCTGATCAAAATATCTGTTTGAAAAAAGAAACCGCTGCTTTTATGGTCTATCCCATCTAAAATGGATTTTCTATAAAGAACCGTTCCGTTGGTATAATTAAAGTTGACTAAAAAGGTTGTATTAATAATAACCCGATAAATAAGAGAAAGAATATTTCTAAAAATAGGTCTGACTTCTCTGTTAAAAATAAAAGGAATGACGATATCTACATGTTCAAGTAATCTATAATAACGAAGCGTCTCGTTAGGATCGTTCTCGTTATCTCCGGGAAGCATAACAACGATATTGCCTTTTGCATATTCCACGCCTTCCCAGAATGAGATACCCAGACCCATTGGTTTTTCATGCCTTATAACGCGAATCTTGTCTGAATTTTTTTTTCTTTTCTGTTCAATAAACTCCTGAGTGCGGTCAAAACTACCATCGTTAACAACAATAATTTCTCCGTCAATTTTAAAGGAATCAAAAGCATCTAATGTGCTTGAAATTGCATCGGAAATATTTAATTCTTCGTTAAGCGCGGGCATAATGACACTTAATTTCTTTTTATTGAGTTCTCCTGTCATAAAGTTCTCTCCATTGCCACCATAACATCTGTAGAATCTTTATAAAATTTCTTTTCCAACTCGGCACTACTTAGTGTTGTTGTACCGGCCAGATTAACAAACTGGAAATCCGATTTTAAATAACACTATATCTTGTTGTGAATTCTGCCCAATATGTTTTACGCAATTACTGCGTTACACCAACGCTTGCCATTCATTATTGCTCTAGAATCCGCTTCTGTTTTTCCTGGGTTAATTTTATGGAATAAACCTTAAGTCTTTTAAAAGATTCCAACTGATGGGGTCATAGATATTTTTAAAATAAAACAAATTTATAAAATTAAAATAATCTATCAAACATAATATTAAGACTATTGATAATCCCATTTTAGAAATTCTTATTTTTTTTAAAGTCTCAAAGATAAATAAAACAGCGAAAAGCCTGATAGGCGTATCTAAATATATAGCATAACGGACGTTCTTATTAAAATCAAAGCTACTTAGAAGTGCAAAAATAACCAGAAACATCAATAAGAAATACAGTATCTTACAATCCTTATGAAATTGCTGATCCGTGATAGCTAAAAAGAAAAAAGCCAAACCCAAAAGCGTCGTAACTGGAGATATACATAGGAAATCGACAATATAACGAAACCAAGGACCTCTACAGAAGAAAATAGAATACTCGTTTATAGCCGGTGATTGCAAATTATTAGAAATCATTCTGACAAGAAGCGTGGCGCTCTGAGAAACAATAAGCCATATTAGTGAAACACAAAATATAGGGATGGTGGCAATAAAAAAAAGATATCCCCAGCCGAAAGATTTATCATAAAAACATTTATATATCACAAAAAATAAAATGAAAAAAATAATAAAAATGACAAACTGTTCTTTAATCAATAGTGAATATGCAAAACATGCTTGGAAAAGAATAAATTTGATTAACCTTTTTTCCGTTAAAAAATCAAGAAACAGCCATATTGAAAGAGAAATAAAAAAGTTACCAACGCTATCTGTTAAGGCTCTCTTAGCCATTGCCATCATTAAAGGTGAAGAAGAAATCAACAAAACTAAAGAAATAGCAACTTGCCAACCAAAATATTTCTTAGAAAAAATGAGTGTAATCAGTAAGGATAAAACAAAAAAAATAAAAGAAAGATATGCCAGAGACCTGAAACTCGAACCGACAATCTTAAACCAGAGAGATGATATTAAAAAATAACCTACCCTCAAGGGGCTAGGCCAGAACCAGCGTTCTTTTGAATCTAAATGTTCTTTAAGAAGGTGGGGATAACTAAGGATACCATTCAGAGCAAGGTACTTTGAATAAATAAAATAACATCCCTCATCTGCTTTTTTTGCAAAGAAATCCTCTTTTGGCATACAAAATAAAACAGTGAAAAGGTTTAATATAAAAAAAATTGTCAATATAATATAGCCGATTCTTCTAACATCCATAAAAATTATTCTGTGAAGCAATTGTGAATATTTCATTAATCAGTGAATAATTATCAAAATGACCCCCGCCGTCCGCCAAGAATTGTGGCGGACAAAGCTGCGGGGGTCATTTCTTTAACCTTTGTATTACCTTTTCTTCCTCTTTCCGCCCCTAACCATCTTAGCGCTGGAGATATCTCCCTTCTTGTCGATAAAGTATAAGTAACCTGATTTTTTCTTAATTCCAACCTTGGCAACTTTCTCAGGACTACCGCCTTTCTTCTTGCCTCTTGCCATTTTGGCGCGGGAAACATCGCCATGCTTATCCACAAAATAAAGATAACCCTTTGCCTTTTTTACTCCTACCTTTGCTACCTTCTCTGCCATTTTATTTTCACCCCCTTTCAATGAGCACTTGATACTTGACATTTTCAATGTCAAGTATCAATCTTCTTTTGAATCGCACCTTCGTTTGTGCGAATTGAATCCGCCAAGATTTGTGGCGGATTCTATTATGTCCCTACCTTTACTGCTTCCAAAATATTTTTTAAAGCCGCAACAGCTGATAAAGCCGCCAAAAAACTCGTTTTGGGATTATCAGCGAATGCAACATTTTCTGTGCGCGTAAATATTTTTCCGGATTCAGCAAAAATCTCTATCTCATGAATATTATTTTTATATTCCGGAGATGTAATTATACGCACAGTTATTTTTTTCTTGTCACGACTTGCTAAACTTAAAGTGGCAGCAACATTTATATTTTGCGGAAAAAGTCTCAACGCAGTATCAACATCTCCTTCAAAGATTGAAGTTTCTGTCTCTATATGTTCGAGATTTATGTTTCTCTTGAGCACATACGCAACGCCAATAAATGCCGACGGAGGCTTTCGGGTTGTAAGAATAATCTTTTCTATCTTGGATAAGGAGGCTGCCTTTATGGCATCTATGCCTGCAATTGCACCAGAAGGAATATAAATCCGGCAGCCTCTGGCTCTGGCTTGTTCAAATAAAGCTTTTGAATCAATTAATCCTCCTACACTCATAACAAGGCAATCCTTTTTAGCTAAAATCGAACTTTTGACCACCTCCCTAACAACAGAGGCTGAAGCTGCCTCTATAACCAAGTCGCATCTTTTGACTAAATCTTCCAAAGAAATTGCTGCTATTTTTTTCTTCCCTAAAGCACTGCTTAATGCATAGGCCTTATCCAAACTTATATCAAATAAACCACAAAGATTTGCTTTATCGCCAAAGTTTGCATCGATTTCTTTTGCCAAATAAGAACCAATTGCGCCACAACCAACTATTCCAATTCTGTTTTTTTTCTTCCTTAGCATTTTAAGCTCTAACAATTATATTATCGATAAGCCGCACTTTACCAATCCAAACTGCCAAGGCAATAATTACGCGCCCTTTAAGTTTCCTAAGGGATGTCAGATTATCTATCGATACGCAATCAATATAATCAATCCTAACTCTTTTTTTAGTGCAAATTAATTTCTTTATCGAAGAAATGATTGCTTGCGAAGAACGCTCTCCCATATTTATCATTTGCTTTGCTTTCTTTAAAGCCTGCCAAAGAATAACCGCATCGCTTCTTTGTTGGGGGAAGAGATAAACATTTCTTGAACTCATTGCCAGACCATCAATTTCACGCACAATTGGCATTAGCTTTATTTTTAGAGGCATATTTAAATCTTCTACCATTTTCTGGATGATAATTGACTGCTGGATATCTTTCTGCCCAAAATAAGCAATATCTGCTTGGACTATATTGAACAATTTGGTAACTACTGTTGTAACGCCCTTAAAATGGCCAGGACGAGAATTGCCGCAAAGAACATCAGATAATCTTTCAATCACAACAAATGTCAAAAATCCCGGCGGATACATTATTTTAATCGACGGATAGAATATTATATCAGCCCCTGCTGATTTTAACAAGAATTTATCTCTTTTAATATCTCTGGGGTATCTACTAAAATCTTCTTTTGGGCCGAACTGAATAGGGTTTACAAATATACTTACAACGCATATATCACAATCTTTTTTTGCCTCTCGCAAAAGAGATAAATGTCCCTCATGCAAATATCCCATTGTAGGAACAAAACCAATGGTCTTGCCTTTCCTTTTAGCATTCTTTACAAATTGTCTTAATTTTTTTATGGAGCGAATAATTCTCATCTGTTTCTTATTTGCATTAACTTTACAATTTCTGGGGAAATCTCTTTTAGAGGATTTATCACAAAGCTTCTCTTAAAGATTCGTGGATGAGGAATGGTTAAATTTCTGGATTTAATGACTTTATCGTTGTAGGTAAGGATGTCTAAATCAATTGTGCGGGGACCATTTTTAAAGGTCTTAATTCTACCCAATTTTTTCTCAATGGATTTAAGGGTTTGCAGCAATTTTTGTGGCTCTAATTTTGTTTCGATTTGCAAAACGCCATTTAAAAACTTGCCTTGCTTAGAAAAACCTATTGGTTTTGTTTCAATTAAACTCGATTCTTTCAAAATTTTTATCTTTGATTTTTTTAAAAGCTTGATTGCGCTTTTAATATTCTTCTCTCTATCGCCTAAATTTGAGCCGATGCCAATAAAACACTCAGCCATTAAAAAACTTTCTTAAGACGCATAACTGCTTCGTTGATACGTTCCTTAGAAACAGTCAAAGCCATACGCACAAACCCTTCTCCAGATTTTCCAAATCCCACACCTGGCGTAACAATAATATCTGCTTTTTTTAAGAAAACTTGAGTTACTTCCATTGAATCTTTAAAACCCTTAGGAATTTTTGCCCAGACATAAAATGTGGCGGTGGTTAAGGGAATTTTCCAACCTAAACTTCTTAAACCATTAATCAAAAGATCTCTTCTCTCCTCATAAATTTGGCGCATTTCCTTAGCATGGTTTCCATCACTTTCTAAAGCAGCAATACCCGCCAGTTGGATTGCCTGAAAGATTCCTGAGTCAATATTAGTTTTTAACTTTGCCAAAGCGCAAATTATTTTCTCATTTCCACAAACCCAACCAATACGCCAACCAGTCATGTTAAATGTTTTGGATAGCGAATGAAATTCTACGGCAATTTCTTTCGCGCCTTCAATTTCTAAGATGCTCGTTGGCGCCTCAATGTCAAAATAAATCTCGGAATAGGCAGCATCTGAGGCAATGATAATTCCTTTTTCTAAAGCAAAATTTACAACCCCTTGTAAAAATTCTTTTGTAGCAACAGCGCTTGTGGGGTTATTGGGATAATTTATAAACATCAATTTCGCTTTTTTTCTGGCATACTTTTTTAAATCTGGCAAGAAATTATTTTTTGACAGAAGCGGCATTGGTATCACTTTACCATCAGCAAAAATAGTTCCAGTTCGATACGGAGGATAGCAAGGGTCCGGAACTAAAACTCTGTCTTTGGGATTAATGACAGCCAGCGGCAGATGCGCAATGCCCTCTTTTGAGCCGATTAATGCATAAATCTCTTTTTCCGGGTCTAAAGAAACATTAAATCTTTTTAGATACCACTTGGCAATTGCTTGACGAAGTTTTGGCAATCCTGCATCCAAGGCATAATGATGGTTGGCAGGGTCGGCTGCTGCTTTATTTAAAGCTTCAATAATAAATTCTGGCGTTGGTAAATCTGGATCGCCAATTCCTAAATCAATAATGTCTCTACCTTCTGCCTTTGCCTGCCTTTTTGCTTTATCAATTTCTACAAATAAATAAGGCGCAAGTTTTTTTAACCTCTCGGAAATATCAAAGTTAATTGGCATATTATTTACCTGATTTCTTTTTATAAATCTTTTTTTTCTCTGGGCGAATCTTCCCTTCCGTTCTCTTGTATTCTTTGGTTTGAATCTCTTGGGGAACTTGCTTTGACAACCATTCCTGATAAGTCATAGCAGGAGCTGCCTCTTGACCGAGCCTTAGTTTTTCAGACTTTTCCTTTTCATTTTCGTAAAGGTAATTTTCATATCGAATGTTTAATCTTTCCTCAATAGCTTTCTTTTCTTTTTCAGCTGTTTCATCTTTGGCTTTGGAATCAGCATTTTCTTTTTTAGATTTTTCTTCTTGAGCAAAACAATTTCCTAAAAATAAATTTACCGATAAAAAAGATAAGAAAGCTGCCAAAAAAATCTTATTTTTTAATATCTTTTTCATCTGATTTATTTATTAACCTAATACATCCTGCATGCTATACAATCCTGGCTTCTTTGTATAAATCCACTTGGCAGCGGCAAGGGCACCCTGTGCAAATATATCGCGGGTCTTAGCAGAATGTCTTAATTCAATCGTATCAAAATGACTATCGAAAATCACCTGATGGTCGCCGACAATCTCTCCTTCTCGGATTGATTTTATGTCCTTCGCCTCTTCTTTTTTTGCCTCTTTAATAATCTCTGCCAGCTGCTTTGCAGTGCCAGAAGGCGCATCTTTTTTATGAATATGATGAGCCTCAATAATTTTTGTTTCATAATCACTGGATAGTTTTTTGGCTGTTTCTTTTACCAATCTAAAAAGTAAATTTACCCCTAAAGACATATTGGGAGAAAAAACTATGGCAATCAATTTTGCAGCTTGTTTAATTTTCTCTTTTTGCTCGTCGCTAAATCCTGTGGTGCCAACCACCATTGCCTTTTTATATTTAAGGCAGATATCTAAATGTTCCAAGGTAGCCTCGGGTGTAGAAAATTCAATTAAAATATCTGCCTTGCGGATTGCTTTAGGGTCCGACTCTATTTTTATATCGCAAATATCAGCGCCTACTGTCTTATGTTCTTCTTTTTCTAATAATGCAACTAAAGCAAAATCCTTATCTAAGAATGCGAGCTCGCGTATACGAATGCCCATCTTACCCATGCAGCCACTTATCGCTAATTTAATCATTCTTTTTCCTTAAGTAATCCGTAATCCTTTAGCGACTTTTTTAGTTTTTCCAAATTTCCTTCTTCCATTTGGCATAAAGGAAGCCTTAAGTCCAAACTACATAATCCCATAATACCCATAGCAGTTTTTACAGGAATAGGATTTGTCTCAATAAAAAGCGCCTTTATCAGAGGAAGCATTTTGTAATGTAGCTCCTGTGCTTTTTTGACATTGCCTTTTCTAAATTCTTGAACCATTGAAGAAACATCCTTTGGAATAATGTTGGCAATAACCGATATCACCCCAATTCCTCCAATTGACAAAAGCGGTAAAGTCAAACTGTCATCACCAGAAATCAAAAGAAAGTTTTCTCCACAAAGCGAATGAATGCGAGACATTTGGTCTAGCGAACCAGATGCTTCTTTAACGCCAACTATATTTTTACAGTCTCTGGCAAGCCTAGCAATTGTTTCTGGCTCGATATTTACGCCAGTTCTTGAGGCAATATTATAAAGAATAATAGGAATGCTTACAGAGTCAGCAATTGCCTTAAAATGTAAATATAAACCTTTTTGTGTGGGTCGGTTATAATAAGGAGAAACTTGTAAGGAGGCATCTGCGCCTGCCTTGGCAGCATGACGGGTTAGCATAATTGCCTCAGCAGTAGAATTTGAACCAGTCCCTGCAATAACTGGAGCGCGCCCTCTAACTGCCTGAATAGTTAATTCAATTACTCTGTCATGCTCCTCAAATGATAAAGTTGGGCTTTCGCCGGTTGTACCGCAAGGCACAAAACCATTGGTTTCATTCTTTAGATGAAATTCAATTAAGTCTTTGAGAGTTTTTTCATCTACTACTAAATCTTTTCCGCCTGAGGCGGATCCGCCTTTGGCGGAAAATGGTGTGACAATCGCAACAATTGAACCTTCAAACATAGTAATACTCTCCTTTATAAACTATTCTGGCTGGTCCTTCTAACCATACGTCGCTAATCCTTCCATTTTTAAAATCAAAATAAATTTTAAGGATGTCTGTGCTTAAGGTTAAAACCTTAATTAAGAATTTTCTTTCTTTAACTTTGGCAACTTTGGCGCCTTTACCTTTTAAAAATGCAATAATACTTGACGCAACTGAACCGGTACCGCAAGCTAAGGTTTCACTTTCCACTCCCCGTTCATAGGTGCGCACCTTAATAAAATCTTTATCCACTTGCTCAATAAAATTCACATTTGCTCCGCGTGGCGCAAAATTCTTATGAAAACGAATTTGCCTGCCAATTCCAGCAACATCTATCCTCTCTAACCCTTGCACAAACACACAAACATGCGGCACGCCTGTGTCTATAAAACTTACCTTTATATCTCGATAATTAACACTAATTGGTATGTCTAACTTGATATCTTGCGGATGGCTCATTTTTATTCTGGCATTATTTTTATTAACCTGGGCTAAAATTTCACCTGCCTTGGTTTCAATGGAAAACTTTTTTGATTTTATTTTTTTTATTTCGGAAAGATAAACTGCTACGCATCTGGCGCCATTTCCACACATCGCTGCTTCAGAACCATCAGGATTAAACACACGCATTCGAATATCAGCATGTTTTGTTTTTTCTAATACCGATAAGCCATCTGCGCCAATGCCAGTTTTTCTTTGGCAAATTCTTTTGGCAAATTGTGATAGATTGCCGGCTAAATTTTCCACAATCACAAAGTCATTGCCACTTGCAACCATTTTATAAAAAATAATTCTTTTCACTTTAAAATTGAAGGGATTGTTTCACCTCTGATCAAATCATTATAAGTTTCTCTTTTTCTGGTAATAAAGAATTTATTCTTAATCACCATTACTTCAGCAACTCGAGAACGGCAATTATAATTACTAGACATACTAAACCCATATGCGCCAGCTCCCATAATTGCCAACAAATCGCCTTCATTTATTCTTGGTAAAAGCCTATCCTTAGCAAAGAAATCAGCACTCTCACAGATAGGTCCTACTATATCAACTTTTTTGCGATGCTCGATACTAGCCTGCCCCGAGCGAAGTCGAGGGAATGCTCGATGCTCGATTGGCAAAATCTCGTGATATGCACTGTAAAGCGCTGGCCGAATCAAATCGTTCATTCCTGCATCAACAATGACAAATGTCTTGGCTTTGGTTTTTTTAATGTAAAGGACCTTCGCTACAAGTATTCCAGCGTTTCCTGCTATAAACCTACCTGGCTCTAAAATAATTTTTAAACCGGTTTGTTTAAGGATTGGCAAAACCGCTTTAGCAAATTCATCTGCAGTCTGAGGTTTTTCATCTTTGTAAATAATCCCCAGTCCCCCTCCAATATTTAAAAATTCTAAATCAATTAATTCTTTTTTTAGCTCTGCAACAAAATTTGCAACTCTCTTAATTGCGCTTACAAAAGGAGCGCTTTTAATTATTTGTGAACCGATATGAATATGCAAACCATTGATTTTCAAATTTCTGAATTCTTTCCTTTTCAAAAAAATATTTTTTGCAGTTCTAAAATCGATACCAAATTTATTGGTAAGCCTGCCGGTTGTTATATACTGATGGGTTTTGGGCTCAACATCGGGATTAATGCGAATGGCTACCTTTGCATCTTTTTTTAAATTGCGGGCAACTCGATTAATATTCTCCAATTCTGCTTCTGATTCAACATTAAAAAACAAGATTCCAATCTTTAATGCTTGCTGTATTTCTTTCTGGGTTTTTCCAACTGAAGCATAGACAATTTTTTTTGGGGAAACACCTGACTTTGTGGCTTTAAATAATTCTCCGCCAGAAACAATATCCAAACCAGCGCCTTCTTTCACCAATGAAGAGCAAATTGCCAGATTAGAATTTGCTTTCATTGAATAACAAATCAAGGGATTTATGCTTCTAAAGGCTTTTTTTAATTTTCTAAAATGGTCAATGAGTGTCTTATAGCTATAAAGATAAAAAGGGGTAGCGACCTTTTTTGACAAGTCCTCAACTCTTATAGACTCGCAATATAAACTATTTCCTTTATATTTAAAATCGTGCATTTAATCTTTTTCTCCAACTGATAATTTGCCTGTTCACTAAAAGTGGATTTGTAGAGCCGTATGATTTTTTTAAGCTCACAGAAACTTTTGCATTCAATAAATTCTTAAAATCCTTTTCAAACTTATCTGAATATCTCTTAAGTTCTGCTAAGCTTAAATCTGAAATACAGCGTCCCTTATCCAGACAAATTCTTACCATTCTTCCTACAGTATCATGCGCTTGTCTATAGGGAACTGCCTTCTTAATCAAATACTCCATAATATCTACAGAAAATAGCGATTCATCGTTTATCTTATTTGCAATAGAGGTCTTACTAACCTTGATATTTTTAAACAGTTCACCAAGAATTTCCAAAATCTCTTTTATGCAATCCAAAGCATTAAAAAATGGCGGTTTATCAAGTTGCATATCTCGATTGTAAGATAGAGGCAGGCCTTTCATCATAATCAAAACGCTGGATAAATCTCCCTGAACCTTGCCCACGCTTCCCCTGATTAGCTCCAGAATATCTGGATTTTTTTTATGCGGCATAATTGATGAGCCTGTGCAAAAAGCCCAATCTATCTCTATAAAATCAAATTCCTTGGTTGACCACAAAATTAAATCCTCGGCTATTCTGGAAAGATGTACGGAAAGAATGGACAAATCCGCCAAAGTCTGCATCACAAAATCCCGGTCAGAAATTGAATCGATACTGTTATTGGTGACCTGGCTAAATTTTAATTCTTTAGTCACAAAAACCCGGTCAATGGGCAAAGTTGTTCCGCTTAAAGCGCAGCTTCCCAAAGGCATAGTATCTGTAATTTTGTAAGTGCTGTTTAAACGCTGTATATCTCTTTCAAGCATTTCTAAATATGCCAGCAAATGATGCGCCAATAAAACAACCTGAGCTGGCTGCAAATGAGTGTATGCAGGAATAATCACCTCTTTATTTTTCTTTGCAAAATTGAGAATTGATTTCTGCAATCCTTTGATGAAATTAATCAGCGTCGTTAATTCATCCAAGGTATACATCTTCATATCCAAGGCAATCTGGTCATTTCGCGAACGCGCAGTATGAAGCTTATCAGCGACAGCGCCGATTTTTTTATTCAAGGCATTTTGAATATTGGTGTGAATATCTTCAGCCTTTGGGTTGAATTTAAATTTTCCAGCTAAAAGTTCTTTTAAAATGCTATTTAAGCCTTGGGAAATTTTATGACTATCTTTTTGGCTAATGATTTTACAAATACCCAGCATCTTTACATGAGCCAAACTTCCCTTAACATCATAAACAGCCAATCTTTTATCAAAGGATATGCTAGAGGAGAATTTATCTGCCAAAGCAGAAGTTGCCTTTGCAAATCTTGAGCCCCATAATTTTTTCATCTCATTTTTCCTTTTTCGATTTTAACCTTTACTTTGATGCGACATTCCAAAAATCTTGATAAAACCTTCAGCTAACTTTTGATTAAATTTATCCTCTTTGCCGTAAGTTGCTAATTCTTTTTTATACAAAGAATTTGGCGATTTTCTGCCCACACAAACACAATTTCCTTTATACAATTTAACCCTTACAGTTCCTGTTAAGTTTTCTTGCGTCTTATCAATAAACTCATCGAGTGCTTGCTTTAATTGCGAATACCACAGGCCATAATAAATAAGTTCTGAATATTTAAGGCTAATTATTTCTTTAAAATGCGAGACTTCTCTGTCCAAAACCAAACCTTCTAAATCTTTATGCGCTGAATAAAGAATAGCTCCTGCTGGTGCTTCGTAAATTTCCCGCGATTTTATGCCGACTAATCTATTTTCAACCAAATCAATTCTTCCCACAGCATGCTTTGCGCCAATTTTATTTAATGCCTCTATAAGTTTTATGGAATTAAGGGCTTTATTATTTAATTTTTTTGGCAGACCCTCTTCAAAATAAATTTCTAAATACTCTGGTTGATTGGGTGCTTCTTCGGGTTTCTTAGTAATCTGATATGCCTCCCCCGGTGGTTCGGCCCAAGGGTCTTCCAATTTACCGCATTCAATACTCACTCCCCAAAGATTTTTATCAATACTGTATGGCTTTTCTTTAGTTGCTACAATGGGAATATTTTTTTCTTTTGCATATTCAATTTCTTCTTGCCGGGATTTAAATTCCCAAATTCTTACTGGAGCGATAATTTCTAATTTAGGAGCTAAAATATTTACTGTAACTTCGAATCTTACCTGGTCATTGCCTTTGCCGGTACAACCATGAGCCACAAAATCTGCTTTTTCTTTGTTAGCAATAGCCACCAGATATTTAGCAATCAAAGGTCTGGAAAGTGCGGTGGCTAATAAATACTTACCTTCATAAATAGCATTGGCTTTTAATGCTGGAAAAATAAAATCCTGAATAAATTCACCCTTTAAATCCTGAATATACACTTTACTCGCACCAGAATTTAGCGCCCTCTTTTCAAGAAGGGTAAAATCATCTCCCTGTCCTACATCTGCAATAAAACAAATAACCTGATAGCCTTTATCCTTTAGCCATTTTATGGCGCAGGATGTATCTAAGCCTCCGGAATAAGCCAAAATAACTTTTTTCATAATCTTTCTCCCAATAGAAATACCAATATCGCTTTCTGCACATGCAACCTATTTTCTGCCTGCTCAAAAACTACAGAATGTTTTCCGTCAATAATTTCATCAATTACTTCCTGAGAGCGATGTGCCGGCAGGCAATGCATAAAAATAAAATCTTTTTTAGCATAAGAAACTAATCTGGAGCTTACCTGAAATTCAGCAAAAACTTTTTTTCTTTCTTCAATTTCATGCTCCTTACCCATACTTGCCCAAACATCTGTATAAATTACGTCAGCATCTTTTGTTGCCTCTTTGGCAGAATTAGTTAAAGAAACCAAAGATCTTGCTTTTTTAGCAAATTTTTTAGCCGCCCCTACCACTTCTTTATTGGGTTCATAGTTTTTGGGGCAGGCAACCTTTATATTTATCCCCATTTTACTTGCACCAAAAAGAAGTGAATGGCAAACATTATTTCCATCACCAACATAAGCCAGCGTAATACCCTTAAGGTATTTCTTTTTTTTATTAATAGTATAGATATCAGCCAAAATCTGGCAGGGATGTTCAAAATCACTTAAACCATTAATTACAGGGATTGCAGCTGCTTTTGCAAAATCTATTATATCCTGATGCAAAAATGTTCTTAAAACTACAGCATCTAAATAGCGAGAAAGAGTTTTAGCTGCGTCTGAAATAGTTTCTCTTTTTCCCAAATCAATTTCCTCAGGGCTTAAATAAACCGGATGACCCCCCAATTGCCAAATACCTACATCAAAGGAAACCCGGGTTCTGTTAGATGGCTTCTGAAATATTAAACCGATGGATTTACCTTCGAGTGCTTGAGAAAATTTTTGGCTGTTTTTCTTAATTTTATCTGTGAGGCCAAAAATTTTCTCAATCTCCTGAGCACTTAAATCCTTAAGCGAAATAAAATCTTTCTTCATTTTTCTAACTATTAGCCCTCTTTTAAGACTGACTCCAATATTCCCAGCGCTTTATCCGCTTGCTTTTTTGTAACATTGAGCGCAGGCATTAATCGTAACACTGTATCGTGAGTACAATTGATAATCAATCCATTTTCTAAGCATTTTTCTACAATAGTTTTACCCAAAATATTTAATTCTATACCAATCATTAAACCCATTCCTCTTATTTCTTTAATTATGGAATATTTATTTTTAAGCATACCTAATTTAGTAAATAAGTATTCACTCATAATCTTAGCGTTCTTAAGCATCTTTTCTTTTTGAATTGCCTTAAATACTCCCAGTGCCGCCTTGCATACAAGCGGGCTTCCGCCGAATGTGGAGGCATGCATTCCCGGTTTAAAAGTATCAGCAATTTCTTTTTTTACAACCATTGCTCCGATTGGCAACCCGCCGCCCAAGGCCTTTGCCAAAGTCATAATATCAGGAGTAATGCCATAATTTTGATAACAGAACATCTTTGCAGTCCTGCCAATTCCGGTTTGCACTTCATCAATAATCAAGAGTAAATCTTTTTCATGACAAATTTTTCTTATCTCTTGAACAAATTTTGGGTTAGCAACATTTATGCCGCCTTCTCCTTGAATTAATTCCAGTATTATTGCCACTGTCTTCTCATTAACTGAACTTTTTAACTTTTCTATATCATTAAAGGGAATAATTTTAAAACCTGCCAAAAGCGGGCTAAATCCCTCTTGATATTTTGGCTGGCCAGTTGCAGAAAGTGCGCCCAAGGTTCTGCCATGAAAAGAATTTTCAAAGGAAATAATTTCAAACCTTTCACCCTTTCCATATAAACGGGAAAATTTTATGGCTGCCTCATTTGCCTCTGCTCCAGAATTACAAAAAAATACCTTTGAGGCAAATGTCCAATAAACAATTTCTTTTGCCAGCCTTGCCTGGTTGGGATGATAAAAATTATTAGGGATATGAATTAACTTTCCCAGTTGATCGCGCACTGCTGATAAAACCTTAGGATGACAGTGCCCCAAATTACTCACACCCCAACCCGGGAAAAAATCCAAGTATTCCTTACCGTCAATATCCCAGATTTTCATGCCCTTTGCCTTGACAAAAATTACTGGCAATCTGGAATAAGTGGCTAGAATATAATCATTATAAGCTTGAAAAATATCTTGTTTTTTCATATTAAATGAGCACATAACTTACGAACACGAAGTGTCCCGTAAAATCGCAAAGCGATTTCCGGGGATGAGTAAGTTATAAGTGCGAATTTAACCCAGCACTAATTTTACTAAGAGTGCTTAATTGTGAATAAAACGGTTTCATTCGAATAAAACCAAAATCTTTAGTATAGAGCATATCAGTAAAATTAGTGCTGGGTAAGTTCGGACAGATAACTTATGTCTCCGCCTTCGGCGGATTCCATAAGTTATGTCCTCACTTATCTAACAATTTCCGTTCCAATGCCTTTATCAGTAAATATCTCAAGCAGTAAGGCATGCTGAATACGGGCATCAATAATATGAGTTTTTTTGACTCCTGCCTCAAGTGCATTAATACAGGCATTCACTTTAGGAATCATTCCCTCCTGAATTACCTTTTCCTTAATCATTGCCTTTGCCTCTTTGATATTTAAAGTGGAAATAAAAGAATCCACATCCGAGGAGCTACGCATAATTCCTTTGACATTGGTTAACAAAACAAATTTTTCAGCTGATAAAGAAACAGCAATGAAGCTGGCGGCCTCATCTGCATTTATATTATATACGTATCTATCCTGCCCAAGTCCCATAGGAGAAATAACTGGAATAAAATCTTTTTTTAAATGCGACTCAATTTTATTCTTATCTATTTTATTTACCTCTCCTACAAAACCTAAATCTTTTTTACCTCGTTTTTTTTGTGCCTCGATTATCCCTTCTTCGCCCTTTAAACTTACAGCGCTTCCTTTAAGCAGATTAATCTCTTTAACGATTTTTTCATTCAAATAATCCAATTCTTCTCTAACGATTTTTAAGGTGTCTAAATCTGTATAACGCATACCCTCAATAAATTCGGTTTTCTTGCCGGTTTGTTTCATCCTCTCTGTGATATTTGGTCCGCCACCGTGAATCAAAACCGGCCTTAAGCCAATAAGACTTAAAAATACAATATCCTCTAATACAGAGCGTCTTATTTTATCCTCGCCTAAAATACTTCCGCCGTATTTTATAACAACAGTTTTTTTGCGAAAGGCGTGGATATAGGCACTCGCTTCAATTAAAACATCTGCTTTTTTAATTATATCTTGCATTAATCCTCACATATTCATAGGACAAATCACTGGTATAAACTGTTGCTTCGGATTTGCCCTGATTTAAATTAACTGTAATTGTTATTTCTTTTCTTTTAAAGGGAGTAAAATTTATTTTAAGTTTGTCTTCTTTTAAATCTATTCCTGCTTGGCCAATTGCCGCAGCAATTCTTCCCCAATTCTTTCCTCCTGAAAAAAAGGCTGTTTTAACCAATGTAGAATTTGCAATTGCAAAGCCAACTTTTTTTGCATCTTCAATTGTTTTGGCGCCACAAACAACAATCTTAACAAATTTTGTGGCGCCCTCAGCATCCCAAACAATCTTCTTGGCTAAATTTAAACATAACTGGCTTAGCCTTTCAGTAAATAAAAAGAAATTTCTGTCTTTTGAGCTAATTAATTTATTTTTTGCTAAGCCATTTGCCAGAATTAAAACCATATCATTCGTGCTAGTGCATCCGTCAACAGAAATACAATTAAATGATTTATCCACAGCAATTCTTAATGCCTGCTTTAAAAGGATGGGAGTAATTTTTACATCCGTAGTAATAAAAGCTAACATTGTAGCCATTTTAGGATAGACCATTCCTGCTCCCTTTGCCATTGCGCCAATGGTCACATCTTTATGGCTGATTTGAAATCTAATTGCTTCTTGTTTTGGCTTAGTATCTGTTGTCATAATTGCAAATGCAGCCCTGCGGCCACCATCCTTGCTTAAACCATTAACTAAAACTGGTAATGCCTTTTCAATATTTTTAAGGGGAAGTTTCTTGCCGATAATGCCTGTAGAGGCAACCAAAACATCCTCTTTATCAACACCCAAAATTTGCGCTAATCTATGTGTTGTGTGTAAAGCGCTAATTAAACCCTGCTTTCCTGTTGAGCAATTGGCATTGCCGCTATTTACAATTATTGCTTGAGCAAGATTATCCTTTAAATGAGCTTCAGTAACCTTTATGGGTGCGGCTTGAATTTTATTGGTAGTAAACATTCCGCAAGCAACAGCCAAGACATCTGAATAAACCAATGCCAAATCCAGTTTGCCGGATTTTTTTATACCGCAATAAACGCCATTTGCCTTAAAACCAAGCGGTGCAGTAACCCCTGTTATAATTTTCATAAAAGTGCCTGGGCTTCTTTAAAGCCGTACATTATATTCAAATTCTGAACTGCCTGACCGCTAGCGCCCTTCATCAAATTATCAATTGCCGCAACTACAATTAAGAGGTTTCCCTCATTTACCTTTAGTCCAATATCGCAAAAATTTGTTTCAAATACATCTCTGGTTTGAGGAAATAATCCCTCTTCTTTTATTCGCACAAATGGTTCCTTGTCATAAAAATTCTTATACAGTGAAAATGCCTTAAGGCTTTTCAAGTTAAACTTGGTATTAAATCTTATGTAGATAGTCTCTAAAATACCTCTATTCATAGGTATTAAATGCGGCACAAAGGTTGTATGAACTTTTCTGCCTGCCAACTTAGAAAGCTCTTGTTCAATCTCTGGCATATGCTGATGAATGTTTATCTTATAGGCCTTGATATTTTCATTTATCTCTGAAAAAAAGAAATCCATTGCTGCCTTTCTTCCTGCGCCAGTTAGGCCTGATTTGGCATCAATAATAATTGAGTCAATATGTTTAGAAAAACCGGCAATAATTGGAGATAGCGCCAAAATTGCAGCTGTGGGATAACAACCCGGATTAGCAATTAATTTTGCCTTTTTAATATCCTCTCTGTACAACTCAGGCAATCCATAAACTGCGCAGGTTAAATTTTTCTTATCCTTATGCTTAACGCCATAACAGGCCTCGTAACTTGCAACGCTTTCAAAGCGATAATCTGCGCTTAAATCAATTATCCTTTTGCCGGCTTTTAACAAATTTGGCACAACCTGCATTGATACGGTATGAGGCAAAGCCAAAAACAAAACATCGCAATTTGCTATGGCTTTTTCCATATTGAGATTGCCGCAGACTAAAGACAATCTTCCCTTTAAGGAAGGAAAAATTGAAGAAATATCCTGCGCTCTCTCTATTTTGGCAGCAAGATAATTTATTCTAACCTGCGGGTGCTTAAGAAGAATTTTTAAAATCTCTTCTCCGGTATATCCTGTTGCGCCGATAATGCCAACTCTAAGCATTTTAGACTCCTTGAATAAACATTCATTTTATCCGCCAAAAAGCTCGGCGGATAGATTCGACTAACAACTTATGTCACTTTCGTTCCATAAGTTGTAGTCTCATTCTAAAATAAAAAACCTATCTCGTCAATAAATTTTTCGTCGAGATAGGCGCTTTGTAGGTTTAAGATTTATGTTTAAGCTTATCTACAAATTCTTTTCTTTTAAATTGATAAATTCAAATTAACGCTTTGTCCACTGGAATCTTTTGCGCGCGCCTTTCTGACCGAATTTCTTACGCTCCTTCATCCTGGGGTCGCGCCTTAAGAAACCCTCTTTTCTTAAAATTGACTGTGTGCTTGGGTTAGCCAAAACAAGGCTCCGTGAAATACCCAGACGCAATGCACCTGCCTGACCAGATATTCCACCGCCATTAATATTTGCAAAAATATTAAATTTATTCATATTATTTGTTGCCACTAAAGGCTGCATAATTAGAATTCTATCTGTTTCTCGAGGAAAATATTTTACAAATTCTCTGCCATTTACCAAAATATTGCCATTTCCTGGTATTAAATTTACTCTGGCAACCGACTCTTTTCTTCTACCAACAGTTGTGTATTTTAGAGCTTCTACCACCTTTAAACCTCCAAATTTATAGGATTTTGTGATTTATGCTGATGAGTACTTCCTGCATAAACTTTTAATTTTCTAATAATTCTCCTGCCCAAAGGATTGCTGGGTAACATTCGCTTAACAGCCAATGTTAAAACCTTTGAAGGATTTTTCTTTAATAAAGTCTCTAAAGTATAAGTCTTTAATCCTCCTGGATACCCAGAATAATGCATATAAATCTTATCTTTTAATTTTTTACCAGTAACTCGAATGCCGCTGGCATTTATTATAATTACATTATCACCACAATCAATATGTGGAGTATAAATTGTTTTATGCTTGCCGCGAAGGATACGCGCAACTCTTGTGGCAAGCCTGCCTAAAATCTTATCCTTGGCATCTACAAGATACCAATTACGGTTTATATCACTTTGTTTAGCTGAAAATGTTTTTTGCATCCCTCGTATCTATTTCATTAAGTTATTCGAACTACTCGGGATGAATCCCGAGTGCAAACGAATGAATTCATAGGGTTTCAAATATAACATGATTTTTAAGACAAGTCAATAGATAACTTTTACAAGTGTTAAGCCTTTGGCAGGAACAGTTGGACCGGCAAATTTGCGGTTTTTTTGAATTAAAATCTTCTGAAGGTCTTTTGGCTTAAGCTTTCCTTGCCCAACTTCCATTAAGGTTCCCACAATGCTTCTTACCATTTTATACAAAAATCCATCTGCTTCGATATCAAAATTGATAAAGTTACCTTCTTTCTTTAAAGAAATATTTTTTATATGGCGCTTTGAACTTCGATATCTTTTATCACTTACCTGAAAAGATTTAAAATCTTTTCTGCCTAAGAGCAATCTTGCGGCTTGACGCATTGCATTCAAATTAAGCTTATAAGGATAAAAATAATAAAAATTTCTCTGCATCACCGAGCGAATCGGGCTATTTAAAATTGTATAACGATAGATTTTGCTTTTAACATCAAAGCGGGAATGAAAATCTGATGGCGCTTCTTCTATTTTTTTTATGGCAATATCCGCAGGTAAAACCGCATTTAATGCCCTTTTTATATCAGCAACAGAAAGCCTGGAATTGGTTTTAAAATTTGCAACCTGTCCAAGGGCATGCGCTCCGCTATCAGTCCTGCCCGAGCCGATTAATTTTATTTTTTCATTAAGAATTCTTTTTAAGGCGTTTTCAAGAGTTTCCTGAACAGTCCTTCTCTGACTTCTGACTTCTGACTTCTGACTTCTGACTTTCTGTGTTTGCCAGCCGCAAAAATTTGTTCCTTCGTATTCGAGGGTTAATTTAATATTTCTCATAAACACAGATTACACAGATGAAAAGCTACAGATTAGCACAGATAAGGTTTACAATTTCTCATCTTACAAAGTCCTGAAATTTCTTAAGTATCTTCTTATTTCATCATGGCTGCCGACCAAGGCTAAATAGAAAGTATCATCTTCTTGTTTTACAATTACGCGTAGCCTTATGCCTACCCTAAATTCATATTTGTCATGGTTTATCTTTTTAAGTCCAAATCCGAAAGGAAACTCACCGCTAACTAAAAATTGATTAAATAACTTTAATCCTTTGTCAAGCTGTTTCTTCTCTGGAGGGCTAAGCTTTTTAATTGAGCGCTCAAAGGAAGGAAGTATTACGATTTTCTTCATTTGGATATCTTTTTAATGTAGCGCGAGAATTCCTTGCCAGGCTTTATTGACTTGCCTTCAGATTTCTCCTGAGAAACAAGATTATCAATAGCAGTCAATTCTTCAGACGTATAGCGCGGCTCAATCTCCACAGGAATAAGTTTAATATAATTTTCTTCTACATCCACAGCAAACAGCTCATCCGGCCTTAAATGCAATCTCTTAACTATTTCCTGGGGAATGGTTAACTGATTTTTTGCTTTAAGTTTTGTGATAGTCATTGTCTTTCACCTCCAAAATAAGTATAGCATAAGTTAGATAGTTGTCAAGTATAACTTTCTAACTCTCTGACTTGTTAAAAATTTGTTCCGTCGTATTCGAGGGTGAGTTTTGTGTTACGCATTGTTAATACAGATTAACCCCGTTAGAAATTTTGCCACAACGAGTAGCCATAGTGATATTTCTAACGGGGTGAACACAGATAAATTAAGTTATGTGTCCCAGGAATTGCGTTTAATCTTTTTCTTTTTGTCCGGCTCGTGGAATTCTACGTTGGGTTCCATAGGCTAATCAAAATAAGCGACGATTATTTTTTATTAACCTGGGATTCTGATACTTTAGATCTTAGTTTACTTGTGAATTCTACCCGAAATTCTTTATTGCCAGAGACATATTGATGATTTACAATTTGTATCGTAGTAGTGTTTTCTACTTTGTTATATTCAAAAAATAAACCAAGAGTCTGCTTTTTGGGTTTATTATTATCAAGTGCGGTTCCAATTGAACCAAATAATGCATATAAGGCAATAGTTTTTTTGAAAGAAGGATTGGTAGATATCATAATAAAACTTTCTGTTTCGGCATTTTCTTCTTTCATATCTAATTCCTTAACCAAATCTCTGACGATATTTTTTGCTTCCTGAATCGTGCCTTTAACTTTTACTTTTTCGCTAAACCCTTCTCTATTTCTATTTGTTCTATAGATTGATACGGAGGAACACCCTGCTAACCCTAAACACAACAACAAAACTAAAACCTTTCTCATCTTCGCCTCCTTCGTTAAGCCGTTAATAACTCTGCATACACCCAAGCGACTATTAATTGTTTTTTATTCATTCTTAATTTATTAATCCTCTTCTCCAGGCAGGCTTCTAATGTATTCTTTTAGCTCTAATATCCCTATTTCCTTTGGACGATTCGACCAGTCATCCTCCCAGCAGACAATAAGATTACATGGTTTTCCAAGTTTCATATTTTCTAAATGACCATGTCTTTCGAAATCAGAACTCTTATATTCAAACTCAATAAAAATCTGTTGTCCGCGTCCTTCGGCATCATATTTTATCCCAATCGCATCGGGGAAATGCTTTTGAATACTAATAATTTTTATTCCTGTATCTTCAGTAATTTTACTAAACAAAAATATTACACCGTTCTCCTCAACCGGCGCATAATCCATATCTCTGAAGTTTATCCACTCTCCAATTTTTGCACCTAAGATATCCCCTGGCAAAGTAAAACCATCTCGTCGTTTTCCTCTTTCATTTTTAGATACAGTCACACTTGGTATTCTTGATTTCCACAATACTTTAAATTTTTTATACTCATATACAAACTTACTTAAGCAACGAACACTTCCTTTTCCAGTTAAATTTAGTTTTTTACCTACTGAAAGAATCAATTTATTTGTATTTATAATTTGCTCACCTATAGATAATTTTCTTATTTGACTAATATCTTTTAAATTAAAAAAATTATTTTCTACTTGTTTGAAGAAATCCAGAAGTTTGTACCTATCAACTAAAGAAACAACGCTAGGATGCTCTTCAGGATTATAAGCGAAAAGTAAATCATTTATAACAACGGCGCCTTTCCCTGTTAGGCTGTTTCTCTTTGTGTTTATTTCGTACAGCTTATCAATTAAGCTTATTTTATCTTCATTATTTTTACTGCTAAGTATCTTATCGATTATTGACTTAATATTTTTATCAGCTTTTATATCATTAAAAATTTTATACCAATTGTTCTGAAAAATATTTGTAAAAGCAACTCCTTCGGTTTCTTTCTCTTTTGCATTTCTCCTTAGGCCTTTTACATCTAAAATCTGGACTATTGGAATTAAATCGTTATCAATTGACAATTTTGTATTGGGATTCATTATTTTTTTCTGCCAGAAATTCCTAAATTCTTGACTTTGTTTTTTCCATAAATCAAAGGCTCTATCTTTATCGTATGTAACTAAATAATCTTTAAGCATCGCTTTAATTTTATCTATTTCCATTTCTTACTCCCTTCTCTTAAGCAACTATTAATTGTTTTTTATTCATTGTTATTTTTCTGAATCATCTTATCGCTTAACTCATCTATATTCTCCCATACCCATTCCATTGCTTTTATTTTATTGTTACTTCTAACTATATTAATTTCTCCTCTGAAACCCCATTTTTCTGCAAGTTCATCTGCTTCTTTATCATTTTGTAATGAAACACCATATGAATAATGTAAATAGGCATGGGCTAAATTCAGGACCGTTTCTAGCTGTCCATTTATCTATCAATTAGTTCTGCTGGAACTGTCCCAATCATAAAAAAGCAACCCTTCGACAAGCTCAGGGTAAACCCCATTTGTAGGTCTTCATAATAATCCTAATCTTACCTCTTTCCCCAAAACTTTACAAGGCGAAATGCATAACGGGTGACGAGTTTGTGTCTGAATTTTTGCGGGTCCTGTCTTGGTTTGTTTTTCGCAGCACCGCTCGTTTTTTCCCAGCGAGGCAAACTAAAGCGTTCCTGCGAATACAAAACTTTAACAGGACCCATTTTGTTTGTTTAAGAATTTAGTGCGGTAGAATCCTAACAGCGAGACTAAAAAACCTCGGCAGCCTGCCCGCCAAGCATTGTGGCGGGGACCCCTTACAAAAATTATCCCTGCCCTTCAGTAAGCGCCTTTATTTTTTGCAGTAAATCTTCTGCTTCAAAGGGCTTGATAATAAAATCATCTGCGCCAAAATCTTTATATGCCTTTTCTATCAGGTCCTGCTCATAAGATTTTGCCGTACACAACAAAACCGGTATCTTATTGCAAAATATTTTCTTTATTTCTTCGCAAAGCGCGTAGCCATCTTTGTAAGGCATAATAATATCCAAAACAACCAAAGCTGGTTTTTCCTCTTTTATCACCTTTAAAACATACTTGGGATAATCCAAGGTTAAAACATCATATCCAGCTGATTTTAACACAGATTCTGTTAGTTTAAGTGAACTAACATCATCATCAACAACCAAGATTTTTTTTGCCATCTTTTTTGAAAAAGAAAGGGGAGATCAATTCTTCTGCAATCTGAATTGCATTTGTGGCAGCGCCCTTACGCAGATTATCCGCCACAACCCAAAGCCAAAGGCCGGTTTTGACAAAGGGGTCATTGCGCACACGGCCGACAAAGACATCATCCTTGCCTTCAACATCAATAGGCATTGGGTAAAGGCAGTTTTTAGGGTCATCAATAACTTTTATTCCGGAAGATTTGGCTAAAAGTTTTTTAACATCATCGGAAGAGATGAATTTTTTGGTTTCTAAATAAATTGCCTCAGAATGTCCGGTTCTCACAGGCACGCGCACAGTGGTTGAGGAAATTTTAATTTTATTGTCATGCATAATCTTTTGAGTTTCTTTAACCATTTTCCATTCTTCAGTTGTGTAATCGCATTCTGCAAAACTGCCGATTTGAGGAAAGACATTAAAAGCCGCTTGTTGAGGCAAGCTTTTGGATACTGGATGCTCGATACTGGATACTCGTAGACGAGGATCGAGAATCGAGGATCGAGAATCAAATTGCTTCATAATCTCTTCTGTTTCAATAAAAAGCTGTTCAACCGCTCCCCGTCCTGCGCCTGAGGAGGCCTGGAGAGTAGTGACGATTATGCGCTTTATCCCTACTTTTTTATAGATTGGATAAAGCGCAACCACCATCTGAATAGTTGAACAATTGGGATTGGCAATTATGCCTTTGTGTTTTTTAATATCAACGGCATTAACCTCTGGCACAACCAAAGGAACATATTTTTCCATTCTAAAATCTACACCATTATCAATCACAACTGAGCCTCTTTTTATTGCCTCAGGCGCATAAGTTAAACTAGCGCCTTTTTCTCCTTCAGTTCCGGCAAAGAGCGCAATATCAATTCCCTTAAAGCCCTCAGGAGAAATTGCTAAAACAGCATATTTTCTACCATCAACCTCAATTTCTCGAGCACTTCTGGCAAAGACACGTAGTTCATTAACAGGAAAGTTACGCTCTGCCAAAACACGTAGCATCTCTTCGCCAACCGCACCAACCCCCACTACTGCAACATTAAATTTTTTCATAGATTCTTCACCACCAAATCCCCAACCTCAGTTGTGGAATATCCCATTTTCCCTGCGGCAAGGGATTTTAATTTTGTTTTTACAATTTTTATTACTGAATCCTCAACTGCTTTTGCGGCTTTTTCTTCGCCAATTTGCTCTAACAACATTGCCATTGCGCAAATCGCAGCCAAAGGATTAATCACATTTTTTCCGGTATATTTCGGCGCTGAGCCGCCAATTGGCTCAAACATTGAGACACCCTGAGGATTAATATTTCCTCCAGCGGCAATGCCCATTCCGCCCTGAATCATGGCAGCTAAATCTGTAATAATATCGCCAAACATATTGTCAGTAACAATTACATCAAACCATTCAGGATTTTTAACAAACCACATTGTTGTGGCATCCACATGGGCATAGTCGGTTGTAATGTCAGGAAAATCCTTGGCAACCTCATCAAAAGTTCTCTGCCATAAATCCCAGGCAAAGGTTAAGACATTGGTTTTGCCACAAAGGGTAAGTTTTTTAGTTTTATTTCGCTTTTTACAATACTCAAAGGCATATCGGATACAACGTTCAACACCACGACGAGTATTATAAGAAATCTGAATGGCAATCTCATCCTTTGTGCCTTTATGTTTAAACTCTCCCATTCCTTTATACAGCCCTTCAGAATTTTCCCGCACCACCACAAAGTCAACATCCTCTTCTTTTTTGTCTTTTAAAGGGCAAAAATCTGAGTTATACAATTTTACTGGACGCAAATTAATATACTGGTCTAAGCTAAAGCGTAGTTTCAGTAAAATTCCGGTTTCTAAGATACCCGGCTTTACATCTGGATGGCCAATGGCACCTAAATAAATTGCAGACATTGTTTTTAATTCTGCTATTGCTGAATCAGGCAAGGTTTCGCCAGTCTTTAAATAGCGAACACCACCAAAATCATAGTTTATGGTTTCATATTTAAAGCCGAATTTTTTACTGGCAGCTTCCAAAACCTTTAAACCCTCTCGAACTACCTCAGGACCTGTTCCGTCACCAGGAATGACTGCTATTTTATACATTTTTTTTCACCCAATTCATTAATCCGCCTACATTTACCAATTCCTGCATAAATTCTGGAAAACCCGAAGAAAGGTAAGTTTTGTTTTGAGTAATATTTTTTACTTCTCCCTTTGCTAAATCTACTTTTAGTAAATCTAAATTATTTATTTCTTTTGCCTCATCAACTTCTAAAATCGGTAAGCCGATATTAATCGCATTCCTGAAAAAAATCCTGGCAAAATTTTGGGCAATCACACAAAAAATTCCAGCCCCCTTAATTGCCAAGGGCGCGTGTTCCCGTGAAGATCCGCAGCCAAAATTCTTTCCCCCCACAATTATATCGCCGGCAGAAACTTCTTTGCTAAAATTCGGCTCAAGGGTTTCCATGCAATGCGAACCTAATTCTTTAGCGTTAGTTAAATTAAGATATCTTGCCGCAATTATCTCGTCGGTGTTTACATCATCGCCAAATTTATGTGCCTTTCCTTTAATTATCATCAAACAAAAATTGGTATAAAACCTGCAATAAACCCAAAAATAATAAAAGCCGCGCACGCTCCTAAAACTATTAACCACCAGCCTGCCTTTTTATTCACAGTTGAAAATTTCTTTTCATCAGTTACCTTCCATTCTAAGCCGTATTGTCTGGTAAAACGGTTTTGAAAATCCAGCCAAGATTGTGGTTTGGAAATCAGAATTATGCAAAAGGCAAACCAGCAAAGAAAAAAGACTATGATAAAAGGAACAACAACTAAGTTTTCTACATTTCCTAATTGAATGAACATTTTCTCCCCCTCTCTTTACATTATATCATCAGGGTGAATAATTTTCCCCTTTACCGCACTTGCAGCCGCAACTGCAGGATTAGACAAATAAACAAAACTTTTTGGGCTTCCCATTCTGCCTAAAAAATTCCTGTTGGTTGTGGCTAAGGCAACTTCTCCGTCGGCTAAAATTCCTGCGTGGCCTCCTAAACACGGCCCGCAAGTGGGCGTTGAAAATACTGCATCTGCTTTAACAAAAATTTCTGCCAAACCCTCTTGCACCGCTTGAAGATAAATTTTTTGGGTTGCCGGTATTACAATTAAACGCACATTTCTATGGGCTTTTTTTCCTTTTAAAATCTTTGCTGCAATGCGCAAATCCGAAATCCTGCCATTAGTGCAGGAACCAATAACCACCTGGTCTAATTTTACATTTTTAACTTGACTTACAGGCTTAACATTGCTGGGTAAATGCGGGCAAGCAACCTGCGGCTCTAATTTACTTACATTATACTCTTTTACCTTAAAATATCGAGCATCGCCGTCTGATTTTAAATTTTTAAATTTTGATTTGTATATTTGATTTTCTCGAATATAATTTAGCGCAATCTCATCCGGCTCAATTATGCCTGATTTTGCGCCTGCTTCAATTGCCATATTGCAAATGGTAAAGCGGTCATCCATTCCTAAATTTTTAATTGCCTCTCCTGTAAATTCCATTGCCATATACCTTGCACCATCCACACCAATATCTGCAATAGTAAACAAAATCAAGTCTTTTCCGCCTACCCACTTATCTAATTTACCATGATAAATAAATTTTATGGTTTGCGGCACTTTAAACCAGCACTTACCTATAGCCCAGGAAGCGGCTAAATCTGTGGAACCAACCCCGGTTGCAAACGCACCCAACGCGCCGTAAGTGCAGGTATGCGAATCTGCGCCGATAATCAAATCACCAGGAGAAATTAAGCCCAATTCTGGCAAAAGCGCATGCTCAATGCCCATTCTGCCAACCTCATAGTAATGGCTGATTTTATATCTTTTGCTAAATTCCTTTAATTTCTTAACTGCTGCGGCAGCATGCAAATCCTTTGCCGGAGTAAAATGGTCTGGCACAAGCACAATTTTATTTCTATCAAAGACCTTATTTATTCCTAATTTCTCAAATTCATTAATTGCCAAAGGGGCGGTAATATCATTACCTAAAGTCAAATCCACCTTGGCTAAAATAAAGCTACCCGGCTTAATTTCCTTTTCTTTAGTGTGGCTCAATAAAATTTTTTCAGTGATTGTTAAACCCATTTTCTTAATTATAAATTAAAAATGGCAAATGTCAAATGACTAATTCATTTGAATGATTTGGAAGGCATTGCTTTTGAGGGCTATTCCTTAAACCTTTTTACAATAAGCGAGGCATTATGTCCGCCAAACCCCAAGGAATTAGAAAGGCACACATTAACTTCTACCTTGCGCGCCTGGTTTGGTACATAATCTAAATCGCAATTAGGGTCTGGATGTTCATAATTTATTGTGGGAGGGATAATATTGTCTCTGATGGCCAAAACACAGATTATAAATTCAACACCGCCCGCTGCACCTAAAAGATGTCCGGTCATAGACTTTGTGGAACTCACAGGAATTTTCTTGGCAAATTCTTTAAAAACCCTTTTTATGGCTAAGGTTTCAATTTTGTCATTCAAAATTGTGGATGTTCCGTGGGCGTTAATATAAGAAATATCTGCTGGCTGTAAACTGGCATCTTTTAAACAAAGTTCCATAGCGCGAGCTGCACCATCTCCTTCAGGGTCTGGTGCGGTGATATGATAGGCATCTGCAGACATTCCATATCCAGTAATCTCTGCATAAATGCGAGCTTTTCTTTTTTGTGCATGTTCCAAAGTTTCTAATACTACAATTCCCGCTCCCTCTGCCATGACAAAACCGTCTCTGTCTCTTTCAAATGGCCGGCTGGCTTTTTCTGGCTCATTATTTCTGCAGGATAAAGCCTTTAAGGCGCAAAATCCACCCACACCCAAAGGCGTAATACAACTTTCTGTTCCTCCTGCAATCATCACATCAGCATCGCCGCGCTGTAAAATCTTAAAGGCATCGCCAATGGCATGGCTTCCTGAGGCACAAGCAGTAGCAACGCAAGAATTAGGTCCTTTGGCACCCAGTTGCATAGATATATAACCTGGTGCCTCATTAACAATGAGCATAGGAATTAGAAAAGGCGATAGCCTGGAAGGTCCTTTTTTCAAAAACACATCATGCTCTTGCTCAATTGTGTGTAAACTCCCTATTCCAGAGCCAACCACAACGCCCATACGATGTTTATCAATAGGATACGAATTTAGTTTGGCATCTGCAGCCGCCTCTTTTGCTGCAACCACTCCAAATTGCACAAATCTGGCTGTGTGCCTGGCTTCTTTGGTGGAAAAATATTTAAGCGGGTCAAAGCCTTTTACCTCTGCGGAAATCTGCGAGTCAAATTCTGCGGCATCAAATTGGGTAATTCTATTCGCACCGCTTTTTCCAGCAAGAATTGCCTGCCAGAAATTTAAGATATCATTGCCTACCGGTGTAATTGCGCCTAATCCAGTAACTACAACCCTATTTTTCATCACATTCCCTAAAAATAGTTGCCCCGACTAAAAAGTCGGGGCTTATTTTTTATCTATATAAAATTCTTTCGAATATTGGTCTTACTTACTTTGTGCCTTCTCTTCAATGTATTTGATAGCATCGCCAACTGTAGTCATCTTTTCAGCATCCTCATCTGGAATCTCAATGCCAAATTCTTCTTCCAAAGCCATAACCAATTCCACAGTATCTAGCGAATCTGCGCCCAAATCATCAATAAATGATGCATTGGGTGTAACCTCTTCAGGCTTTACTCCCAATTGCTCGGCAATAATTGCTTTAATCTTTTCTTCCGCTGCCATTTATTTTCCTCCTTTAATGACCCCGCCACAAAACTAGACGGGCGAATTACATCGCCATACCGCCATCCACAACTATGGTTTGACCGGTAATATAGCTACTTTCAGATGAAGCTAAGAATAAACACACTCCTGCCACATCTGCAGGGCTGCCCAATTTGCCTAAAGGAATTTGGTTTAACAACTTCTCAGTAACATCCGGACTTAGTTTTGCTGTCATCTCAGTCTGGATATAACCCGGTGCCACAGCATTACAGCGAATGCCCCTTGAGGCAAACTCACGCGCCACTGATTTTGTCAAGGCAATAATCCCGGCCTTGGAAGCTGCATAATTTGCCTGGCCAGGATTTCCAATCATTCCAATGATCGAAGCAATATTTATGATATTGCCGCTTTTTTGCTTTAGCATTACCCGAGAAACTGCTTTGGTGCAGTTGAAGGTACCTTTTAGGTTAACATTCAAAACTGCATCCCAGTCAGCCTCACTTAACCGCAGGATTAAATTGTCTCTGGCTATGCCTGCGTTGTTAACTAATATATCAATCCTTTTGAATTTGTCAAGAATTTTGTTTAACATTTCTTCGACCTGCTCAAATTTTGTTACATCCACCCCAAAACTGAGCACATCAAAGCCCATTGCCTTAAATTCTTTTTGGGTCTGATTAGCCAACTCAGTATTAATGTCGCAAATCACAACACTTGCTCCTTCTTTAGCAAAGGTCAAGGCAATTTCACGACCTATGCCGCGAGCTGAACCAGTGATTAAGGCCACTTTATCTTTCAGTTGCAAATTCTCTCCTTTTGAAAGCCAAAACATATCTTAACAACTTTTTCTTATTTTGCAAGGAAAAATTACTGGGAAGAATATGGCTCTTGCGGGAGTGCAAAGTTAGATGTCCATCTTGCTATGCCTTTGCTGATTCTTAGTTCATCGAGCCAGCCATCCAAATAGTAAGTACCACCATCCCACCCTATATACGCATTTCCAACATAATCAGGAACGGCACTAGTGTCTACAACAGTACCGCCTTTTTGAACACCGTTTATGAAGTTATAAAAGTTATTACCACTTCTGACAATAGCAATGTGATACCAAGTATTAGCTTGTATACCATTGATTATTTGATAGGTTTGAATTAATTGTTCAGTATCAACCCAAGCATCAAATGAAATACCCTCTACCCCATTAATATTTCTACCCATCCAAACAACCCAGTAGGTTCTAGAGGTAACTTCCATGTCTGAAACTATTGTATGGAATTTACCATTTTCCCAAGTATTAAACCTTACCCAAAAATCAATAGTGAAATCTCCTGAACCGAAACTCCAGTCGCTGCTATCTGGAATTGTTAAATAATCTCCTTTTCCGTCAAAGAAAATAGAGAAATTGCCGAGTTTACTCTGTGCAGTATCAATCTGAACATTGCCAAAGGCATTAATAGAATGGCTACGTGTAGAGCTATCAAAGAAAACAGTTGTGCTATTGGGACTATGTGGATGCAACAGGAGCGCGTTAGGATGCAGCAAGAGTTTTGTATAGACATCATTCCCTTTTTGGCCCGATGATAACCCACCATCATATATAAATTTATTCTCAGAGTTAGTTTGATTAGCTGATTCTTTGGATGGCTCAACTGCATAAGTAAAATTTGATTTACTATCAGTATCGCAGACACAAATTAGAAATAAAATTAAAGCAATAATTGGGGTTTTAGTCAAAACCATTTTGTATTTATTATAATATCTTGTTTCTGCCGTGTAAAGATAAAAAACTACCCCAAGGCGAACTGTGGACTTTGACGATAAGAGTTTTAACGGGTGACGAGGATTGATTTTGAGCCGCACGTAGAAAATTTTTTCGGGCAGGGTGTCCTGACGGTTAGTCGGGACGAGAAAAAATTTTCTTCGAGTGCAGGTCTTCCTCGCTGGGGAAGACCAAACGGTGCGGCGAGAAACAAGCCTCGGCAGAACCCGTTAATTAGTGCTGGAGAAGTCTGACAGTGACTCGGAAAGATGTCAAACAGCCGAATTTATCCGCAACTAAAATATTATCAGATTGTTACGCTGAAACGACATGAATTATTCAGAAACGACATGAATTATTTAATTTTCCCTTGACTACCTTGATTTTTATGGTACACTTAATTATGGAAAATAAGAAATTCTTAAATTCTAAGGGAGGTGCTTAAAAATGGTTACACAAATCAGAAGAAATTTCCAGATTACTTTACCTGCTTCAATTCGTAAAAGACTGGGGTTAAACATAGGAGACCTTGTGGAAACAACCGTTAAAGAAGGTAAAATCATCCTTATCCCCAAGAAAACCATAGATGCCGAACAATCCTGGTTCTGGACCAAAGAGTGGCAAGAAGCAGAAAAAGAAGCTGACTCTGACCTTAAGTCTGGCAAGGTGAAGAAATTTAAATCAGTTGAAGACTTAATCAAAAACCTTGACAAATGAATTTTCTACTCACCTCCCGTTTTAAAAAAGCCTATAAGTCCTTGCCTGAAGAAATTAAGAGCCAAGTCAAAGACGCTTTAAGAACCTTAACAGATAATTTTAAACATCCCTCCCTCCATGTTAAGAAAATACAAGGCACAAAGGATATTTGGGAAGCTCGTGTTAGTTTAGACTACAGAATTACCTTTCAAATCTTCAAAGATTATTTTATCCTGCGCAATGTCGGCCACCACGACCCTACTCTAAAGAATCCTTAAGTAACTCAACCCAAAACAAAAAACCTCCGCTGTTTTGAGGTGGAGGTTTAATTAGTTTTGTATGAGGAAATTAAATGAGGCCGAATGATTTCTAAAGAGTGACTTTTTCTTCTATTTTCTTAATCCTTGTTTCGTGGTCAGACATAACGCCTGTGATGACTTTTTCAATGCGATCAAGTCTTCCTTCAATATTTGTAAATTTACTATCGTGGCTTACTAGTTTCTGATTAATCTGTAAAAATTGCAAATCGTGTTGCTCTAATTTTGAGTCAATCTTTTCAAATCTTTTATCGTGCTCTTGGAGTTTTCCCATAATAGAACCATGCTGCTCAGAAACAGTCTCAACATCAGAACGAATCTGTTCCAAGAGAACTCGTGTTTCACGCTGGGAATCAAATTCTGGAGCTGGCTTAGATTTCTTTTCTTTAGGCATTTCTTAATCCTTTCGGCAAGGTTAAATTTATCATTTTATTTTAGTAAAGTCAAGCGAAAAAATATTGGCGATTTAAACTAAAGGGCTGGCGCAATTTCTAAACTTCCGCGCCAGCTCCAAACATTAGTTTTCTATGAGTTATTATTTATTCAAATTTTGCCTTACGAATATTTCCTTTTGTATATCATCGTATATTTTTTGTAAAAATTTCGGGTCTTCAATAATATTTGATTTTTTAGCAGCCCACACCCCATCGCCACTTTTATAAACAAATGTGACTCGTTCTTTGACTCGGTTTTCTCCAAATTGTTCTATGGTGGCAGTTACTTCGTGATTATAGTAGGTCCAAAAACCTTGCTTTTCGCCAGTTTCCCCTTGTATTACCCCTGCCTTATAATCAGTATTTTTTATAATATATCCGTTATCTTGCAAAACCTGTAATGTCGCCTTAAATGCGTCATCAAAATTACCTTCTAATTCTTTTGCTTCAATACTTCTCCTTTGCATAGTAGATAATGAAGAGGTCGCACAGCTACTTAAAAATAGACAAAATATAAAAATAAAGATTGTTCTCATCATTTATTTAAATTCTGTCTTACAAATATCTCTTTTTGAATATCATCGTAAATTTTTTGTAATGCCACGGGGTCTTCTATGATTATTGACCTTTGCGTTAATAATCCTTCGGCCTTTTGTAGTATAAAAGTAATTCTTTCTTTTACTTTATTTTTTTCCCACTCTTCAATTATTGCACTTACTTCATATTTTTGGGAAACAGACCACGGTTTAGGTATCCAACCAGTATCTCCTTTAATGACGCCAGCCTTATAATCCGTGTGCGTGATAACGTATCCTTTATCCTGTAATACCTGCAAAGTGGCCTTAAATGCATCGTTAAAGCTACCCTCCAATTCTTTTGCTTCTATCGCTCTTCTTTGAAGACTTGATAAACTCTGCGTTGAAGCACAGCCAATCAATAATAACAGAAATAAACTTAAAGGTGCGCTTTTCATTATTAAAAAGCCGATGATCTGTAGCTATAATCTTTAACTACATTTTTCTCATCAAACTCTATTATCAAAGTAAAAGTTCTTGACGATGTAGATGTTCTGCTCCCTGCCCCTCCGGCTATTAAAATTGTTCCGTATACATCTGAGGTACCAGTTTCCACTGAAGCTTTATCGTATGTCCACACCTCATTGCCACTTTTATTCTTGGTAACTATATTGGGCGCACCGAATACATCTAATATTTCATTCTGCGTAGTTTGTCCTTTGATTATCTTGGTCTTGGCCATACCAGAAGTTAAATTGCCCTTTTGCACAGGTTGGACACTTGCGCAGCCTAATAAAAATAAACTTGCTAAACTGACTGTAAATATCTTTCTCACGCCTACTCCTTTCCCACAAAAAAGCAACTCACAAATCTGCGAGTTGCTTTATAATTAGAATTTAATTTTTTACATCTCATTGTTAACAAAATACTACTTTACCACTAAAAAGTCAAATGAAAAATACAAAAGCATTTCTTCCGCAAAAACGACACGATTTTTCCGACTTTTTCGCTGTAGGGGGGAGATTTTTATTCCACCTTATCCTTTAGGATATTGCATAGCGTATCTATCTACCAGCTCCCTAATCATTCTTTGGTATTTTGTATGGTAGCGGTGTGCCTGACGCTTAAAAAACTCAACACTGGACTTCTTCAGAGATAAAGTAATCTTTGTAGTTTCTTCTGGAATGGCCAGTTCAGCTGGTGATGGCAAAAAATCCTTAATTCTAACCAATCTACCAATAGGCATATCTTGATTAATCGCTCTCTTTTTCATAGTACTCTTTCCCCTTTCTCCAATATCCTGCGCCAAATATCCTAATCTTTCCTTCCCGGTAAGTAAACCTAACAGTTAAAATTTTGCCTTCAACCTTTCCAAAGTAAATCAGGACCGTTTCTAGATATCCCCTCTATTATCAAATAGTTCCAATAGAAGTGTCCCCGTATTTATCTAGCCCAATCTCATCTTCTATTTTACTATTGTTAGTACCATTGTAAAGATAAAAACTGCTCCAAGGATAGCTTTCAGGCGCGGCTGCGAT
>JAUYCX010000039.1 GCA_030692045.1 Candidatus Omnitrophota bacterium
TCATTCTATCTTAAAACTATTCACTAACTGTCCACTAACCATTCATTAACTATTCATCAATTTAGTGAACAGTGTGAATAGTATGAACACTATGAACAGTTTTAGAGGCCTGCCGGCTCAAGATATCTTTTCATTAAATCATCAATGTCACTTTTTTTGAAAGCGTAAACGACTCCCGCGCTTTGCCTCGGGGCATGCTTATTTATACCAAAACTTATGAGTTTATAACCAATCCATGAAGATTTCATCTTTTCTTCCACGTCTCTTATCTCTAAATATTTCTTCATATTTTCTTTGATATCTCGATTAGAATATTCGCCATCCGCGGTTACCATATCCCTGAGAACCTTTAACAGAGCCATAGTCCAATCATCCAAACTAGTCTCGGCAGATCTATTTATTTGTTCGTTAGCAAAAAACTTGAGTTTGTCCATTTCGTCAGGGTTATCTTTAAATATAAATTTGCCAATCGACAGTATTGGGATCCACAAATCATTATATCTATTATTAGCTATCTTTATGTCCTGATCGTTTAAATAGATATCTTGGATATTTGAAAAATAACAAAGAGCAAATGAATACAGTTCATGTCTTATCCTTGCCCAATTTTCAGAAGTTTCCGTATCTATAACACGTCCACGATTAGTCATAGCTCTAAGCATAATAATAGTAATTGTCCTACTACCCAAAACATCTTCCAAACCTTTCGTATTGACAATTATCTTTGGTGAATAAACCTCGTAATAACGACTATAGAAGCCCCCTGCTTTTGTGGATTCTTGGCGGCCTACATAAACGCCTTTGGAGTATCCTGCATTTAACAGACTTCTTAATGCTTGACTTTTCTTTGGATCCTTTAATTCGTCGCCCTCGTCAATGACGAATGTACACCTTAAGCTTTCCACATCCCTAAACAGAGTTGCTTCTGAAGTACCAACCGAATCCTTAGCATTGTACGCCATTCGAGCAGTAATTCTCGCGGTCTTTGATTTACCAGTACCAGGTAATCCTAGAATTCCCATGTAAGGGTATGCCTCAAAGTTTTGATGTACATATGTCCCCATAGTCCATAATGGCATAACCACGTACCAGCCTTCTTCCTTAAATTCGGAATACTTCTGATAGATTGCCTTTATATTTTGATATGTTTTTAACGGATCAGGACTGTACCCGTTTGTGAATTCTGTAATTTGTTTATGGTCCCAACGAATCGAAGGATTTTTTATCGGAGGCATCTCTTTAATAAGAAGCCCGTGTTTTTCATAAAAGTCTCTTTTATTGTCCAGGATCAACATTTTTCTATCACTGGTCACAACAAGAAATATTTGTCTCACAGGCTCTTTATCTTTTGGGTCCTTTGAGGGTAGTAAAATAGGGATCGTAAAATATCCTTTGCCTTTTATAAAATCTTGCGAAGGGTTAAAGAAAACATAATCTTCGTAAGTCCTCAACTGCTCCTCTAATTCTACTTCTTCAAGAGTCTTTGCTTGCTTTAATAACTTTATAAAATCTTCCCTGGTATTTCCAAGCTTGAAAAAATCAGTAATATCTTTTTTACCGTCAGGCATATCTGGTAGTCTTATCATTTTTGCCTTCGGTAATTCTTCTAATCTTTTACCAGCTTCTTGGAAACCCGTTTCGTCGTTATCATAACAGACGTAAAGCTCGGTGACATCGGCCAATTCCTTTTTCCATTCCTTTTTAAATGTGCCTGCGCCGGCAGTATTTGTTATGGCAGGTATGCCTTTGGATTCTAAGGCAAGACGATCCAATTCGCCTTCACACATTATAAGGTAAGGCTCTTTAGGAGAGATTATATTTTCCCAACCATAGATTTCCGCGGTTGAGCCTTTAGGAAGAAGATATTTAGGTTTATTGGTTTGATCTTCTGGATCCTTGCGGGATTTAAAAGATGTGAATTTTAATTCCCTGTTGTAAATGGGGATCGTGATTGCTTTTCTGCTTTCATCCCAGCCGATTTTAAACTTGTTAATAATCTCATCGCTTATCCCTCGTTCGATCAAATATTTTCTTATTCTTTCTGGTAACTGCTTGTGAAATGTTTCTACTGTTTCATCTGCTTCGAATATTTCTTTTTTTTCTTCAATCATCTCATCCTCAC
>JAUYCX010000056.1 GCA_030692045.1 Candidatus Omnitrophota bacterium
ATCTGCTTCGTGTAAACAAAAGAATCTACCACGTCTTCCCATGTATTGGCGGAGCAGTGCTGGCATTTATTGTATTTGGGCACAGCGTATGCGCAGTAAATGTCTGCCATTCATTTGTCAAATAGCGATGCCTGCTCATAAGAACGCCTTCAATAATAGGACCATTGCCTGATAGCCATCTATGGTCTACACCAATACCAATGAGATACTTTGCTTTGGCTCTATCATCAATGCCACTTTGGTTTTGTAAAACTATTCTGGCTTTAATAGAAACTGCAACATGCTCTACATCTGGATTATCTATTAGTTCATGTGAATGAGATGGCCACCAATGCGCGCCTGTATCTTGAGTCCAGTTTCCCATTCCAAGCTTGTAAAATAATCCTCCGCCAGGTCCTGTGATCGGTTTCCAGGCAGTGTTTGGAACTTTTGGCAAAGCAGATTCTCCATAGAAAATATATCCGCCAGATACTTTGCCATGCTCATAAGTATACCACTGTCCTGTGCTTTTAAGCTTAATATAAAAAGTAATGTCACTAAGCTCAAATCCTGCATTAAGGTTTTCAGGTGTGCTTGGGTCTGGAAAAATTTGCCCCCAAGGATTATAATAATCTCTTCCATCATCTGGATAGTTTTTTGGCCCGCATGAACTGCCCCATGGATAACCATGATAAGACCAACCCCAGCTAGTAGGAATTATTGGGAGAGGAGATATGTCATGTGGCAAAGTAATATCATCTTTTAATTGCTGGAATGTAACTGATGTGCTGTTTACTGAAGCATTTACTGAAACTTGAACACAACTGCTGCCATTAACAACACATCCAGGGCTTAACCCGCAAGGGTTTTTAGTGCAGTTTACAATTGGATAATCTGCGCATTTACTAATTAAATCACATGGGCTCGGGCATACACTTCCCTCGTCAATTAATCCGTCACAATCATTATCTATGCTATCACAGATTTCAATATTATTTCCTGTAATATCAGAACATTTTAAAGAACCTGATTGACATTGGTATACACCTTCTTTGCAAAAATCAGAATCACTGCCATCGCAAGTCATGCCTAATGAAGAATCTCCTGAGCCATCTAGAGTGCTTGGGTTGCAATCATTATCTATTCCATCACAAACTTCTAAAGAAGGAACACATGCCTCGCTGTTATCGCTTGTTGATGCGCAATCAGGGTCAAGGGCATACCATACTCTGCCACTTCCTTTTCCTATATAACATCCAAGATAATCACATCTTCCATCTCCATCATTGTCTTTTCTATCGCTACATTCTGGCTTGCTAAGCCATGCTGCAGCCTTGCTAAGCCATGACGAGGGGCTTAAAGAAGAGAATCCTTCTTCTTCAGTATTTTTGTTTATGATTGCAAGAATAACTGAGAATACTAATAAGATGATAATAATTGAAATCAGTATAAAATCTATATTTCTTAATTTAAATCTTTTCTCTCCTCTTTTTTTCATAAAATATAGAATATTTTTGGATATTTAAATACTTCTAATCCTTTTCATAATATCGAAAATCTTCTTTAACAAACTCTCTTGCTTAAGTGAAGGCATCTCTGAATAATATTCATAAACTCCTGCATCAGGGTCATTGTCCCTTAAATTTCCTAGAATATCCCTCAGGGCATAGTCTGTCGGGTCTGCTCCACCTATTATCCTGCTTCCAGAAGCAGAGCGGAAATCTCTGTTATTATAATTTAAAAACAAATTCTTGTATTCTTGGTCCCCGTTTACGATTGCCGAATGAGCTCCAAATACATAACCATTCATGTGGTACCCCTTTTGATGTATAATATTATAATCTTCAGCCAATATAACTGTTCCTCCGTCGGTATCAAAATCTGGCAGTAAAAATATATTATTTTTAAGGGAAGTAACCCTAAGAATTTGCCTTTCATTGGAGAAAACTGTTTTTGTATCAAAAATATTATTTCTTAGAGTCAAATTATTAATAGAACTTATAGCAACACCATTTGGAATTGTTTGTGTAACAGTCTCAGGACTAACTGGCGGAGGAACTCTATAAACTAAATTATTCTCAATCACCCAGTTTTCTGATCTTCCCCCAAGTCTAAGAAAAATTCCCTGAACATCGCCATCATGAATAATATTATTTCTTATAATCATATTGCGGTAATCAAGCCAATAACTGCCATACATTCCCATGGGTTGGATACCATCGTTATGTGCTGAAAGTTCAGTACCATCACTTAATGCAAAATTTGCAAGATGGTGAATATGGTTATTTTCAATAATAGTTTGTTGGTTAAGATTGCCTTGTGCAACATAATTATCATGTGTGCTATAGCTTAATTCAATCCCATCTGAAGTAAGATATCTTATTTCATTATTTCTTATAATTGTATTTTCTACATTTGTATTATATAAAAGCATCCCGACATCAATAAGCTCAATCAAACAATCAGATATTTCAATTCTTGGAACACGTTGGGTTTGTATGCCCCAAACAAAACCTTTTCCAAACAAATTTGGATCCTGCCCATATGCGCTATTAGAAAGCCCGGGCCAACTCTGCGCATAAGAAGGTCCAGTACCATAAATATGGCATCCTTTTATAAGAACATTATCTGACTCTCTAAAGTAAATAGCACTTGAAGAAGCAGCTGGCAGAGAAAAAGTCTGAGAAGTAAAATAAGGATATTTATATCCTCTTCCCACTATTTCTAAATCAGTCAACTCAACATGATTTACCCCTGTAAATGATAGTCCTCCTCGGGATACCCCTGATTCTTCTATTTTAATATTTTCAAATCTTCTATAAAAGTTATTTACAACAACAGGATAGCCTGCAGTTATAGTTATCTTGCTAAAAACAGGCTTTGCGCTTGCTCCTGATCCTCGGTAAGTTACCCATGCAGTTCTTATAGTGTTAGCTTCAGAAAAATTTCCATAATTCCCTCCTTCTAACAAGAAAAGAATATTGCTGCCGGTGTGGGAACTTGCATAATTTTTTGCTTCGTTCAAAGTCATTGCGTTTGCTAAAGAAGCACCGCTGTGGGTTCCAGCCCCTGTGACAGAAACATATAAGGTAGTTTCAGGAGGAGGCTCTGCTCCAGTACAGCTTCCGCTTCCATCACAAAAACTAGGTAACAGACAGGATTCATCATTTCCTCCATTTTGGACAGCAGTTTCTCCACATCCATTTGTGCAAGTTGGTTCATAACACCTTCTATCTGCGCATCCTGTTGCATCTGCAGGGCAGTTCTCTCCTGCTCCGCAGGCCCCATCCCCGCAAACAGGGGCTAATTGGCATACCTTATTTTCACAAATCTTCCCTGATTCGCAATTATTATTATAAATGCATTCAACACATGTATTATTATTGCAAACTCCCAAAGAGCAAGAATCTTCGGATTCTTTAAATCTATTAATAGGGCAGCTTACAGAACTTCCTGTGCAATGCTCATCTAAATCACACTCTCCTTCAGAGGCTCTGCAAATATTAGTTGAAGAATTGAATCTTAATTCGCATTTATTTGAATTGCAAAGTCCATAACTGCATTTATTATTTAGATAATTACAGTTATTATTATTTGTGCATTCAATAAGTTTCACACACCCAGAACCATTAATGCACACTTCTTGGCTTCCACATTGCATTTCATTTGTTTTGTCTAAACAGCCATTTTCATAGTCGCAATTATACGTCCTGTTTCCTGAACAAAAAATTCCTTCTGATAAGCATCCAGCATCATTTATGCAAGTTTCAAAAGTTGTTTCTTCCCCATCAAATTCTTCATTAACTATTTCTTCATCATAAATTTGCTCTTCTGCATCTAAAGGGAGGGTTATCATTATATCCCCGCTATCTGTTTCATATTCAAAAAAAACTTCAATTCTCTTTATATTTTTAAAGTTGTCCAGCTCAATTTTATCAGCATTAATTTCATAATCATATCTTCCTTCATAACTCGGCTTTGTAAAAATAAGCCAGGATTTTTTAAAAAAAAGAGAAAATTCTTTTGCTCCTTCTGTTGTTTTATAATAATATTCTTTTCCATTTTTATCGTAAAAAATAAATTTAATCTTTGTTATACTTTTATCAATACCTCCCCCCTCTAATTTTAAATAAGCTTTATTTCCATCCTCACTTATCAAAACATTTTTAATTTCTGCTCCCAAGCTTAACTGATATTCAAGATTAAGGTATAGATAGAGAAGAAAAATTAAGATTATAATAACAGTCAGAAGGATTAAGATTATAGTAACAATCTTTTTTTTATTTGGTTTTCTTTCTGGAAATAAAGCCTCTTTTTGATATTGCATAGAAACAAGAATAGTTCGGATTATTTAAGTCTTTTTTGTTGCAAAAAGTACCTAATCACCTATTTTTTATTTAGTCTCGTGAACTCGTTCGGAATCGAACCGCGAACATCTCTGCTCACAATCTCAAATTCTTGTAATATTATTCAGATACTAATTTGAAATTGCTCGGCGTAAACTAATGTATCATAAAGCTTCTATTATGTTACAAAAACTTTATTTTGGGTGTGATTCGGTTGTACCGGGTTGTTTAGCTCTTTAGTTTAATATGGGCGCGCGCGGGATCGAACCGCGAACATCTCGGTGTAAACGAGGTGGTTTGCCACTAGCCTAATCGCCCTTATCTCTGGAGCCCTCATTCTAATGGTAAAAACCGCATCATTTAGAAAGTATATCCTTTTTGATATACTTTGTGTAAACTAATGTATCATAAAGCATCCACAAACAATTTGCATTTAAGTATCTATAAAATATAATTAGCAAATGCAAATTGCTTGAATAAAAAGAGCACTTTTTCAAAAAGAAAGATTTATCAATTTGATTAATTTGTAATTAAAATGTATAAGATTCAAATAGCAAATGATAAAACAGAAAAGAGGTTAAGAGAATATATTCAACAAAGAAATGATGTTAAAAAT
>JAUYCX010000095.1:0-77500 GCA_030692045.1 Candidatus Omnitrophota bacterium
CTTGAAAATTTAATAATTATATGTTATACTTATATAGAGAAAAAGCCGAGTCTTTAGTGCCATTGAAAAATCCGCCAAAAATCGTGGCGGATCCGCCAAGTACTGTGGCGGAGGCAAACCATTCGCAAGGATGGGGCGCAAAGCTAGTAGGGTCCAGCACTAATTTTTATGATGAAAAAAAGACCCAAAAATTAGTGCTGGATAGCCAGTTGCCAATGAGAAGTAAACCTATTCTTTGCGTGGAATAGGTTTTTTTATGTGAAGACACAACTTATGGAGTTCGTAGAACGACATAAGTTGTATGTCTGAACATAATCCTTGACATTTTACTATTGAATTTGGACGATAAATGTCAAGGGTCAAATTCGCACTTATAACTTATGTCGTCCGCCACGAAACTTGGCGGACTTCCATAGGTTATGTGCTCATTTGAGGAGGATTAAGAATGAGTCTTTTGAATAATAATGATGATTTAAAAACTTTAGTAGAGAGTTTAAATTTTAAACAAAAGGTGGACAGGTCACTTGCCCTGATAAAAGAAGCCTATGAAAAATATGGCGATGGCTTGGTTGTGGCTAACAGCTTAGGCAAGGACTCTGTAACAGTCTGGGATTTAGCCAAAAAGATAAGCCCAAAGATACGAGGTTTTATTGTTACAACTCGCTTTAAGCCTAAGGAGACGATTCAATTTATGCAGGAGATGGTTGTGCGTTATCCAGAGCTTAAAATTTATAAAAGCGATATAGGAATCCCTGATAAGCTTTATGAAACCAATCCTGACAGATGCTGCGACCTTTTAAAGGTTGGTCCCACGCGCCAGGCAATTAAAGAGATGAATGTTGCTTGCTGGGTTACGGGCTTACGCTGCACTGAAGGCAGAACCCGCACAGATTTTAAAGAGGTTGAGGAGCGCGATAAGGGTTTAATTAAATTAAATCCAATTCTAATCTGGAAAGAGAGAGAGGTTTGGCAGTATTTGGCTTTAAATGGTGTTAAGGTAAATCCGCTTTACGCTCAGGGTTATAGGTCTTTGGGTTGCGCTCCCTGCACCAGGATTACTAATGAAGAAGATGAACGCGCTGGCCGCTGGATTGGTACAAGTAAATGCGGCGGTGAGTGCGGCATACACACACGGCCATTAAAAATCAATCTTGAAGGAGATGGAATTTAATTGATCGGAACAATTCTTTTAATTGTCGTAGTTATATTTTTCGCTATGAATATGGGAGCAAGCGGCATTGCGCCTTCTTTTGCCGCAAGCTGGGGCGCAAAACTGATAAAAAAGAAAAACGCGCTTTTGCTCTTTGGAATTTTTGTGGTTTTAGGAGCGTTTTTTTTAGGCAGAAATGTAGCGTTTACTCTGGGCAAGGGCATAATCCCTCAGCAGTTCATCAGCTTTGAGGTGGTTTTAATTATCTTAACTGCGGCTACTTTAAGCCTTTTTTTAGCCAATATCTTAAAAATCCCGCAGTCAACAAGCCAGGTTACTGTGGGGGCACTTGTCGGCGCAGGTCTATATTTCAAACATCTTTACCTGAAAACCTTGCTTTTGAAGATACTGCCTGCGTGGGTGATATTACCTCTTCTTTCCTATATTTTCACATTTTTACTCTACAGGAATATTTATCCCCCGGATCATGATAATCTTCATATTTATCAGAAGATGTTCGCCAATGAGAAAAAGTTAAAATTATCTTCTTTGATAGTCAGCTGCTATGTTGCCTTTGCTATCGGCACAAACAATGTGGCTAATGCGGTGGGGCCATTATTTGGAGCAGGGATCTTAGGGATTAACTCTGGACTGGTATTAATTGGGCCGCTCTTTGGAGTGGGTGCGTGGCTGATGGGTAAGGGGACACTTGAGACCGCAGGAAACGAGATAGTTCCCTTGGGGGCATTTTCCGGAACTTTAGTTTCTTTTGTTACTGCTACTTTGCTTATTTTTGCTTCTTTACTGGGGATTCCGCAGTCATTGGTCCAACTTAATCTTGCTTCCATATTTGCCATAAGTTCGGTAAAAAACGGCCACAAGTATACCTTGGACCGGCACATTACCCGAAAGACATTTTTTGTCTGGATAATTACGCCTTTACTTTCTACGGGTATATCTTATCTGCTATTGTCTTTGAAATGATTATTCTAAAAAAAGAATTGTTTGTTCAAATAAAAACTCAATGCATAAAAGAATTTCCTAATGAGGCCTGTGGAATTTTGGCAGGCAGAGACGCCAGGATTGAGAGGGTTTACGAAATGACAAATGTGGATAAAAGCCCGGCTTCATATTTTATGGATGCAAAAGAACAGTTAAGGGTAATGAAAGAGATTCGAAATTTGGGATTAGAGATGCTGGGTATTTATCATTCGCATGTAGCGAGTGCTGCCTATCCCTCAGCTCATGATGTAGAAATGGCATTTTATCCCGATGTTTCTTATATAATTATTTCATTAAAGAATAGAAATAATCCATCCGCAAAGTCCTTTAGGATTATTGACGGTGAAATCAGCGAAGAGGAGCTGAAAATAGAATGAGCTTTATCGTAGTGGGAACAAATTACAAATACAGTCCTATTGAATTAAGAGAAAAAATTTATTTTTCTAAAAGTCGAATAGGCGATGCGCTCCAGTTTTTAAAAGAAAGAAGTAATTTTAAGGCAGCCGTCATTCTTTCAACCTGTAACAGAGTGGAAATATATGCCAGCATAGAAGACACAGGTACGGGAATAAAAGAAATAGAAGATTTTATTTCTCGATATCATGAAATTGAGAGCAAAATCACTTATCCGTATCTTTATAGGTATAGCGATAAGGAGGCAATAAAACATCTACTTTCAGTTGTTTGCGGTCTTGATTCCTTGATTTTAGGAGAGACCCAGATTTTAGCTCAAGCTCAATCTTCGCTTTTTGAATCAGAATCAGCGGGTTTTGCCGATGAATTCTTAAGAGAAATATTTTATTACGCCTTCCACATTGCTAAAAAGATTCATACAGAAACAAAAATTAATGAAGGAGAAGTATCTGTGGGAAGCGTGACCATAGATTTTATAAAAGAAAAAATTGGCAGCATAACTAGTAAAAATATTTTAATTATTGGTGTAGGTAAGGTAACCGAGTTGCTGCTTAAGTATTTAGATAAAGAAGGAAGTAATGTTGTTTTTGTCTCTAATAGGACTTTTAAGAAGGCAGAAGAATTGGCGCAGCAGATTAAGGCTAAGGCAGTGAGACTCGATGATTTAAAACAGTTTTTAAAAAATGCAGATATAGTGATAACCGCAACAAGTAGCCCGCATTTTATCATTAGAAAAGAATCATTAGATGAAATTAAAAATCATAAACTTTTAATTTTAGATTTAGCTGTGCCCAGAGATGTAGACCCTCAATTAAAACAACTAAAGAATGTGGATTTATTTTATTTAGAAGATTTGAAATATATAATTGAAAGAAATGCCGGAAGAAAGATAAAAGAGGTTCAAGAGGCAGAGAATTTTTTAGAAATAGAGGCAAAGGAATTATGGCAGAGAATTACAAAGTTGGAACCAGAATCAGCCATCTCGCCTTAAAGCAGGTAGAAGAGACTTTAGTTACTCTAAGAAAATTCTATCCCGATTTTAAGGCAGAGGTTGTTGGTATAGAAACTTATGGTGATAAGGATAAAATGACTCCCATTTCAGAGATTGAGGGAACAGATTTTTTTACTAGAGAAATAGATCAGGCGCTTTTAGATGGTAAGATTGATTTTGCAGTGCATAGCGCTAAAGATTTGCCAGGTGACATTCCTGATGGATTATATGTCGTAGCAATTACAAAAGCAATTTATCCTCACGACGCTTTAGTTTCAAAACATAATTTGAGGTTAGATGAATTAAGAAAAGGTGCAAAGGTCGGAGCAAGTAGTTTACGTCGCAAAACTCAGCTTAAAAAATATAGAGAAGATTTTCAAATAGTAGATATCCGTGGCACAATTGAAGAGCGGCTTTGGATATTAGACACTAACGGATTAGATGCCATAATTGTGGCAGAATGTGCATTAGCGAGATTAGGTTTGAAAAATAGGATTATCCAAAGAATCCCATTTGAAATATTAAAGCCAAACCCTTTGCAAGGAGCTCTGGCAGTATTGGTCAGACAGGATAATCAAAAGTTAAAAGATTTATTAAAGGTTTTAGATGAAAGGTAAAGTTTATTTGGTGGGTGCCGGTCCTGGTAGTCCAGATTTAATTACATTAAGAGGCTTAGAAATTTTGCGTCAGGCAGATGTAATAATTTATGATTATCTAGTGGATAAAAGGATTTTAGAAGAAGCAAAAGAAGACGCTGAATTAATTTGTTGTGATACATTGGGTAAAAATAGATACTCCGATGGTTTTTTGGTTCATAATGAGAAGATAAGTAATTTAGTAATTAAAAAGGTTAAACAAGGTAAAAAAGTTATCCGTCTTAAAAATGGTGATCCGAGTATTTTTAGTCGAACCTCTCAAGAGTTAGAACCTTTAGTTAGAAATAAAATCGAATTTGAAATTGTCCCGGGAGTAACTGCCGCAAGCGCTGCTTCTTCTTTTAGCGGAATACCTTTAACTGACAGGCGATTTGCCTCAACATGTGTTTTTGTAACTGGCCACGAGGACCCTGTAAAAAAGGAAAGTTCTATTAATTGGGAAAAAATTTCTGGCTGCGGCACAATAGTCTTATATATGGCAGTGGAAAATCTTTCTAAAATAGTCAAACACTTGCTTAAATTTGGTAAGGGCCATGATACGCCTGTTGCCATAATTCAGGATGCCAGCTTACCCACACAAAAGATTTTAATTGGCAGCTTAGAAGATATTTTGCTAAAAGCAAAGAAACATAAAATAAAGCCTCCTGCCATAATTATTGTGGGAGAGGTTGTAAAATTAGAAAAGCAATTTAACTGGTTAAGAAAGAGCAGGCGAATTTTATTTACTGGTTTGTCTTCTGAAAGGTTTTTTACAAAAGGAACATATTTTCACCTTCCTTTAATTGAGATAAAGCCGATAGAAGATTATCAGGAATTCGACAGTTATCTAAAAAGAATTAAAGAATTCGATTGGATAGTTTTTGCCAGCCGTTATGGAGTAGAATATTTTTTTAAGAGATTAAAATATTTAGAATTAGATTTAAGGATACTTAATGGAATTAAGATTGCCGTAATTGGCGCTTCAACTGCAAACCGGCTTTTAGATTTTGGAATACTTGCTGATTTGGTTCCCCAGAAAGAGTCATCAGAAGGCTTGCTAGAAGAATTCCAGAAATTAGAGTTAAAGGCAAGAAAAATATTTTTACCGCGCAGCGATATTTCTGATAAAGGTTTGACACAACAACTTAAGAATTTAGAAGCTGCGGTAACTACAAGTTTTGCCTATAAAAATGTAATGCCCAAAAATCTACCAGATTTAGACTTAGAATTTTTTAATGAAATTATGTTTACTAGCCCATCGACAGTTAGAAATTTTAAAAAAAGATATGGTAGAATTCCCAAAGGAATCAAAGTTAGTTGTATAGGCGATGTAACTTTAAAGGAAGTCAAGCGAAGTCCAAACTTATGGAAGCAAAGCTGACATAAGTTTGCTGACTGAGCTTGACCCAGCACTAATTTTTCAGAGAAGTCATTCAAAGCAGAAAATTAGTGCTGGGTTTAATTCGCACAACCAATTTACGTTCACTATGTTTCGTAAATTGAGTGCTCATTAAAGATGCCGATTATTAGATTAAGAAGATTAAGGAAGAATAATTCAGTAAGAGAGTTGTTGGTCCAGACAAGGCTTTCCATCAAAGATTTAATTTTACCTTATTTTATCATTGAAGGCAGAAATAAAAAGCAAGATATTAAGTCAATGCCGGGAGTGTTTCGTTTCACAATTGATAATCTTCTTAAAGACCTTGAGGAGGCAAAAAAATTAGGCATAAATGCAATATTACTTTTTGGCATTGCCCAGAGAAAAGATTTTTTAGGTAAAGAAGCTTATTTAGAAAATGGTATTGTTCAAAAGGCAATAAGAGCAATTAAAAAACAGATAAAAGATTTAGTTGTAATAACTGATGTTTGTTTATGCGGTTATACAACACATGGGCATTGTGGAATTGTTACGCCGCAAAAACGCAAAATTTTCGCAAAAACGCAAAATTTTATTCTTGATAATGACAAAACTTTAGAAATATTATCAAAGATTGCTTTGTCTCATACAGAGGCAGGTTGTGATTTTGTAGCACCCTCGGCAATGATGGATGGGCAGGTAAAGGCCATAAGACAAGCTCTGGATAAAAATGGTTTTCAAAATACAGGAATTTTAGCGTACTCTGCAAAATATGCCTCGAATTTTTATGGACCATTTAGAGAGGTGCTGGATTCTCGTCCACAGTTTAGCGATAGAAAAAGTTATCAGATGGATTGTAGAAACTCTGATGAAGCCTTAAGAGAAATAGAGCAGGATATCCAAGAAGGCGCGGATATTGTTATGGTTAAGCCAGCATTGGCCTATTTAGATATTATTTATCGTGCAAAACAGAAATTTAATATTCCTCTTGCCGCATATAATGTGAGTGCTGAATTTGCAATGGTTAAGGCATATTGCAAGAAACCAGAGAACAGAGAACAGAGAACAGAAATAGAGAAAAATTTGGTATTAGAAATTCTTACAGGTATAAAAAGGGCAGGAGCAGATTTGATTATTACTTATCATGCAAAAGAAGTGGCAAAATGGTTGAGGCATTAAATAAAGAGTTATTTAGACAAGCAAAAAGATACATCGCTGGCGGTGTAAATAGTCCGATAAGGGCGTTACGCGCTGTGAATGTTGAACCTATTTTTATCAAATCAGCTCTTGGAACAAAGATTTATAGTGAGGATGGTCTGGGATTTATAGATTATTGTCAAAGTTTTGGAGCTTTGATTTTAGGACACGCACATCCCAAGGTAATAAAAGAACTAAATAGGGTAAGTGTGGGAGGTACAAGTTTTAGTCTGCCTACAAAATTAGAAACAAAATTAGCGCAATTTATTAGTAAGGCGATTCCTTCGATAGAAAGAATTAGATTAACCAATTCTGGCACTGAAGCGGTTATGTCTGCTATAAGGCTTGCTCGCGCATTTACTAAAAAAGATAAGATTATAAAATTTGCAGGTTCCTACCATGGACATGCAGATTATCTTTTAGATTGCCCGGGTGTGCCCTTGGCGTTTAAAGAACAAACATTGGTTGCGGAATTTAATGATATAAGAAAAGTTAAAGAATTAATTAAACACAACAAAAATAATATTGCAGCAATAATCGTTGAACCAGTGGCAGCAAATATGGGTGTGGTATTAGCGCAAAATGATTTTTTGAGAAGTTTAGAGAAGTTATCTAAAGAATTTAATATTGTATTAATCTTTGATGAAGTGATTACTGGCTTTAGACTTATCTTTGGTGGGGCTCAAAAATTATTTAAGATAAAACCAGATTTGACTTGTTTAGGTAAAATAATTGGCGGAGGTTTGCCTGTAGGAGCCTTTGGCGGCAGAAAGGAAATTATGCAATTGTTAGCTCCGGAGGGAAAGGTTTATCAGGCAGGCACATTTTCTGGTAATCCTTTAACTGTAAGTGCTGGGCTTAATACCTTAAAAATATTATCCAAAAATAATTATTATAATTCTTTAGAATGCTTAACCAGATATTTATGCGAAGGCATTAAACAAAGGTCAACAAAATACGGCATTAAACTGAAAATAAATTTTATAGGCTCGATGTTTAGTTTATTTTTTGCAGAAAAAGAGGTAATGGATTATAATATAGCTAAGACTCAAAATATTGGTTTGTTTAAAAGTTTTTATCAGGGATTGTTAAAACAGGGGATTTATTTTTCGCCCTCCCCTTTTGAGGCAAACTTTGTTTCAACCGCACACACCCCAAGAGATATAGAGAAAACTTTAAAGGCAGTTGATAAAACATTTAGGAGGATGGCAAGATGATAAATATTTCTTTAAACGGTAAAAAAGAACAAATTCAAGAAGATATAACTATCGCTAAACTTATCTTGGCTAAAAATATTAGACCAGAGGTTGTGACTGTAGAATTAAATGATAATATCATAGAAAAAAATAAATATGCTGATGTTATCCTTAAGACAAATGACAGATTAGAATTTGTTTATTATATGGGAGGTGGGATGCCTTTTTCAAATAAGATTGCCAAGGATGTTTCCGAATTAATTGGTCAAACACCAATAGTTAAACTTAATCGCATTGTGGAGCCATCTATGTCAGAAATCTTAGCTAAATTAGAGAACTTTAATCCAGGCGGAAGTGTAAAGGATCGGATTTGTTTTTCTATGATTGAGGATGCGGAAAAAAAGGGTTTGCTTAAAAGAGGTTCAACCATTATCGAACCAACCAGTGGCAACACAGGCATTGGCTTAAGTATGATTTCAGCGATTAAGGGTTATAAATGCATTCTTACAATGCCAGAAACAATGAGCTTGGAAAGAATTTATATCATTAAATCATATGGTGCAGAGGTGATACTTACTTCTGGCATTGAAGGTATGAGTGGGGCAATTAAAAAGGCAGAGGAACTGCTTAAAAAAATTCCCAATAGCTTTATGCCGCAGCAGTTTAAAAATCCTGCCAACCCTGAAATTCATCGCAAAACTACTGCCCAAGAGATTTTACAGGCAACTAATGGCAATTTAGATGCCTTTGTGGCAGGGGTGGGAACGGGTGGAACAATTACAGGCGTAGGCGAGGTTTTAAAGAAGTATAACGATAAGATTAAAGTAATTGCTGTTGAACCAAAGAATAGCGCAGTTTTATCTGGAAAGCAAGCCGGCCCACATAAAATACAAGGTATCGGCGCTGGCTTTGTTCCCGAAATCTTAAATAAAAAAATCATCGATAGAATAATTCAGGTAGATGATAATGATGCCTTTAAGACTTCAAAAAGACTGGCTCAGGAGGAAGGATTATTCGTGGGCGTTTCTAGCGGCGCAGCTACTTGGGCAGCATTAAATGTGGCTCGTGATTTAGGAAAGGGAAAAACAGTGGTTGTGGTATTGCCTGACACAGGAGAGAGATATTTTTCTATGCAACAATATTTTGAGGCGTAAGTGAGGACATAAGTTATGGAGCTATAATTCTTAAATCTGCGACATAACTTATTTGTCCGAACTTACCCAGCACTAATTTTTGAAAGAGCACTTTATTAGAAACAAATGGTAAATTCAGTCAGTAACCAGATATTTTTGAACACTGCACTATTACAAAAATTAGTGCTGGGTTTAATTCGACCAGCAAACTTACGTTCACTAACGTTCCGTAAGTTTGGGTCTCATTAAACATGTTTAAATTACCTATTCAGATAAAAGAACAGATAAGTGACTACGAAAAATCCATAAAGGAATTTATGGATGGCAAGATGTCTTGGGCAAGATTTGCAGGTGTGCGTGTGCCTTGGGGCAATTACAGCCATCGGGGTGGTAAAATTTTTATGGCGAGAATCAGGATTCCGGCGGGCGTATTAACCGCCCAACAACTTAAAGGCATAGCCTTATGTAGCCAAAATTATGGCAATGGGATGCTTCATCTAACTACACGCCAAGATATCCAAATTCACGAAGTCAAATTAGAAAATATTATCAAAATCCATCAATACTTAAAAGATTACGAGCTTTCCTCTCGAGGCGGAGGAGGTAATACCGTAAGAAATATTACCAGCTGTCCATTAGCAGGCATCTGCGAAAGGCAAGTTTTTGATGTAAGAGAGGATGCAATTTCGCTAAGCGAATATCTTTTATCCCGCGATATTTCTTATAATCTGCCCAGAAAATTTAAGATTGCTTTTTCCGGTTGCCAAGAGGATTGCGCAGGATGTTTAGTTAATGATATAGGTTTATTTGCTTTAAAAAATGAGGGAGTTTTAGGTTATCAGGTATTTGTAGGCGGCGGCATGGGGGCTAAGTCCAGTTTAGGAAAGCAAATAGAAGATTTTATCAAAAGAGATGATTTAGGAAATGTTATCGTTGCCATACAAAATGTTTTTTATAAATATGGAGACAGGAGGAATAAACACCACAATCGTTTAAGATTCTTAATTGAGGATATAGGTTTTGAATTATTTAAGGAATATTACAATAAAGAATTAAAAGAAATAAAAAATTCTGAATACATATCTTTAAGAAAAGAAAAATTCTCTTATCCAGAGGCAACAGAAGAAGAGCTACCTGAAGTTTCGGATAACGATTATAAAAAGTTTTTAGATTACAACTGCCAAGAGCAGAAACAAAGAGGTTTAATGCTTGTGAAATTAAGAATTCCCCGAGGAGATTTAGAAAGTGAAAAGGCAGCCTCTATTAGTGATTTAGCCAATGAGTTTAAAGAAATAGAATTTAGGACTTCTCAGGAACAGAATTTATTTGTTTGTAATCTAAGAAAAAAAGATTTATACAATTTTTATGGCAGGATAAAAAATATACTCGATGATTTTTTATGTCCAGAAACCCTGCTTGATGTTGTGGCTTGTAAGGGCTCATTAACCTGTAACTTAGGTTTATGCAATTCTCCGGGCTTAGCCAAGGAAATTGAGTTTCTGGTTAAAAGAAATTTTATTCAAACTAATATATTCGGAAAGTTAAAGATAAAAATAAACGGCTGTCCCAACGCCTGCGGCCAGCACCCCATAGGAAATATTTCTTTGCACGGGGTTGCCCGAAGGATTTTGGGCCGCATTGCCCCATTTTATAAACTTCTTTTAGGGGGAAGATTGGGCCTTAAGAATTCCAAATTAGCCAAGGACACAGAAATTTTGATACCTGCAAGAAATATTCCTTTATTTTTAAAAGATTTTTTAGCAAAAATAAATGAAGATATACACGAGGATACAGATATTTATAGATACATTGAAGAAAGGGCAGAGTTTTTAGCCAAGGAAATTATAGGCAAATACTCTTATGTGCCAACATATGCCCAAAATAAAGATTTTTATATTGATTGGGGTAAGAGCGAAGAGTTCTCTTTAGATGGTTTAGGGCCCGGAGAATGCGGAGCAGGTGTTTTGGATATGATTGAATCTGATTTAACAGAAGCGAAAATTGCTTTAGACCAGGCAGAAAAAGAAGATTATCACTCCCAAACTATTAAGAAGGCATTATTTTTAGCCAGCCGCGCCCTGTTGGTGGTAAAAGGAACTGACCCTAAAAATGAAGAAGAGGCATTTACTGAATTTGCAAAAAAATTTATTGAAGAAAAAATTGCTTCTGATAGCTACTCTAATATTGGAGAGTTTTTTCGCAGTATCGCAGATAATTTAAGTATAGAAGAAAGAAAAGAAAGGTTTCTTTATGCAAAAGCATTCCTTGAGCATATAAAACAGCTTTACAGAAGCATGGATTCTACTTTTAATTTTCCCAAACAAATTCAGCAAGTAAGAATAGATAAGCCAAGCAATGTTTTGGATTTAAAGGGAACGCCCTGTCCAATAAACTATGTCAAGGCAAAATTATTTTTGGAAAATCAAGAAATAGGTGATATCATTGAAATATTCCTTGATGAGGGAGAGCCGATAAATAATGTTCCAAAAAGCTTGGAATCTGACGGCCATAAAATTCTAAGGATAGAAAAACTAAATGGTTTTTATAAGGTTGTGGTAGAGAAGAGCGCTTAAAGAAGGGGTGAATTAATGAGTTTCATCAAAGGATTAAAATGTAGGGAATGCGCACGGGTTTACCCTAAAGAGGCTTTATATGTTTGCGAATATTGCTTTGGGCCTTTAGAGGTTGATTATGATTATGCCAAGATAAAAAAGGTTCTCAATCCCAAAGTGATAGCTAAGAGGCCAAAAAATATGTGGCGGTATCGAGAGCTTCTGCCCATAGATGGCAAGCCTACAGATGGCTTGGATTCAGGATTCACGCCTTTAATTCGCGCTAAGAATTTAGAAAAGGCTTTGGGAGTAAAGGAGCTTTATATCAAAGATGATTCAGTAAATCATCCTACACTTTCCTTTAAAGATAGGGTGGTGGCAGTTGCGCTTTCCAAGGCAAAGGAGTTTGGTTTTGATACAGTTGCCTGTGCTTCTACTGGCAATCTGGCTAATTCTGTGGCAGCTCAGAGTGCAAAGGCAAATCTTAAAAGGTATATATTTATTCCCGCAGATTTAGAATTAGGCAAAATCGTGGGAACCCTTATTTATAATCCAATTTTAGTGGCAGTGGAAGGGAATTATGACCAGGTAAACCGGCTTTGTTCGGAAATCGCTACAATTTACAAATGGGCATTTGTGAATATAAATATAAGGCCTTATTATGCCGAAGGCTCAAAGACCTACGCTTATGAAATTGCTGAACAACTCAATTTTCAACCGCCGAAGCATATTGTTGTTCCTTGCGCAGGCGGCTCACTGATTACCAAAATCTGGAAGGGCTTAAAAGAATTTCATAAATTGGGTTTTATCGATAGATGCGATACAAAAATTCATGCAGCCCAAGCCACTGGGTGCGCCCCAATTATAACTGCATTTAAAGAAAATTCTGATGTAATTAAGCCAGTTAAGCCAAACACAATTGCCAAATCCTTAGCTATCGGTAATCCTGCAGACGGAGTTTATGCAGTGGCAACAGTTAAAAAATCCAAAGGCTTTGCTGAAGATGTATCTGATGATGAGATTGTGCAGGCAATAAAATTATTGGCTAAAACTGAAGGGATATTTACTGAGACAGCAGGAGGAGTTACTTTAGGCGTTACGCAGAAATTAATTAAGCAGAGAAAAATTCCTAAAGATGAATCTATTGTGGTTTGTATAACCGGCAATGGCTTAAAAACTCAAGAAGCTCTAACAGGAAGAATCGGCTCTCCTATAAAAATAAAGCCGAATCTAGCGTCGTTTGAAGAAAGCGTCCCTCGCTTTTAGATAAATAAAATTTAGAGGCTCGGGACGATTTGCCTACTAATAGAAACTATAGCAAATCGGAGGCGAAAGATGTCTATAAAAGTAAGAATACCAACACCATTGCAGAAGTTAACCCAGGATAAGTCTGAAGTGCAAGTAGAGGCTAAAGATATTCGAGAATTAATCGAAGATTTAGAAAACAATTTTCCTGGGATAAAGCAAAGAATTTGTGACGAAAAAGGAGTTTTAAGAAGGTTTATAAATATTTATGTGAATGAAGAAGACATCCGTTTCCTAAAGAAGGATAAAACGCCTCTTAAAGATGGAGATGAGGTTTCTATTATACCGGCAATTGCCGGTGGTGCGTTATGAATTTACGGGATGACCAAATAGAACGTTACAGTCGCCAAATAATCTTGCCAAACATTGGCGGAAAAGGACAAGAAAAACTCTTAAAAGCCAAAGTTTTAGTAATTGGCGCAGGAGGCTTAGGCTCTCCGAGCTCTCTTTATCTTGCCTCTGCTGGCATTGGTAAGATTGGGATTGTAGATTCAGACAATGTAGAGTTAAATAATCTGCAAAGACAGATTGTTCATTCTACTAAGGAGGTAGGTAAGCCCAAAGTAGAATCTGCAAAAGAAAGGCTAAGTGCTATAAATCCAGATGTAAAGATAGTTTCCTATAAACTTAGACTTACCTCAGAGAATATTTTAGATATTATTAAGGACTATGATATAGTTGTGGATGGTTCAGATAACTTTCCCACGAGATATTTAGTGAATGATGCATGCGTTCTTTCAAAAAAGCCTTTATCGCATGCTGGTATATTTAGGTTTGATGGCCAGGCAATAACAATTATTCCGAAGGTAAGTGCCTGTTACCGATGCCTATTTCCAGAGCCCCCTGCACCCGGGCTTGTACCGAGTTGTCAGGAGGCCGGTATTTTAGGCGTGGTAGCTGGCATAATGGGCACAATTCAAGCAAGTGAAGTCCTAAAATATATTTTAGGCATAGGAGATCTTTTAACTGGCAGGCTTTTAATATTTAATGGCTTAGACTCAAGCTTTAGACAAGTAAGGGTCACTAAGGACCCCAAATGTCCAGTTTGCGGAGAGCAACCTACAATCAAAAAATTGATAGATTACGAAGAGTTCTGTCAAATGAAGACGAAAGGAGTAGAATAAAATGGCAAAGCAGATTATGCATTTAGTTTTTCCACAAAAGCAGATTAAACAACCAGTAATTTATACAATGGCAAAGAGGTATAATGTTATGCCAAATATCAGAAGGGCAAGTATTACAGAAACTATCGGAGAGGTTACTTTAGAGTTAAGTGGAACAAAAGAAGATTTGGATAAGGCAAGAAAATATTTAGATAGAGTTGGTATTAAAATTGAGCCAGTAGTTGGTGATATTGTAGAATAATGAGCTTTTTCTTTAATTATTTTCCTTTTAAAAATTCTTGAGTTTTAAGATATGGTATGCTATTTTATGATTGAATACCCATTTGGTTAAGAATGAAACGAGTTTTAATTTCCTCAATTATAATTTTGTCGTTTGTGTTATTGATTTATAATCTTGGTTATTGCCTTAAGCTTCCAAAGTGGTTTCCTTTTAATAAAGAAAATGCTTTGGATGAATGGCAGGAGAAGATATTTAAGGGTAAGGTGTTATATGTGGTTAAGTCGCAAAGGGGAAAAGGGTATCTTTTGGCAAAAAGCGAAAAAGCCGCCTCAGGGATATTTTATAGAATTACCTTCGACCCCAGGAAGTATCCGATGATAAGCTGGAAATGGCAGGTTAATCAATTCCCCGCTAAAAATTTGGCTGCTAAATCCTCTAAGGGTTGGATTGAGAGGGATGATTATGCCGCTAGATTTTATGTAATTTTTCCTGCTTTTTATTTTATGAACACAAAATGCCTGGAATATGTTTGGGACCAAACACAGCCAAAAGGTAAAATCTTAACCAGCCCTTATTTTAGAAATATAAAATTAATTATTACAGAATCTGGCAGTTCAAATTTGGGTAAATGGGTGTTTGTTGAGCGCAATATCGCACAAGATTTTGAAGCCGCTTTTGGCAGGCCCATTCGACAAAAAGTGAGTGCTATTGCAATAATGACCGATGCCGATAACACCAATAGCAGCGCAGAGGCAAATTACAGTGAAATAAAAGTGGGGTATGGAAAAAATGAAAAAGAATAATAAGAGACAATTTTTTATCTGTAACAAATTTCAAAAAAGAATTCTTTTATTGGTTTTCCTTTCGGTTCTTATTCCTGTTGTCTTAACCTGTGCTTGCCTTTATTATTTGATTTTTAATATTATTGCCAATGAATTGGTCTTTCCCGAAGCAATAGCGTATAGCCTTATTCCTTCTGCAAAAAAAGTTATTATTATTATTTTAATCTGTGTGCCTTTTTCTCTGCTTATCACCTTCTGGTGGGCATACTATGTTTCGTATAAATTTGCTGGACCTTTAAGCAGGCTGTATCGGGAATTAGACGAGAGGATAGAAGGAAAAACCAGGGCGCACATCCGCTTTAGAAAGGGAGATTATCTCTCTGAACTAGCTGATAAGATTAACGCACTTTTAGATAAGCTACCATAAAAAAGCAAATTCTATCACTTCCTTCAATTCATAATAAATGGGTATAGTGCTAATAGTTCTGACCTTGATTATGGCCGGATATATTGGCTGGGCCATTGGCGCAAATGATGCGGCAAATTGCGTTGGTGCAGATATTGGTTCAGGCAAGATGACCGTTAGTCAGGGGATAATTATAACCTGTATTTTTAGTTTTTTAGGCGCAGTGCTTTTGGGTTCAAGGGTAATCAAGACAGTTGGCAAAGGCATTGTTCCTTTAGATAAGTTAGATCCCAATATAGGTATTTTAGTGGCACTGGCTGCCTGTTTTGGCGCAGGTACATGGGTACTTGTTGCTACGCTTAGGGGTTTGCCAGTTTCAACGAGCCATTCAATAGTCGGTGCTGTGGCAGGAGCTGGCTTAGCAATTGGCGCACCGGTAATCTGGAAGAAACTCTTAGATATTTTTATTTGCTGGGTCCTTACACCGATTGGCTCAGGGATAATTTCTTATATTTTATATAAGCCTTTTAGAAGAATCTTTTATTATGTAGTTCCCCGGAGATTCAATGATGCGGTTATAATATTTTTTATATTCGCCACGAGCATTTATTTAGCTTTTACTTGGGGAGCAAATGATGTGGCAAATGCCACAGGAGTAATTACAGGCGCTAAGATATTGACTCCAAATCAAGCTGCGGTTTTTGGTTCTATCGCCATTATAATTGGCATCATAACTTTTGGTCGAAAAGTTATTCAGACGGTCGGGTTTGGTATTACTCGTTTAGCGCCCCTAATGGCAATTGTGGCTGAGTTGTCGAGTGGTTTAAATGTGCATTTATACACGATATTTGGTATACCAGTTTCAACCAGCCATTCAATTGTGGGCGCAGTTGTGGGAGTAGGTTTAGTTAAGGGCATTAGAATGGTAAACAAAAAAATGGTCAGGGAAATTGTTTTTGCTTGGAGCCTGACACCCTTTGCCAGCGGCGCAATGTCATTTTTAACTATTAAATTATTGAGGTTGTTTATCAAATAAGAAAGGGAAGGAGATTAAAATGAAAGAATCCAGAAATATATTGGGTTGGTTAGGTATGAAACAGGAAGAGCTTGTTTTAGAAGATGCAAAAAAACATGTGGAAGTTACCTACCAAACTGTGGAATGGTTTAAGAAGGCAGTTTTGGCGTATATATCAGGAGATATACAAGCGAAAACAGAAGCGATAGAGAAAGTTCGAGTTTGTGAACGACAAGCCGACGAATTCAGGTCAAAGATGGTTGATGAATTGTCTGAAGGACTGCTTGTTCCGCCTGATAGAGAAGATTTGATGCATTTTGTTAAATCTTTGGATAGGATTGCTGATTGGACTAATGGCGCAGCCAGAATCTTGGATTTTATAAAGGAAAAACTTCCTCAGCCAATCTTAGATGAACTTTCCATAGCTGTAGACATAATTTTTAGTTCTATTTCTAAATTAAAGGATGGCATACAGTCGGTTATGAAAAATGAGCTCAAGCAGGCAATAGCAGATTGTAATGAGGTTGATGCTTATGAAACCAAGGCTGACGACCAGAAAAAGGTATTGATTGAGTCAATAATTGAAGCAAAATTAGATGCACCCACGCTTTTACTTTCTTATCAATTGGCTGAATATATGGAAGGCGTTACGGATAAAATAGAGGATGCTGCCGATTTTATTAAGGTTGTTGCCATTAAATCAAAATAAGTATATTTTACAAAAATGAGAGTGTTGAAAAAATTCAACGGTCTCAATTATCAATTTAATTAGCCAGCCAAAAAGCTTAAGCAATTATCTTGCCCTTTAAAAGTTTTTTGGTATAATTTAAGTGAGGACATAACTTATGGAGCCCTTCGAGCGACATAAGTTATTTGTCAGAACTTACCCTTGACAATTTTTGAAATGCGGGTGGATGCTGAAAATAACCCTTAACTCAAAAATTGTCAAGGGTTTAATTCGCGCAAATGACTTACGTCACACCTCGTGTTCCGTAAGTCATGCGCTCATTGAAAGGAGGCATGATGGATAAAAAAATTTCCAAAATTATATCCATAACAAATCTGAATATGCGTCGTAAGTTGATGTTAGGGTTTGCTGTAGTTTCCACGCTTCCAGTTTTAATTTCCTTCTATCTTCTTTACGACCAAATCTTGGGTGGTTCTAAACGTGTGAGTGCTTTTTTGTTTATCGCCACTATCTTAACGCTAATTGGGTTATTTGTCTTTGTTGACATTATTAGGTCAGCGGCAAAGACTTAACAACTAAAGAATATAGAGGCCTTACGATTTAAGCCAAGTATATAAATCTAACCCAAAATTTATAATCCACAAAATACTTTCCTATACAAGCTGCTTTTATAATATTTAAGAAAGAAATTAGTGGGAACTCAATAAAGGAGAAATTAAGATATGAGTTTAGTGCATTTGTCAGAAAAAACTTTTAATGAAGAAGTAATAAAGTCCAACCTTCCGGTATTAGTAGATTTTTGGGCACAATGGTGTGGGCCTTGCAAGAGGATTGCTCCTATAATTGACGAGCTTTCCCAAGAATATGCTGGTAAAATTAAGATAGCCAAGGTTAATGTGGATGAAGAGCCAAATATTGCAAGCAGGTATGGCATAATGTCCATTCCTACTTTGATTATTTTTAAGGCTGGAAAGGCAGTTGACCAGATAATCGGACTTTTAAGTAAAGCGCAACTCAAGTCCAAGATTAATGAGAACCTATGAAACCAAAAAGAATATTTATTGCAGCAACCTGCCAGAATGACGGCAAAACTACCGTGGCATTGGGTTTAATTTATAATTTTAAAGAAAGATTCTCGAATATTGGATTTATTAAACCCATTGGCCAAAGATATCTTGAAGAAGAAGGTCAAAAGGTAGATGAGGATTCTGTATTAATTGAAAAGGTGTTTGAGCCTTGCAACATAAAGTGCGGCATAAAGGACATGAGCCCAATTGCAGTAGAAAGGGGTTTTACAGAAAAATACATCCTTAATCCTGAGAAAGAGAAAATTTCTCATAAGATAGAGGAGTCTTTTAAGAAGATTTCCCTTGATAAAGATTTGGTAATTATTGAGGGAACCGGCCACGCGGGTGTTGGCAGTGTTTTTGACCATTCCAATGCCACTGTTGCTAAGCAATTAGACTCCCAGGTGATTTTGATTTCTTCTGGCGGGGTGGGACGGCCAATTGATGAGATACTTTTAAACAGGGCTCTCTTTAAACAAGAGGGTGTAGAATTGTTAGGAGTTATAATTAATAAGGTAATGCCTGAAAAGTTTGAAAAGGTTTCGGAATTGGTAAAGAAGGGCCTTAAAAGATTTGGCATAGAAGTTTTAGGAGTTATTCCATATTATCCGTTATTAACTGCACCGACAATTTCTCATATATTAGAAGAAACTGATTTTAAACTTTTATCCGGCAAAAGTGAGATGCTTTCTAATAAGGTAACCAACATTGTGGTTGCAGCTATGCAGCCACACGATGCATTAAATTACATTAAGTCAGGAAGTTTAGTGATTACTCCGGGTGATAGAGAAGATATTATCATGACCATATTAAATCTTCGTTTTACTAAAGAAAAAGATTTAACAATTTCTGGAGTAATCTTAACTGGAGGCATAGTACCACATCCTACAATTAATGAAATTATTAGTTACTCAGACATTCCCTTTATCTTAGCCAAACAGGATACCTATACGGTTGCCGGTTTAATTGGAGACTTAAATGTCAAGATTAGGCCGGATGATAAAGATAAAATTAAGACTGTTGTAAATATGGTTAGAGAGTTCGTGGATATTGATAAGATTTATAAAGGTTTATAAAAATGCAAGAGTTAATTAAAAAGATACACAAAAAAGCAAAGTCAGAATTAAAAACCATTGTTTTGCCAGAGGGCGATGAGGCAAGGGTCAAGCAAGCAGCCAAAGAAATCTCTGCAAAGGGATTAGCAAAAGTAATTTTATTAAATGAGAAAGATTTAAAACCAGAGAAATTAAAAATTTATGGCCAAGAATTTTACGAATTAAGAAAGCATAAGGGCGTTTCTTTGGCAGATGCCCAATTGCAAGTTTCTAAGCCGCTTTATTATGGGGCAATGATGGTAAGAAATCGTGAGGCAGACGGATTTGTTGCAGGGGCGAGCCTGTCAACCCCAGATGTTGCTCGTTGTGCCATATATTGTTTAGGGGTTAATCCAGACATAGCCACAGTTTCAAGTTGTTTTATTATGGTTGTACCAAATTGTTCTTTGGGAGCGGAGGGTGTGTTTGTATTTGCCGATTGTGGCATTGTGCCTAATCCTACAGCAAAGGAGCTTGCCAATATTGCCATTGCCACAGCAGAATTAACCAAAGAGGTATTAGAATTTACTCCCCGCATAGCAATGTTAAGTTATTCTACAAAGGGTTCTGCCAAGGGTGAGGCAGTTGACAAGGTCAGAGAGGCCACTCAATTAGTTAAAAATCAGAGGCCAGATTTAATTATCGACGGAGAACTACAGGTAGATAGTGCTATAGTACCAGAGGTAGCCAAAATTAAAGACCCACAAGGGCAATTTGCCGGAGAAGCAAATATCTTGATTTTTCCTAATTTAGATTCAGGCAATATTTCTTATAAGTTAGTTAACCGCTTAGCAAAGGCAAGAGCAATCGGGCCTTTGCTACAGGGTTTAAATTTTCCCTGCAGTGATCTATCCCGCGGTTGCAATGTAGAGGAAATTATTGATTGTGTAGCTGTTACAGCTGTTAGGGCACAATATAGAAAATAAAGACACACTGTTAACTTAAAATGAAAAATATCTGTTTAAATCCGAAATCCGAATATCGAAATCCGAAACAATTCTCTAATTACTGAAAATTTAAATGTTAAACCCTAAATCCCAAACCCTAAACTCTAAACAAACCCAAAACCCAAATTTCCCAAACCCAAAACAAGTTTTGTATTTTGAGTTTTGTGTTTTGAAATTGTTTAGGATTTAGAGTTTAGTGTTTAGAGTTTAAAGTTAATTCGGATTTGTTTCGAAATTAGTATTTCGTGTTTCAAATTTAAGTAAGTTACATTAACACAGATGAAATAGATGAAAGTATTAGTTTTAAATTCTGGAAGTTCTTCTATTAAATATCAATTATTTGATATGCCATCACAAAAATTATTATTCAAGGGAATGATTGAGCAAATTGGCGAAAAGGCTTCCAAAATAAAAAATCATGAACAGGGCATAATATTAATTCTTAAAAAAATTCAAAATATTCAGGCTGTGGGACACAGGGTGGTGCAAGGCGGCGAGAGGTTTCAGAAGCCCTGTTTAATTAATAAGCAGGTCATAAAAAGGATTGGAAGTTATTGCAAGATAGCTCCTTTGCATAATCCTGCGAATTTATCTGGCATACTTGCTTGTTTAAAGTTTATGAAAGGCATACCTCAGGTGGCAGTGTTTGATACAGCCTTTCACCAGACCATTCCAGATTTTGCCTATCTTTATGGTTTGCCTTACAAGTTTTATAATAATTTAGGCATTAGAAAATATGGTTTTCATGGCACCAGCCATGAATATGTAACAAAAGAGGCAGCAAAAATATTAAATAAACCGCTTAATAAAGTTTCACTTATTACCTGCCATTTGGGTAATGGCTGTAGTATTACTGCTGTAGAAAACGGAAAGTCAGTGGATACAAGTATGGGTTTTACGCCTTTAGAGGGTTTGTTGATGGGAACCCGATGCGGTGATTTAGACCCTGCGATTGTAACATATCTACAGCGTCGGATGAATTTTAGCCCAGAAAGAATTGATCAGCTTTTAAACAAAGAGAGTGGGCTTTTGGGAATTTCTGGCATAAGTAATGATATGAGAAGAATTCGTAAAGCAGCAAAAAATGGAAATAGCCGCGCGAGGTTGGCTATAAAAATTTTTATCTATCGTATTAGAAAATATATCGGAGCATATCTAACTATTTTAGGTAAAATTGATGCCCTTGTTTTTACTGCTGGGATCGGAGAAAACCAAAGTCAAATTCGCAAAAACATTTGTTTTCAATTATTCGATAATTTAAAAAAGAAGCCAAAGGTTTTAGTTATTACTACTAACGAGGAATTAATGATTGCAAAACAGACATTTTCATTATTAAGTCAAATGAAGACGAGACTTACGGAGCGATAGCGAACGTAAGTCTCTGTCTGAATTTGACCCAGCACTAATTTTTGTAATAGTGCGTTATTCAAAATTGTTGGATTAGTTATTAGATTCCCCTTTTATTTTTAAAAAAGCTCTTTTTCAAAAATTAGTGCTGGGTCCAATTCGCACAGTGACTTACTCACACTGTTGTGTTCGTAAGTCACGTGCTCATTAAAGGAGTTATTTACAAATGCTACATACTTTCTGTAAATCTAAAATTGCCAAGGCAAAGGTTACCAATGTAGAGCTTTTTTATGAAGGCTCAGTTACAATTGACAAGCTGCTCTTAGAGAAAGCAAATATTACTCCCGGAGAAAAGGTTGAGCTATTAAATTTAAATAATGGCTCAAGGGTTGAGACATATGCAATCGAAGGGAAAAAAGGAAGCGGTGTTATTTGTTTAAATGGGCCAGCAGCTCGCAGTGGTTGCGTAGGTGATGAGTTGGTGATACTTTGTTATTGCTTAGTAGATAGCAAGGAATTGAAAACCATAAAAACAAAGGTTGTTTATGTCAATAGTAAAAATCATCCCAGAGATTAAGATTTTAGGCGAGCCTATACTTCGTAGGAAAGCCAAACCTCTAAAATATATCTCAGAGACTGAACGCAAAATCTTTGAAGAAATGGCTAGGATTATGCACAAGGCAGAGGGTATTGGTATTGCGGCAAATCAAATAGGCATTGATAAGCAAATGTTGGTTTTAGATATTGGCCATGGTGTAATGATGTTAGCTAATCCCAAAATTATTAAGAAGGAAGGTGTTGACACACTCGAGGAGGGGTGTTTAAGTATTCCTGGGATAATTATTAAAGTACGGCGCCCCAAAAAAATAGTTGTGGAATGTTTAGATAAAGATAACTGTGTAATTAAGTTTGAGGCAGTTGACATTTTGTCCCGCGCCCTACAGCATGAAATTGACCATTTAAATGGCAAATTAATTATTGACTATGCAGGTTGGCGGCAAAGATTAATGTTGAGAAAAAAAATAAAACAATTAAAAAGGCAAGCAAGCTTCAGATAAAAACTGCACTCTCAAAATGAATAGACTGCCTCCATGGTTTAAGCAGGGTTTACCTAATGGATTATATCAGGAAAGGTTAAATTTATTTAAAGACCTAACCTTAAATACTGTCTGTCAGAGTGCGCATTGCCCAAATATGGGATTTTGTTTTAAGCAGGGAAGAGCAACATTTCTAATCTTAGGAGATATCTGCACGAGAAATTGCAGATTTTGTGCAGTAAAAAAAGGTAATCCCCAAGCATTAAATCTTAAGGAACCCTCTAACTTAGCCAAAACAATTCAAAGGTTGAATTTAAACTATGTTGCAATAACTTCAGTTACACGCGATGATTTGAATGATGGTGGTGCAAGCCAATTTGTACGTTGTGTTCGAGAAATCAGTTACTTAAACGCAAGCAAAAAGATAGAGTTATTAATTCCTGATTTTCAAGGCAAAAGAGATAGCTTAGGAATGGTTATTGGCTCTAAACCGGATGTTATCTGCCACAATCTTGAAACTGTATTTAGGCTCTATGCAAAGGTAAGGCCCAAGGCGAATTACGCTCTTTCACTTAAGATTTTAAGCCAAATAAAACAGATGGATAAATCAATTTTTACAAAATCAGGTATAATGCTTGGTTTAGGCGAGAGAGAAGTTGAGGTAATTGATTTGATGCAGGATTTGCGCCAAGTTAATTGCGACATTCTTACGATAGGGCAGTATCTTGCGCCATCAAAGAATCATTTACCAGTAGAAAGATTTTTATTGCCCGAGGAATTTGATAAATTTAAGGGACTGGGATTATCTTTAGGGTTTAAATGTGTTCAAAGCGCGCCCTTGGTGCGTAGTTCTTATATGGCGCAGGAGACGTTTAGAGAATGTTTGATCTAGTGATTATTGGCGCTGGCCCTGCTGGTTTAACTGCGGCAATTTACGCAGGACGCGCCAGGCTTAAAACCTTAGTTTTAGAAAAATTATCTCCCGGTGGTCAGGTAATGCTAACTGATTCCCTTGAGAATTATCCTGGTTTTCCAGGAGGCATTACCACAAAAGAGTTGATTGAAAGATTAGTGCAGCAGGTAGAAGATTTGGATATCGAAATTGAATTAAACCAGATTGAAAGAATTGAAAAGGCAAATGGTTTTAGATTGAATTCACAAGACAATAAAGAATATCAGGCAAAGGCAGTAATTATTGCCACAGGCGCACAGCCAAAAAAATTAGATTGTGTTGGTGAAGATAAACTTAGAGGCAGGGGTGTGAGTTATTGTGCAATTTGCGATGCGCCATTATACAAAAACAAGGAAATCTTGGTAGTAGGAGGAGGAGATAAAGCAGTTGAAGAAGCGCTCTACTTAAAAAGATTTGCCAAGTCTGTGAAGCTAATACACAGGAGAGATAAGTTGCGTGCTACCGCCGTACTCCAAGAAAGAATACTTAATCATAAATCAATTGAAATAATTTGGAAATCAGTAATTAAACAGATACAGGGCAAGGAAAGGGTAGAATCTATAATTATCCAGGATGTTGAAACTAAGCTTGAAAGAAAAATCAGTATAGAAGGAGTTTTTGTATCTGTAGGAGTTGCGCCCAATACAGAATTTTTAAAGGAAATAATTAATTTAGATGAATTAGGCTATATCTTAACTGATGAGACAATGCGGACTTCTTGTTTGGGAATTTTTGCCTGTGGCGACTGCAGAAAAAGACCTCTGCAGCAGGTGATTACTGCCTGCAGTGATGGCGCTGTTGCAGCTGTTGCATGTTGTAAATATTTAGAGGAAAATTAAACCGTAAAAATCAGAGCGTTGAAAAACCATTTTGGACACGGATTACACGGATAAAAGAGCGGATTTTACGGATAAAAAATCCGTGAAATCAGTAAGAAATCCGTGAAAATCCGTGTTAAAAAATACTTTTTCAGCAGTCTCTAAAAATAAAGGTAAATTGATGACCGAAAATAAAAAATTAAAAGAATGGGTTAAAGAAATGGCAAATATGTGTCGCCCAGAAAGAATAGTTTGGATAGAGGGCTCTGAAGAAGAGAAAATACGTTTAGAAAAAGAGGCTTTTTTAACAGGAGAGCTTATCCAATTAAACCAAGAGAAACTTCCCGGCTGTGTTTACCATCGCACGGCAGTTAATGATGTTGCCCGAACTGAGCACCTAACCTTTATCTGTACAAAAAAACAAGAAGATGCGGGCCCGACTAATAACTGGATGTCACCAAAAGATGCGTATAGCAAAGCCAAAGAAATATTTTCTGGCTCTATGAAGGGGCGCACAATGTATGTTGTGCCGTTTTCCATGGGGCCAATTGGCTCAGAATTTAGCAAGGTTGGCGTTGAACTTACAGACAGCATATATGTTGTGCTGAATATGAGAATTATGACTCGCATAGGAAAAAGTGTATTGGAGCCATTGGGTAAAGATGGAAAATTTACAGAATGTTTACACAGTAAAGCCGAATTAGATATCAACAAACGTTTAATCTTGCATTTCCCCCAGGACAATGCTATTTGGAGCGTAGGTTCTGGATATGGCGGCAATGTGCTTTTGGGCAAAAAATGTTTGTCGCTGCGTATTGCCAGTTACTTGGCAAGAGATGAAGGTTGGCTGGCTGAACATATGTTAATTATGGGAATTGAGGAGCCCGATGGACACATCGAATATATTGCCGCAGCTTTTCCCAGTGCCTGCGGAAAAACCAACTTAGCAATGCTTGTTCTTCCTCAGGGCTTAAAGAAAAAGGGCTACAAGATTTGGACTGTAGGAGATGATATTGCCTGGATGCGTATTGATACAGATGGTTCTTTATGGGCGATTAATCCAGAAACTGGTTTTTTTGGAGTAGCTCCGGGAACAAATTCTCATACCAATCCTAATGCCATGAAAACTATTCAAAGAAATTCTATCTACACCAATGTGCTTTTAAAAAAAGATGGAACAGTTTGGTGGGAGGATGGTGATGAAGAGGCGCCTAAAGAAGGCATTGATTGGCGAGGCCTTCCTTGGAAGAGCGGTATGTTGGATGAAAATGGTAAACCCATTCCCGGCGCACATCCTAACAGCCGTTTCACAGCTCCTATTAGTCAATGTCCTACGGCTTCATTTCGCCTTGAACAGCATCACGGAGTGCCAATTTCTGCCATAATTTTTGGTGGCAGGCGCGCACATTTAGCGCCTTTGGTTTATGAAAGCTTTAGTTGGCAGCATGGAGTTTATGTGGGCGCTACTATGGCTTCAGAACGCACAGCTGCTCAGTTTGGTTTACAAGGAGAAGTGCGCAGGGACCCTATGGCAATGTTACCTTTTTGCGGATACAACATGGCAGATTATTTTAGGCATTGGCTGCAAATGGGCTCTAAGATGATTAAGCCGCCTAAGATATTTCATGTTAATTGGTTTAGGACCAACGAGAGAGGAAAGTTTATTTGGCCAGGATTTTCAGAAAATCTACGAGTCTTGGAGTGGATACTGGAGCGCTGTAATAATAAGGTAGAGGCAGAGAAGACTCCTATTGGCTATATTCCATATGCTAAAGATATTGATCTGACAGGATTAGAACTGCCAAAAGGAGCCTTAGAGAGGCTTTTAGTAATTGATAAAAAACAATGGCTTCAGGAATTAGAAGAGCAAAAAGATTTTTTCAAGATTTTTTCAGATAATTTACCTTGCGAAATTATAGAAGAGTGGCAGGCACTTAAAAAACGGTTTGCTAACTTAAAAACACTTAATGCATCTTAAAGGAAGAATTAAAAATTTATCAATCCTAATTTTAAGGATTGCTTTTAGTTTGGGTTTAATAATCTTTTTATTTTATAAATTCGACTTCGCTAAAACCTTACTGGTAATTAAAAAAGCAGATTTAAATTATTTTATCTTTGTATTATTGCTTACCTTTTTTGTAAATTTTTTACTGCTTTTGCGCTGGTATATGTTGATTAAAGCCTGCGGTATTAAAATACCCTTTAAAAGAATAGTAGTGGCATTCTGTGGCGGCATATTTTTTAATCTTTTCTTACCCTCTGCTGCAGGCGGCGATATCGTAAGAAGCATTGCTTTATTTGGCCAGACAAAAGAAAGAGCAAAGGTTGTTGCCTCGGTAATTTTAGATAGACTTAGCGGATTTATTTCTATTGCGATAATTGCCTCAATTTCGCTATTTATTGGTTTTAAATTGGTAAACGATAGTTCCATTTTATTAATCCTGGCAATCGTTTTGTTAAGTCTTTTTTCTCTTACTCTGATCTTATTTAATTCGACTATATTCTCAAAGTTTTCTAAAGCTTTTATTAGATTTAAAGGTATTAAACTAAAGTTAGAAAACCTACACAATTCAATAAAAGTTTATCGTCATAAATATAAAGTAATCTTTGCCAATATTCTTTTGTCTTTCATATCTCAACTTATATCAATTTTTAGTTTTTTCCTTATAGCTAAATCGCTGCATACCCATATTGACTTTATCTACTTTTTTATTTTTGTACCCTTGATTTTCGCTATATCAATAATTCCCATTTCTATTGGCGGTTTGGGAGTGCGAGATGGTAGCTTCATTTTTTTATTTTCCAAGGTTGGTGTTAGCCCAAATATTTCCTTAAGCATATCCTTAATAAATTTTTTTACCCTTTTAATTTCCGGCATTGTAGGCGGGATAATCTATGTCTGTTCACTTTATCTTAGACGGCTACAATATCGTAAAACAAACTAAATTTATTAATTCAACAACCCTTAAAGCTGGTCGTGAAGGCCTTTTAAGTTTCATTGAAAATTACCATCCCCAAGGAAGCTTTAAAAATAAAGTAACAATTGTTTTTGACGGAAAAAAAGATATAAATATTAAGTTGTGTTCAAGCATTCCCGAGGTTATATTTACAAAAGGTGAGACCGCAGACGCTTATATTAAAAGAATTGTAGAAAAAGTAGCTTTCCCTAAGAATGTGGTTGTAGTTACAAATGATAGGGAGCTTGAATTTTTCGTAAGGCGCTCTGGTGCTAAAATAATGTCTGTTAATGAGTTTTTATTGAAGGCAAAGATTAATAAGTCAAAAGATTTAGAACAAACCTTGGAATTGCCATCTTATGTATCTGATAAGATAACCTCAGAATTAAAGCAACTTTGGCTTAAGGATAGATAATTTATGGCGGAAAAAAAAAGATTACAAAATCTTGGCAATTGGTTAAAATTCTTAGGCACTGCCGGAGCAAGATTTGTGATGATAAAACAGCTTCGCGCCTCAGGCGGTATTTGGCTTTCATTTTCAGGCAGCAATATTCTTATTGATCCTGGGCCTGGTAGTTTGGTTAAGTGTGCCTTAAGCCGTCCCAAACTTGACCCCAGCAAATTAGACGCTATTATTCTAACCCACAAACATCTTGACCACAGTAACGACATTAATGTGATGATTGAGGCAATGACAGGGGGAGGCTTTAAGAAAAGGGGAAGAGTTTTTCTCCCTTTAGATGCCTTAGATGTTGATGCAGTAGTTTTAAGACATGCGCGCAATTTCCCTGAGGAAATTGTCATTTTAAAAGAAAATTCTCAATATGAAATTGGTAAGATTAAATTCACAACACCCAAGCGACAGATTCACACCGTCGAGACCTATGGGCTAAAGTTCAAATTAAATGAAACCACACTTTCGCTAATTACCGATACCCTCTATTTTAAAGGCATAAAGGATTTCTACAAGGCAGATATTATAATTATAAATGTTGTGTTTTATGAACCAAGGCCAGGGGTTGAGCATTTAAGCCTGCAAGACGCAATTACCATAATCCAAGAAATAAATCCTAAGATTGCAATTCTTACCCATTTTGGCATGACCATGCTTAAGGCAAAGCCGCATGATATTGCAATGCGCCTGACAAAGGAATTAGGTATCAATGTTATTGCGGCATATGATGGAATGAGATTTGAATTGCCTTAGTTTCGTTTTTAATTAATCTATAAAAAAATCAAATAAGTATTTTTTAAATTCTATAAATAAGCGTATAATAATTTATAGTTATGAGTAATCCGAAGTCAAAATATAAAATTATTTTTAAGGAGATAAAGGCTTATCTTTTATCTGTTATTACCGAAGTGGGAAGCGCTGTGTTTTTTCTCTATGAGGTAATGGAAAGAATTTTTACTGGCAGGGTTCGTTTTAAAGAACTGATTACGCAGATTTACGAGCAAGGTTCTCAGTCAGTGGGAATAATAATTTTAATTTCTTTATCCACGGGTATGGTGTTAGCGCTTCAAGGTTATGTAATCCTAAACAGATTTGGTGCTAAAGAATATGTTGCGCAGTTAGTGGCATTATCGTTGATTAGAGAACTAAGCCCTATTTTAAGCTCAATTGTTTTTTCAGGCAAGGCAGGAGCGCGTATTTCTGCGGAACTGGGTACAATGAGTGTTAATGACCAGATACTTGCCACCCGTACTTTAGGTGTTGACCCTATTGAATTTCTGGCTGTGAGTAGGATTTTAGCCTGTATAATAGTATTGCCGCTATTAATAGTTATTTCAGAGCTTGTGGGAGTTTTGGGTGGTTTTATTATGGGAGTTTTTAGCGCAAAGATTACCGCCAGCTATTATTTGCGCCGCTCAATTGAGGCTATTGCTTTTGTGGATTTTTTTAGCGGTCTAATTAAAACCGTATGCTTTTCTGTAATCATAGGCTGGGTTTGTTGCTATCAAGGATTTGCCACAAAGGGAGGCTCTTTGGGCGTGGGGCGTTATACAACTAAGGCAGTTGCTTATTGTTATATATTTATTATATTGTCAAATTTTGTTTTAACTAAGATAATTCTTTCTATCTGGGGATAAGTGAGTCCGCCATTAAACTTGGCGGACTCATTTGAGGAGGTTTAAGATGAATAATATACATAATATGTTATATTTTAATTTACTACTAATAATCTTTATTTTGGTTGGTTGTGTAGGCCACAGCCCAAGAATTCCAGAGATTTATCCCGCACCCCATATTGAAGCAGATTGGATTAGGCAGGGAGAGCCAATCGAATACGCAGGAGAACTTTGGTATCCGGTGGATGTTTTAGAAAATCTTTTGGATTCAGAAATGTATTTATTAGGGGAATATCGCAATGTTCAATTTTTTATTTCAAAAGAAGATATAAGGCCATATGACCGACTTTATACCAAATTTGGTTTGCACAAATACCGTGTATTTGAAAAATCAAATAAGAGATGATTAAAATAATGCATTTAAACAAAAGTTTTGGCATTCAGAGAGTCTTAAATGATATAAATTTGGATATCGCAAGCGGTGAGATTTTAGTAGTAATGGGAGAGAGCGGTTCTGGAAAGACGGTTTTCTTGCAGCATCTTATTGGCCTTCTAAAACCAGATACTGGTGCAATTGAAATAGACGGACAAAACATAATACCCTTAACCGAGAAAGAACTATTAAAGATTAGAAAAGGCATTGGTTATCTTTTTCAGGAAGGCGCTTTATATGATTTTATGACTGTTTTTGAAAATTTATCCTTTCCATTGCAGGAGCATACTAAATTAACCAATCATCAGATTAGAGAAAAGGTAAAAGAGATTATAAGTGTGGTTGGCCTTAAAGGGGCTGAAGAAAAATATCCTTCACAATTAAGCGGCGGAATGAAGAAGAGAGCTGCTTTAGCCAGAGCAATTATCCTTGATTCAAAAATTCTTTTGTGCGATGAGCCAACCTCTGGACTTGATCCTCAACGTAGCCGCGATATTTCAGATTTAATCTTAGGAATTTCGCGCAAATTCTCCTCCACAACTGTTGTTACTTCACACGATATCACAAATTCCTTTCGTATTGCTGATAGATTAGCCTTAATTAAGGATGGTCAAATTATTGCCTTAGGTACTAAAAAGGAGCTTGAGTCTTCAGAAGATCAAGAAATAAAGAGATTTTTGTTGAAGATTTAGGGAGGGTTTAAAATGTATAATAAAGAAAATATTAAAAAAATTTATGCAGGTATGTTTTTCATTGCGGGAGTTATTTTAATCTTTATTATAGTATTTATGATTGGTTTAGAAAAGGGTGCAACTCAGCCAAAGTTTCAGATTACAGTTATTTTTAGAAATGTGGGCGGCTTATCCACAGGAGCTTCTGTTCGCCTTTCTGGTGTAAGTGTGGGAACAGTTTATTCGGTAGATTTTTTAGATCAAAAAATTCAAAACAGGGGCGTTAAGGTTGTTTTAAGTATTTTTAAAAAATATAAAAAACAGATTGAAAATTGCTCTATATTTTCTATAAAGGCAGTAAATATTTTAGGCGAGAAGGTAGTTGATATTGAACCTCCGGGAGATGTAAAGGTTTGTGACTTGAGTAAGCCCATTATTGGATTTGACCCTTTAGATGTGCAGAATTTGGCTGAGTCATTTGAGGATACCGCCGTTTCCTTAACGCATATGACTAAAGAGATAAATTCTCTTATCGGAGAGTTTAAATATTTTTCCAGAACCTCAAAAAGGGTATTAGACCGAATTGAGGATAAGCTTATTGAAGGAAATCTTATAAATTTATTTTAAGATAGGATGAAAATTTATACTGCAAAAGGAGACCAGGGTAAGACAAGCTTACTTTTTGGCGCAAGGATTAGCAAGTCTAATTTGGTAATTGAATGCTTAGGCTGTTTGGATGAGTTAAATTCTTTCTTAGGTTTAGCTAAGGCCGTAGTTAAATCAGCCTCATTTAAAAAATTAATTCATAAATTACAAACAGACATCTATGTTATCAGTTCAGAGATTGCTGCAAAATCAGAAAATTTAAATAAGCTTGCAATAAGATTTAGAAAGAAAAGGCTATTGTGGTTAGAAAAAGAAATAAATAATTTAGCCCTTAAAGCAAAATTTAAGTCTTGTTGTTTTTTTGTTGCTGGCAGTAATTTTCCTTCTGCAATTTTGGATGTCTGCCGCACAGTTTGCCGGCGCGCAGAAAGGAAGCTTGTTTTTCTTAATTGTAAGGCAAAGATTAAAAATCAGGTAATTTTAGCTTACCTAAACCGCCTCTCGAGCTTGCTGTTTGTTTTAGTCAGGGCTTTTGAAAAAAAGCATAAAAAATTCCCATCCCTTTAATCTAATCCAATCTTTTTAATATAGTCCGAGTAAAAATAAGCACTTTGGCGAATCATCCTCTGAAGGCTGGCATAATCAATTTTAACCAGACCGAAATGCGGCTGAAAGCCGTCTGCCCATTCAAAGTTATCCATTAAAGACCAATAAAAGTATCCCTTAACCAAAAAACCATCGGCCCTGGCTTTTGCTACTGCATCTAAATGTTCTTTAATAAATTCAATACGTTGATTATCGTCATCTGTGGCAATGCCGTTTTCAGTAATAATAATAGGCAGATGATATCGAGAGAATTCTTTTATTAAATCGTAAAGCCCCTGTGCATAAGATTCCCACCAAAGGTCAGTGCGTTTACCGCCGATTCGGTGTTCCAGGCAAAGGCAGTCATCTCCTAACATTTTTTTAAGGGTTAAGCCAGCATATTTTATGTGAAATCTACGGTAGTAATTCAGGCCGATAAAATCCAGGCTGCCTCTTAAGGGCAATATTTTAAAAAATAAACCCGGAAAGAATATGCATCCGTGTTTCAATGACCAGATGAAAAAGTGATTATAGAAATGGTGTCTCCAGAAGGTGGGTAAGATATTTTTAATAAACCCGTCAGTGCAGGGGTCCATTTTCGCTACATTTTTAGCAATGCCAACATAAATTTTCTTGTGATGAATGTTATTAGCAGTTTTGTGCATAACCCGGTAAGCCTTGACGTGCGCCTCCATTTGAAGTTCAATTGCCTTTGTCATATTGGCAACACTGGTTTTACCCGGCGGCCATATACCAACCAGATATGAAAGAATGGCCAAGACCATTGGTTCATTTAGTGTCAGCCAATAGGTAACGAGGTTACCTAATTTTTCTACTGCCTTTTTGGCAAAATTTTCAAAATAGTTTGAGATTTGTAAGTAATTCCATCCGCCTTTATCAGCTAACCATTTTGGTAGCGTAAAATGATTCAAGGTTAAAAAAGGCTCTATGCCTAAGGAATTAAGAGTAGATAACACTTCGCGGTAATGAGACCAAGCATTTTCATCCCATTTATTTTCTTTGGGCTCTAACCTGCTCCATTCTAAGGAAAGGCGATGACTATTGTGTCCTAATTGCTTGACTATTCTGAAATCTTCTCTAAACCGATTATAGTGGTCACAGGCAAGAAGGGATTGGTCTGGCACCTTTAAAGCCTGCTCCCACGACCACCAGTCATTGAAATAATTTTGTCCTTCAACTTGATGAGAACTAGTAGCCGCTCCCCATAAAAATTTGTCTGAGATTTTTTTATCCATCAATAAGACTATATATTAGAATTAATTTAAAGTCAATATTTGAAAAAGAAGTTTTTTAAAATTAAACTTTTCAGAAAAATATAGTATAATAATTGTTAAATCTTAAGTTTATTATGAAAAAATTATCCCAAAACTTTATCTGGATGTCTGCAGCAAATATTGTCAGCAGTATCTTTAATGGCTTAATATTTATTTATTTGGCCAGAACGCTTAAGGCAGAGGCCTTTGGAAAATTTTCTTATGTCCAATCTTTGGTTTTTTTCCTATTTAACTTTATTGATTTAGGACTTTCTACATATGGGTTGCGCGAAATTGCTAAGAAAAGGGATGAAATTTTCGAGTATGTTAAAACAATAGTTTCCTTAAGGATAATCATTGCTTCATTTTTGTATGTTATTTGTATAATTATTCTTAACTTTGTGCCAAAAGGAATTTCCTTTAAGGTTTTAATGTCATTAATGCTGCTTATGCTTTTTTCTTCTGCACTAGCAACAGAATGGGCTTTTCAGGGCTTGGAGAAGATGCATATGGTTTTTATTTCATTTTCGCTAACCGCCATCTTGCAGTTTGTCTTACTGACAATTTTTGTAAGAAGTCCTTTGGATTTATGGGCAGCGCCATTAGTTATTTTCTTAGGGGCGCTGCCCATTATCATCATTTTCTTAAGAATTCTAAAATTCAATCTTGAAATTAAAAATTTTAATTTAGCGCGTATTAAAACTTATCTTAAAAGTGCTGCAATTATCTGGGCAATAGGTTTATTTGCGCAGATCTACAATGGCTTAGATGTTGTTATTTTAGGATTGTTTAGAGGCGTAGAAATTGTAGCTTATTTTTCAGTTGCGCGTAGATTTATAGGCGGAATAATATTTTTTACAATCTTTTTGGCTAATGCCGCATTACCACGTTTATCCAGCGCATTTAAAGAAGATTTGCAGAAATTTAAAATAGCTACAAAAGATTTTTCAAAATTAATGATGATTTTAGGGATTTTATTATTTATTCCTTTAATCCTCTTCTCTAACCAAATAATTTCTTTGACAGTAGGCAAGGCATATCTGCCAGCCAGTTTATCCTTTAGGATTCTTGTTTTAGCAGCCTGTTTAGTTTTACTTAATTTGCCGTTTTCAACTGGCTTAATTTCTGCAGGTTTTGAAAAAGAGGTTTTAAAGCAGGCAGCGGCTTGCGCAGTTTTGAATCTTGCTTTAAATTTTGTTCTCATACCTAAATTTGGTATGGAGGGTGCGGCGATTTCTTTCTTTTTTACCGAGGCTTTGGGATTAACCTTGATTTTATTGGCATACCATAGAAACATAAGACAAAAGATTATTTTCTAAATCATTACTTTATGTTAGAATAATTTACCAATGCGCGTGGCAATGTATTATAAAAATGATGATTTGCGTATAGAGGAAATGGCTACTCCCCTAATTGGAAGCGAAGAGATTTTGCTACGCGTTTGGGCAAGTGGCATATGCGGAAGCGATGTAATGCAGTGGTATCGCATTCATAAAGTTCCGCTTGTTTTAGGCCATGAAGTTAGCGGCGAAATTGTTGAGATTGGAAAAGCAGTTACGGCTTACAAAAATGGCGATAGGGTGGCAGTTTCACACCATGTTCCATGCGGAAACTGCCACTATTGTTTGAATGGCCATGAGACAGTTTGTGAAGTCTTGCGTAAAACCAATTTTTTCCCCGGTGGTTTTTCTGAATATATTAGGGTGCCTGAGATTAATCTTAAGCAAGGAATTTATATTTTGCCGGAAAGCGTTTCCTATGAAGAGGCAACCTTCATTGAACCATTGGCTTGTGTTTTACGCGGCCAAAGATTAGCCCAGATTAATCCTTATAAAAGTGTTCTAATTATTGGTTGCGGCATAGCCGGATTATTACACATCAAATTAGCCAGGGCAATCGCAGTTAAAAACCTAATTGCCACAGACATCGAAGATTTTAGATTAAGAGCCGCTAAGAGTTTTGGAGCCAACCTTGTATTTAATGCAAATGAATATTCCCCGCAGGAACTACGCAAAATTAATAGTGGATATTTAGCAGATGTAGTGATATTATGTGCAGGTGCCGATAGCGCTGTTAAGTGTGCATTAGAGTCTGTTGAGCGGGGAGGAACTGTTTTAATCTTTTCTGCCACAAATCCTGGTCTTAAGTTTGAAAAAAATATAAATGACATTTTTTGGCGAAATGAAATAACCCTTACATCTTCATACGCTGGTAGCCCTCAAGATCACAGTGAGGCTTTGGAATTAATTCGCACCAATAAAATTGTTGTTAAGGATATGATTACGCATCGTTTGCCTTTATCCGAAACTGGTTTAGGATTTAAACTGGTAGAAGAGGCAAGAGAATCTTTAAAAGTGATTATTGAGCCACAGAAGTAGACTTTGTTAACTTGAAATGGAATTAAACCCTAAATCCAAAATCCTAAACCCTAAACAAATCCAAAACTCAAATTCCAAATTCTCCAAGCAAAAGAGACTTTTGAGTTTTAGATTTTGAGTTTATTTAGAGTTTAGGGTTTTGAGTTTAGAGTTTGCTCTATAAGTAAAAAAAGTTAGCTAAAAGGGGGGTTATATGGACTGGGGAATGAAAAATCGAATAAGCAGGATTATTAAGCCAGAAACTGGCCGCACAGTAATGTTGGCAGTTGACCACGGATATTTCTTGGGTCCCACAAGTTCGCTTGAGGAGCCGCGCAAAACTATTGAGCCGCTTATTCCTTATGTAGATTCGCTAATGCTTACTCGCGGGGTCTTAAGAAATTGTGTGGAGGCAAAATATAATATACCTATTGTCTTACGTGTATCTGGAGGAAATAGTATTATCTCTGAAGAGCTTTCCAATGAAGAGATTACAGTTTCCTTGAAGGAAGCTTTGCGGCTTAATGTTTGTGCAGTTGCTCTCTCTATTTATGTGGGCGCAAAATATGAACATCAAACACTGATAAGTTTAGCCAATTTAATAAATGAAGCGCAGGATTTTGGCATGCCAGTTTTGGCAGTAACAGCTGTGGGAAAGGAATTGGAAAAAAGGGATGCTCGATTTTTATCCTTATCCTGTCGTATTGCTGCTGAGTTAGGATGCCAAATAGTTAAGACTTACTATTGTGAGGATTTTGAAAAGGTTGTGAAGAGCTGTCCTGTTCCAGTTGTGATTGCCGGCGGACCAAAACTCGATAAAGAAATTGATGCTTTAAAGCTTTGCTTTGATGCTGTAAATCATGGCGCGGTGGGAGTAGATATGGGTAGAAATATCTGGCAGTCAGACTGGCCTGTTGCAATGATTAGGGCTGTGGGTGCAATTGTCCATGAAAAAGCAACTATCAAGCAGGCATTTGATGTCTTCCATAATTTAAAGACAAAAAAGAAAAAGTAAATTTTTAAGAATAGGAGGTGTGAGATGAGGTTAGCTAAATTTTTTACGATTATTTTAGCGTTAGGATTGACAGGTTGCGCAACAAGTAGAAAGGTTCAAGATTTAGAGACAAAGGTAGGAATAATCGAGGGAAGAATAAACACAATTGAGCAGCGTCAGGGAATAACGGAGAGCCAAACTGGGGAATCCCGCGAATCAGTGGGTTATCTTAAAGGAAAGGTAGAGAGTTTTCCTGTTGCGCCCTCCACAACTGCAGTGGCTGGTGCAAAAGGCAATGAAGGTTTAATTTATAAAGCTTCCCCAGGCAAGATGACTAAAAAAGATATCCAAAAAGCCCTTAAAAATGCTAATTTTTACGACGGGCCAATAGATGGGATGCTCGGAAAGAGAACGAGAAGGGCAATAAAGGAGTTTCAGAAATCCGTAGGTTTAAAAGCAGATGGGATTATAGGCCGGGAGACTATGGAAAAGCTAAGTATTTATTTAACAAACTAAAGGTATGCTGGAATAATGAATCTCAAAAATTCTTTATTTTTTTGTTGCAATTAATATTTGTTTCTGATATAAGATAATCATCAGAGATAAAGGGAGGTGAAAAGATGAAGAATCTGGAAAAGGTATTTTTAGTGGTTGGTATTATCTTAATTGCATATGCCATCTTTTCAAGGTTTTACGGAGCACCATCAATTGCTGCCATACAATTTAGATCACTTAGTGTTTTGATTTTGGCAAATACAGCTTTGGTTTTGGCTGTTTTGGCAAGAGGCGCTGGTAAATAGCAGTTAGTTTAAAAACTAAAATTTTTTGAATAAATTGAAAAAAGGAGACTAGTTTTTTAAGTCTTCTTTTTTCATTAATAGGCTTATCTAAAAACTTGCTTTCCTTCCATAAATCAGAATTATTTATTTTCAATTAAACCTTGTTCTAAATAGCCATTCATTTTGTTATTGCATAAAATTAGAAAATCGGTTAGAATAATATTCCTTTCATTGGTTCTTTCTTTAGTTAAAATTTCTTTGATACCCTACCAGTTAATGAAAGATTATGTTGAAAGAAGCGCTGCTTTATAAAAAGCTTGAGGATGAGAAAGTGTCTTGTTATCTTTGCAGTCATCATTGTCTTATTCTCGACGGTAGATTTGGCATTTGCGGCGTTCGGGAAAATAAAGAAGGAACTTTATTTACTCATGCTTACGGCAGTGTAATTGCCGCACACATTGACCCAATTGAGAAAAAACCATTGTTTCATGTAATGCCTGGTTCAATGTCTTTTTCAATTGCTGCAATTGGTTGTAATTTTCGTTGTGGTTTTTGCCAGAACTGGCAGATTTCCCAAAAACAAGAGGCACAAAATTTAGGATTAGTCCCTCAGGCAATGGAGCCTTTGGAAGTTGTTAAATTAGCCAGAAAAGCCGGCTGTGAAAGTATATCTTATACTTATACAGAACCTTCCATTTTCTTTGAATATGCTCTGGAAATTGCCAAGCTGGCAAAAGAACAAGGCCTTTTAAATATTTTTGTTACCAATGGCTATATGACCAAAGAAGCCTTAGAGATGATTAAACCTTATTTAGATGCAGCAAACGTAGATTTAAAATTCTTTAAGGATGATTCTTATAAAAAAGTCTGTAATGCGAGATTATTTCCAGTTTTGGAATCCATAAAATTAATGCACGCAATGGGCATCTGGCAAGAGATTACTACCTTGGTTGTACCTACGCTTAATGATTCTCAAGGGGAATTAGAAGATATCGCTAATTTTATTGCTAGTGTGGGTATTGAAATGCCCTGGCATATCTCAAGATTTCATCCGGATTATAAATTAATTGATAACGAGCCTACATCTGTTACTAGCTTAAAATTAGCAGAAAGCTTAGGCAGAAAAGCGAACTTACGTTATGTTTATCTGGGGAATATTCCACCAGAAGGGGAGAATACTTATTGTTATAAGTGTGGTAAGCTTTTGATTAAACGCTTTGGTTTTGAAGTCTTAGAACAGAGGTTAAAAGATTCAAAATGTAGTTATTGTCAAACAAAAATTGAGGGTTTATACCTAGATTAAAGTTAAAATAAACATTTTCACCAATCTATTCACCAGCTGGTAATTTTTGTTGGTATTTTTTGCTTGCGTCGAAAAAGTTTTTTCGACATCAAGCGAAAATTAAACGTCAGTTGACAATTTTCGCTTGACAAACTAAAAAAAGATGTTAAAGTACTTTTGGTTTTTTAATTTCGTCAATTTGTGAAAATTATCACAATTTGGACATAGTTTAATATGGAATATTATTACATTACCAAAGAGGATTTTGTTAAATTTCTGGCAAAACTTAGTAGGAAATATAAATGTTTTATTCCAGAAAAGATTAATCAAGTTGATTACCATTTAATTCCTTTTCCTGCCGAAGAACCGTTACAAATTGTTTTTAACGAATATCGCACTGTTGAGCCACTAAAGACTTATCTTTACCCTGCCCAGGAAGAAGTAGCAGAGTATTTTCAAGATGTAGACTCCTCAAAAGAGACACTACCTACATGTTTAGTCGGGGTTAAATCCTGCGACCTTTTTTCTCTTAAAATACAGGATTTTGTTTTTTTAGAAGGGGAAGCTTCTGACCCCAAATATTTAGCCAGACGAAAAAAACTGTTTATTATTTCTTCTGACTGCACAGCATTTAAAGAGGTTTGCTTTTGTTTGGCTCTTGAGATACTTCCGCACCCCAGCGAACTATTTGATATTAATTTATCTATTCTAAATGATGGATTTATAGTTGAGGTTGGTTCTCAGTTAGGCAAGGATACGATAAATGAGCATAATCAATATTTTAGACCTGCAAATTCCGGACAGCTTGCAGGTAGAAAGATGAAACGCGAAAAATTAATTGAGGATATAAAAAAGCATATTGAGAAGCAACATCTAGCAAAAAAGGATATTCTTCAAAGGGCTGTTAAGCAAGGTTACAATTCCAATATTTGGCCAGAGGAAATGCTTACTTGTGTAGAATGCGGCGCCTGTAATTTTATCTGCTGTACCTGCCATTGCTTTCTTTTATCTGATAATCCATCTCAAAATGTATCGAAGAGAATTAGACAGTGGGACTCTTGTCAGTATGCTAACTTTGCTAGAGTTGCCGGAGGGGCCAATCCTTTAAAGTTAAGAAGGGAAAGACTGCGAAATCGATTTATGAAAAAATTTGATTTCTTTCCAGATGTTTTAGGCTTATATGCCTGCACCGGATGTGGCAGATGCATTGAGGCTTGTCCTGCAAAAATTGATATAAGAAGAATTTTAAAAAATTTAGCTAATGAAAAATCCCTACCTACCTATTGAAGCAGTTATCAAAGATATAAGGCTTGAGACTAATACCATAAAGACCTTTCGTATTCGTCCCAAAGAAGCCATTGATTTTAAGACAGGGCAATTTGTGCAATTATCAGTTCCCGGATTTGGCGAGGCACCCTTTACTCCATCATCCAACCCAGCGAATAAGGATGAGATGGAAATCACCATTATGAAAGCAGGAAAAATTACTTCAATTTTAGATGAAATTTCATCAGGTGAGAGTTTGGGCATAAGAGGGCCCTTTGGCAAGGGTTATCCAATTGAAGAATTTAAAGGAAAAGAAATTTTAATTGTAGGCGGAGGAGTGGGATTAGCGCCTTTGCGCTCGCTTTTATTTACGCTTTTTTCTTGCTTAAATGATTATCCTAAATTGGCAATCCGCTATGGCGCACGCACTCCCTCGGATATTGTGTATAAAGAAAGTATCCCTCTGTGGCAAAAAAAAGACAAGGTAGATTTTGTGCTTACAGTTGATATAGGAGATGCAACCTGGAGCGGCAATGTGGGGTTGGTCACCACTATACTTAAGGACTTGCCTTTAGATTGTAAAGAAGCTAAGGCAGTTGTCTGCGGACCACCAATAATGATGAAGTTTACTACCTTTAAATTGCTGGACCAGGGTTTTAAGCCAGACAATATTTATTTATCTATGGAAAAGAATATGTCCTGCGGTTTGGGCAAATGCGGCCATTGCAGATTAGGCAGGTTCTACGTTTGTAAGGATGGGCCAGTCTTAACCCTGGATAAAATAAAGGATATGCCGGATATTTGGGATTAAGATATGAAGCGTTTATTCATTGATTTAGATAAATGTAGCGAATGTAAAGAGTGCCAAGTCTCTTGCGGTTATTTCTATCATCCTCATAATATGGGTGTGGCATCCTTATTTGAGTTTGCCACATTCTCTACACTTTGCCGACGCTGTGAAGAAGCACCTTGTGTAAATAGTTGCTACTATGAGGCCCTAGAAAGACAGCCAGATGGAATTTTAAAACGATATCTAATGCGTTGTACGAGTTGCAAATCCTGCACAATCGCTTGTCCGTTTGGGGTGATTTTCCTAGAGTATATTCCTTACTTAAGCTCCAGTTGTGATTATTGTATTGGTATTTCAAAAACAGAGCTACCAAAATGTGTTTCAACTTGTGAGCATTTAGCAGTTGAATTTAGAGAGATTAAGGAAGACCCTGAGAATTTTATCTTTTTTGTGGGGGATAAACTGGCAGTTAAAAGCAGAAAATGGTTTAGAGAGGATACACCATTAAAAAATAAATGAATCTAATTTTGATCTTATTTAATTTTTTAATATTTCCTGGATTTTTATTTACAGCAGTTACAGGGATGCTTGCTAGCTGGTTGGACAGAAAGGTAACTGCCAGAATTCAATGGCGTAAGGGGCCTCCTTGGTATCAGAGTTTTGCAGACTTTGTAAAACTTTTAGGAAAAGAAACTATTCTTCCTCAGGGTGCCAAATGGACATTTTTATTGGCACCGCTTTTGGGTTTGGCTAGCATTACTGTTGTGGCAACCTTAATTGGGCTTACGATGATTAATCCCAAGATTAGCTTTTTAGGAGATTTAATTGTAGTAATTTATCTTTTGATAATACCTTCTTTAGCAGTAATTATGGGAGGAGCAGCATCTGCAAATCCCTTGGCATCGGTAGGAATTTCTCGAGAGATAAAGCTTGTCCTTTCTTACGAACTTCCTTTTATTTTGGCAATTTTAGTACCAATTATAAAAACAGGTGGAGCTATTAAGATAGGCGAGATTATTAGGTATCAGATTAGCCAGGGTTCTGTTTGGTTTTCCCTTTCTGGAAGCTTGGCCCTATTTGTTGCAATTATTTGCATGCAGGCAAAGTTAGGAATTGTGCCTTTTGATATGGCAGAGGCAGATCAGGAAATTATGGCAGGCCCTTTTATTGAATATTCAGGGCCAAGCTTAGCAATGTTTAAACTAACCCGTTGGATGATGCTTATTTGGCTACCGCTATTTTTAATTGGCCTGTTTTGGTCTTTTAGTTATAATATATTTTGGATTATTTTAAAGTATGTAGCACTTCTCGTGATTATTATATTAATCAAAAATACAAATCCCCGCTTAAGGATTGACCAGGCAATGAGATTTTTTTGGGGACCAATGACATTAATTGCCATTATTGCCGTTGTATTGGCATTATTTGGCAAATAAAGAATATAGTATGAACCTTAAACTAAAAGCCTTAACTAAATCAATCTGGGTCTATCATTTTGCCTGCACTCCCTGTAATAATTGCGATATTGAAATCTTGGATTTATTGACCCCTCGTTATGATGTTGAGCGTTTTGGCATTCAATTGGTGGGAAGTATTCGCCATGCTGATTGTTTGTTAGTAACTGGCATACCCAACCGCAAAACTGGTGAAATGTTAAAGAGGGTTTATGCCCAGGCACCTCAGCCCTGTCTTGTGGTTGCCATTGGTAGCTGTGCTTTGGGAAAGGGTGTTTTTAGAGGTTCTTACAACAATGTGGGTTTTGTGGATGATTATGTTCCAGTGAGTGCCTATGTGCCGGGATGCCCGCCTAAGCCAGAAGCATTGATTGCGGGCGTTGTAAAACTCTTAAATAAATTAAAGGGAGGTTAAGTTGACTCTGGATTTAATTGACGAGATTAAGGAAAGGTTAAGCGAGAAATTATCAAATTTAGAGATAAGGTCTGCAAGAAGAATTTATTCTGAAGTTAACCCTAAGAATTTAATTGATGTTGCCAAGGTTTTATTTATGGATTTGGGCTTAAGGTTTGTTACGGCAAGCGGCGTAGATGCACCTCAAGCTTTTGAGATACTTTATCATTTCAGTTTTGATAAGACTGGCCAGATGTTTTCGCTACGGGTGTTTTTAAAAGATAAAGATAAGCCGGAAATTGAATCCATTACTCCCTTATTTAAAGCTGCAGAGTGGATAGAGCGAGAGATGCATGAGATTTTGGGCATTGATTTTAAGAATCACCCCAATCTAAGCCATTTACTTTTAGCTGATGATTGGCCTGAAGGGGAATTTCCTTTAAGGCATAAACATAAAGAAGAAAAAAATGAGCCATAAAGTTATTATTCCTATTGGTCCATACCATCCTTTGCAGGAAGAACCTGAATTTTTCAAGCTTTATGTTGAAGGCGAAAAGGTTGTTGATATAGACATAATTATTGGTTATATGCACCGCGGCATTGAGCAACTCTCTGAAACCAAGCATTTTGAGCAGGTGACTTTTCTGGTGGAGCGCATCTGTGGCATTTGTTCCAATAGCCATCCCTTTGCCTATGTTAATGCAATTGAGGATTTGGCGCAAATTCAGGTTCCTGAAAGGGCATTGTATATTCGTTCGATTATTGCAGAGTTGGAAAGATTGCACAGCCATCTTTTGTGGTTGGGTTTAGCCGGGCACTTTATCGGTTACAACACTGTCTGGATGTGGTCGTGGAAATACCGCGAGCCAGTTTTAGATATTTTAGAAATGATTAGCGGTAACCGTCAGCATTATGCGATGATGAAAATAGGAGGGGCGCGTCGAGACATAAAGCAAGATGATATTCCTAAGATTAAAAAGATGGCTGATGATTTATTGCCGGTTTTGGATATGTTTAAGGGCGCTGTAATGGATGACCCGGTTATCCAAGCCAGAACAAAGGGTGTAGCAATCCTAACCAAAAAAGAGGCAATTGAATTTAGCGTCTTAGGCCCCACTGCCCGCGCCTCAGGAGTTGATATTGATGTCAGGCGTGACGACCCCTATGGAGCTTATGATAGAATAGACTGGAATGTTATTGTTTTAAAAAATGGGGATGTATTTGATAAATTGGTAGTCAGGGTTTTGGAGATGTATGAGTCAATTAAGATTATTCGTCAGTGTTTAAACAAGATGCCTAAAGGTGAAATTGACGCCAATGTTAAAGATATTCCTCCTGGAGAAGGTATTGGGCGTATTGAAGCACCGCGAGGGGAGTGTTTTCATTATGTGCGCTCTGATGGAACAAATAGGCCCATTCGGCATAAAATAAGAGCGCCCAGTTACATGAACGTGCCTTCTAATAAGGTCGCAGCTGTGGGGGGTACAATTTCTGATGCGGCAATATGCCTGGCAGCAGTTGACCCTTGTTATTGTTGTACCGAGAGAACCGCTGTGTTGGATAAATCTAATCACAAGAAGATTCTAAATGGTTTCGATCTTATCCGGCTTTCGCAAGAAAAAACTGAAGAAGTAAGAAAGGCTATGGGGCTTTAAATGCAGATAAATTTGTTATATCCTTGGTTTAGAATAGATAGGCTTAATGGCTTTATTGCTTTGTCCATAATTTTATTTTCGATTTTAACTGCGATTTATTCTTTTAGATTTATGAGAGGCAAACCTCAGCTTATCCAGTATTATTCCTGTATCCTTTTAACTGCGCTTGCTTCTTTATTCGCGGTTCTGTCTAATAATCTAATCTTACTTGTGATATTTTGGGGTTTTTTGGGGTTAACTTTGTATCTACTGATTAACTTAGGCCAGAAGGGCTGTGATCTAGCGGCAAAAAAGACCCTTGTCATTGTGGGCGGCAGTGATATTCTAATGCTTTTGGGAATTGCAATTATCTATTTTTTAACTGGCACTTTTCAAATGGATAAAATAAGCATTTCCCTAAGCCTTAGCTACAACATAGTTGCTAATCTTGCGTATCTGTGTTTAGCCATTGCTTGTTTTGCTAAAGCAGGAGCAATGCCGTTTCATTCCTGGATTCCAGATTGCAGTGAATTTGCACCTATTCCTGTGGTGGCATATTTACCAGCTTCTTTGGATAAGTTATTAGGCATTTATCTTTTGGCTAGAATTTCCTTGGATTTATTTGTAATGAATACAGCAATGAATATATTTTTGATGGCTATTGGCGCTTTTACCATAATTGCCGCTGTAATGATGGCTTTAGTCCAACATAATCTTAAGCGCTTGTTAGGTTATCATGCTGTTTCGCAGGTAGGTTATATGGTTTTAGGTATTGGCACGGGAAATCCTATTGGCATTGCCGGCGGAATATTTCATATGTTGAATAATTCTATATATAAACAGGCGCTTTTCTTGACTGGCGGAAATATAGAATATAAAACTGGCACAAGCGATTTAGATAAGCTTGGTGGTTTAACCAAGGCAATGCCTGTTACTTATATTTCTTTTCTTATTGCCAGCCTTGCCATATCCGGAGTTCCTCCGTTTAATGGCTTTGTGTCCAAGTGGATGATATATCAGGGATTAATTAAAGCGTATCAAGTATCAAATATCACCTCGACTTCGCTCTGGTCAATCATTTATCAGGTATTTATTTTGTTGGCTTTAGTTGGGGCAATGTTTGGGTCTGGCCTTACATTAGCCAGCTTTATGAAATTACTTCATGCGGCATTTTTAGGTGAAAGAAGAGAGACAGATTCCCAAGATTATAAAGAGGTAAATTGGCAGATGTGGCTGCCACCTGCATTTTTAGCTATATTATGTTTAGTCTTAGGGATTTTTGCCTATGAAATCCCTTTAAGATTATTTATACTGCCTTCAGTCAAGGGTGTAGAATTTTTGGGTTTTTGGTCGCCTTCTTGGACTACATTATTAATTTTTGTGGGTTTGTTAATAGGTTTGATTATCTATTGGCTGGGCAGTTTAAAAAGTCGAGCCAGATACGATAGCTATTTTGTGGGTGGAGAAATAATGCCGATAGATTCAAGGGTTACGGGAACGCAATTTTATAACACAGTAATGGATTTTAAGCTGATTAAATTTATTTATGAAAAGGCAAAGCAAAAAACCTTTGATATCTACGAGCAGTCAAAGAATCTCGTGTTTAGCATAGATAAATTCTTACAATATCTGCACAATGGTATTTTACCAACGTATCTAGTTTGGATACTTTTAGGCACGATTGGGTTGTTTTTGATACTCATAAGATAGTATGGAACTGCATTTACTTTTATTATTTATGATTCTGGCGGCAATTGTAGCTGTTGAGGTAGAGGACCTGCTTTCCAGCGTAATTGCAGTTGGCGCTGTGGGGTTAGGTTTATCTTTGGCTTTTTTAATATTAAAGGCGCCAGATTTAGCCATAACGCAGTTGGTGGTTGAGATTTTATGCCTCATAATACTTATTCGCGCAACCTTAAAAAAAGACTTGCCCGCGGTAAAAGATGGGCGCTGGCTTTTTAATACAATCTCAACTTTATTATTTATCGCTTGTTTCTTAATATTTGCCTATTTTGCCTTAAAGGAATTGCCAAATTTTGGGGAAACTCAGATGAGAGTGGCTAAAAAATATATTGAACTGGGCTTAGGAAATACAGGAGCCACTAATATTGTGTCTGCCATAATCTTAGACTTCAGGGGTTATGATACTTTGGGAGAGGCAACTATTCTCTTTACTGCGGTAATGGGAGTTTTGGCGATAATGCGTCAAAAAGGAAGAGTCAGAAATGAAAAATAGAGAAGAAGGCATGACCCTGATTGTAAAAACGATTACCCGACTCACTGTCGGACTAATATTACTTTATGGAATTTATATTGTTTTGCATGGACACATTAGTCCGGGTGGTGGGTTTGCCGGCGGGGTAATCATTGCACTTTCTTTTATTCATCTAACACTTGCCTTTGGGGCTAAGGTTGCTTTAAAGAAGCTAAACCAAGTGCGTGCTTCATTTTTTGAGAACTTGGGTGCAATAATGTTTTTATCTATCGCCGTACTCGGATTTGTTATCGGCAGGTACTTCTTCTTTAACTTTTTTCCAGAGAAAGGTAAACCCTTTGAATTGTTCAGTGCCGGTATAATTCCATTATGCAATATTGCGATATGCCTTAAAGTGGGTGCAGGTTTGTTCGCTATTTTTCTGGCTTTGATTTTATTTCAAAAAACAAAGGAAACGCAATGACAGTATATATTTTATGTTTAATTTTATTTTGTATCGGGCTTTATTGCGTATTAAGGAAAAGAAATATTATTAAAATTATTATTGGCTTGGGTATTATTGAATACGCCATAAATTTATTTTTTGTCCTCGTAGGTTATAAAATGAATGGACGTGCGCCAATATTAGCCAAAGACCAGGCAATCGCAAATATGGTTGACCCTCTGCCGCAAGCATTAGTTTTAACTTCTATTGTTATTGGTTTGGCAGTTACGGCATTGATTGTAGCTCTTGCCATAAGAATCTATGAGAAATACGGCACCTTTGATATAACCAAGATTAGGAGATTAAAGGGATGATGGTTTTGCCTTTTTTTGTAATTATTCCTCTGGGCTGTGCATTTCTTATTTCACTCTTGGGAAAAAAGATAAGCAAATTTGCTGATTGTTTAGCTAACTTAGGTAGCTTAAGTCTATTAGCACTTTCCTTATATTCAGTCGCATTAGTTAATAATTATAAAGTTATTGTTTATAAGGTTGGGGGATGGATGCCGCCCATAGGAATTTGTTTAAGCCTTGACGGCCTGACTAGTTTTATGTTAGTGACAGTAAATTTAGTAAGTTTTTTAGTGACAATTTATTCTATAAATTATATGGCAAGATACACAGATAAATACAGATTTTATACCTTATTTATGCTTATGCTTGCAGGGATGAATGGTATTATTGTTACGGGAGATTTATTTAATCTCTTTGTTTTTTTAGAAATTGCCTCAATTGCTAGCTATGCCTTGGTTGCCTTTGGAACTGAGGCAGAGGAATTAGAGGCTTCCTTTAAATATGCAATTATGGGCTCAGTTGCTTCTAGTTTTGTGCTTTTGGGGATTGCCTTACTTTATGGTTATACCTCTAGCTTAAATATGGCTGATATTGCTCAGGCTTTAAGCACAAAACCAAGCACTTGGCTTATACCTTTTGTATCTGCTTTTTTCTTGATGGGTTTTGGTTTAAAGGCGGCGCTAGTTCCTTTTCATGCCTGGCTTGCTGATGCTCATTCGTCTGCACCAGCGCCCATATCAGCCATGCTTTCAGGGGTTTTTATCAAGACATTGGGTGTTTATGCGCTTTGTCGTATTTTCTTCAATGTCTTGGGAGCATCTTCCAAGATACTTTTTGTTTTAGTAATCTTAGGGATTATATCGCAGATTTTGGGTGCATTCTTAGCCATAGCACAGCGCGATATAAAAAGGATGTTTGCCTATTCGAGCATTAGCCAAATAGGATACATTATATTTGCTTTAGGTATTGGAACGCCTTTGGCTGTTTTGGGAGGGCTTTTTCATTTGTTTAATCATGCTATTTTTAAATCTTTACTATTTTTGAATTCTGGTTCAATTGAATATGCAACTGGTACTCGCGACATGCAAAAATTAGGAGGACTTAACAAGCGTTTGCCTGTTACAGGATTTACGAGTTTTTTAGGCTCAATTGGCATATCTGGCATCCCTCCTTTGGGAGGATTTTTTAGTAAGCTGATTATTATAATCGCAGCAGTACAAGCCCGATACTTTGGCTTGGCGATAATTTCTGTGTTGGTAAGCATCCTAACATTAGTTTATTATTTAAAATTTCTTGGGCTAACATTTTTCGGAAAGCTCGATGAGATTTGGTTGAAGGTTAAAGAACCGCCTATTGCCATGAGATTATCAATGATAATTCTGGCAATTATTTGTACAATCAGCGGACTTTTGCTTACTCCCTTATTGAAACCATTTCTTCATTCAGCAGTTAATGTTTTATTATTGGGAACTAGTTATAAAGACGCAGTTTTTGGAGCACTCAGGTGAAAAAAAGTCAAATTATTTTGTTTTTACTGGCACTCTTAATCTGGACGCTCCTAACTTGGCCATTAGATTTACAGCATTTAATCGTAGGTGTTTTAGTTTGCAGCTTTGTTTCTTTTATGACTGGCGACCTATTTATTAAAAGGCCGTATACGCTTAAGCATGCGAGACGATATTTGTGGTTTCTCTATTATATCCCGTTGTTTATCTGGGAATGTATTAAAGCAAATATTGATGTCGCCTATAGAGTAATTCATCCTGATTTACCGATTAATCCCGGCATTGTTAAGGTAAAAACAAGTTTAAAATCAGATACAGCACTTACATTTTTGGCAAATTCCATTACCCTTACGCCCGGAACGATGTCAGTGGATATAGACCAAGAAAATGGCTACTTATATATTCATTGGATTGATGTTAAGCATAAAGATATTCAAAAAGCCACGCAAATAATTGTCAAGACATTTGAAGATGTCTTAAGAAGGATTTTTGAATGAGCAAGAGGCTGCGTTGGTTATTAGGAGTTGTATTCTTTATAGCAATAGCTTTATTTGCTTGGATTAATCCTTTTACCTCTTTGTTGGAATGGCAGTCGCCTTTTCTAAAACATACTTTTTATGTGCTTTACTTATGTGGTTTGCTTTGCCTTTGGCGTATACTTAAAGGCCCAACTCCTGCAGATAGGGCTGTAGCAATTGATATCTTAGGAATTTTAGTTGTGGGTTTTTGCGCAATATTAGGAATTCCCACTGGCAGAGACTGGTACATTGATATTGGTATTGCCTGGGCTTTACAGAGTTTTATCTCTACCTTGGCTTTAGCAAAATATTTAGAGGGAAGGGATTTTGATGAATGAAATATTAGGAATGGTTTTTATTGTTATAGGGCTTATCTTTGATTTTTTTGGTTGCTTAGGGTTAGTTAGGCTTCCTGATGTGTACAATAGACTTCAGGCCTCTACCAAGTGCGTCACATTAGGAACTTGCAGTATTTTGTTTGGTTTATTTTTATTCAAGGGATTTTCTGCTGCAGGAATGAAAGCAATTCTATGTATAGTTTTTATTATTCTTACAGCACCGGTTTCTGCGCATGCCTTGGCAAGAGGAGCGCATAAATCAGGGGTTAAGCTTTGGGAAAAGTCAGTTTGCGATGAGTATGCACAAGACAGAGAACAGAAAACAGACAACAGATAAAAATCTGTCTTCTGATTTTAACTTCTATTTTCTTAAAACAAATTGTTACTATGAGATATCCTAAACTGCGAGAATTAAAAGAAGCTGTTAAGGCTTTGATTAAAGGGCCGTATACCTCAAAATTTCCTTTTCAGCCACATAAGCCATTTGAGGGGTTTCGCGGTAAACCGCAATTTTTTGAAAAGGATTGTGTGGGTTGCACTGCTTGTGTAAATGTTTGCCCATCAGGCGCCTTAAGCTTTGAGGACAGGGTTGAGAATGGCAAGGGCTCTCGATTGCTTACACGCCGCCTGGATATTTGTATTTTTTGCGGCCAGTGTCAGGCGAATTGTCTAACAGGTGAGGGCATAAAATTAACCCAAGAGTTTGATCTTGCAATACTGGGCAAACGCGATGAATTAGCTGAAACAATTGAAAAAGAGCTGGTTCTTTGTGCAGGCTGTTTGGAGATTATTGCACCAGCTGATCAGATTAAATGGGTAGCTAAAAAATTAGGACCCCTAACTTTTTCCAATGCTTCTTTAATGCTTTATTATCTTGCAGAGAAAGGATTATCTTACATAAATTCTTTCCTCTCTAAAGAGACTTCTGCTTCCAGAAAAGATAGGATTAAGTTACTTTGCCCAAAATGCCGGCGCCTTGCGGTGATTAAATCCTAATAAAATTTTCGCAATTTAATTTAGTAAGACCATGTTAAAACAAAAGACGAATTCTATTTTTCAGAAATTAGAGGCAGAATTAGAGGGCAGGACGATAATCGTGGGTATGGGCAATACCTTAAGACAGGACGATGGTTTTGGTTGTTGCTTGGCTCAAAAATTAAAGAATAAGATAAGACTTAAGGTGTTGGATGTAGGTAGTGTTTTAGAGAATTTCTTTGGCGAAATTATAAAAGAAAATCCTAAGACGGTCTTGCTTATCGATGCATTAGATTCTCGAAATTCCGTAGGTGAACTTAGTCTTTTGAATTCAGAAGAGCTTAAAACAAGCAATTTTTTTCTTTCGCACAATATTTCGCCAAGCTTGCTTTTTGATTTTTTAAAGGAAAATACTAATGCAAAGCTTTATTTACTGGCAATTCAGCCTAAGGCAATTGGTTTTGGAGAGGAAATGACATTTAAGATAAAAGAGCGTTTGGAAGAATTAAGAAATTGGTTTTTAGATAAATACCCAATATGAGCAAAACAGAAAGATTAATTAAGACTTCAAGTGCAAAAATAGAATTAACCAACTTAGAATTAAAACGTTATCATCGTCAGATGCTTTTAGATGATTGGGGGCTTAAAGGTCAGCAGAAATTAAAACAGGCCTGTGTATTTATTGCCGGAGCAGGCGGCTTAGGCTCACCAGTTGCAATATATTTAGCAGCCGCAGGAGTAGGCAGGCTTCGCATCTGTGACTACGATACGTTGGAGGTGTCTAATCTTAACCGACAGATATTGCATACACATACCCGCATAGGAAAATATAAGGCCTTAAGCGCCAAGATTACCTTAAAAAAGATAAATCCGCATGTTAAAGTGGAGGCATTTTCTAATAAGATAGACGAGAAAAGCATTGCGGAATTGGTGGGAGGAGCTTCAGTAATTATCGACTGTATGGATAATTTCTTAACCCGTTATGTTCTAAATGAATTTGCCATAAAAAATAGACTGCTATTGGTGCATGGCAGTATCTGGGGTTTGGAAGGAAGAATTAGCGCAATCCATTTTCCTAAAACTGCTTGTCTAGCTTGTATTTTTCCCCAACAGCCGCCCTCTGGAGTTTTTCCAGTGTTAGGCTCAACGCCAGGCGTTATTGGATGTCTTCAAGCAACTGAGGTTATAAAGTATTTGGTTGGCATTGGTAAAAATCTTTATAATCAATTGCTTATTTTTGATGGGTCTGATATGGGTTTTCAAAGATTAACTGTAAAGGTTGATCCAAATTGCGCAGTTTGCTCAAAGTATAGATAGAAAATATAAAAATTTATGGAACAAAAGATAATTAATCAAGACCAGATTCAAGATATTTTATCTCGGGCAGAAAAAGTATCCCCCAAAACCATCCTTAATATTCTTAAAAAAGCCAGGAAGAAGCAGGGATTGAACTTAGAAGAAGCAGGCTTTTTGTTGATACTTAATGAGCCACAATTAAAACAAGAATTATTTAATACTGCAAGTTTTATTAAAGAAGAAATTTATGGAGAAAGACTGGTGTTTTTTGCGCCTTTGTATATTTCAGATTTTTGTGTTAATGATTGCAAATATTGTAATTTTCACATAAGTAACCAGATTTTAAGGCGTCTTCGCCTAAGTTTAGAAGAAATAGAAGAGCAAACAAAAATTCTAATCAATATGGGTCATAAGAGGATTCTTTTGGAATGCGCAGAAGACCCCATAAATTGCGATATTGATTTTGTGATTAAAGCAATCGAAAGAATTTATGCAGTTGCCGCTCCTAAGGGCAATATCCGTCGGATAAATGTGAATATTGCTGCTACTTCCAGAGAGAATTATCGCAAATTAAAGTCTGCAAAAATTGGCACCTATCAGCTATTTCAGGAAACCTATCATAGAGAAACTTATGAAAAGCTGCACAACGGCCCAAAGCAGGATTACGAAAGACAAATAACTGCTCATTGTCGGGCATTTGAAGCAGGCTTGGATGATTTAGGAATTGGGGTTCTATTTGGTTTGTATGATTGGCGTTTCGAGGTATTGGCGCTTATTTCCCATGCCCAGTTTTTGGATAAAAAATATGGTGTGGGGCCTCACACGATTTCTGTGCCGCGGTTTAGACCAGGACCAACCATTAATTTTACACCCGCTCAACGAGTTTCTGATAATGATTTTTTAAAGTTGATTGCCATCTTAAGATTGGCAGTTCCCTATACAGGCATGATAATTTCTACTCGTGAAAGCCCGCAGATAAGAAGACAAGCATTTAAAATTGGAATATCTCAAGCATCGGCTGCTTCTCAGACTTCCACTGGCGGTTACGGTAAAGTGAATAGCCAACCGCAATTTGAACTTGAGGATAAGCGTTCGCTTGAAGAGGTAATTAAGGATGTGGTGAATGAAGGATTTCTACCCAGTTTCTGCACTGCCTGTTATAGGTCAGGCCGCACAGGAAAGGAATTTATGCGCCTTTCAAAACCTGGGCAAATTCATAAGTTTTGTCGGTCAAATGGCCTTTTAACCTTTAGTGAATATCTTGAGGACTTTGTAACCGATGGCCTTAAGAAAAAGGCGCAGATACTAATTAAATCTTATTTGGAAAAAATAGAAGAGAAAGAGTTACGCAAAGAAACTGAAAAGCGTATTTTAAGCATTAAGCAAGGTGAAAGGGATTTATATTTTTAATCAGCGCACAACTTATGGAGTCGTAATTCTTCTTTTTAGAGACATAAGTTGTATGCGCGAATTAAACCCAGCACTTATTTTACTGAGAGTGCTTATATTCTGAAAAAAACAGTTATTTTTGAATAATCCCTTTACTCTATTGACACTGCCGTTGGTAAAATAAGTGCTGGGTCAAATTCAGACACGGCCTTCGGCCTATAACTTATGTCGTCCGCCACAAATATTGGCGGACTCCATAAGTTAAGTGCTCATTCGATGTGTTACTCCATACCCGGAAAAATCTTAGAAATAAAAGACAATATTGTTACAGTTGACTATTTTGGCGAAAGAAAAAAAGCCAAAAATGAATTCTTAGACTTGTCAATTGGTGACTATATTTATGCCCAGGCAGGATTTGTCATACAAAGGATTACAGCTAATGAAGCAAGCGCCTCATTAGAGACATGGAAAGAGCTTTTTTTTAAACTGCGCGAAATTGATTTGCGCCTGGCCAAAGCACCTAAAAACTTATATCAGATTGCCAACAATATTCGTCAAAAGCACTTAGGCAATTCTTGTTGTGTGCATGGGATTATAGAATTCTCCAACTACTGCCGTAATGATTGTCTCTACTGTGGTTTAAGAAAAAGCAATTCCTCACTTTCCCGTTACAGAATGAGCCCTGATGAAATAATTGCAGCTGTAGAATTGAGTGCCAAAGAATTGGGATTTAAGGCCTTAGTTTTGCAATCAGGAGAAGACCTCTATTATGACGATGATATGCTTGTGGGAATCATTAAAGGAATTCTAAAAAAAAATGCAGTCTTTTTAAGTCTAAGTATTGGAGAAAAAGATATTGTTACATACAAAAAACTTTATGAGGCAGGTGCAAGGGGGCTGCTTTTACGTTTTGAAACGAGTAACCCATCTTTATATTCCAAGATGCGGCCAGGTTTTTTTCTAGAAAATCGTCTCGAGCTAATTAAACAATTACGCAAAATGGGTTTTTTAATTATGACTGGTTTTCTTATTGGCTTGCCCCAACAAAGTGAGCAGGATATTTTAAAAGATATTGAACAAACCCATTCTTTAGGGGCTGATATGTTTTCCTTCGGTCCGTTTATTCCTCATCCGCAAACTCCTTTAGAAAATTCCGTTTCTCCTTCGCTTGGTTTGGTTTTAAACACGATTGCCCAAGCACGCATTCTTAATCCCGAGGCAAAAATTCTCGTAACCACCTCTTTAGAAACGCTGGACAAAGAAAATGGAGCCAGGCTCGGCCTTCTTTCAGGCGGAAATTCTTTGATGATTAATCTAACACCAGAAAAATACCGCAAGCTCTATGAGATTTATCCTAACCGCGCTGGAATTGATTTGGATCTGAAAAAGAGGATTAATCAGGTGGTTGAATTATTGCATTCCCTTGGCAGAGCACCTACGGATTTAGGGATTTAGTTTTCCGCTCGCTGTCAAACTTCTCCCGCACTGTATTTTTATAAAAGTTTTAAAAACGGGTGTCTTGGTTTGACAGGACCCGTTTTATGATTGAATTACGTGATAAGTTAAATAATTCTTGCCAAAACTCCTTCTGAGTTATAATATAATTTAAATTCTTAAAACATTAAGAAGATTTTAAAATAATATGAACGAACAGGAATTATTATTTTTGGGCTTGCTTAAGGCCGGGCCAAAGCATGGTTATGAGATTAAGCGTCTGCTTAAAGATACTCTTATGCCGTTTATCAGCTTAGATATAAAATCTATTTATTATCCCTTAAAAAAGATGGAAGAAAAGGGTTTGATTGCCAAATATGCGGGCCGCGAAGGCAATTTTCCCGAAAAACACATTTATAGCCTTACCCCTAAAGGAGAAAAAAGATTTGATTCAATTCTAAATGAGAGTTTTTTAACCATTAAACGACCTTATTTTAATATCGACCTGTCCTTGTATTTCTTGCCTTATGCAAAACCGCAAATTGCCAAGCGTAGATTTCGCGCAAGAGTTTTATTTTTAAGAAGGATTAAAAGAGAACTGGCAGCCCTTAAAAAAAATCTAAAGCCAGAAATAAAACACTTGGGCGTTATCTTGGAGCACAATATTGACCTGGTTCAAGCAGAGATAAAATCTATTTCCCGCCTGATTAAAGCCATTCTTTAGTTTACTTCCCTGTTATTTAAAAATATTAAAAAAAACTTGCGCCGCAAAAGTATTTGCTGCATCAAACAAAATTTTAACGCTAGTTAGCAAATTTTGCTTGACAAAATTAAAAAATATATTAAAATCTAACTAGTAAAATTTTACTAGTTAAAGGATTTAAACTAAGATGAAAGTCTCCCAGATACTGCAAGATACAGCAAAAAGTCTTTCTGAAAAACCCGCGATATTCTTCAAAGAGGATAAAATTACCTTTAGAGAATTAGCTGAGAAGTCAAATCAGCTTGCCTGCGGTTTAAAGAAATTAGGCGTTAAAAAAGGCGATAAAATTGCCCTTTTTCTGCCTAACTGGCCAGAGTATATTTATAGCTATTTAGCTGTTTTTATTTTAGGAGCTGTGGCAGTGCCATTAGATTTAATGCTTAGACAGGAAGAATTGGAGGCCTGTTTAATCCATTCTGAAGCAAAAGTGCTTATTAGCGTAACATCTGCTCATATTTCTTTGGAAGTCCTGCAGAAAAACATTCTTAGTTTAGAAAGCATTATTCTCTGTAATGAGAAAAGAGAAGGTTTTTTATCATTTGAAGAGATTCTAGAAGAACCAAAAGCACAAATAAATTGCCAATTTGAGCAAGATAGTCCGGCTTTAATTATGTATACCTCAGGCACAACCGGCAGGCCAAAAGGTGTGGTGCTTAATTATCGCCATCTAAATGGCTCGCCTGAGGCAATGAAATATTTTGTAGACTTAAATCAGAAAGATGTAAAAATTTCTAGCCTTCCCTTAAGCCACATCGCAGGCTTAATATATATCCAAAATTGCATTATTTTTGGGATAAGCCTCGTGTTAATGGAGAGGTTTTCTCCTTTAGAATTTTTAAAAAATATCCAGAATTATAGAGTTACCTGTTTTCATATTGTTCCCTCGATGTATTTGGCACTTTTACAGGTTAAGGAAATCGAGAATTTCGATTTAAGCAGTCTTAGATGGATTGTAGTTTTTGGCGCACCCTCAAGTCCAGAAATCTTAAAGAAATTTCATCAATATTGTCCGAATGCGCATTTTTTGAATGGCTGGGGTCTAACTGAAACTTGTCCTCCTAATACAGTAATTCCTTTAGGATGCAATAGGATAGAAAGTGTGGGAAAACCAGCGCCCTGGTATGAAATAAAAATTTTCGAGGAAAACGATAAAGAAGTGCCAACTGGAGAGGTAGGAGAAGTTGTGATTAAGGGTTGGATTGTAATGCAGGGTTATTACAAAGATGAAGAGGCAACTGCACAGGTTTTAAGGGATGGTTGGTTTCATACCGGTGATTTAGGCAGGTTTGACAATGAGGGATTTTTGTATATTGTGGGCAGAAAAAAAGAGATGATTAAGGTTTCTGGACAGATTGTTTATGCGCCTGAGGTGGAAGCTGCACTTTATAAGAATACTGCAATTGTTGAAGCAGCGGTAATAGGCATCCCTGATAAAATGCGCGGAGAATTGGTTAAGGCATTTGTAGTTTTAAAACCCGGACAATTGCTTAAGGAAGAAGATCTGCGCTATTTTTGTCGGGAGCATCTGGCTCATTTTAAAGTGCCGCATGAGGTGGAATTTAGAGAAAACTTGCCAAAGAATCGCGCTGGAAAGATTGATAAGGAAGTTTTAAAGAATTCCTAGTTCAAAAAGAAAGGAAGACTAGAAATGCCAATGCAAAAAGAGATCCATTTAACTGCCCAGGATTTAATGGCTATGGTGCAGTTAAGGCCTCAAGATGTAGGCAAATACGCAATTGTGCCAGGCCCTGTGGACAGGTTGCAAGCCATACTTAAGAAGTTAGAAAATCCAGTGCGCAATTTTTCTTTTATGGAATATTCAATGTACACAGGGAATTTAAACGGGATAAAGGTTACTGCGATGAATGGCGGGAGATTTTCCCCTGACACGGCAATCACTACTGAAATAATTTGCGAAAGTCAAATACCACACATTATCAGAATCGGCAGTTGCGGGGCGCTACGTGAAGATATAAAAGTAGGAGATTTGATTGTTGTTGATGCAGCCTTAAGAGGCGATGGTGTAACTCCATATTATGTGGAGAAGGATTTTAATACGGTTTCTGATAAAGATTTAACTGAGAATATTTTAGAGGTTATAAAATCAACTGGCAAAACAGTGCATACAGGCGGTTGCTGGACAACTGATGCGCTTTTACAAGAAACTAAACACAGGGTTAATCAGGCAGTTAAAAAAGGTGCAATTGCTGTTGATATGGTTACATCTACATTGCTAACTATTTGCCAGCTTAAGAAGGTTAAAGCAGCTGTAATTTTGGCAGTAAGTGACAACATCATCACGGGAGAATTAGGCTTTGTAAACCCAATGTACTATATGGCAGAGTCAGCAATGATAGATATTGCTTTAAATACCATCAAAAAATTAGAGGGTAAATAAATTTCTATGAAGGAATCACCTTTATTTTGGCCAGTAAGGTTTAAGGATAATACTATTTATATCCTTGATGAGAGCCTGTTACCCCACAAAGCTACTTACATAAAGGTAAAGGATTATAAGGGCGCTTGTTGGGCAATAAAAGAAATGAAGACGCTCGCAGTGGGTCAAGTGTTACTCGTTCTTTATACCTTCCTTTTGGTGATTAAGAAGAATAAACTTAAGAGTAATTTGCTTCACATTTTAGAAAACGTTGCGAAGAATATCAATGATACTCGCCCCACAATTTCCCTAAAATCCTTAACAGATATGGTTCTTGTTTGGGCAAAAACACCAGCTTGTTTAGAAAATAACATTCTGGGATTTTTAGCGTCGCTAAAAAACAAGCGTATTGCTCAGGCAAAAGAAGCGAGCGCCTTAATTAAAGACAATGATGTAATTTTAACTTATTGCAATGTCAGCGGTCTGATGCCTTTGATGGGAAATTTCTGCAGATTGCAAAAAAAAGAAATAAGTTTTTATGTGGCTGAAACCAGGCCATATTTGCAAGGCTCTCGCTTAACTGCCTGGGAATTAAAAAAACAGGGCTTTGATGTTACCATTATTGCTGACAATATGGTAGCCAAGGTTTTATCCGAAGGTAAGATTAATAAGGTAATCGTGGGCGCTGACCACTTGGCTCAAAACGGAGATATTGCCAATAAAATTGGCACCTATCAGATTGCTATCTTAGCCAAATATTTTAGAATACCTTTTTATGTTTTGTGTCCTCCCAAAGCTTCGACAAAAACCGGCAAAGATATTAAAATTGAAATCCGTCCGGAAAAAGAATTATTGGAGTATTCAGGGATTCGAATTGCTCCCAAGGGTGTTAAGGCTTATTATCCGGCATTTGATATTACTCCCAATGAATTAATTACTAAACATATTTATTTGAAGGTTTAGAGATGGAAGAAGGACAATTAAAAAATGAAATAAAAACAATCGGTCAACTGCTTTGGCAAAAGAACTTAGTTTCCGGCAGGAATGGAAATATAAGTTGTCGTGTGGATAGCCAGAAATTTTTATTGAGTTGCCATGGAAGTAGCTTAGGTTTTTTAAAACATAAAGATTTACTTTTAATGGATATGGATGGTAATGCCTTGGAAGAAGGCGAGGTTTCTACAGAGAAGAATTTGCATCTTGCAATTTATAAAAATATTCCTGCTATAAAAGCAGTAATACACACGCACACTCCCTATATCAATAGCTATTTTTCAGTTAATGAAAAGTTATTGCCATTCACATTTGAAACCAAACTCTATTTAGGAGAAGTTAGGGCAGTTGCTCAAGATACACCCTCGGTTACCCAAATTGAACCAGTAATCGAGTCATTAAAGAAGAATAATATTTTAGTAATCAAAAATCATGGAGTTGTAGCTGTGGGTGAGAATTTGTGGGATTGTTTTTTTCTTATTCAGGCTTTAGAAGAAGCGGTGATGACGGAAGCTTTAAAAAAGATTTTTGAAGAAAAAACATTAGATAATCAGCAAGTACAAAATATAGGTTCGTTGCCAGAGCATAAATCAAACAAGAAATTTAAAATTTTTTCCAGAGAACAAATAGATTATATCGTTAAGTTGGCAAATGAAGATAAACAATTAGAAGAGTTAGGTAAAAGCACTGTCTTAACCACAAATCTGGCAGTTAAGATGGATGAAACAGGCCAGGTTTATAGTTTTCAGTTTGAAAACGGAAAAATTGTAAAAATCGGAAATGCCGAGCAAGTAGAATTTCTTATTTCTGGTCCAAAACAAGTTTGGCAACAGATTTTTAATCGCGAGCTCGACCCTTTTGTTGCCACAACCCAAAAGAAGCTTAAATTAAAAGGCGATTTTGCCAAGATTTCCCAATGGTATGTTCCTTTTAGCCGCTTGTTTGAACTCTGGCAAAATGTGCCGGTAGAGGATTAAATTTATGAAAAAATATCAAATGTATATAAATGGTGCTTTTTTTGAAGGCGCAAGAAAAGAAACTTTAGAAAGCATTAATCCTTCGAATGAAGAGGTGATTGCCAGTTTTCCCAAGGCCTCTTTGGAGGATGCACGAGAAGCTATTGATGTAGCACGGCTCGCATTTGATAAAGGTGAATGGCCGTGTCTTTCTCACCAAGAAAGAGGCCAGTATCTATTAAAAATTGCTCAAGCTATTAGACAAGAAGCAAAGGCTTTATCTCAAATTGAAAGTATGTCTACCGGCAAAACCTTAAAACAAACAACCTTTATTGATATTCCTACTTGTGCCTCTACATTTGAATATTTTGCTTTTGTCGCATCTGAGTTAAAAGGTGAAACCATCCCTGTTCCAGCACCAGCTTTAAGCCTGACGCAAAGAGAGCCTACTGGAGTTGTTGCCAGTATTATTCCTTGGAACTATCCTTTGATAATGTTTGCTTGGAAAATAGCGCCTGCCTTGGCTTGTGGCAATACGGTTGTATTGAAGCCCTCGCAATTTGGGTGTCTATCTATTTTAGAATTGACTGCTTTGATTGATAAAATAGGGTTACCTAAGGGTGTAGTTAATGTCATTACAGGCGATGGTAAGGAATTAGGTCCAGAATTAGCAGCTAACCCTAAGGTAGATATGATTTCATTTACTGGTTCTACTAATGTTGGTAAAGAGATTATGCGTTTAGCCAGTAATAACACTAAAAAAATTCATTTGGAATTGGGAGGTAAGTCTCCCAACATAGTTTTTGCTGACTGCGATTTAGAGGCAGCTTTAGGTGGAGCAATGTCAGCAATTTTTATGAATCAGGGTCAAATGTGCACTGCTGGTTCACGGCTTTTGATTGAAGAAAGCATCCACGATAAATTCCTTAAATGTCTGATTGAAAAAACTAAGCGCCTTAAAATCGGCAACAGTTTAGATTACACAACAGATTTTGGGCCACTTATTTCAAGGGAACATAGACAAAATGTCTTGAAATTTATTGAAACAGGCGTTAAGGAAAAAGCAAGTTTAGTTTGCGGTGGAAAAATTCCATCAGCTGAACAATTCAAAAAAGGATTTTATTTAGAGCCAACAATTTTTGCTAATGTAGAAAATTCTATGACCATAGCTCAGGAAGAAATCTTTGGACCGGTTTTATCAGTAATAAAGTTTACTTCAGTTGAAGAAGCCATAAAAATTGCCAATGACACAAAATACGGTTTGGCAGCAATGGTCTGGACAAAGGATTTAAACAAGGCAAATATGGTGGCCAAAAAATTACAGGTAGGCACAGTCTGGATAAATACATATGGAGGCTTTTACAATGAAGCTCCTTTTGGCGGATATAAGCAAAGCGGTATAGGAAGAGAGCTGGGCAAGGAAGGGCTTTGGGAATATACCCAATTAAAACATATTAACTTAGATTTAACAGAAGGCGGTAAAAGTTTAGTTACTACGTGGTTTGGATAATTAAGTGAGACCCAGACTTATGTCGGCTGTCGCCTCCATAAGTTATGTGCTCATTTGAGGAGAGATTGTTATGTCGCAAGATTTAAAATGGGATGAAACAGTGCTTAAAAAATTTAATCTGATGATTCAAAAGATGCCTTTATTTCATCGTCGCATTGCTGAGGATTTAGCCAGAAATAAAGCCGAGGCAAATGCTAAAGAAAGAAAATCAAATATTGTGCAAGAAATGGATGTAGTTAAAGCATTTTTTTCAGAAGTTCCCAAGCCATTTTATAGTTTGATGATTCGGCTGATGGAAAATGTAGGATTTGACTATAAGGAATTTGCTTTGAACCAAAAAATAAAATGATAATATCAATTATTGGCGCAGGAGCAATTGGCAGTGTTGTTGCAGCTTATTTAACTAAAAAAGGTCAACAGGCTTTACTTGTTTGTCATCCTGAGCAGTTAGATGCCATCAAAGAAAAAGGCTTAAATGTCAATGGTGTAAGGGGAAGTTTTCATATCAATGTTGAGGCAGTTCCTATTTTGGATAGAGAGGTTGATTTAATCATTTTTGCAGTTAAGACTCAGGATATTGTAAAGGCAGCAATAGAAAATCAAAGATATTTAAAAGGAAAACCAGTTTTAACTACCCAAAATGGCGTTCAGGCGGATACACTTCTTTCAAAGATTGTAGATAAAAACAATATTATAAGTTCCATTGTAATGTTTGGCGCAACTTATCTTGAGATAGGAAATGTGGTGCATAACTTTGAAGGCAGCTGGATTTTGGGAAGGGCATTTGGTCCAAATGATGAGTTAGTGCACAAAATAGGCGGCATTTTAAATGAGATTTTTCCTGTGGTTAAGACTGAAGAGATTATGCCAATGAAATATTTAAAAATTTTTGTGAATGCCAACAATTGTATTCCAGCAATTTTGGGGCTTGGCATGCAGGAGTCGTTTGTTGATTTAGAGATAAGCCGTATAGGCATTTCTATTTGGAAGGAAGGCCTAAATATAGTAAATAAATCTAATATAAAATTAACTTCTTTGCCGGATTTTCCTTTAGAGCGCTTGATAAAATTAACTGCAATGCCTTCAATGGAAGCAGCTAAAATATTTTCTGGAATTATGGTCAATCTAAGTAAAGAGCCTCTTTTCGGTTCAATATTACAGAGTATAAAAAGAGGCAGAAACTCTGAAATAGATTATATTAACGGTGAATTTGTTAACATTGCTAAGAAAAATAGTCTCTCTGCCCTACTAAATGAAAGACTGGTTAATATGGTTCATGAGGTTGAAAGAACTAAGTCATTTTTTAGCAAAGACAAACTAATGACAGCTACAAAAGATTTAATTAGTACATAGATGAGGTTAAATTATGATAGATTCACCATTTCCCAAATTAAAACTTACTGTCAATAAAGTTGAGGGACACTGTTACCATGGATACAAAAAAGATGATGTGCTTATTTTAGAAGATTTTACTCATCCGCCGAAATATTTTTGTTTGGGTTTGGCGCATGTTTTATTTCCTGTAATATACGCCTTGAGTTTTGGAGCGAGGTTTCCTTTTATGGATAATCAGCGCTCTTTACTGATTACCTGCCCTGATGGCGGAAAATTAGAATTTAAAGCAGAGGTTTTGGATAAAAAAGGAAAAATAGAATTTATTCCCCAAGACCCGAATTGGAAAGGGCCAAAGCCAAAAAAGATGCGTTTAGAAGTGGTTAAGGCAAAAGGTAAATGTGCCTATAAATATAAGGTAGGAGATACATTTGAAGCAGAGGGATTAAAGTGTATCCCGGGATTTTGTGGCGCTGCATTTCATTGTGCTTTTCCTGCACTTTTTGCACTTAATTTTGGCGCTAATTTTTTCTTTATGAATGATCCTAATTCTATTGATACGGTAACCTGCCCCGATGGAGGCAATATCGTGTTCAAGGTGTCGAGAATAGAAGAAAATGAGTCTAAACCCTAAACACAAAACCCTAAACTCTAAACAAACTAAAAACTTAAAACTCAAAACACAAAACAATCTGTTTTGGATTTGGAGTTTTGGATTTTGGATTTGTTTAGGATTTAGAGTTTAGAATTTAGGGTTTATTCTAAAAGAGGTGCGTTTTATGGTAAAAAGAAGAGTTGCAATCACCGGGGTAGGAGTAATTTCTCCCAACGGCATTGGCAAAGAAAAATTTTGGTATGGAATGTCAAACGGAATTTCCGCAGTTAAGCGCGTAACAGAGTTTGATGTTTCCGCATTTAACACCAAAATTGCTGCACAGGTTAGAGACTTTGACCCCTTAGAATTTGGTTTAACACACAATGAAGTTATCCGGATGGATAGATATGTGCAATTTGCAATTGTAGCAGCTCAAATGGCATTGGAAGATTCTGGTTTAAATTTAGAAAAAATAGATAGGAACAGGATGGGTGTGTCTTTAGCCAATGCAATTTGCGGCACAAAGTATATGGAAGAGGAATTTGCTTTAGTTACCAATAGCGGACACGAACCAATTGACCCCTCATTAGTGCGGCCTGATTTGTATGATGCCTCGATGTTTAATACCCCCTCCAGTGAAATATCAGCAAAATATAAACTTAATGGCATCTGTAACACAATCTCTACAGGTTGCACAGCTGGAACTGATTCTGTGGGATTTTCTCTGGAGTCCATTCAGGATGGAGATGTAGATATTTTAATTACTGGTGCAGCAGAAGCGCCCATAACACCCATTACCTTTGGTGCATTTGATGTGGTAAATGTTTTATCTACGAGAAATGATGAACCGGAAAAAGCCTCTCGGCCATTTGATGCTAAGAGAAATGGCTTTGTGCTTTCTGAAGGCTGCGGAATTTTAATCTTAGAAGAATTAGAGCATGCCTTAAAAAGAAACGCGCATATTTATTGCGAGGTTATTGGCTACGGCACATCCAATAATGCCTTTCATATGACGGATTTACCAGCTGATGGAGTTGCTATGGCAGATTGTATTAATTTGGCTTTGGAGGATGCCGGAATTTCTTATAAAGATATCAGCTACATCAATGCGCACGGTTCATCTACCCGTCAGAATGATGTGTTTGAAACAGCTGCCTACAAATTGGCTTTCAAAGACTATGCCTACAAAATTTCCATTAGTTCTTTAAAGTCAATGATTGGCCATCCTTTAGCAGCTGCAAATAGCATTGAACTTGTGGCTTGCTCATTAATTTTTGAAAAGAATTTCTTACCGCCCACGATAAATCAGGAGGAAAAAGATCCCGAATGTGATTTGGATTATATTCCCAATGCCGGTAGGAATAAAAAGATAGATGTGATTTTAAAAACAAGTAGCGGATTTTCAGGAATACATTCTTCGTTGGTTTTAAAGAGATTCCTAAAATAAGAAAAATCTAAATGAATAAAGTAGCAATCACAGGTTTGGGAGTTGTAGCACCACCAGGAATAGAAAAACGAGTATTCTGGGCGAATATCAAGGCAGGACACTCTTTTATCAGGGATATTACGCGATTCGATTCTTCAAAATATCCTTCGCATATTGCCGGCCAGGTTCAAGAATTAGATGCTTACACACATATCTCTATGCGTCTTTTAAAGAAGATCGATTTATTTTCTCATATGTCCCTAATTGCTTCAGAGTTAGCCATAAAGGATGCAAAATTAGATTTGTCAAAAGAAGATTTAAAGCGGGCAGGAATTTTTATGGGTAATGCAATCGGGGGTTGGCTTTATGCTGAAACTGAGCTAAGGGATTTATATTTAGAAGGCAGGGAGGGGGTTAGTCCATATATGGCGTCTGCTTGGTTTCCAGCCGCTCCGCAAGGACAGGTTTCCATCTATTATGGAATAAAAGGTTATAGTAAGACCGTTGTATCTGACCGAGCAAGTTCTCTTATGGCAATTGGTTATGCCACTAAGATTATTAATAAAAATAAATGTGATTTTGTGTTGGCTGGCGGTATGGAGGCTCCAGTTACACCCTATGCACTTTTATGCTGTAATACCTCAGGCATGCTCTCAAAAAGAAATCATCAGCCCAAAACCGCTTACCGGCCTTTTGATAAAACCAGAGATGGATTTGTGATAGGCGAGGGTGCGGGTGTTTTGATAATGGAGGCGCCTCAAAGAGCCAAGTCAAGAGGAGTAAATGCATTTGCTAATATAATTGGCTATGCCACAACCTGTGATGGTTTTGACCGTATAAATGAAGCCCTTGACGCAAAGCAACTTGCGCGCGCCATAAGCCTTGCGCTGGATGATGCTGGAATAGGTATTGAGGAAATTGATTATATCTGCGCAGATGGTGCAGCTACAAAGATTGGCGATATTACTGAGACAAAGGCAATAAAAGAAGTTTTTGGCAAGATTGCCTATAAGATTCCAGTTTCGGCGCCCAAATCTATGTTTGGAAATCTTTTGGGCGCCTCAGGAGCCGTAGATTTAATTACTACAATTCTGGCTATGGAAAATAAAACCGTACCTCCAACCATAAACTTAAATGAGCCAGATGCAGATTGTGACTTGGATTATTGTCCTAATAAGTCACAGAGCAAAGAAATAAACAAGGCAATGATTATTTCTCGCGGGAGAGGCGGAATAAATTGTGTATTGATTGTGGAGAAGGAGAAATAAGATTAAAACAAGTTGCTAAAAGCGTTTATCAGATTATCAGAAAATCAGAATGAGAATATCAGAAATCAGAGTATCAGAGAATATCTTAAAAATAAAAAATCTGGTATTCTGTTCTTCTGATAATCTCCAACTGATAATCTGATGTTCTGGTATTCGCTGTTAACAACGATAGTAAGAAGGGGTAAATTATGTCACTGGAAGATAAAGTCAAAGAAATATTCGCAAAGGTATTAAGCATCAAGCCAGAAGAAATTAAGTCCGATGCCAAACTTTATGATACATTGGGCGTTGATTCAACAGAGATGGTCGAGGTAGCAGTTGCTTTAGAAAAGGCATTTGGCATTGATTTAGCTGATAATGAAATTAAGAAAACCCACAGCCTAAATGAAATCATTGCCATTTTAAAAAGCAAAGGCGCGACGTAATGATTATTGACTTAAGCCTGCCAATTGACGAAAAAGCCTTTGAGGCGCACCCAATTAGAATTGAACGCATTGACCATAAACAAGGAGTCAAACATCTAAATTGGGTTCTGATGTCTAAGTCTGTTTTAGGTAGAATCAAATATTTTTTAGGGCAAAGAATTATTAGGAAAACTGAAATTCCAGACCAAGAATTTTTATCTTTAGAAATGGTTTATGCGGCTGTGCATATGGGAACGCATGTGGATTTTACTTACCACTATGGCTCTAAAAGCGAAGGAAAGCCCTCTAAAAAAATCAATGACCTGCCGCTTGAATGGTGTTATAGCGATGGAGTGGTTTTGGATTTTTCCCATAAAAAATATCCCCAGATTATCAGCAAAGCAGATATTACCGAGGCATTAAGAAAAGTTAATTACGAACTTAAACCAATGGACATTGTTTTAATCCGTACTGATAGTGATAAATTTTTTGGCAAAAAAGAGTACCTAACAAGTTATGTAGGCATGAGCCGCGAGGCAACAGAATATTTAATTGACCAAGGAATTAAAGTTATTGGCATTGATACTTTAGGCTTAGATAGGCCTTTCAAGGACATATTTAGGGATTTTCAAAACACAAGAGATAAAAATTTACTTTACCCCTGCCATATGTTAGGTAGAATAAAGGAATACGCTCACATTGAAAGATTAGCCAATTTAGATAAATTACCCAAGCAATTCGGTTTTAAGGTAATTTGTTTTCCAATAAAGATTAAGGATGTGGGAGCGGCTTGGAGTAGGGTTGTGGCAGTTGTCTGAAGTTAAGATAAGGAGGAGCGGCATGGTTAAAAAAATGAGGCTAAAAAGCATCGTAAATTTTCTTATTATATTTTCTTTGTTATATTTATTGAATCTTTGCGCCGAAGAAACAAATTATGTTGAATTCAGATTTGTGGGAGAAGGTGGTTGCGAAAAATGCGAAAAATTTATCCATCCGATTTTAAAAAATGAAATTTGGATAGAAAAATCTATTATATTGTCAGATAAAGACGTATCTAGCATAGAAGTAAAGATGAGAAAGATGCCTGCTTCAGTAGATGATATTACGAAATTGTTATCGCATAAAGAACCTTCATCAGTTCAATATAAAGAGGAGCCGCTGATTCAAATTAACTTTACTGAGGAAGGAAAAGAAAAACTTGCTCAAGTTAGCGCGCAAAATATTGGAAGAAAATTAGCTATTTTTCTTAACGATAAGCTTTTACAAACGCCAGAAATCAGAGAAAAGATCGAAAGCGGGATGATAGAAATTATTGGTAGCTTTACAACTGAAGAAGCAAAAGAATTGGTTGATGGTTTCAAGAAAGGCACTATTAATACTACGGCAACACAAAAATAAGGAAGGAGTTAGGAATGAAAGTTCTTTTCGTCATGCCTAAATTAGGGGCTTGGGCAACCCACGGACATCATCTGGCACCTAACCAGTTATACGCGCATTGGGCATCTTACATCAGGGAAAAGGGCACAACTGAAGATATTGAGGTTCTGGATTGCAAGGCAATGGATATCCCAATGGATGAGATGGTCGAGAAAGTTAAACAAAAAAATCCTGATGTTGTGGTTTTGGGTGAAATGCTTCATTCATACGGCGGTTATGCTACACTTTGGTATTTCAATGAATCCGCCAAACTGATAAAGCAAGCCCTGCCAAAAACAAAAATCATTTTGGGCGGGCTTTGGTATTCTGCTATGCCAATAGAAACATTAACCGACAATCCGGCAGTTGATTACATTGTTATGGGCGAAGAAGAATCCTTTAATGATTTAATCTTAGCTTTGAAAAATAATAAAAGCCTCAAAGACGTGGGTGGAGTTTCCTATCGCGATAACGGCAAAGCAGTGCTCGGCCCTTACAGACCGCTGCTCATGGATTTAGATTCGTTGCCTTTGCCAGCTTATGATTTATTTCCCATGGAAAAATACGTGGGACATACCTACTGGAAACCATTCGTGGAAGTGGTAAGTTCCCGGGGGTGTCCATCTGCCTGCACATTTTGTTATGAGTGGGATCAGTACGACCCACGTAATCCCGGAGATTTTCTTAAATGGCGCGCCAAATCAGCCAAGCGGGTTATTGAAGAATTGGAACTTTTGCATAAAAAATTCGGCGTTAAAGTTGTGGTAATTCAGGATGACAATTTTAATGTCAATCCCCAAAGGGTTGAGGAATTCTGCAATCTAAAACTTGAAAAAGATATTCCCATCAAGTGGGTTTCATTGGGCAGGGCAGTAGACTGGGTTAATTGCGAGCAGGTTCTGCCTCTAATGAAAAAAACCGGTTTGTTTATCGGAGTTTTCGGAATTGAGGTTACCACTCCCGAGGAGCTCAAGAAAATCGCCAAAGGCATCACCATTGATCAGATTAAAAAGACAATCGATATTCTGCGCAGAAACGACATTGCAGTCGTGGCAGATATTATGGTAGGTTTTGATTATGACAATGAACAGACCATCAAACAGCGTTTTGAATTTACCGATACTGTTGACCCGGATATTCTCTGGACCGGGTTCGTGACACCCGCGCCCAATTCGCCCATCTGGAAGATTGGGATTAAAAGGGGATGGATTAATTACAAAAATGTGGATTTCAGGAAATGGGATTTCTTGCATCCAGTAATGCCAACAGATCATTTATCAATTGAGGAATTAGGTAGACTCAGTGCCTGGTGTATGCGGGAATTTTACAGCAAGCCCGGCCGCATCAACCGCATTTTTGAAAGCAATTTTGACGAGTTAGCCAAACTTTGTTTCAAAGATGTTATGGATGGTATGAGTAAGTGGGAAGCTGGAGCCACAAAGGGTGAGATTTGTGTGTAAAAATGCAATCCCTCGCCGCAGAAATTAAATTGGGGGCGGCTCGGGATGGTCGCAAAATTTAAAAAGGAGTTCGACCATGGGCCATACCAACAATTCTATAATAATTAATGCACCATACGATAAAGTCTTTGATATTTCCAATGACATCAACCGTTGGAAAGAGTTATTCGACGAGTATAAAGAGTCTGAAATAATCAAACGAGAGGAAAATAAGATAACCTTTAAACTCACCAATCAAGAAGGTCAATCCTGGCAATCTTGGCGCCTGCTTTTTAAAGATAAAAAATACTGTTATGCCGAGCGCGAAGAACCCAAATTTCCTTTTAAGTATATGAAGCTGGTCTGGCTTTATCGAGAAATTGCTCCCAATACAACTGAGATGACTTGGATTCAACACTTTACTATGGATGAAAAGGCAAAATTTAATGACTCCCAGGTTGAAGGCTTTATCAACAAGCATTCGCAAGATAATTTAAACAGAATGAAAGAGATTATTGAAAAGGAGTAATCCATAAATAATAAAAAAATAACTTTCATCATTCTTTGTTTAGCAGGCATCGTGATTTCCTTTAACATATCCTCAATTGCCGCTTTAATACCTGCAATTAGTTATTCTTTAAGCATACCGGATTTTTTGGTAGTAGAGATTATACCATATTATATGGTTCCTTATGGCTTGGCAGCGCTTATCTGCGCGCCTCTAATCAGGGTTATAAAACCAAAAATAATAATGGTATTTTGTTTTGCCGTGTTTGCGGTTTTTTCTTTAATCTCTGGCGCAACCAATTCTTTGGAACAGCTTGCCTGGGCACGGGCCTTAACAGGGATTGCTGCAGCCAGTGTCATGCCACTTTCTTTAATAATTATCGCTGAATTAGCTGAAAGGGAAGTTCGCGGTAGGCTGGTGGGGATATTTTTTAGCTGTTCGTTTATCTCTTCTATCGCGGGAGTTGCCTTGAGCTCAATAATTGATTGGCGTTGGATTTTTTATCTAACTGCAATATTAGGGTTAGCTATGATGTTGCTTACACTCTTTTTATTCCCCGACGACTTCAAAAAGCAGAAAAAAGCCAAGGTAAATTATCTAAATCTAATTTTAGAACCTAAGATTTTGAAAATTTTCTTGTTTATATTTTTGGTAAGTATGATTTATCATGCAGCCTATAACTGGCTGGGTGTTTATCTGGACAGAGTTTATAATCTAAACCAATTAAAAATCAGTCTTTTTATTACGACTGTTGGAGTAAGCGGGGCTTTTGGTCAGATTTTAGGCGGATTTATTTCTGATAAAAAAGGAAGGCTTAAGGCTTGCGCTTTTGGTTTATTGGTATTGGCAGCTTCGATTATGCTTTTATACGGAAAGTTTCCGTTATGGATTTTGGCTTTAATTTTTGTTGGCTTTGGTATTGGTTGGACTATAAATCATAATAGTTTGGTTACAATTTTAACGGATTTACCTAATGAATATCGTCCAGGAGTTGCCAGCTTAAACTCCAGTGTGCGTTTTGTAAGCGGAGGGCTGGGCGTATCTTTAGGCGGTATTTTTCTTCAACATGATTTTGGTTATACATTTCTAATTTTTGGGATTTTGTTGTTAGTTTTATCTATATTTTGTCCACGTTTTATCCAGATTGATACAAATGTTTAAGGAATTTACTCTATGAAATATAATCATGTATTATGTTTATACCCTTACCTTGAAAGTTCTAACTCTACAATGGGTTTTTTCCCACCCACTGGCTTAGAATACATTGCTGCTAGTTTGGAGGGTTTGGTAGATAAACTAACCTTAATTGATTTAAGGCAGGAAGAGGAATTTAATGATTTAGTTAAACTAAATGAGTTTATCAGCCAAGAAATTGACCTTGTCTGTATAAGTATTACCTGGGATAATCAATTTAACGAGGTTTGTAATTTAATTAACAAACTTAACAAAGATGTTCCTTTAATTGTGGGCGGCCAAAAGGCAACCGAAGACTGGGAGGGTGTTTTTAGTTTGTGTCCGGAGGTTGATATTATCGTAAGAGGCGAGGGAGAAAAAACAATTCAAGAAATAGTTAAGGAAAAACCCAAAGAGGAAATCTTAGGTATTTCATACAGGAGAAATGGCGAGATTGTTCACAATCCGAATAGACCTTTATTTCCAGTTGAGGATATCCCTTTCCCTAACAGGCGGCTTAGGCGCAGTCAATACCGCTTCAGTTTAAACGGAAGAAAGATAACTGCTACAAGCTTTGACACTGTGCTTAGTGCAAGGGGTTGTCCTTTTCAATGTAAATTCTGCACCTTTACAATTAATCCCTTAGGTCAAAAAAGAGATTACTCAGCCCGTAGTCCCAAATCGGTCATTGAGGAATTAAAAAATATTTCTGCCGATATAATATTATTTAGCGACGATAATTTTTTTACTGACATTAAAAGGAGTGAAGAAATCTGCGACTTGATAATCGAGCATAAAATAAATAAACGCTTTATTGCACAAACCCGTTTAGAAATAGCCAAATATCCTCATATTTTAGAAAAGGCAGTTGGGGCTGGCTTTAAGGTTCTTTTAACAGGCATCGAATCACCGCACAATAGAATCCTTGAGCAATTGAATAAAGGTTTTACTCAAGAAGAAATCAGAAGCTCTTTTAAGGTGATTAAAAAATATGATATGATTATCCATGGTTATTTCATCTTTGGGAATATCACAGAGACTGAAGAAGAGATGCTTTATATCTCTGAGTTTGCTAAGGAGATACAATTGGATGCAATAACCCTTAATAAGTTAAGGATAGAAAAGTATTCGCCACTACGTAAATTGGCACAGGAGACTCTGGGTTACCATATCACCGACAGCGGCGCGCTTTTTTCTGATACCTACAGCCACGCTGATTTAAAAAAAATCGGTAAAAAACTAAGATTTAGTTTTTATACCCCGCAGAGGTTTATGAAATTATTTATAAAATGCATTAGAATAAAACTTTTTACAAAAAAAGAAATAGTTTTACTTTTAATATCTTTGCCAACAGTAATATATGCTCTTTTAAAAAGAGACATTAAAAAAAAGCGCCTTAAAGAAACACTTTGGCGTCTGTTTTCTATTAAACTTAAAAAAACACTTAGTTAGGGGAGGATGAGCATGGATTTAAAAGGAAAAACTGCTATTATCACAGGGGCGAGCCGAGGAATAGGTCGTGCCATTGCTATGCGTCTTGCTGAAAATGGCGTTAACTTATGTTTAGCAGCCCGCACAAAAGAAACACTAAATGAGACGGTAAATGAAATTAAAACAAAATTTAAAACCAGGGTAATCGGCGTGCCAACAGATGTCAGTAAATTAGAAGACCTTAAAAATTTGGTTGATGCAGCATTTAAAGAATTTAAAAATATTGATATTTTAATTAACAATGCCGGAGTTTCCAGCCAATATCCATTTGAAAAACAGCCATTGGAAGATATTGAAAGCTTGGCGCATACAAATTATCTGGGCTATGTGCGTTTAATTCGTTTAGTTATTCCGCACATGATTGAGAGAAAAAAGGGAAGCATAATTAACATGGTATCTGGCTCAACCTTGGTTGACCCAGTTCCCAGAACCTTTTTAACTTACAGCTCGCTTAAGGTTGGCTTGAGGGCTTTTTCTAAGGGTCTGTTTTGGGAAATGCGAGACCACGGCATTAAGGTAACTTCAATTTTACCGGGAGTGGCTGATACAGATTTAACCGGCAAATTAGAGAATATTACACAGGAAGAAAAATCAAGGCTAATTTCAGCAGAGACTATTGTGGATACAATTATGTTTGCATTATCGGTTCCAGCAAATGCTTGTCCGCTGGAGTTGGCAGTTATTAACCAACAAACGCCTTGGACTAAACCAGTAATTCCCTTTGAGCAGCAGCATCCTAAATGATCGTCAAAAGAAAGGGTTTGTTTATGAAAGCGTTCTTAGTGGGTTTGGCATTTTTAATCGCAGTTATGATACTTTCTGCAATCGGCTATCCAATACTAATGTTATTAGTAGGTTTTTTAAGAGTTTTTGTGGGTTTTGCTTTTGTTATATTGGCTATTTGGCTTTTGGGAAAATTTATTATCTGGTTTTGGGAGAGAATTAAAAAAATTTAAGTTCTCGTGCAATTTAACGAAAGGAGAAATATGGACAAAACAGTAAAAACATTTGCCAAAAACAAATTCCAGGAAATAAGGGTTGGCATTAAAGAATTTAAAGGTATCAACCTTATTGATATCAGGATTTGGACCAGGATGCAGGGAGTGGAAGATATGGTTCCTACTTCAAAAGGCGTTTCTTTAAATGTCAGCCTTTATCCGGAATTAAAAGAAGCGGTTTTGTCTTTGGAGAAAGAGCTTAAAGACAATCACTTACTTTAAAACGCGAATTTTCGCGAATCAAACGCTAATTTACGCGAATATAAATTAGCGACTATTCGCGTTAGATTAGCGTTAATTAGCGCTTAGAAAAATGAAAAATATTCTTGATAGCCACAGTCACTGGATGCCGCAAGAGGTGGCAGAGAATACCACTTTTTTTAAAGTGCAGTGGTCGGATTTTGGCGCGTTTTTAAAGGCGATGGATGAGGCAGGTATCCAAAAATCAGCTTTGCTCTATCCTACCTCAGATGCTCACATTAAAATGGGTAGTTGGCTGAAACTTAGCCAAATTTATAATCAAGAAATTGCTAAAAAAGTAAAAGAATATCCTGATAGATTAATTGGCGCAGGCATTTTGCCGGTTGATAATGATAAATTAATGCTTACAGAATTAAAGCGCATAAAGGATTTAGGATTAAAGGCGATTTCTCTTGCGTCAAGTTATGAAGGAAGATTTCTTGATGATGAAGGTTTTTATCCGGTTTATGAATTCTGCCAAGAAGAAAATCTGCCTATTTTTGTGCATTCACAGATTATAAACCCAATTGGTTTTGAAAGGGTAGATGACCCTTTAATAACCCCAGTTGTAGAATATGTTTTTGATATGACGGTAAGTGTGGCAAAGTTAATGATGGCTGGTATTTTTACAAAATTTCCTAAAGTGAAATTTATCTTTGGCCATTTTGCAGGTGTTGTGCCTTTTATCAAAGACAGATTTGATACAACTTATCAGATGTTGAGGCAGCGCCAGATTGTTAAAGATTTAGGCGCGCTGCCTTCAGAATTTTTCAAGAAAATTTATGTAGACACCAGCGGCGTCAAATCGGTTTCTATGCTAAATATGGCTTTAGAGACTTTTTCCGCAAAACAGATTTTATGGGGTTCAGATTTTCCGGCGAAAAGGGATTTAAAAGGTGCAATTGATACAATTAATAAGTTAGATTTAAGCAAAGAAGAAAAACAGGGAATTTTGGGAGAGAATTTAGAGAAGATGTTTAGTAGGTAGAAGCTAGTAGGTATGAAGTAGGGTTTATGATTTCAGGACGGAATTTTTGTCCTGTTTTTTGTTTTAGCAACCCAATTCTTTCTCGCTCGCTGTTAGGATTCTACCGCACTAAATCCTTTGCCGTTTACTTCGGTTTGCGGCTCGTTCATTGCAGAAATTCCCACAACTTGTTAAACGAAATGGTCAGTTTCTGCATTCACTTCGCCGCAATTCCTCGTAAACATTTGCCAAAGGATTTAATGTGCGTACGAACCTAACAGCTCGCCTTTGAGACAATTAACAAGCGGGTGGCTTGGTTTGGATTTGAGCAGCACGTAGAAAATTTGAGCGGGCAGGGTTGCCCATAAAGATAAAATCTGGCAGAGCGAAAATTTTCTTCGAGCGCAGTCCTGCCTCGCTGGGGCAGGACAAGCGGTGCTGCGAAAAACAAACCAAGACAGGACCCGCATAAAGTAAATGACGCCACTTCTTTAATCTTGCCAAAAGAAAGGAAAGGGGATAAAATAAGAATGCAATAAAGGCCGCGCAAAGGCGGGGAACGAAAGTCAAAAAATAGATGCGTGTCCCTGGAATCCCATAAAGGAAATTAAGAATGCTTAGTAAAGAAGAAAAACAAGAGATGCTGGAAGACGCCAAAAGCAAGAAGCGCAGAGACAATTTTAGATTTGGCAGGGATAAAAATAATGATAACTTGTCTTTTGATGATTATTTGGTTTTTCTTAATCAGGTGCAGGAAATTTTTTCGCCATTTGAAGTATCGCATTCCATAACGCCTGCAAAATTAAATAGGATTTAAGAAATTAGAGATAAAGTTAGAAGAGAAGCAAGAGATTTTGAGTGGGAATTTAGAGAAAATTTTTAGCGTATAGCGGTTAGCGTGTAGAAAAAGATATTTGGAACCGCCCCGTAATTACTGAAACAAAAGGAGTAAAATATGGAAGAAAAAGACAATAAAATAAACAAAGAGCCTGACTGGAACAAAGTCAACAAGAATTACAAAGAATGGGTGTCAAAAATAAGAATGCTTCCTACTGTTTTCTTCAATATCGTTGCTGTCGTTAGCCTAATAGTCGTCGTAGTTATTTGTACCCAAAACTTTTATGGAAGATGGGTTTATGCCGCAATATTATCTATCATTTTTATAAAATGCTTAGATGTAGTTGCAGAAAGAACGGGTCATAAAGAAGGCTATTTTGATGGTTATAAAGATGGCTACGACCAAGGTAAGGATGATGTATTAGGAATAGATGAAGATGATAGGCATTTTATAGACATAGAATCAAAAATTCCATAAAAAATAAATCTGTGTCAGAACTCGTTAACTCTTTTGCCCAAATTTAGTTTTGAACATTATGATTTTGAAAATTAGAATTTGTTTCGTATTTCGTGCTTCGGATTTCGGATTTAATTATTATCCCTCGCCTAAACGCTTGGAAATTTCTTTCGCTGCGCTTAGAAATTTCCTACGCAGGCTTCGGGATCAATTCCGACAGACAACTTATGTCGCAGCGAGTAGAACGAACGCTCCATAAGTTGTGTCGTCATTGAGGAGGCCAAAATGAGTTTCGACCGCAAATTCTTTGAAAGCTTTGATGTCTTAGTCAACCACTATGCCCAGAGGGAAAATTGTCCTGCGCCGGTTGTGGAATTTCTTCTTTTTGATACTGCTAAGTTTGAAGTTAAGCACATTGTGGCAGTAGGAGAGGGTTGGGTTGCCTTTACAATTTACGACAAAACCGGCTGCTCTACAGATGTGGTTGTACCTTTTGAACAGATTGCCAGGATTGTTTTATACCGCGACCCGCAGAAATCTGAAGCTATTGGATTTAGATTATAATTTTTTATAACTCATTGATTATATAGAAAGATAAGTTCCAGCAAGAATTCTTCTTGGTCTGAAAGGCTTTTCGGCATCTAGCAAAAATTAATCCACAATGGATAGACCATCCTGATACCTTTTAAGGATGGGTCTAAACGCCAGTTGGCAAACATTTCTTGCGCCGAAAAAGTCTTTTCGGCATCAAGAGAAAATTAAACGCTAGTCAGCAATTTTCTCTTGACAAATTAAATTATCATGTTATATTAGGCTACCACAAATAAGAAGGAAGCTGTCTTATTATTGTGAATAAAAAATATAGTTTTGACAATTCGATTTAAAGTTTAATTTCAAGAGGAGCTTTTAAAAAGGCATCTTACTTGATGCCTTTTTTATTTGTAATCAGTGATTTGTTCTTTGGAAATTGAATAGCCAAGTCAAAAGAATTTTATGGCCGAAAGGCCAAAAAATTTCTGAATTTTCGGAGAGTTTGATCCTGGCTCAGAGTGAACGCTGGCGGCGTGGATTAGGCATGCAAGTCGTGCGATATTTTAGATGGAGAGGTTGAAGCCGTAAGGTGGATGCCAATTTGTCTGATTTATAGCGGCAAACGGGTGAGTAACACGTGAGTAATCTGCCTTTAAACCAGAGATAGCTTCGTGAAAACGGAGGTAATCTCTGATAATGTCCTTGGCATGCATGTGTTGAGGACTAAAGATGGGGACCGTAAGGCCTGTCGTTTAGAGATGAGCTCGCGTCCTATCAGCTTGTTGGTGGGGTAATGGCCTACCAAGGCTTTTGACGGGTAGCTAGTCTGAGAGGATGTTTAGCCACACTGGAACTGAGACACTGTCCAGACTCCTACGGGAGGCTGCAGTCGAGAATCTTTAGCAATGGGCGAAAGCCTGACTATGCGACGCCGCGTGAGGGATGAAGGTCTTCGGGTTGTAAACCTCTTTCGAAGGGGAAGAAAATACCGACGCGAATACCGTCGGAGCTGACGGTACCCTGAGAAGAAGCCACGGCCAACTCCGTGCCAGCAGCCGCGGTAATACGGAGGTGGCAAGCGTTACTCGGATTCATTGGGTGTAAAGGGCAGGTAGGCGGCTTAATAAGTGGGAGGTGAAATTCCGTTGCTCAACAGCGGAACTGCCTTCCAAACTATTAGGCTTGAGATTGGGAGAGGAGAATGGAATTCCCGGTGTAAGGGTGAAATCTGTAGATATCGGGAAGAACACCAGTGGCGAAAGCGATTCTCTAGTCCAAATCTGACGCTGAGCTGCGAAAGCTAGGGGAGCAAACAGGATTAGATACCCTGGTAGTCCTAGCCGTAAACGATGAGCACTAGGTGTCGGTTCGTATGGATCGGCGCCGTAGTTAACACA
>JAUYCX010000095.1:80000-81413 GCA_030692045.1 Candidatus Omnitrophota bacterium
TACTGTCCTACATTGAAGGCGTACCGTAAGGAGCGCTGGAGGAGACAGTAGTGATAATGTCGGTATGAGTAGCGAAAAGACCCGCGAGAAACGGGTTCGCCGAAAATCCAAGGTTTCCTGGGGAAGGTTAATCCGCCCAGGGTTAGTCGATCCTAAGTCGAGGCCGAAAGGCGTAGGCGATGGACAGCTCGTTAATATTCGAGCACCGGCTATGAAGCGTCATTACCTTGAAGATGACGCAGTAAGCTAGGTTGTGCGAAGTGTTGGAAGTCTTCGTCCAAACCTGTACCCCTGCCGAAAGGTGGGGCGAGGGGTGATGGGGAGCCTGCGCTACGGCAAAGGCGAAGCAACTGATGCTACACTGCCAAGAAAAGTCTTTGAGGAAGTTTCATAGCTGTTCGTACCGTAATCCGACACAGGTAGATACCCAAAATATGGGAAGGCGCTCGAGAGAACTCTCGTTAAGGAACTCGGCAAAATAGCCCCGTAACTTCGGAACAAGGGGTGTCCTAACTGGTGAATTAATTCATTAGGAGCCAGGTAGGATCACAGTAAAGTGACCCGGGTGACTGTTTAGTAAAAACACATCTCTCTGCAAACTCGTAAGAGAACGTATAGGGAGTGACACCTGCCCGGTGCTGGAAGGTTAAGGGGAGGAGTTAGCCCTGCCGCAAGGTAGAGGCAAAGCTTTGAACTGAAGCCCCAGTAAACGGCGGCCGTAACTATAACGGTCCTAAGGTAGCGAAATTCCTTGTGGGGTAAGTTCCCACGCGCACGAATGGTGTAACAACTTGGGTGCTGTCTCAACGAGAGACTCGGTGAAATTGTAGTGGCGGTGAAGATGCCGTCTACCCGCATCAAGACGAAAAGACCCCGGAACCTTTACTGTACCCTGGTATTGGATTTTGGTCCAATCTATGTAGGATAGGTGGGAGGCGATGAAGTCCTGGCGCTAGCTGGGACAGAGCCAACGGTGAAATACCACCCTTATTGTACTATGATTCTAAATCAGACCTCTGAATCGAGGCTGGTGACAGTGCCAGGCGGGCAGTTTGACTGGGGCGGTTTCCTCCTAAAATATAACGGCGGAGCCCAAAGGTTGGCTCAAGGCGGTCGGCAATCGCCTGTAGAGTGTAAAGGCATAAGCCAGCTTAACTGTGACACCGACAGGTGGAACAGATACGAAAGTAGGGCTTAGTGATCCGGTGGTACCTCGTGGGAGGGCCATCGCTCAACGAACAATAGGTACTCCGGGGATAACAGGCTTATCGGGCTCGAGAGTTCATATCGACAGCCCGGTTTGGCACCTCGATGTCGGCTCATCCTATCCTGGGGCTGTATAAGGTCCCAAGGGTCCGGCTGTTCGCCGGTTAAAAGGGTACGCGAGCTGGGTTTAGAACGTCGTGAGACAGT
>JAUYCX010000110.1 GCA_030692045.1 Candidatus Omnitrophota bacterium
TCCCTAATACTTTGACGCGTCACTCTAGACAAAGAATCAATATTATTTTTTTTTAAAAAATTTGTATAATGCTCTAAATCTGCCTTGTAAGAAATAATCGTGTTATCCGAAAGTGCTCTTTCTACACTTAAATAATTTAAAAAAGCATCGATTGATTCTTGCATAATTTAAGTAAAGACATAACTTACGGGGCTAAAATAGCGACATAAGTTATTGTCTGAAGTTGACCCTTGACATCTTTGATGTCAAGGGTTTAACTCACATTTATAATTTACGTCGTCCTTTAGACTCCGTAAATTATGTGTTCGTTAAATTTGATAAACCATTGCTTTTTTCTGCTCCGTAACTTTTTCGCATAAATCTTCAAAGGTAACATCGTCAATTATCTCTGAAATTGAATGGGTAACTCTCCTCCAGATATCCTTAAAAACACATTTGTAGATATCTGCGCAACCCTTATAAATAACTTCTGGATTGGCGCAAGGCAAAGGCTCAATTGGACCCTCAATAAAGCGAACCACGTCTCCTAGCTTAATTTCCTTTGGCGGTTTGGCTAAAAAATACCCGCCATTAATGCCGCGTTTACTGTCTACAAAACCGCCCTGCTTTAATTCCAACAAAACCTGCTCTAAAAATTTTATAGGGATATCCGCGCGCTTGGCAAGCTCATGAATTGTCACCAATCCTTGATTGTAATGTAAGGCCAAGTCCAAAACTATCTTTAATGAATAATCACCTTTGTAGGTTATTTTCATCATCACCTCTTCAATGAGCAGATGACTTATGGAGTGCGAAGCACGACATAAGTCATAGCGTCTGTTATTTTATCAGTCTATCAGCGTCTGCGAATTGAACCCTTGACAATTTTTGGAATATGGGTGTATAACGAAAATACCCTTTCACTCAAAATTTGTCAAGGGTCAAATTCAGACAGCAATTTATGTTAACTTCGTTCCATAAATTGCGTCTTCATTTGACTATAATCTCTACTAACATAGTAGAGTATATAACAAAAATTCTCTCTGTCAAGTATTTTTTTACTCTAGATTGTAAATATATTTATTGCAGATAGTTGCGGATTGTTGTGGTTTCCAGCTATATCCTTTTAAATTACATAATTGCCATCTTGTTTTTGAATAATTATTTCCCAGTCTGTAAGATTTAGTCTTTTAACTTCCAGAATTTTGTGGCCATCGAATTCCATTGCTTTAGGAACCTCAACTACGGCAGGTTCATAATCCACAATTACCTTTAAAACTTGACCCTGCTTCAACTCTTCTAAAGCAAGTTTTGCCTTGACAAAATTATCAGGGCAAATAGTTCCTTTTAAATTTAGCTCTTTATCAATTTTGTGTTCTTCGATAAATTTGCCGTTTATATAGCTTTGCGTCTTGGTGTATTTAGGATTATTGAAGAACTCTTGAGCTGGGCCGTGTTCAATGAGGTTGCCTAAATACAAAAAAATTACATAATCTGCTAAGCGTCTTGCCTGTCTTAAGATATGTGTAACCAAAACTATAGTGTATTGATTTTTTAGTTCCAATAGTCGCTGCTCAATGCGCTCGGCAGAAATAGGGTCAAGCGCTGAAGTAGGCTCATCTCCTAAAATTACCTCAGGCTCAATCGCCAATCCCCTAGATAGACACAGTCTTTGTTGTTGACCAATAGATAATTTCGAGGCAGAATTATGTAGTCTATTTTTTACTTCCTCCCAAAGGCTTGATTCTTTCAAATAATGTTGAACGACCTCATCCAATTTTTTCTTATCCTTTATACCATGTATCCTAAGGCCATAAGCTACATTTTCGTAAATAGACATAGGCAGAACTTGTGGCTTTTGAGAAAGTAAGCCCATCTTTTTTCTTAAATGTGTAACTTCAACCTTAGGATGATAGATATCTTCTCCATCAACTAATACTTGCCCACTAACTTTAACTCCATCCTGTAGGTCAATCAGGCGATTGAAGGACTTTAATAAAGTTGTCTTTCCGCAGCCTGAGGGCCCAATTATAGCCGTTATCTTTTTATCCGGGATATCAATAGTAATATTATTTAACGCCTGCTGCTCGCCGTACCATATATTTAGATTCTTTACGCTTATATGAGTTTTAAATTCCACCGTAACCTCCTATTTGATAATGTGCTTGGTAAACCTCTTGGATAAAATCCTTGATAATATGCTGATAAACAAGATTAACGCTGTTAATATTAATGCCGAGGCATAACCGCGTTGCTGCACTTCAGGAAAGGGTGTGCCGAATTGAAAAAATATCGCCAGAGGCAAAGTAGCTACC
>JAUYCX010000026.1 GCA_030692045.1 Candidatus Omnitrophota bacterium
TAGAAAATCCTTGGATTGTAAATAAAGGTAATCCAATAAGGGGCTTGTTGTTGATATGCTTGTTACAGCGTTATCTAACATAAACCGTGCAACAATCGTGTTTACATCGTCGGGTTGGAAAGAAAATTGTAGCTTTGCGTCTGGCATCTCGAATGATCCCGAAGGTCCCGAAGGATAAGAACCAGCTTTACCCAAATCGTAGAAACCAGCTGCAAAACGGCCTTTCATCTTTAGTTTTGATAATGCATTAGCTAAGTCTACCCGTCCGCCGACTGTTTCTTTAACCTTGGCCACTTCTTCTTTAGCCTTAACCACCTCTGCTTTAGACTGTGTTTGTTCAGCCTCCAATTTTTCAATGCGCAGCATTAATTCCCGTACCTGCACTTTTAATGCCTGAATCTCTTCATCAGTGGCAGCAAAACCTTTTGGCGCACAAGAAAGAATAAACGCGAAAGTCATAACAAAAACAAAAATCCTCTTCATCTTTACTCACCCTCCTTTTCTTTAAAAAAGTTAATTTCCAAAATATTTGCTTCTGGATAGATCTTACCTACCACAATGATTACTTTACCTGCGTAGGTATGGTCCTTGATTAATTCGTCGGATTTTTCGTTGCGTAGGAATTGATATATCTTACCTTTTAACTTATCAATGCTTTTTCCTTGGGCATCAATGATTTTTTCTATGCTCAAGGCATTGGTATGTCCATAAATGGAACATTGAGCCTTGGCTTGTTTTTCTTTTTTTAAATGGCAACCTAAACAGATAACCCTGCCTGTAATCACTACTTCACCAGGACCTAATTGAGGCGTAGCAGAAGTTATTGCCTGAGTATGTTTATGCGCATGCTCTCGAGCAAAGGCTGAACTCAAGGTAAAACCAAAAACCAAACTCAAAACTACTATAATTTTAAGATGTTTAAACATTATCCCCCCTAATCTAAAAATCTTATGGTTACCTTTTCACCTTTTTTAATAAATTCTTCCTTTTCCGGCAATATAATCAGGCTATTTGCCAGAGCCATTGATTTTAGAATGCCTGAACCCTGAGGGCCGGTAGTTCTTGTCAGATATCTACCTTGATGCCAGCGTGTATTTGCTCTTAAAAAATATCTCAGGCCTTTCTTTTTTTTAATATCTTCTTCTGATACCGCCTCTACTTCCTTTCTCTCATCTGCTTCCTGCCCAAGCATCTTTTTGATAACAGGCCTAACAAAGATTTCAAAACTCACCATGCTGGAAACTGGATTTCCTGGTAGACCAAATAAGGGAATTCTTCTGATATGACCAAATACAAGCGGCTTTCCTGGCCGCATTGCTACTTTCCAGAATATAATATTTGTCCCCATCTTAGCCAAGACATCTTTCACCAAATCATAATCTCCCACAGAAACACCACCTGAGGTAAGAATCAAATCACAATCTAATCCTTCTTTAATCTTTTTTTCTAATTGCAGAGGCTTATCCCTGGCAATACCTAAGTTTTTCGCAATCCCTCCGCAATTAAGAACTTGAGTATACAAGGTATATGTATTTGAACTGCGTAATTTTCCCGGTTTTAATTTTTCATCTACATCAATTACTTCATCGCCGGTGGCTAAAATTGCAACCTTAGGCTTTCGGCTAACCTTAATTTTTGCTTTACCTAAAGAAGCTAATATTCCGATGTGGCTTGACTTAAGCAACGTGCCTTTTGTAATAACTAACTCGCCCTTCTTTATATCCTCGCCCGCCTTTCTTATATTCTCACCAGATTTTACTTCTTTAAATATCTGCACAAACTCCATCCTCTTTGCCCTTTGCTCTTTGCCCTTTGCTCTTTTAGTGTATTCTACAATAATCACAGAATCTGCACCTTCTGGTATCATCGCCCCGGTCATAATCCTGGCTGCCTGATTACTCTTTAATCTTTTTTTAGGGATATCGCCTGCTTTAATATCTTCTATAACTTCTAAAATTTTCGGTTTATTTCTGGCTGCACCATGAGTATCAGAAGACTTTAAGGCGTATCCGTCCATTGCTGAATTGTTAAAGCCAGGGATATCGGAATTTGAATAAACATCTTCAGCCAAAACCCTCTCTAAGGCATCTATAAGTTTTATTACCTCTGAATCAAGAATTTTTATCCCTTTAAGAACAGTTCTTAAGGCAGTAGCGACTTTAATCATATTGTCATTTTATTGGCCAAATAATCTGCTAGTTTAAATAAACTTTGCTTAAAACCAGAGTCTTCTAGCCTGCTTAACTCTTTTTTTGCTTCTTGGACATAGAAGAAAACATCCTCTTTTGTCTTAAGTAATGCGTGCGAATTAATAAATCTTTGCTTTAATTCTTTAAATGCCTCTGGACTGTCTTGATGTTTGATTAAAGACAAAATCCTGTTTCTATCTTTAGTTTGAGTTAATAAATTTAATACCGGCAGGGTTAACTCACCCATTTTGAAATCTGCGCCGGGAGTTTTACCTAGATCCTCTGTTTTGCCAATTAAATCTAAATAGTCATCCATTATCTGAAAGGCAATACCGAAGTTTAAGCCATATCCTTTTAAGGTATTCTGAATAAGTGGATCAGGGTTGACAAACAGCGCGCCTGCCTGACAAGAAGCAATAAACAAACTGGCGGTTTTTTTCTTGGCGATAATGATATAGCGTTCCCTTAACAAATCTAAATTATCTCTCTCGCAGACCTGCAATAATTCTCCTTCGCACATCGCCTTGGTGGCAGAGGCTATACAAGACAAAATATCTGTATTCCTGCAGGAAGAAATTAACTCAAAACCTATAGAGTAAAGATAATCCCCCAGGGCAATGGAAACATCCTCACCCCACTTAGAATTAATAGTAGGTTTATTATGGCGAAGGTTAGCGTGGTCAATAACATCATCGTGGATTAAAGAAGCAATATGAATTAATTCCATGGCTGTAGCAATGGAGACTATTGAACGCTCATTAATGGATGGTGACTGCTGACTAGCCTTTGCCGAAAGTATTACCAGGGCAGGCCTTAGTCTTTTGCCACCAGACTCTAACAGAAAGCGATTTATTTTTAGGATAGATTCGTTTTTTGTTCGACTTAAGGTTGTTTCTAAAACGATTTCTACTTTTTTTAATTCTTTTTCAATCGGTCGATAAATATCTTTAAGTTCCATCGTGCCTTTTACCTCCTCCAATAACCTATACCTAAAGAGAATGTAATCACTAGGTAAATAATTATATGAGCATTGATTGCAGGAATGAATTTTTGAGGATATTCATAATCTTTCTGCGCAACCGCTAAACTCTTTATCATCCAGGGAAGGAAGAAGAAAGAGACTAGAGCGGATAAGGGAATTTTGCCCAGTAGCATCCCCACAGCCAGAAGTATAAAAAGAGAAACCAAACTCAAAGACAAAAGTTTTAGTGCTCTTTGTCTTCCCAATCTTACTACCAGATTTCTCTTTCCCACAAGCCTATCCTGGTAATAATCTGGTATCTCATTAAGCAGGGCTAAACAAAATATAGATAATCCACAGAGCAAAGAGACAAAAAAAGCAATAGAATCAATGTGTCTTGTCTGAAGATAGAAACTCCCCAAAACCATAAGTGGGCCATAAGAAAAGGCAATTACCAATTCTCCTAAGCCGCGATACGCCCACCTTAATGGAGGCCCAACATAAAAATATGCCCCTAAAAATCCTAAAAAAGAGAAGAGAAGTATCGGCCAGCCAATCTGAAAAGTCAGATACAATCCAATAAAAAAAGCAAGCACAAAGACAAAAATACCTAAGATAGAAAAATACTCAGGAATCTGTGGTTTTTCTTCAAGAAAAATTCTATCCCCGCCACTTTTCCCATCAAAATATTCATTAAATAACTCCACACCTACAAGAACCAGAATAATCCCTAAAAAACCCCACCAAAAATAATGCCAATTTAAGGTTTTAAAGGCACTCCGGGCAATTACCTGACCTAAGAGATAAGGGAATATGCCCGCAAAAAGAAAGAATCTGTATCTTATTAAACGCAATAACCTTACAACGCTATAACGCAATAACATTAAACCCCTCTCCATTTATTTGACTCTGCCAAAAGTTTCGGCTCAGCAATGACCTTTTTGGCAAAGGCAACAACTTTTGGCTTGCGCCAGGCTCTTTTATAATTCTCCCATATTTTCGCAAGGCTCTCCTTCTTTAAATCTCCGCAAATAAAGGGAAGCGGGCCAATTAGTTTAACTTTTCCGTTTGGTAAAACTAAAACGCTTGCGCTAGGATATTTCAAGCGGTATTTCAGTTCTTCAATTACATCGTAGGGGTAATAATAAACCTTCATCTTGCCATCGTAATGAGTGACCCTGTCATTTAATGTCGCGAAAAAATCCTTGTATTCTTGATCAGAAGGACAAAGTATATCCCAGTTTTGTGCTGCCCGGCCGATACGCATAATCTTTCCAGTATAAACGCCCAAAACTCCCAGGGAATAAGCCAAATCTATTAAGTTCGTGATTTCGTGGATATTAAATTTTGTCGGCACAAAGACAATCTCAGTATTGACTCCTTCTCTAATAAGTAGCTGACAGGCAGATATTGCCTTATTCCAGTTGCCTCGCAATCTTAATCTTTCGTGTGTCGATGCAGTTGCTCCATCAAGGCTTACCTGCACAGAGCGAAATCTTAGTTGTGCAATTTTCTTTGCTCTCTCTTCATTAATAAATTCACCATTGGTCTCTACTTTCAAGCTTATATTATGCTTGCGGATAAATTCGCAGATTTCAAAAAAACAGGAGTGAAGCAATGGCTCGCCACCGGAGAGGGCAACGTAGGGTATATTCAGGTCCACAACCTGCTGCAGGAATCTAAAAATCTCCTCCTTATTCATTTCATCCGGCATACTGCCTCCAGCTTCCTCGCAACAATGCAGGCAGCCTAAATTGCACTCAGCATTAATCTGCCAAGCAATAAAAAGAGGCGCTTTGAGGTCTTGGAAGTTTATTGAGTTTGTTAAGTTCACCCCGTTAGAAATTCCATTATCTTTTATCTTAACCTTATTTAATAAAACTTGTGATTCTCTGTATATTTTTCTATTTTCTTTAAGATTTCTAACGGGGTTCATTGAGTTATAACTTTAATTATCTTGTTTTCTTTTAACTGGCTAATAAAATTAAATACATCCTCTTTTATATCCACTGGATTTAGTCCATAATCATCAGCTAAAACTTCTATGATTTTTTCCTGAGGATAATCCTTTTCTAAAAGATTAAGGATATCTTTACCGGTTGAGTTAGTAACAAATACTTTCTCTCTTAAAGTCTCAAAGATAACCGCACCAAATTTTTCTTCCCTTATCTTTACATGTTCATTGAGAATCATTATTTAATCTCCAGAGAAATTTATGTGAACCTGATATAAGGCTGAGCCATTATCTTTTCTGATACATCCTCTAAAGTTGGCTTCTCCCATTTTTTGGATTTATTTTTTTTAGCTTTATTTGTTATTACCTTCTTTAAATTCTTTACTTTTTCTTGCATTTTTAGAGCCTCCTAGTTTAAAGCTCGTAATTCATCTTTCTCAGCTTGTCCAGGCTAAACACAGGGCCATCCTTGCAAATATAAAGATGACCGATATTACACCTTCCGCACTTACCTAAACCGCATTTCATCTTCATCTCCAAAGTAGTGATTATTGCTTCGGGACAAAAACCTATCTTTAAAAGAACTGGCATGGTAAATTTAATCATTATGGGCGGACCACATACTATCGCTACACTATCCTTACTGGTTGGCTTTAATTGCTCTAAGATTTTTGGCACCACCCCTACCATACAGGTCCAGTTTTCTTCCTGACAATCAACCGTTAAATAAAGCTTGGTATCCTTTGCCTTCTCCCAAGCTTGATATTCGTTCTTATAGACTAGGTCTTTAGATGTTCTTGCGCCATTTACAATTGTAATGGTCTTAAAATCGCCTCGGTTATCCAGGCAATAATTTATTAGAGAACGCAAAGGCGCCAGACCAATACCCCCCGCCACAAACAAAAGATTTTTATTCTTCAGATCCTCTACAGGGAACCCATTCCCATAAGGCCCTCTGATTCCTACCCTGTCACCTATATCTAATTCTTGCAGGGCTTGCGTAACTTTGCCCATTTTTTTTACGCTACACTCTATACTGGATTTACGCGTAGGAGAATTGGATATACAAAAAGGCGCTTCACCTTCGCCAAATACAGAAAATTCTACAAATTGTCCTGGTTTATAATTAAAAGAATTTGCCATTGCAGGGTCCGTCAATTTCAACTTAAATGTCTTCACATCCGGAGTCTCCTGCCAGATATCCACAATTTCAGCTAAATATGGTAAATATATTTTTTCCATTTTTTATACCGGTGCTTTATCCACAATATCCGCGATATCCATTTTCACCGGACAATACCTGATGCATCTTCCACAGCCTACACAGAGGTTCTCGCCAAAGTTCTTCTTAAAATAATTAAATTTATGAAACACCCTTTGTCGGTAGCGTTCTTTTTTCGTCGGACGATGATTTTCCCCCGAGGCCTGAAGAGTAAAATCAACAAACGCACAGCCATCATAGCAACGCAGCCGGCGCCTCTGTTCATCCACTAAATCAAAACAGTGGCAGGTAGGGCATAGATACGTGCATATACCGCAACTTAAACAGGATTTTGAAACTTGCTCCCAATAGGGGTTTTCAAAAATTTTATCTAACTCCTCCGTCGCCTTTATCTTAGTCCTCACCAAATCTTTTCTCTTTTCTCTATCTTGTTGCCAATGTTTTTTCTCTTCTTCGCTTGGCTCATTGCCAATGCTGCCTAAAATTTCCTTTCCTTTATCCGTGATAATCTCTAAAATAAATTTTCCGTCTTTATCCCCTCGACTTCGCTCAGGACTCCCTTCGGTCGCGAATAAAATCGCATCCATACCGCGAGATTCTACATTAGAACCTCCCATAGAGGTGCAAAAACAGGCCCTGCCTGGCTTTGCGCAGGATAAACCAATAATCACTGTTCTATTGCGATTATTGACATAGGACTCATCTTTATATTCTGAATTATATACCTTATCTAATAATTCCAGCCCTCTTGCCTCACAAGGCCGCACGCCAAAAATAATCCACTTAGTTTTAGTTAACGTAATTTCTTCTAAAGAATTTTTGCTAACATTATATTGGCATTTAAAAAGCCATTCTGACGGGTTTAAAAAGAATTTCTTTACCGGCTCGGTGGTAAAACCTTCGCCTAAATATAAATCTTGCGGATTCTTTATTGTTTCATAAAAAATACCTCTATTAGCTAATTCTTTTGGTCCGATGACTTCGAAATCCTGCAAAAGATAATTTAGCAGTTTATATAATTCTTCTTTAGTAACAATTTTTTGTATCATTTAATCCAGTCTCCCGGATCATCTTTATCAAAAGAGGCAAGAAGCGGCTTCTGTTCTACATTTGCGCCTGCCTCATATTTAAATAATTCCTTTATGTCTTTCTCTATCTTCTTATTTAACTCCCGCAAAGGTATGCCTACGGGGCAGACTCTTTCGCATTCGCCGCAATCTATGCATCGACCTCCCAGATGTATTGCCCGTATCAGATTCCAGGAAAGATTCCCTTTTAAATTCGCTCCTTTAGAAAACCAGGCCGGCATGGTCTGATCTGCCACGCATTTAGGGCAATAACACATCGGGCATACCTGCCTGCAGGCGTAACAACGAATACATCGGGAGAATTCCTCTTCCCAGAATTTTAAACGCGTAAGCGCAGACATCGCCTCAAGCTTGCGCACAGATTCATATTCATCCTTATCCTCTGATATTTTTCCTTTCTTCTCCTTATCTTTAAACAGATAGTCGCAAATAGAAGGTATTGAGGATTTACAGCTTTTGCATTTTGCCCCAAAAGTAGCTGACTCCTGGATATCTTTTGCGGCCAGACGCAGCCTTTTCTCGTCAATTACCCCTGAGCACTCCACACCCATGATATATACATTTTCCCGCCTTAATTGATTCTCCTGCAAGAGAACAACTATTGATTTTACATCGCAGGGCTTGACAATTATCCCTATTTTTTGGCCCGCATAGTCCTTTAAGTAATTAGCCAAATTGTACACACAGTAAACATCCCAGATTAATTTATCAACATCATCTTCTCTATCCACAAAACAAGGCACGGCTAATACCCCATCAGATGCCCTTTGATAGCCAATAATCAAATCCAGCTGTTTATTCTTTAATGATTCTCTTGCTTTATTCTTTAATTCGTCAATCATGCTTTTTATCGTTTGATTTGTTGGGTCCTGCCTGTTTAATCTCCTGCACTAATTCTTTTATTAATTTAGACCACTTATCCCCCTCAGAAGCAGAAACCCATGACATCTGAAAACGTCTTGAGTCAATCCCTAAATACTCGAGTAGCCTTTTTAAAATAGCGAATCTTCTGCGGGCATAGAAGTTTCCTTCAGAATAATGGCAATCGCCGATGTGGCAGCCTGAAATCAAAACACCGTCAGCTCCGTCCATCAGGCATTTCAAAACGAATAAAGGGTTTACCCTGCCTGAACAAGGGACCCTGATAATCCTTATGTTAGGCGGATACTCGATACGGGAAGTCCCCGCCAAATCCGCTCCGGCATAACTACACCAATTGCAAAGAAAACCGACTATCTTAGGCTCCAAATTTTCTGTTCTTGAGTTCTCGTGTTCTTGAGTTCTCGTGTTCATAATGCCTCTATCTCTTCCATAATCTGGCGGTTGCTAAAACCTTCCAAATCTATAGCTGACATGCGGCAAACAGCAGTGCAATTACCGCAACCAGTACAAACCCCCTCAATAACTTCAGCTACCGCTCGCTTTCTTTTTTGCATCCTATCTTCTATTTCCTTTGCTTCTATAGCGTTAAATGGACAAGCCTTGATGCATGCCTGGCAACCTGAGCATAAATTATTATCTACTTTAGCAATCAACGGCTCCCTTTCCAATATATCCTGGATTAGAAGTCCTAATGCCTTAACTGAAGCAGCTGATGCGGTAGCTACAGTATCCGGTATATCCTTAGGCGACTGACAAGCACCAGTAAGAAATATGCCACTGGTAATAGTTTCAACTGGAGCAAGCTTTGGATGCGCCTCTGTATATAATTTATTCTGGTCATAAGGAATATGCAGCATCTGGGCAAGTTTTGCCGCATCCGGATTAGCCACTAAGCCGCTAGCTAAAACTACCAAATCTGCCTTTATTTCAATTTGTGAACCGCTTAGGGTATCAGCACCCCTTACGATAAGTTTCCCTGCCTTTTCAAAGATGCGGGAAACCCTGCCCCTTAAATAGACTGCGCCGTATTCCTCTTGCACCTTCTTTACAAACTCTTCGTAATTTTTCCCTGCTGCTCTTATGTCGATATAGAAAACATAAGCTTGGGCATCCTTATTATGCTCCTTAAGTAAAAGCGCATGTTTTGCA
>JAUYCX010000034.1 GCA_030692045.1 Candidatus Omnitrophota bacterium
TACTTGCCCTGACCCAGGCCAAGTCAATCACGCGTAAATTAATTATATTTATAAAATATAAATTAACTAAAGATAGGCTTTTAAATAAGAGAGATAAATTTATCGCGAAAAGAATAGACGAATCCCTAAGCCAGGATGAAATTGGCATTATCTTTATCGGCGCCTATCACAATATCAAACCCAAACTTCCTAGAGACATTCAAATCAAAGAGATAAAGATTGCACAAAAAGTAAGAGACTACCAGCGCTTGCTTCCATTTTGTCATAAGAATAAAAAGCAGTTTGAGGAATTGGGGAGATATCTTATTTCTAAAATAGAGGCATAATGAAAGGAGGTGCTTCGTGGTAATACCAAAGATAAACTTAAATGCATTAGTCAGGCCAAAAATTTTTTGGCCCATCATGGCTATCCTTTTAGCTCTATGCGTCACTTTTTATATGCAGAAGGAGAAAGAGAAATCCATAAGGATAGCTAAAGAAACAGAGTTATTGAGAACCGTTGAGGCAAAGAAAGTAGTAGAGAATAAACTTGACCTAGCTGAGAAACAAATCGCTGCCCGCGATGAGCAGATTAAGCTTGGTTTGGATAAATTAGAAAAGGAAGTCACAGCGAGAATTGACTTAGAGGCGCAACTGGTTACAGTAGTAAAGGAAAAGCAGGACTTAGCCTTGCAGATTGAGGAGTTAGCCGCAAAAATGCCCAAAAATGTTGAATTAGAAAAAATCGTAATTAAAACATCTACGGGATTAAAAGGGAAAATTTTGTCATATGATAAAGACAATAACTTCGTGGTAACTGATTTAGGCAGCCAGAACAACTTAAAATTGGGCGATATCTTATCTGTTTATCGCGATGATGTATTTATTGGGAGAGTACAAATTGAGAAATTTGAGGGAACAAGCTCTGCCGCGGTAGTTTTGTCTCCTTGGAAGAATGTAGAATTTAAAGAAAATGATATGGTGAAAAAACTATGAAGAAGGCAAATTTAAAATCAGCCCTTAAGCTTTTTTTAATTATTTTTGTTATTGGATTTGCGTTTACCCCGTTAGAAAAAGTTGTTCTGTTAGAAAAGGATTTTCTAAC
>JAUYCX010000029.1 GCA_030692045.1 Candidatus Omnitrophota bacterium
GATTACTGCAGGCGACTATGAGAAGATTTTAGAGAAGGCACAAGAGGCGATGAATGTTTTGATGATGGCTACCTGTGCACCATCTAGAACTAAGGCTATCGAACTATGGCAACGTCTTTTAGGCACTTCTTTTAACCCGTATAATCTGTGAGGTAATTATGTATCCTCAGACTCAAACAAGGACACATACGCTTTCTTATACTTATGCCGATGTCAGGCATGTAAACTGGAAAATTAGGAGCGATCTTCGTTATTTACGGTTTATGTATGGACTATTCTCAGAAAAATATGAAGAAGGGATGTCGGCAGATTTGTATAAATGGGTTTATGCTGGGTATGTATCCTATATAAAATTTATCTTTTATACTTCTTCAGGAATGGAATTAAAATTCGGTCTTAGATATAAAGTTAATTCTGAAGGGGTTGTTTCAAGAGACGATGATGCGGGAAATATACCATACGTAACCTTACCCTTTGATACTCAATTTCAAGTTTTAGTAATTCCGAATCACATATGGGGGCTTTTAACTGGCGAACAAAAAAATCGATTTTATGCTACGCTTAGTTCTGGATGGGGGGATTCTAAATTGCGGTTAGTGGAAAATCATTCTCTCTGGTCATCTGACAATATTTATTCTAGTAATGCCTTATCCGTTAAACGAGATATATACAACGCCTTATGAAAATTCAAATTAAATCATATAAAGGGCAAATCATAAAAGAGTGTTTTTTTAATTTCGATGATTTGATGCATAAAGCACAAGGCGCGACTAACACTAATCCTGTTAACGCCGCCGCTTCTATGCTTAGTGAAAGACTAAAATCAGAAGGTATTATTTTAGACAGGGATGCCTTAACTGATTTAGAAAAAAAGCTAGGAGATTTTGCGGTTGTTGGAGATGATTCAAAAACATTGACCTTGCGGACTGATAGGATAGCTATCAAGAATAGTTTATCAGAAGGGGGAGGCGACATGTATCAATCGGAATTATTTGAAAAAGTCATTTTGTACCCAGATCCTCTTTATAAAAAGATTTGCGATTCTTTAATAGGCCTGGATAAAATTAAGGACAGATTAATTAAAGAAACAATTTTTATGATATCACCAGATTCTATTAGAGATTGGAGTAAAAATAAACATGATGGGCAGCAAATAGCAGCGCTAAAGACCTTAGAGCAGCGCAGTCCTTTCTTAATTTTTGGCGGAGACGTAGGAACAGGGAAAACAGCCCTCGCCGAGAGCTTTGGCAATGCCATAGCAGAATCCATTAAAAAATCTGTAAAACTTTTCAAATTTAGTATTTTGACAAGAGGTAGCGGTATTGTGGGGGATATGACTAGGTTAATAACAGCGGCCTTCAAAACAGTAGAAGTAGAAGTTTCATCGTTTGATGGTCCTATGATTTTACTCCTTGATGAAGCGGATACTCTTGCGCAGAGCCGGGAGGCTATTCAAATGCACCATGAGGATAAGGCTGGCGTGAATGCATTAATTCAAGGAATTGATCGTATGCGCTTCCAAAAAAAGCCGGTATTAGTTATTTTCTGTACCAATCGACTTTCAGCAATTGATCCAGCAATACGCAGAAGAGCAGTTGATATATTTGAATTTGAACGCCCCGATGAAAAACAGCGAAAGCATATCTTTGAAATTTATACTAAGGATATAAAGTTAGGCTCTGGAGATATCCAAGAATTAGTCGATTTAACTGGTTCATCAAAAAAGTGTTCCTATGGCTTCAGCTATTCTGATTTAATAAATAGAGTTATTCCTATAGCAATATTCAGTTGTTATCCAGATAAGCCATTTTCTTTTAGCGCATTAAAAGAAGCTATATTAAATACGAAAGCTACGAAACCCTTTGACGAACGACAGGGGAGTAAAAAATAATAATTATATAACTAAAGAGGCGGAGGCTTTGTGATTAAAAGATGAGCGACTCTGTTAAATTGTGGAGAAAACTGTTTGGCAATAAGTTAAAAATAAATGGAGAATTTATTTGATTAATCAGGAGGTTAAATGAAAACTTTTCTAGGAATACTAGACGTCATCGGATATGGAACTACGGTTGTCGTAGTCATTGCTTTCTTGGCGGGTATTTATAGATGGATTGCTGGTATTTCGCCAGCATTGTGGAGACTTGGAAAGGGGCTTGCTGATCGGAAAATCGCAGTATTTGCAGATGGCGATGATTTTAACTCCATAAGAGATCTTTTAATTGATTCGAATCTATTCAAAGGAAAAAATATTTCTCAGATAACTAAGAATGAGATTAAAAAAGCCGGACAATACTCTTTGTTTCTTGCGCATTGGAAGAGTATTTCCTCTCATTTAGACGGTATTTTATCCGAAAAGAAAGATGGAACGGCCTTATTAATTTACGCTCCTCAAGAGGAAGGTTTCATTCCTAAGGAGGATATTGCTAGAATCAACCAACATCGCAATGTGATTGTTGTGAACTTTAGGGGAAGATTGTTAAATGACATTATGATTTCGCTAATCACGACTAGTTATGAAAGATAAACTTCTGTATTATGGTATTAAGCTAGAGGAATTAATTGAGGGTGTGAAAAAGCTTGATTTTTGCCTTTAGTGGGTGTACAATATACTTAATATATATAGTCCCGAGTTTGAAGGGGGGAATCCCGGACTTTAAAAAAGTAAAACCTTCGTTGGTCAAATTATGACCGGCGGAGGATTTTTTATTTATAGAGGTTAATATGACGAGAAGAATGTTTAGGTTTAATAATGATACGGGGCCTTCTCCAATAAAGCTCCCCGGAATGGACAGTAGCTTTTATGATGATTATGCATTAAACCAAATTAGAAGTATCGCATTAGTAAAAGATTGCGCTAGAAAATCAAAATTAAAGCTTAAAAAATTTATAACAGATGAACAACTTGAGGTTTATTTTGATGTATATCGAAGAGATAAGAATATCTGTTTTCTTGCCAAAGGTTGGGATGATCCGGGTTTTAGGATTGGAGAAATAATCAAGCTTGATAAAAATAACCCCGATTTTAGAAGAAATTTTTATAGGATATTTGAGACATGTTCAAAAAACCTTATAAGTTTAGGGTTTTTTAAACAAAATAAAGACTATCTATGGCTTAGTCTAGGAGTAGGTATATATTACGATGGAT
>JAUYCX010000112.1 GCA_030692045.1 Candidatus Omnitrophota bacterium
CCCCGTCGTCCCCGCCATATAATTAGGTAGTTTAGAGACTACCGACTGAAACCCTACTTATCGTCGAGAAATCGATGATGGGTAGGGTTTTTGTTTTTATGGAAACCTTGAAAATCTTGGAAATTGTAACACATTTTGTCACGTTCTGTCACGCTGAAAGGAGCCTATGAAAGGCTACCAATACCTCGAAAACGACTTTTTTGACCTATGTAAAACCAGAGAAATAGGCCGGATTCCTATGCTCTTATACATCTACCTCCGCGGCCTCTATTGCAGATTCCAAAAGCCTATCTTTTTCTGTTTTGATAAGCAAATCAAGGATCATCTATGTATATCTCAAAGCACCCTATCCAGAGCAAGAGACTATTTGCAACAACGAGGTGTTATTACCTATAAAAGCGGAAAAGGCATCCATCCCACAGAATATACAATGCTCGGCACAGTCCTCTTACCTGTCGTCAAAAAGACGATACCGTATCGTCACGCCCAAGCACAGAGGTATCGTCAAAATGACGACACCATATATACAAGTAAAGAAATATTAAAGAAGAAAGTAGGGATTATATTTCAAGGGATGAGTGACAAAGATAGAGAATTATTGAAAAAGAATGGTGTTTTATAGTATGTCTATTGCGAAGATTTTCTTAATAAATATTTTAAATCCTAGGATCTACATGTGGGTGGATGTTGTTATTATCAAAAAAACTCAAAAAGCCATTTTAGTTATGTTTAATGGTAAGACAGCATGGTTTCCTAAAGCGTGGATTTTGAGAATAATGCATAACAAGGATGGTGATGCTGTAAAAATTAAAATATCCCAGTATCATTGGGAGAAAAAGTTTTATTGAGGTTCAGCATTATTCTCGCCTTGATTGAGAGGGGAGAATCTTGAGTTGGTGGCGGTATTTGGCTATAGCACGGCGGGAGATGGAGATTTCATCTTGTTTGAGAAGATTGACAATTTTCTGGTCAGTCAAGGGGGTTTCTTTATTTTCGTTTTCTATTAAGTCTTTTATTCTTGATTTAATTGCTTTGGATGAGAAAAGTTCTCCGTTTTCTTGCTTAACCCCGGAATTTAGAAAATGCCGCAATTCAAAGATACCATCCGGAGTTTGCAGGTATTTATTGCTGACAGTCCTGCTCACTGTAGATTTGTGTTTACCTACCAATTTAGCGATTTGCGATAAGGTCATAGGCTTAAAATTCTGCATTCCATTATCCAGAAAATCTTCCTGAATATAAACAATAGCTTCGGTTACCTTTTGTATGGTTTCTTTTCGCTTATTTATGGCGTTAATCAAAAATTTGCCTTTCTCAAGCCTTTCTTTTAGGTACTCTTTAGTATCTTCAGTAATATTTTTTTGGTTAAGCATTCTTTTATATTTAGGATTGACCTTTAAAGAAGGTAATTCCCAATCATTAAGCATGACCTCATATTTATCATTATTTCTTTTTAATATGGCATCAGGTATCAAACGCACAGCTCTTTCTGTATTAAAAGAACGGCCGGGCTTTGGTTCTAAGTTGGCAATCTCCTTTATTGCTTCTTTGATTCTTTCTATAGGCACTTTTAGTTTTTTGGCAATGAATTCAAATCTTTTCTTTTCTAAGTAAGGTAGATATTTGTCTATAACTTGACCAGCCAAAGAATTTTCTTGGCCTTTTGTTTTTATTTGTAATAGTAAGCATTCTCTTATATCTCTTGCGCATACGCCAACAGGATCAAAGGTTTGAATCAATGACAAAATTTTTTGGACTTGCAATGGTGTCACTTGAGCAAATTCAGCTATTTCTTCGATGGAAGCCCTTAGATATCCATCATCATCGATATTGTCTATAATAAACTGCCCGATTTTACGCTCATCCCCACTATCAGCAAGTAAATGCAATTGCCTTAAGAGATGTTGTTGAAGGTTAACAGTATAAGTTATAAGGCTTTCTCTGTAATCTTGCTTTTCTGCGTCAGATTCATGACTATTATCATTCAAATCAGATCCATCTTCCTTAAGAGGCGCTTCCATATTCTCTACCTCTAACAGAGGATTTTCCTCAACCTGCTGTTTTACATATTCCTGAAGTTTAACTAAAGGCATCTGCAAAAGGCTGATAGCTAATCTTATTTGGGGAGTTAATCTTAATTTATAAGTAAGTTTATTGGCGGGTTTTAATTCTAATTGCATATTTTACCTTATTAATGATATTGGGTGAAGTAGTATTTTATTATGCATAAATTTTTTAATTTGGCAAGCACATTTGTGCCGGCAAAAGCGGGAGATTTTTATTTTGACAACAACTATAAGGAAGTGGTAAACTATGCTTACTAAATCTAAATTTCAGAGAAAAGGATATCCATAGCACAACTGGTATATTTGTTGCGCAAGTAAATAGACTCTGACAAGATAATAAAAGGCGTGGAATGAAAAGAAGAGGTAGGAGAAGAATAGAAGAGGCTGATCATAGAACGAGTTTTCTTAAATCAGCTGAAAGAACTCTTGATGTGTTGGAGTTTTTAAGCAAAACACGTTCAATAGGAATTACAGAGTTAGCTGAAACTATTAAAATTGGCACCAGTACTGCGCATAGGATTTTGGTTACTTTGGAAAAGAAAGGATTTGCTGTACAGGATCCCGAAACTGAAAGATATGCGCTGGGGCATATGGTTTTTCAGTTAGCGAGGTCGGTCATCTATATGATAGAACCAGTAAAATATGTGCGGCCTTACTTAGAAGAACTCTGTAAAACAATAGGAGAAAATATTGCTTTTGGTGTTGTTACCCCTGGGAAAGATAGGACCCTGATTTTAGCAGAAAATATAGCTGATAAGGCAGTAATAGCAAGACCAATTCTTTTTCAGCGCTTTCCAATACATATTTGCCCCTGCGGTAAGACATATCTTCTTACTTTAGATGATAAACAACTAAAGGCAATATTGGCTAAAGACGACATGGCGCGATTTACTGAATACGCTTCTACTTCCTTTTCTACACTTAAGAAACAGTTAATGCAATTTCATAAGTTAGGATATGCCTTAAGCCGAGATGAATTTTCGATTGGGCTTTCCGCAATGGCCTCAGGTATATGCGATGCCGAAAATAAATTTGCCGGAGCAATTATGATTATAGGGCCAACGTTTAGATTTACGGATAAAAACATTAAATATTGGGGGAAACTTTTGTTACAAGTAACGGCAAAGTTAAGTTTAGAATTTAAAGCCAAAGGTGTAGTGTAATTTTTTTACATTATGATGTGGAAAACAATTCCGCATATAGGAATACTAAGGATTAAAAGTTGAAAAGCGAAGCAGAAGTAACCTTACAGATATTAGAATGTTATTTAAGATATGGCCCATCCCTGTCGGTTAAGGACTTATGCATGAAGATTAAGGTTTCAGAGAAAAAAGTAAGATATATTTTATCGGTTTTAGAAAAAAGGGGATATCTAACAAAAAATGAAGTTACTGATGGATACATATTAAGTAAGAAAATCGCAATGTTGGTATAGTCAATTAGAATCCTTGAGGTGATAAATGGCGGTGAAATTAGAAGTAAATGAAGAGATTGACCAGAAACTTAAAGATGCCATATTGAATGCCATTGGCGAAGGTATAAGCATTATTGGTGAAGATTTAAAGATTATCTGGGTAAACTCAATTATTGAAAAATGGGCAGGTCCTTTAGAAGAGATAAAAGGAAAGAATTGTTATAAGGTTTACCAGAAAAGAGATACTCCTTGCGAAAACTGCCCTACCCTAAAGACATTTAAGACAGGTAAAATTGAAAAGGCAAGACAGTATGCCTATGATAAGCAGGGTAATATCAAATACCTTGAGTTTACTTCGAGCCCCTTGCAGGATGAATGGGAAAAAACTCATGCAGTGGTAGAGTTAGCTGTAGACTTGACTTCGAAAATAGAGCTTGAGCATAAGTTAAAAGAAACTAAAGATAGTCTACAGGTCATCTTTGATAACATAGATGACGGGATTTCGGTTATTGATAAGAATTATCAAATCTTAAGGGTTAATCAGGGGGTCTTAAAGTTGTTTGATAAAAAGGATTTTTCTGAAGTTTTAGGCAAGAAATGTTTTGGCGAATACCATAAAAATAATAGCCCTTGTGATAATTGTCCTGCCCAGAAAGCATTTGAGAACGGCCAGGCCTATCATATCACTAAAATATGGCATGATCCTGATAAGAGGCAATCGATGTTAGATATCTCTATGTTTCCCATAAAAGACGAACAAGATGAGGTTATTCAGGTAATTGAGTATATCAAGGATATCACCAATATGATTAAATTAGAAGACCAGCTTTTGTATCAAGAAAGATTAGCCGGAATTGGAGAGTTGGCCGCAGGTATTGCCCATGAGATAAGGAATCCCTTAGGTATTATTTCTACCTCGTCACAGTTTGTCTTGAGTAAATATAAACTTCCTCAAGCAGTCAAGAAACATTTAAAGATTATTTTAAGAAATTCTCAGAATACCAATATGATCATCAAAGATTTACTGGATTTTGCCAAACCGCGGGAAATTTCTTTTAAGATGGTTAATATCAAGGAAGTTATAGAAGGCGCCTGTAATCTGATTAAAGTAAGATGCGCAAAACAGCGTGTGCGTTTAACGCACCGATTATCACGAAGGCTTCCCAAGATACTTTTAGATGAAAAACGGATGGAGCAGGTTTTTCTTAACTTTATCCTCAATAGTTTAGATGTCATGCCTAATGGCGGGAGACTTTTGATTAATGCTCATCCTGATTTTCAAACTGATGAAATAGTAGTTAATTTCATAGATACTGGTAGTGGCATCAGTCCAGAAAACTTAAGCAAATTATTTACTCCCTTTTTTTCTACCAAAGAAGATGGGGTAGGATTGGGGCTATGCCTTGCGCATCAGGTGATTAGTTACCACAAAGGCAGAATTAATATAGAAAGTAAAGTAGGCCAAGGCACAGAGATTGTGGTTAGGTTTCCGTTTTCAGAGAGAGAGAGAGTAAAGAAAAACAGAAATTTCCAAATGTGCGATTTTAAGAATCAAAATGACTTAACTAAAGGTTAAAGGAGATTTAAATAGCATGGAGACGATTCTCATAGTTGATGATAACAGGGATATGCAGTTTACCCTTTCTAATGTATTAAAAGAAGAGGGCTATGAGACTATAGCTGTGGGAGATGGAGAGCGCGCAATTAAAGAAGTCAAGAGAAGTGCTCCTAATCTAGTCTTATTAGATATTAAACTTCCCGGAATGGATGGGATGAAAATTTTAGAGGAGATAAAACAGGTTGATAAAGATTTAATTATTGTTATGCTTACTGCCTTTGGTGATGTTAAGGATGCAGTTAAGGCAATGAGATTAGGCGCCTTTGATTATATCACCAAGCCCTTTGATAATGAAGAGATAACTCTTATAATTAAAAAGGCCCTTCATACTCAATATTTAAGTAAAGAAGTAGAAGTTTTGAGAAAAAGATTGGGTGAAAAAACCGCCATTAAAGAGGTAATGGGAGAGAGTCTCCCAATAAAACAAGTCCTAAACCAGATCAATATAATTGCGCCTACCAATATGACCGTAATACTTCAGGGCGAAAGCGGAACAGGCAAGGAATTAATTTCGCAGATGATTCATCAAAAGTCTTTACGTAAAGATAAACCATTTGTGGCAGTAGACTGTGGCGCTATTCCTGAGACTTTGGTAGAGAGCGAATTCTTTGGCTATGAAAAAGGGGCTTTTACCGGAGCTGATGAGCGGAAAGAAGGAAGATTTGAACAGGCAGATGGAGGAACCTTATTTTTAGATGAAATTGGCAATTTATGTGATGGCATCCAGATGAAGCTTTTAAGGTCAATCCAGGAAAGAAAAATACAGCACTTAGGCGGGAAGAAGGATATTAAGGTAGATGTCCGGATTATCGCAGCTACAAAAATTAATCTTTATGATGCAATGAAAGCTGGAAAATTTAGAAATGACCTTTTTCACCGGCTTAATGAGTTTCATATTGATCTCCCACCTTTACGAGAAAGAAAAGAAGATATCCCTATATTAGCAAAGTATTTTTTAGAAGAAGCAAATAGTACACTTAACAAAAACATAAAGGGATTTTCTGGTGAGGTAATGAAATTTTTCTTATGTTATGATTGGTCAGGTAATGTCAGAGAGCTTAAAAATCTTGTCAAAAGAACAGTGCTTTTATGTGATTCTGAATATATTGCTTCTAGTCATTTATCCTTAAATATAGCCCATGCCAAGGAGAATACCCTTAAGTTAACTGAGGGCTTAAATTCGGACGTCTCATTTGAAGATGCAGCCAAGGAATTTGAGCGGGAGTTCATTAAAAAAGCCCTTGAAAAGGCAGAAGGAAATAAGATAAAAACAGCAAGGATCCTACAAATCAATCGCAAGGCACTTTACCGTAAAATGAAGAGCTTGGGCATATGACAATTCCGTCCATTTCTGTCCCAAATATGTCCCATTTTATTATTCCTATTCGAAATTTTTAAAAATCTGCTTAAAAATATCTAAAATAAACTAAATCTATTTAGAAATCAAACCTTAACCATGTCAATAGGTTATAAAAAATAGAAATGGCTGGGTAAATTATTTTATCTAATTCAATGGCTTTTGGCATAGTTGTTGCTTATCTATTAGGTAGAAGGTAAATAATGATTAAGCCTAAAATTTTAGTTGTGGATGATGATAAAGATATGCGTTGGTTGATTAGCTCTATCTTAAGAGAAGAAGGCTTATGTGTAGATATCGCTTACGATGTAACATCTGCCTTAAGCAAGATTAGTCACCATCAGTATGAGGCAATAGTTTTAGACTATAAACTTTCAGGTATGTCAGGATTAAGTATTTTAGAAAAAGCCTACCAAGTAAAACCTCCCATAGTAACCATAATGATTTCTGCTTTTGGAAATGATAGTGTCAAGGCAAAGGCAAAAGAATTAGGGGCTTATGCTTTTCTGGATAAGCCTTTCAATATAGATAGGCTGAAAAGAACGGTGAAAAAGGCCTTAATAGAACAGAAAAGAAGGCGCATCAATAAAACGAATTTGCGCAAGTTGCAGCCCAGTTTTTCTACTAATGAGCGCGTATCGATTCTTCCGATTTTTGCAGCAGAATTTTTAAATACGATTTAAAGGAGTAAATTCAAAAATGAAAGGGGGTGAGAAACATGGCAGTAGAAAAAGCGATTGGTTCTTCCAGTCTGGTAGAAGTTATTGACCGTATCCTGGACAAGGGCGTGGTAATTGACGCTTGGGTAAGAGTCTCTTTAGTGGGTATTGAAATACTCGCGATTGAAGCTAGAGTAG
>JAUYCX010000017.1 GCA_030692045.1 Candidatus Omnitrophota bacterium
ACCAATAAAGAAATTGGTGATATGTTTAGTTTAAGCCATTCAGGGGTAAGTTGGATTGCCAAGAATGTGGAGAGATTAATTTTAGAAGACAGGGTAGTAAAACGTGATGTTGAGTTACTTAACTCGCATCTCGAGGTCTGACCCCTTTTGTGATTAAAGCGTGTCCGTTAAATCGGGGCAAGTCCACACCTATGGAAATAGCATTATTACTGAATTAGAATATAAGAAAAATATCGCGCTATACAGAAAATAAATATTAAATAGACACTAGGCTTAGAAAAATAAGCCCAACTTAAGCTTCTCTTAAGCCTTTCTTTAGGATAAACCATTCTTAAAGTTTCATAACACAATTAATTATTCGTCATTCCTTATATATTTTAAGCTTATTTTCTTGCCTGCTACCACGGTTATTCATTTCTGTGGATTATCTTGGAAAATTGTTTATCATTTAAAGTAGTGATGGTATAATTAAAAAAGGAGGCAAATGTAATGAAGAAACTTTTTCCAATTATCATTATAACTATGTCTTTATTGATGCCAGCAAGGGTTGATTGTGATGTAAAAAGATACCTTGGCAAGAAGGCGCTTTATATTAATTCTTATCACAAAGGATATTACTGGAGCGATTTAGAACAGCAAGGATTTGAAAAAAATTTAGCTAATACTGGTATAGAATTAAGAATTGTATATATGGACACCAAAAATAATCCCAAAGGCGAATTTAGTAGACAGGCAGGTTCTAAAGTAAAAAGTATAATTGAGGAATTTAAGCCGGATGTTTTGATCGTTGCCGGTGACAATGCTTTTAGGGATGTGGTTATGCCTTATTATCGCGACGTGAATCTTTCAGTAGTATTTTGTGGTATTAATAACGATATTTCTGTGTATGGTGCTCCTTATAAAAATACTACTGGCATAATTGAAGTTGGTATTCCTGAAAAGATTTACGAATTTTTAAGAAAGTTTGCGGTAGGTGATAAAATCGGGTTTCTCGGAGCAGATACACACAGCAGCCAGATGGATGCTGAATACCTTGACAAAGAAATCCCAAGAGGTTTCATTCATAAAGAATTTGTGAAAGATTTTAAATCTTGGAAAAAAAAGATAATCCAACTTCAAAAAAAGGTTGATATGCTTATTGTTGCTGCGCCGCTGGGAATTAGCGATTGGAAAGAGAAAGAAGCTGAGCAGTTTGTTTTACAAAATATAAGGATCCCAATTGGGACAGAGTCGCTTAGTATGATGCGCGTTGCCCTTGTTGGAGTAGCAAAGATTGGAACAGCAAGAGCTGGTATGGCTATGGTTGCCCAAAAGCGCGGAAAATACGCAGCTAATATAGCTTTGAAAATTCTTGATGGGCAAAAACCATCGGCAATCCCTATCATTACAGTTAAAAAAGGCGTGTTAATGTTAAATTTAAAAATTGCTAATAAATTAGGCATAGTATTGACTTCGGCTATGTTGAAGAATACGAAAATTATTTATCGTTGATAAATAATTAAATCTCTATTATTATCTGCCTTCACAAAAACCATATTAAAATACCTTTAGGCTAAAAAAACCAGTAAAGTTTTTTGAGGTTGATAAAACCAAATTATTTCCCTTGAATTATTCAGTAATTGATATTAAAATATATTTGTTTCAAGTAACTCTATCTAATCAATAAGAATGGAGGTGGTTCATGAAAAAAAGTTTTATTTTCGTATTATCTTTTCTCATTCTCATTCCTTGTTTTTCCCAAACCGAATCTATCACCATCACTACCTATTATCCCGCGCCTTTTGGGGTGTATCAAAACTTGAGGTTATTTCCCACTACTACTGTGCCTAATTGTGCTAATGCTAACGATGAGGGCGTGATGTATTATGATGATACAATCAACGTTAACCAGCTTATGGTATGCCGGGAAACTGCACCAGGAATATATGGTTGGGGTATGGCTGGCTCAAACTGGACGCATCCAGCAGGAACGGATATTCTTCATACCAATGATAACAACTGGAATGTGGGTATTGGAACGACTACTCCGACTCAAAAATTAGATGTGGCTGGTTATGTGAGAGGACAATCAGGATTATGTATTGGTAATGATTGCCGAACGAGTTGGCCTGGTACTAAATTCTATGTTATAGAAAGCACAGCTCACAATCCGACATTATGTTGTAACGCCGGAGATGTAGCTCTATCTTGGGCAGTTAATGATGTGGATGTGCATGCTCAATATACGCAGTATCAAGGGCCGGGTCCTCGCGACAATCCAAGATGTATAAGCTATACTGGATATGCTACCGGATCAAATAACAAGCAGGTTTTATGTGTTGTGCGCTAAAAAATTCCTAGACAGAAAAAATAATGGGGTCACCTATGTAGGCGATAGTCAAGAGAAAAAACAGTCTCCCCGTTAGGCAATTCTTATAGCCATTTTGATGTTTGGGGTCAGCTCTTGAATATTGAAAATAGTTTATAATTTCATTTCTTCGCTATAATCTCTTTATAGCCAGGCCTTGCCGCATAAATTCCTCCCGGCGGCACAGTTGAGATTTCACTTATAGAAAAATAATGGGGTCAGACCTCGAGATGTTAGATGATTTGACAAAGCCCTGATAAATGCTAATATGTAAATATGGCGCGACCATATAGATTACAAGGTGAAGGATTGCTATATCATATCACCAGTCGGGGTGATGACCGCAA
>JAUYCX010000032.1 GCA_030692045.1 Candidatus Omnitrophota bacterium
GTTAATAAATATTTAAAGTTTAAAAGGTCAAGGGCATTTAACTCTCTGGCTTCCATTAATTTTGTTTTAGGTAAATTTCTTAAAGACAAAAGCAAGTTCTTATCGTAACTTTTATTAACAACCAAACAACTTTCTTTTTGGCAGGGTAAGGCAGAAATTATTTTTGATATTTCTTTTGTTTTAATGTTTTCCATCTGTAAATCGTCAAGCACTAAGAAAAGCTCATTACTTACCTTAGCAGATAAAACCATTAAAAGTGCCTTTCTCTTCATTTTCTTTGGGATTGCTCTCTTGTAATTTCTTTCATTAGTTGGGCCAAAAGTTATTCCCCCACCTGCCCATAAAGGGCTTCTTCTTGAGCCATGCCTAGCTCTGCCAGTTCCTTTTTGGCGCCATGGTTTTTTACCCCCACCCCTAACTTCAGCCCTGTCTTTACTATGGGCTGTGTTTTGCCTTCGATTAGACGTTTGACTTACTACAACTTGATGCACCAAGTCAGAGTTTACTTTTAAATCAAAAATGCCCTTAGCTAAAGTGGCCTTGCCTGTTTCTTCTCCTTTTTGATTGTAAACTTTAACTTGCATGCTTTTTAAATTAGTATTGTCTTGAGCTTATTTCTATCAAGGTGCCCCTGCGGCCTGGCACCGCCCCTTTTAAAGCTAAAATATTATTCTCTTTGTCTATCTTGATAACTTTTAAATTTTTGACAACTTTTCTTTGGAAACCAGCCCTGCCTGGCATTTTCTTGCCCTTTAAAACTCGAGCTGGCCCAGTGGCCCCAACCGAGCCTAGTGTTCTATGTTCGTGCTTAACGCCATGGGTTTGGTTTCTGCCTTTAAAGCCCCATCTCTTAACACCCCCCTGAAAACCCTTTCCTTTAGAGATACCGGCAACTTGGACAATATCACCCTCTTTAAAAATATCAACCCTAAACTCATTGCCCAAATCAATCTTTTCGGCAAGTTGCTCTTTTAAATTAACTTTGAATTCTTTAATATGTTTAAATGGTTTTTTGTTATCTGTTTTCTTTAAATGCTTTATCTTTTGTAAAAAACCAAGCTGAATTGCTTCATAGCCATCTTTTTCTTTAGTTTTAGTTTGCAAAACAACACAAGGCCCTGCTTGTAAGAGCGTTACTGGAACGGCATTCCCCTCTTGATTAAAGGTTTGCGTCATTTCTATTTTTTTGGCTAATATAAATGGCATTGTTGACAAACTTAATGCTTTATGCTATAATATAAGTGTGATTGAGTGAAAAACCGGTTTGTTCAAAAGGGGTGCCTACACCCCCGAAAGGATCTAAAATGAAATTCATAGGATTAATCGTTGGCGGCGTTCTCGTCGCCATGGTAGTTGCCACAGTTATAGTGGTGGCAATCTACCCAATTCTCGTTAAAATATTTTGCTAAAAAATATTTTAACGAGGAGATGACCCTCAATAATAAATAAGTATTATTTTGGGGGTCTTTTTTTGCCTTAAAACTACTTTTAAGATTACCTTAACTAACAAAACACCGGGCAACTACCCGGCGTTTTAATGTTTAATTAAAAAACTGAAAAAGTAGTTCTGTCAACTTCGGTCAGGGTTTTAACTTTTTAGTTAGTACCCTGAAAATTATTTAATTGTCCTATCTATCTAACTTTTAATTCTAATGCCTGCTTCCTTAATTAGAAATTAGGTTAATTAGAAATTAGAAATTATTTTTATGTCCTACCTATGTCCTATGGACATTTTTTATGTCCTACCTTTGTCCTATCTCTGTCCTACCCTTGTCCTATCTCCCTTTCCCGCTATCTACTATCTACTATTTACTATCCATACTTCCTACACTGTCTTAATTTCGATTTCCACTCCTGTAGGTAAAGTCAAATCTCTTAATGATTCAATAAACCTTTGGTTTGGGCTTTGTATCTCAACTAATCTCTTATGCACCCTCATTTCAAACTGCTCTCTGGCATCTTTATGCACAAAAGTTGACCTGTTTACTGTATACTTCTTAATTTCGGTTGGTAAAGGCACTGGCCCAACTATTTCAACAGCCGCTCTAGTGGCAATTTCAGCAATTTGACGACAAGAAGCATCAATAACCTTACTATCATAAGACCTTAACTTAATCCTTAAAACAGATCTGTGCTCTGTTTCTTTGGCTTTCTCTTTATTTTTTTCAGTTTCTTCTGGCATTATTTGATAATCTTAGTCACCACACCAGCCCCGACAGTTCTGCCACCTTCTCTGATAGCAAATTTCTGTTTATCTTCTAAAGCTACCGGAGTGATAAGCTTCACTGTAACATTCACGGTGTCGCCTGGCATTACCATTTCAACGCCTTCAGGTAAAATGACATCGCCAGTTACATCGCAAGTTCTAATAAAAAATTGTGGTTTATATCCAGCAAAAAACGGGGTATGCCTGCCACCTTCATCCTTTGTTAAAGCATACATTTCAGCTTCAAATTCAGCATGCGGGGTAACACTTCCCGGCTTGGCTAAGACCTGACCTCTTTCAATATCTTCTTTCTTTAAACCTCTTAATAAAATGCCAACATTGTCGCCGGCTCTACCTTCATCAAGGGTCTTTTGAAACATCTCAACTGAAGTAGCCACTGTTTTAGCTGTGTCTTTAATCCCAACGATTGCTACTTCTTCGCCTGCCTTGATAACGCCTCTTTCAATCCTGCCAGTAGCCACCGTGCCCCTCCCTTCAATCGAAAAGACATCCTCCACAGCCATTAAAAAGGGCTCATCTATTTTTCTAGGTGGCTCTTTAATGTATTCATCAACTACTTTAATTAATTCAGCGATTGGCTTCATCGCCTCATCGTCAGCTGAAGTAGCTTCTAAGGCATTTAAAGCTGAACCCCTGATAATTGGGGTAGTATCGCCCGGAAAATCATATTTGTTTAAAAGCTCTCTTAATTCTGACTCAACTAATTCAATCATTTCTGGGTCATCAACTTGATCAACTTTATTTAAAAAGATTACCAAAGAAGGTAAGCCCACTTGGTTAGCTAATAAAACATGCTCTCTGGTTTGAGGCATAGGACCTTCAGCTGCTGAAACAAGCAAAATACCACCATCCATTTGGGCAGCACCTGTAATCATATTTTTAATATAGTCGGCATGCCCAGGGCAATCGATTAAAGCATAATGCCTCTTCTCTGATTCAAATTCAGTGTGGCAAATATTAATCGTAACCCCTCTTTCCTTTTCTTCTGGGGCTGAGTCAATTTCGCCAACACCTTTATCAGACGCTTTCATACCTTTTAACTTAGAGTACTTTAAAATAGCGGCAGTTAAAGTTGTTTTGCCGTGGTCAACATGGCCAATTGTGCCGATATTTAAATGTGGTTTTGTTCTTTCGAACTTTGCTTTTTCAGCCATAGTTTTTTTAAAATTCTAAATTTTTAAATTCTAAATCCTAAACAAAAAGTTTAGAATTTAAAATATAAATTTAGTTTTATGGTAATGGTTTATTTTAATTTATAAATTAAATAAAGTCAAGGTTTTTTCTTAAATGTCAAGGCAATTTAGAAATTTCATACCTGTGAGCAAAATAGAAATTTCATACTTGGAGAGTGAAAATGAAGAATTTTTGACAAAAAACAGGTTAAGTCGAAAAAAGTAAAGTGCTACAATGCCTCAGGAGGGATGACGGGCGAGGGAGTTGATACTTGAGACCTTTGTCTCTTGCCAAAGAAGAGCTGACGCCTCCAAGGGTGATTAGCAGGTGGTCGCCAAGCCGGTTTAGACCTTGATAAAGCGATAAGGGGTATTTTAATCTTTTGCGGTCTTTCAGGTAGAGCAGCGAAGCTTAAAAGTTTATCGTTCAAGGAAAAATAGATGGTTCCGTCAAGCCGTTCTTCAACTCTAATTTTGTCTTTTGGTCTAACTAGGGTTGGCTGTTGTTTGTCCAACTGATACCAAACGCCAGCAAACCTAACTGTGAAGTCATTGCCGACCACTCGCTTGTTGTGAATAGAAAAGATTTGTTCCAGCCCTTTGCTTTCTGTGCGAGTAAGCGGACGGTGTAAGTTTCCTGTCTTAGCCGCTTTTACCGCAAACCGTTGGTTAAACATAGGGATAAAAACTTCGTTAGCAAATTTATCCGCCTCTTCTAATGTTTCAATACCAGCTAACCTCATTTCTTTAACTAACCTATCTTGAAGTGTTTCAAACAACCTTTCAATCCTGCCTTTAGCTTGAGGGGATCTAGCGTGAATAACCTTAACGGTTAAATCGGTCATTGCCCTTTCAAATTGAGTTAAACAACTTGGGTCGTCAAAAACGGATTTCTGGTTTTTCTTGTAGGTGGAGTGTCTGTCTAAGTAAATACTCATTGGCTTGCCTTTTGTTTCCACATACCTTTTCCAAAATGAAAAAGCACTTTTAACACCTTCCCAGCGGACAAACTGCACTTGGGTAATAATGCCTCGAGCATCGTCAATAGAAGCTAAGAGGCAACACTCTGGACCTCTGCCTTCCAACCATTTAAAGTAGGAGCCATCAAATTGTTCCATTTCCCCGAACCGTTCCTTACGCGCTCGCCACTGACGATATTCCTTGTTCCTTTTTCTTGATTTGGCTTGCCACAAGCCCCATCGGGTCATTAGCTGTCTTAAGGTTTCTTTATTGATTTTAATCTGCTCTATCGCTAAAAGCTTTTCACTGGCAAAAGTAGGGCCGAAGTCAGGATACTTGGCTCGAACAACCCTTTCAATAGTTTCAATTCGTTCCTCGGAAAGCTTCCTGTTGCTTGGCCTGCCCCTGTTTTGATGAGTAATGCCCTTTGGTCCTAATCTCAAAACCTTGGCTTTAATATTTTTGGTCTGCCTAACCGATAAGCCCAATTGCTTGGATGCCTCTGTCCCGTTGATTTCTTTATTGAGCAAACGTTTCATAATCTCATACCTTGATAACTCTTGGGGAGTCATAGTAATTGTTTCTACCATAATGTTTTTAAAAGGTTAAATCTTAACTCTTTAACCTTGAGACATTATGGCAGAAAATTAGTCAGGTATGAAATTTCTAAATTGCTCTTACTATGAAATTATCACATTGCTCCGACATGATTCATAAAATACTTGACAGGATTTTAATTATAAAGTAAGATAGAAAATATGAACGAAAAAAGGGAAGAAAAGAAAGAGGTTCTTTCCAATTAAATATCAAAAAATGTAAACAACTTATGTAATTTG
>JAUYCX010000088.1 GCA_030692045.1 Candidatus Omnitrophota bacterium
AATCTATTTTATTCCTTTAGTTTTTAAAACACATATATAGAGACTTATAGATTAGATACTCCCTTAGAGACTATATATAGGCAAAGTCCATAAATTATGGACTCACACAGTCCATAAAATATGGATTCTTGAAAGTCCATACTTTATGGATTGTTAGTCTTTGATTTTTTGTATCTACCGGTATAAGGGTCCCTATGAACATAGCCTTTTTTATTTGTTTTTATGGTTTTATGAGAGTAAAAGTTAAGGTAGTTTATAAGCTTTGGGGAAGGTTCGGTTTTCAGTCTGTAATACAGGGTATTTTTCTTTTTGAATTTCTCAACCACGCCCGCAAAGATAAGCTGTTTCATAGAGGTTGAGACTTGCTGGGGAAAGAGCTTACCTTTGCTTGCGATTTGGCTTCTTTTGTATATTCCGATAAAGTCACGGTAATTGGCATGACGGTAAAGAATTAATAAGATTTTTAGTGTATTTTTGCTAAATATATTGATAACTCCTAAATCAACATGCCAATGGAATAGTTTAGCGAATCCTGAAGTTTTTTTCATAAGATAGAGGGAATATTTTAAAGAATAAGGGTTTTCAATCAGGTAAAAGGACAGTTTTATCGTTTCGCTAAAGGTAATTAAAGCATAATCCAATTCATCTTTTGATACAGTTTTGAGTAGTTTGTTCATATACCTAAAGGGTCATAAAATAGAAAAAGGGCTGGCATTTCTGAATTTCCCCAGAAACACCAGCCCCCTGGTTTTTCCAATAGGACTGATTACATCACGCTACCAAATTTTAACTTTCAAAACAAAATATACAGTATAATCTTACGTTGTCAAGTTTTTTCGTATAATTTTTTGGCTAAATAAATTCCTTACCCTGCTTGATGGCTCTTAAACCATCTGTAAAACGTGCGTTGTGGCAATTTTTTCTTCTTTAGTTTTTGGTTTTATAATAATCTCTACGTCACTATCCAAAGCATTCAATAATTCAAAAAGATGGTCTAGCGAAAAGTTACTAAGTTTACCGTTCATTAGACAAGAGACTTTTGATTGAGGAATACCTAATATCTCTGCCCCTTGTTTTTGAGTCAAGCCGCGTTTTCTGATAATCTCTGATATAAGAAACATAACTTGAGCACGGGCATGGACTCTTTCCGGATGAGCTACCCCAATATCTGCGAAGATATTCTTACTCCCTCTGTGGATTATTTCCTTTGTTTTCATATTTTGTTTACCTCACCTGTAGTTTACCTTATAGTCTTCTTCTGCCAATTTCATCCGCTGCTTAATTAGATCTATATCCTGTTGTGATGTTTTAATGCCGTGTTTTGATTTTTTCTGGAAACAATGTAAAACATATATTAGCTTCTGGAATCTTACTGTGTAAACTGCCCGATACGTACCACCAGTAAAATTTTCCACGATTTCTAATATTCCAGCCCCGCCAAAACCTTTCAGGGGTTTTGCAGCTTGCGGTTTTCGACCCCTCTGAACTTCATAGAGTGCATATCCGATATCCTGCTTTACCTCTTCTGGAAAACCCTTGAGGTCTTTTTTGGAGGACCCTATCCAACCTATTCCTTTTTCATTCATAATATACCATATTTGGTATAATTAGTCAAGGCCTTTTACAACCTCTGCGTCAGGGTCAACAACTTGGTAGACTTTGTTTTTGATTTCCCCAGTTAGATTGTTTGCCTCTTCTATAGCCTTGAGTATTTTTTGTAAATCCCCTATGAGCTTTGAAAGCTCGTCTTTTAATTCTTTTGACATATCTTTTTTTAAGCAGTCCTCAAACCCTTCTTCGGTTGCCGCCGTGCCTATACTTATTAAATTCTGCTTATTTGCTAAAGTATGGAATAAATCTCGCCAAGTGGCCATGGTTAACCTTCTATTAACTCAGATAAACACAGATTGCGTACTTAAAGTAGATTTTTTGGATAAACTCAGATGAAATTTTCCTATATCTGTGTTCATCCCGCGCTCATCTGTGTTAATCTGTGTATTTTTATCTGTGTTCATCTGCGTATCGTGCCAAATAGCTAAGAACATCATCAATGGTTTTCATTTTCTCTACATCCTCATCAGATATTTCAATGTTAAATGCTTCTTCTAATTTTATCGTAATGTCTACTGAATCTAAGGAATCCGCGCCTAAGTCTTCGACTATTCTGGCATTTGGGACAACTTTTTCCTCGCCTACTTCAAGCATCTTACAAAATACAGGCTTAATCTTAGAGAGAATTTCTTGCTTTTTTTGTTCTAATCCTTCATCTTTTTTCCTGCGGAAAAATAACATTTTAAAGCTAATGTTTACCCCGTTAGAAAGGCAAAGACTTTCTAACGGGGTTTACCTGTATTATCACCTACCATTTCTTTGAGCGTTTCTTTTAATTGCGCGATATTTAACGGTTTAGGTAAAAATTTACTAATACCTAATCCTTGTGCTCCTTCTACCTCTTTAGCTTCGGGGCCTAATCCTGAAGTGAGAATGACCTTCACCTCTTTATCAAATTTCCTTATTGCTGTCAATATTTCTATACCATCCATTCCCGGTTTGGGAAAACGAAGGTCAAGTAAAATTATATCGGGCTTTTCTCGTTTAGCTGCTTCTATCGCAGCCTTTCCGTTTAAAGCATAAAAAACTTCATAGCCGCAACGACATAACGACGCCCCGATCATTGCAGATACATCTTCTTCGTCATCCGCTATCAGCACTTTACTCATGGTTACTCCTTAGATAACTCAGATAAACACAGATTGTATACTTAAAAAGTAAGTTTTGGATAAACACAGATAACTTGCCCATCTGTGTTCATCCCGCATTCATCTGCATTAATCTGTGTCCTTTAATTTCTTATCCATTGCGTTAATCTTCTCTAAAATCATTTTATAATGATTTCTCATTCCATCAAGAATATTTAATTCCTGATGTAAAATCTTACAGATTCCGTCAATAACTGCATGCAATATAACCTCTTTGTTAAATGGTTTCATTAAAAAGGCGTCAACTTTAAATTCCTCAGCCTTTCTTTTTGCCTCGGCGTCATCGTAAGCAGTAATCACGATAAAGATTGGTTTGTATCCTGTTCCTTGCTGGTTTATCCACTGGTAATAATCTGAAATTAAATCCATTCCTGAGGCAGGCCCAAGCCTTACGTCCACAATAACAATATCCGGCCTTTGCTCCTTTAACATACTTAACCCAGCATTGGCAGAAGTCGCATTAAGCACAAGATACCCCTTCATTAAAGTGGTAAATATCTTGCCTAGTGAATTTAATACTTCTAAATCGTCATCAACAATCAGAATTTTAATTAGCATCTGCTACCTCCTATTAACTCAGATAAACACAGATTATTTATTTAAAACAGCGATTTTTTAGATTAACACAGATAAGATTAAGCAATTACTCGTTTGTATTCCAGTTTCGGTTTAGCAAAATTAAGTATTAAAGCCACTTCTTTTCCAGATGCCCTGAGGTAATTTAATGTTTGCGCCTTATGTATAATAGTCAAGTAGTCAACAACTTTAAGCTCAACAATTATTCTATTTTCCACCATAATATCAGCAATATAAACCCCTACATCTCTATCTTTATAATTTATTTTTATAGCCTTCTGTGTTTCAAGACTTAGGCCTTCCTGTTGTAGTTCATAAATCAAAGCTCTTTGATAAACCTTCTCTAAAAAACCACAGCCCAATGTATTATGTACCTCAAAAGCAGCTTTAAGAATTTTGCCAGTGATGTCCTTATGCTTATATTCCCCCTTTTTATCTGTGTTCATCTTATAAATCGTAAGTATTACT
>JAUYCX010000107.1 GCA_030692045.1 Candidatus Omnitrophota bacterium
ATCCATATCGGAACGAAATTTTATCTAATAAAGAAGGCAAGGTCTTTGAAGTTTTATACTATTATACAGACGCAAAAAGAATAGACGGTGCTATTACCGATGACGAACTTACTCCACTTATATTTGATAATGGAAAACTCATGGGTTGGGGTTGGAGTTTTCTACAGGATAATGTCCAGAAGTATGAATTGAGGATGAGATAAACCTCGCTTTATGTATTTAAAGCGAAGTTGGGGAGCTGTAGGATAGATTATGTGGATGTGTTTCCGGAAGACTTAGAAGAGGCAGTAGATATGTTGGCGGAAAGGTAATTTGATCCTTACTTTGAGTAAAAGTAGCCGGAAAAAACGAATTCCGTCTATTATATGTTAGAATAAAAAAATGAAAGAAATAATTAAAATATTAATAACTCTACTATTAGGAGGAGCTGGTTTTATAATCCTTAAATTCATTTTAGATCCCATTCTAAAGCAAAAATCACACATAACAACAGTAATTGACTATCTGATTTCTAATGCGAATATAATAGCTACTCCAGGTAAAGATAATATTGAAAAAAGAAATAACATTTCAAGAGAATTACGTAATCTTTCAAGTGGGCTAACATCAAAAACTTTAGCAATTCCTGTTTATACTATTTTTGAAATACCAAAAATTGTAAAAAAGAAATCTGAAATTGAAAAAACTGCTCAAGATTTAATGCGTTTATCAAATAGTCTTTTCGAAGGTTATCAAGATATCAACTTAAGTAATAGTCAAACCTTAAAAAGGATATATAAAAGGCTTGGAATAAAAACAAATTAAATTCTAACAACGCGCTCCACCTGACCATTTTCGCGGCTTTTTCAAGCCGCTCAACTGGCAGGTGATTTCGAATGTTAGCTGCAACGTCGCAAAAGTGATAGATTTAGGGCATTCAGATGTACGACGTTGAGATATTATGTGGATGTGTTTCCGGAAGATTTAGAAGAAGTAGTAGAGATGTTGGCGGAAAAAGAGATCAATCAGTATAAGGAAATTTTTAGGCCGTCAGATATAAAATAAAGAATATAGGAGGTTTTATCATGAAGGAGAAATATCCACGCGCGTGGGAAGAGGTAAGCAAAGAGGAAGCAATAAGTTTACATACCTATAGACTTCGAGTTTATGGCGGATGGCTGGTCAGAACGTTTGGTAGGAGCGAAAGCAGCAATGTTATTTCTCAGGCTGTGTGCTTCGTACCAGATGAGGCTGGCCATTGGAAGCTCGAGGAAGAGAAGGGATCATAACAAAGACAAGCCAGAGCCTTTATCGTTTATAGTCTGATGTGCTTAATACATTAGTTCTTTGATAACAGAAAAAAACATATAGAGTCCTGAATTACAAATCAACGGTCAAGAGGACAACTATGTCCGCAAAAGCACGAAGTGCTTTCTGGGGGCAGGCTGGCCAGACGTTTTTAACTTGACCGTTG
>JAUYCX010000040.1 GCA_030692045.1 Candidatus Omnitrophota bacterium
TTCAGAAGCTATTTTTAAAAAGTGCGTAAAACAGGAGAATAGCCCAGAAACTAACCATTTCATTTCGTGCTGTTTCAGGATTAAAAATCATCCCGACAGGATTTTGCATCCAGGCGTTGGCTACCAGGATCCATAGGGCAGACAGACTGGCCCCGATGGCAACCAGCCACCTGTTTTCAGCGTTGCAACACCCTAAAAATTTTTATTGATAATTTGGTGTAGTTCTGCTTGCTCGTCATCCATTCTTAGAAGTTGAGATTTTGTGTGTTTCGATTCAGGTAATGTATAGGTTATCTGATACATATTATGGGTTAGATCTGCTGATTTTTTTAAAGATAGGCTTGATTTCTCCTTATAAAGTACCCTTTCTAACTCTTTGTAAATACAATAAGCTGTGAAGGATATACAGATATGAGCTTCGATTCTGTGTCTGAGCCTGTGATAAATGGGACGTATCCGTAGATCTGTTTTTGACATTCTAAACGCTTTTTCGATGTACCACAGGTTCTTGTAGTTTTCTATTACTTGTTTATCACTGAGTTGCGTGTTTGTTCTGTAACCTTTGAGTCCATCCCATGATTTATCGTTGTTGAACTTCTCGTAATTAATTTCAATCGATACATCGCCGACTAATCTCAAGTATTTATTGTAGCCTTTGCTGTTGATATTTGATTTGGTCAGTTTCCCGGCATTGATCTGCTTTTCCAATCGTTGTAAGCCTCTTTTCCTGTTGTGTTCATCTTTGATAGCCCTGTTTGTAGCATAAGCCACGATAAGTCTCGTTTTGGCTTGGCTTTTTATACAAAGTATTTGTCCATCACCGAGCTGTTTTTCCAGGATTTGTTTCTTTATTTTTTCGGATTCATTTTTCAACCTTGCCCCGATAATGTATTGATAATCCATTCCTCTCAGTGCCTTAATGTTTTCGTTTGATAAAAGTCCGGCATCGGCTACAATAACTGGTTTATCCAGGTTAAATTTTTTGCTGATTTTTTCGATAAACGGAATCAGGGTATGACCTTCATAAATGTTTCCTTCAAAAACATCATAACCAATAGCATACCCACCTAAACCAACAAGCAGACCTAAAAAAATTTGTGGATTTTGATGTTTGCCGTCTTTACTAAATCCAGTTTTTCGTAAATCATCCTCATCGCTTGCTTCAAAATAAAGCGTTGTCATATCATAAAATACAATACTGATATTACCTTGCAAAATGTTTAATGTGTGTGCAAAAGCTATTTGTTCTACTTGAATTTTAAGTTGGTTATTGAGCTTGTCCAAAAAGCGGTAAACGCAGTCGATATCAAGGGTTACACCTTGAAAACGATACAAATAATCAATAGTCTTTAACTTGCTCAATGGAAACGCTAGTCGTGCCAAGACCAAATGTCGAAAAAGATCTTCTTGTATCTCTCCAAAGCCAATACTATCGTATATTTTACCAAAGATAATCTCTGGTCCGACCGTTCTAATGCTCGCATTGTTTAATGAGGAAAAAACTTGTTCAACAATTGTATCCCTTTCTGAAATGAATAGCTCGGGTTGCTGGGAAATTCTTTCTATTTCTTGCTTGGCTAAATAAATGAGTTTTTGAACTTCTTGTTCATTGTATGAACTCCCGATTGTCTTTAATACTTTATACTTTCCAGTACTTTTGGATATGATTTGAACAGATACACTCCCAGAACGATTCTTCAATTTTCGTAAAAACATGCCATAAAGATAGCTTGCAACACCCAAATTCAAAAATCAATCCCCATTAATTGCGGATTTCAGAAGCTATTTTTAAAAAGTGCGTAAAACAGGAGGAACATTTTATGAAATTGGCATGAACATTAATACTAATAAATCCGCCAATATAGAAATAAAAAGTAAGGGAGGCCACATGGTTTATTCCAACTAT
>JAUYCX010000109.1 GCA_030692045.1 Candidatus Omnitrophota bacterium
TTTGATTCTGACGTTGAGCGCCGCTTCGCACAAGCGTTAGATAGCCGTGAGGATATTAAATTGTTTGTTAAGTTGCCGGACTGGTTTAAGGTAACCACGCCGCTGGGGACATATAATCCGGACTGGGCGATCGTTAAGCAGGGCGATCAAACGTTGTATTTGGTGAGGGAGACCAAGGCATTCGTTGACCTCGCCAAGCTTCGTATGGAAGAGGCGGACAAAGTCCAATGCGGGAAGAAACACTTTGAAGAATTGGGAGTTGATTTCAAGCTTGTCAGCAATGCTGGGGAGGTTTGATGAGAAGGTGGTGTCGTGGATGATTTATTTGATGAATATTTAGAGAACGAGGTTGAATGCCCGAAGTGCGGGAAGAAGTTCAGGAAGGATGAAGCTCATTCTTGAAGAAAAAGATGATCAAACGCGCACTCAGCCGATCCCCGCGTAGCGCATCCCAAAATGGAACGATAAAATGATTAATGAAATTAATCTGAATGTTACAGTGCCAGAAACAGGATTGTGTATTTCTCAAATGCAACCTTTTGTTGAATTGGTTGGGTCAGAACCATATAGGTGGCAACAAGACAAGAAAAGTCAGCAATTAGATAGAATATCAAGATTTATGAATATTGCTATGGGATTTGATGACACTGGTAAATCACACTTTACAGTTTTGCCGGAATATTCAATTCCAGGAATAGAAGGGATAGAGAAGGTTAACCAGTTCCTTACGGATGTTTCATGGGCCTCAGAAACTATAGTTATAGGCGGGGTCGATGGATTAAGTAAAAATGAATATACCACCATATGTAATAATACGATTTCTATTGTAAGTCCAGATAATGCGCCAAATCAAATTGCAGATGGGAAATGGATAAATTGCTGTATTACTTGGGTTAAAGATAGAAATGGTGATGTTAGACGGTGGATACAACCCAAGTTAAGCCCATCATGGTCTGAAAGACGTATCACTCACAGTGAAATGTTTTGTGGGCGTTCAGTGAATCTTTTTACTATTAAATTTACCAATAATACTGAATGTAAATTCTTTTCACTTATTTGCTTTGATTGGATAGGTGCTATCAATGGTGCTGGGAATGGTGTTTTTGAAGTATTGAATAAAATTAATCAGTTATGGCAAGCATCTAATTCCAAAAAAGATATTAATTTAGTTTTTGTTTTGCAGTGCAATGATGAGCCTAATCATAGAAATTTCTTAGAAAATGCCTGCAACTATTTCGAAGATAGAAGGACTAATCCCTTTATCACGCGGGATCAGAGCATTTTATTATTTATGAATACCGCTGGTCTCGATAAACCTGGCAAAACAAGCAGATATGGGTTTAGTTCACTTATTGCTTCACCGTTATCTCCTTTCGATAATAATAATTGTTGCCCTTTATGCTTTTCATCAGACACAACGAAATTAAGAAACTCTGACAATCTTGGAAGATGTGAAGAAGCTCTTTTCAGAGAGAACGGCGCATGTTTTCATTTATTTAACTTCCGTCCTCCGTCTTTCATTCCCACAAACCCAGGGAATAGGTGCTTATTTTTGGATGAAGCCAAAGTATATTCTATTGATGATGGAATCGATGACCCAAGAGTTCCTGGCGGTCCAGTGGCCGCATCTATTAAATGGGTTAATGATGAAATTGATACTATAGAACCGATTACTTTACGTATACAAAACTACCATGTTCAGCGCGAAGTTAATCAATCTCATGAAAATCTTTCAAAAGAAATTCGAAAAGTTACTGCCGAACATTTATGTAAGTACGTTCAATATTCGTATTGCAAATATACAAATTCTGACGATAAAATAGTACCTGTCATCCATTTCGTTGATAAATGGGATGATGGAGAGAAAGTGGGGTTGCAGACAGTCATTAAAACATTAAGTATTATTGGAACATGCAACACACTAAATATTTCAGGAGCTACGGGTCATTCGACTATGACTATTGGCACTAATGTCATCGATATAATTGTTGTGCATGGAGGCAAAGATCATAAAGAGTGTTTAGAATATGGCAAAAAATTCCTACCCAGTCCTGCCAGGTATGCAATTGTTATTACAAAAGACTTGGAGGATACTTTGCTAGATGCGAAAACCGATCGTTCAATACTTAATAATCAGGAGCCTTTTTCTGAAAGGGGCCCCAATATTACAAATCCTGATGATAGATTTATTCATCGTGGTTATCAAAATATTAAGGAATGCTATAGAGGTGCTACGAGTGTTGATAATCTCAAAGAACAACTCGCGCGTCTTTTGGGGGTGTAAACATGAATGCTCCATATGACAAATTAAGTAATATTCTGGAAACTCTACTTAAGGATAGAAATCCAAAGATCAAACCAACTCAGTCCAATAGCTATCCTTTATTTTTAATCCTTGATATCGTTCCGGATTTAGTTTGTTTTTCATTACTGAATGGAAAACCAGATCAGAATATTCTTGATACGATCCAAAAGTTTAAGAATTTATATTCAATAAACTCTAATAAATGGGCAGATCGAGATTTAACGCTTGTTTTTTGTAAAAGTGATATGAGTGCTATAAGTGATGAGCAATGTAACAAGGTCATGTTAGATTCCTATTTTTGTCGTAAGTTTATAATCGATTTGAAGGAAGATTTGAAGAGCGAGTTGGTATCATTGCCTTTTATTCCGATACAATGCGAAGGTATTATTGGTTACCAAAGGCCAATCAGTGCCCAAACATTTTTGATGAAACATGGATTGGAGTCTACTCTTTCCAAACATTTAGTGATCCCTCATTCTCGAAGCGAAGATGGCATTGTCCAAGATTGCTTTGAAGGGGTATTGGGCCAGCCGGAGTATTTAAAAAGTGTTGAAAAACAGTTTTATTCTATAAAAGAAGATTTACAAACTGAGATCAGGTTAAAAGAACTTGAATTGTGTAATTTCCGAGCCTATCGGAATTCATATAAATTTGATCTCAACGCAGATTTGGTTATTCTTTATGGCCCCAATGGATTTGGAAAAACTTCTTTTTTTGATGGTTTGGATTTTGCATTTACAGGAAGTGTCGGACGGTTTGAAAAAAGATTTCCGAAGGACACAGCCAGGCTGTTAGCTACACTAAAACACCTTGACGCTCAAATAGAAGATTCCTTTGCAAAAGCGACTATTTGCATTGATGGAAGAGATTTTCTGATTGAAAGATGCATGAAGGATAGAATACATGCATTATTTAACAAGCAAAATATGGACAGAGCAGCAATCTTAATGAAGTTGATCGGATTATCAGAAGAGCCGCCCGATCTCAGGATTGACAATTTTGCTCGCCTATTTCGCGCAACGCATTTATTTGGACAGGAATTCCAATCTATTGCTTCGGACTTTCACAATACCTCAAAACTAGAAGATGATACTGTCTCGCGCATGTTGGCTTTGCAAGACTATGTTGAAGCAATAAATAAGTCAAAGAAGGTTCTTGATATCCTAAAGAAAAGAAATAAGGAGCTCAAAGAAAAGGTTGATTTAACAAAAGAAAATCTAAAGATAAAGAATGAGGAATTGAAACGATTAAGAAACAATCAAAAAACAACTAAAGGCACGGAGATCATTTCTATAATTGCCAAAAATATAGAATCAAAGATTAATCAGCAGTTGGGAATTTCAATAAAGTTTTCTGAAGAGTATCGCCAAGCGGATATTAGAGATTGCAGGGGTAAAATAGATATATTCATAAATAGAATAAATCAACAGATTAAAGATGTTGGAGAATTGGAGAAAAGAACCCCTGCATTTGAGAGCAAGTTAAAAGCTTTACAAGAAGCCCAAGAACGAGCCAAAATTAAGAAGGAAGAATATGTTAATCTTAATGAAGAATTCGCAAATAAGTCGAAAAAATTGGCGCAGAAAGAAAATGATGCAAAGCTTTTATTATCCAAAGAGCAAGAACTCCATCTTAAAAAAGACAATTCATTATGGCTCAGGGACAAAATAAAAGAATACTCTGACTTAAAGAAAAAAAATGAAACTAATGATTTGGAGATCAATAAGTATCGATCTCAGTTAAATGATATTACATTAAAAATAGATGCCTTAAGTGCCGATAATACAAATTTGATAAAGCTTATTGATGGTAGAACGCTCGATATTAAGGATATTGATGACACTATTGGGAAATTAAGAGATATTGAAAATAGGAAAGATGAAATTAACTTATTATTTAAGCAGCAGAAAAAAGAACAGGAAAACTTGAAAGAAATTGATACCGCCATTGAAAAAATAAAGGCTGATTTAATTGATAAAAAAAAGAGTTTGGGAACGATTTCTGAACAATATGATGGACAAAAGAAGCAGGTTACTTGTTTGCAGCGCGACCAATCTGAACTTGAGATATTGCTGGACAAGTTAACGCATCGCATAATGGATAAGTTTTGTCCAGTATGTGGAACTTCTCACCAATCAAAAGAAGAATTAATTAAGAAAGTGAATATTCAACGCGTATCGCAACCCGAACAGATCAAGCTTGCCTTAGATAAGCTAAAAAATTTGGAAGAAGAATTTAAAATTATACAGGAAGATGTTGATAGTGTGAGCAAATCTCTTGAGAATTCGCAGTTACAAAAAAGTAATGTGGACGAGAGATTGTTAGGTATTAAGAATTCTATACAATTGTTAGATTCTAGTGCCAAGCATTTTAATTTAAATATATTTGATGCGAACATATTTGTCCGCATTGGGGCAATTAAAAAAGAAGTTGAAGATAATGGAAAGAAGAAACAAGATGAATTGAATATAATAAAAGAGCAAGGTGAAAAGAAAAAGTTTGAATTGCAATCGCTCAAAGGACCGCAATTCAATATTACTAAAAAACTTAAGCTCAAAGAATCTCAAGCGCGTATTTACAAAGAGACTATAGAAGGAATCAAAAATGAAGCTCTTGTCCGCAAAGTGTCAATTGAAACGAGTGCGGAAGTAGTAAATCAAGATGCGATAAGGCTAATAAAAGAAATAGAAGATATTAAGGCATCTCTTAAAAATCAGAGCAATTTGATTAAGAAAGAGAAAACAGAAATCGACACCATCAAAAAGAAAATAAATGATGCTTCGATTGAAGAAAAAACTATTAATAAAGAAAAAGAAGATTTAAACACATACATTAAAGAAACAAATGACCTCTGTAAGTCTTTTGGGTTTACGCAAGAAATCAAAAACGTTGAGATTATAGCCCATAGAGATGCACTAAATGTCAAATTATTGCAAGTGAAATCGCTGAAAGAAGAGCTTGTAGATTTCGAGATTTCATTAGATGCTCGTGAAACCACTGCGGCAGTAGCAAAGCTTCAAGATGAAATTAAAAACATTCAGGAAGGTCTTGTGAATATTGAAAAGGAACAAAACAATCTTAAGAGATGGACGTCGGCTTTCAATAATGCCAATAAAGATCTTTTGCAAATTAAAACAGATGCTTTTGAAGAATATATAAATCAGTATGGGCCTTTAACATCAAATATCCAGAAAAGGCTGAGACCAGTATATGGCTTTGGCAATATTGAGTTAACTCCTGAGAGATCAGGGATTCTCGTGAATGTAGAGAGGAAGGGGCAAAAAGATATTAACCCGACAGATTACTTTAGTGAATCACAAATACAGATTGTTCTTCTCAGTTTATTCTTAAGCGCTGGATTGACTCAAACATGGTCATCATTTGCGCCCGTATTGCTAGATGATCCTGTCACACACTTTGATGATTTAAATGCCTATGCTTTTCTTGATTTAATAAAGGGGAATATGCTTGCCAAAACAAGGAAGAGTCAATTTATTATATCGACGTGCGATGAAAGACTTTTCCGCCTTATGAAACAAAAGTTTAACAAGGCAGGATTTAGCACAATATTCTACAGCTTTGAATCAATTGGGGAAAAAGGTCCAAGCATAACATGTTATAGATCTTAACTATTGCGAATGGGGTAAGTATGAAGCCAGAGGATGTATATCCTTTCACTAAGTCTGCATTACTGAAAGCGAAAACTTTCATAAGACATGACTGATGATTTCTTCGACTTTATGGTATTTTGGGAACTGATGTTTCCAGAAGATGAGAATAGAACCGTTGAATGCCCGCATTGCAGCCGTATAATTAAAGGCAACGAAAAAGTTGTCTGGGTTGAAAAAAATAAAATTTTCAAATGTCCAGAATGTAGCAATGAAATTACGATTGAATAAGAAGCCACTGGTAAGTTTAATGTTACTTATATTTTTGTTTTGTTTATCTCTTTTTGCTGCGGATATTCCGGCAGAATTGCAAAAATTAGGCTTCACGCAATATACCCTCGTTGATTATCAAAAAGACGGTGACACAGAATATTTCACTTTCAGCGATTGGCGAACAGAACAAAGCGGCGACACCGTCACCTTTATTGTCGAAAATGGCAAAGTAAAGAGCTGAGTTAAGAAACCGATAAATAATAAATCTAGAGAACGAACTATTTAAAAAGTCCTTATGACTAAACTTCCTTTGTTAATTTTACACGGATGGAGTGGGAAGTCAGAACACCTTAAGCCTCTTTCTGATTTCTTAAAAAAATCTGGCTTTGATGTAGTTGATATCTGGTTAGCAGATTATATTAGCATGAATGATGAAATTACAATTCAAGACCTTGGACAGGCGATGGGCAATGCCCTAAAGGCTAATAAGATTCCCGAAACACCGCATAGTTTTGACGTAATTGTGCATAGCACAGGAGGTTTAGTAATAAGACAGTATTTATATCATTATTTTTCAGACAAAGTTGATAAATGTCCAGTAAAACGTTTAGTTATGCTTGCCCCTGCTAATTTTGGCTCGCCTTTGGCGCATATCGGCAAATCAATGATTGGCAGATTGCGTCTTGGTTGGGATTGGGATCATCTTTTGCAGACAGGCACAAAAGTTTTAGAAGCTTTAGAATTAGGTTCACCTATATCTTGGCGTATGGCTGAGCAAGACTTGTTTAATTCCAGCTATCAAATTTTTAAATCCGCTGACTTGTTTACAACAATATTAATTGGCACAGATGCTTATTCCGGCTTGGGAGCGGTTATCCATGAGAATGGTTCTGATGGTACCGTTCGAGTTTCTACTGCCAACCTAAATGCTTCTTATCTCAAGTTGATTTTTAAACTCCCATCAGGTTTTGAGGTTATTGAACACCCAAGCTATTACGATCCTATTGCTTTCGGCGTAATTTACGATAAAAATCACAGTAGTATTACTAGGCCCGATCTGGACAAAAATTTTGCTGATTTATTGATTAAGAGCCTTTCGTTAGAAAATGCCAACGAATATAAAAAACACCTTGATGCTCTTAGTCAAATTTCAATCGAGACTTTTGCTAAAGGTTTAAAGGATAAAAAACGAACAAATAGATATCATCAATATCAACATGTAGTTACAAGAGTCCGTGATCAGTTTGGAGAGGGCATACCGGATTACTTTTTGGAATTCTTTCAAGAAAAAGGCGATAAAAAAGAAACTGTTATGCAAAAAGTTCAATCGGAAATATTGGAAAAAGTCAGACCGTTTTCGCGCGATAACAGTTACCGTTCTTTCTTGTTTGACATAACAGATATGCAGACGGAAATTTTGGATCAAGGAAAAAGAATAGATATGAGCATATGCGCTTCCGCTTTAAGCGACCGCATATCCTATCACGACCCCCAAGAACATTTGACAGTCGCATCTTCACAAGCCAACACTCTCTTGCGACCTAATACGACTTTGTTTGTAGACATAGAATTACCAAGGCTTCAGAGCGAAAAAGTTTTTCAATTTAAAAAAGCATAACCAATAAACGAATTTTATGAAAAAACTTCGCCTTTTCATTTTCCTTTTCATCGCATTTATTTTTTCTCTGTTTTTTGGTTGTGTAACCGCCTCCACACCATCTAAATCTTTACCGCCGGAAAGCAAACTATCTTACACTGAGCACATCCTTTATGGCTACCCCGGCACACAAGGAACTATACTTTACCGCAAAGGTTATGTATTAGATCATGACAATAACAAAAAAGTAGCCTCTTGGGTAAGTTATCATTTAACCGATAAATATCTTGTTCAAAATGTAAAGCGAACTGACAATTTCCGTCCAGACCCAGATTTGCCTAGAGGCCAACGTTCAGAACTTGCAGATTATGACCATAGTGGTTATGACCGTGGACATTTAGCACCGGCAGAGGGTATGCGTAGAGACAAGCAAACCGAATCAGAGACGTTTCTTCTTTCAAATATGGCGCCGCAAGTTGGCGTAGGTTTTAACCGTGGTATATGGAAAGAATTAGAGGCCAAAGTAAGAAGATGGACCAAACAGCGTAAAAACATCTACGTTATTACCGGTCCTATTTACAATGGCAAAAATTATGAAACCATCGGTCCAAACAAAGTCGCCGTCCCTACATCATTTTATAAAATAATTATTTCCTGTACCCCCAAAGGCGATAACCTCGATGCCATAGCCTTCATTCTACCCAACAAAAAAAGTCCATCAAATACGTTTGGAAATTATATTACCACCATCGATGAGGTAGAGAAAGAAACCGGTTTAGACTTCCTGCGCGACCTCAACGACCAAATTGAAAATACTCTTGAGGCCGAAAAGTCATCAATGTGGTAACAGGTTTATGACTAATAAAGGTTCAAAATTTACTTTATTTCTTTCTATCTCGGCAATAGTAATATCTCTGGTTTCCGTTTATATCAATTGGTGGAGTTTTGTTTTCAATAATCGGCCATACATAAGAATTGCACCTGTTAAGTTCGAAAGCACAGGGCAATTTTATTCATTTGAGAAAATTAATGGTAACTTCCGGCTAGATTTTAAATTCAGACTTGAAAATATCGGGAGAGCTCCCGCGAATGATATAAGAGTCAAAGGCGTCATCTATGCCTTTCTTAAAGATTTTCGCAAAAAGACAATTGAAGACGAAAATCTAAAAAAATATTTAAAAGATATGGAAGATGCTGATTTTAGAGATTTTAAACCACTTGATGGCACAAAAACAGAAGATAGAGTTATAACTGAACTCATGGAGGAATTGAGAAGTAAAGATATCTTAATGCGTAAGGTACCCAGAACTTGGAAGCGAATTTCGCTTTTTCCTTCCGATTCTTTCGAATTTATCCAAAGTACATTAATTTCAGGTAAAGATGCTAAATGGTTTATGGAAAATTTTAATAAATTAAAGATGTTTCGATTAGAACTTAAGGTGTTTTATTGGGGAGTTTTACCAAAAATAGGTAGACCCTATTATTCAAATTGTACAATTTCGTTTGAAAAGAATAAATTACTGCCTTTTGAATCCGAAAGTTATTAGTTAGTTTTTACTTTCTTCCCACAACTCGTCAAATTCTTTATAGGCAATCGTATCAGCCTTCTTATTCTTATTATACTCAAGCACCAACCTTTTCGAATAATGCTCATAAATCAAAATCTCATCACCTTCTTTTACAATATCCACCGTAACCGTATTAGCATCTTTAGGCCTATCTTTTCCAGTCACATACCCCAACAAACACCCCGCAGCAAAATACAACCCCAAAATCACATACGCCTCAATCCGCCTATTTCTTTGGTTCTGTTCCTTTTGCATTAGTCTTCCTTTTTTCATAAGTTTACCTTTCCATTCCCGCCCTGCCTTGTGTGGGTTTGGCTGAAAATGGGTTTTGGGGGATTTTGTTTGCAACGACCGTGCGGTAGCCTTCGTCAGGGTTGTTGACGAAATCACCCGAAGGCATACCGCACGCAAGAGGCTTTAAGTGGCTGGGGCTTGGAAGTAAGGTGACACAACGCTCATTTATTTTATTGGCGATAGAATTACAAATGACAAATGATGATTATATCCAGGCAGACTGGCTGGCTTCGGCTACTGTCTGCCTTTTTATTTTAGGGTGGGCGTGCTGAGGGTTCTACTTTGATTCCCTTCGGTTGCTCAGTATCGCCTGCCTGCGCCCGCCACCCCTCATTGCAGCCTTTTCATTAAAGCCTCAGCTAGCCGTGTCCATTCGCTTCGGCACAAAACCGTCCGTAAGACTTTCACCTTTCGGCTTTAAGACTTACTTTCACTAAGAGATACTTTTAGCATAACACCTTCGGTGTATCCTAAAATCCTTGACGCCTATAGGTGTCAAGGATGTGTGTCTCTTTTTTATGCCTTGCTCGTGTCCACCTCTGTTTCATCCCGTCCCACCAGTATTTAGGTAGGGAAGGCCGGTCTTCAGCAGAGTGCCTGCCTGCTTGGAGCGCTGCCCCAAGACCCTACCGGGGAATTTGAAATTCCTCAAGACCTCTCAACGTTTTTTTCGTCTTTCTCTCCACGCAAGCCATCTTTCTAAATCTTCCCTTTTGCCTCATTGAATAAAGGTACTTTTTTGCCTTTGTCTCCCTCCTTTTTCTAAAGAAAGATACTTCCCACCCTCATTCTGTCAAGGATACTACGGGTCAAAAAAATAAATTTTTCTAATAGATGAATAAGGTTAAAAATTTGAATTTTTCGCTTCCGTTCCTCCCCGCCCTTGACACTTTGTATCAACGGCTTTGACAGATGAGCCTCTCTGCAAGTTCCTCAAAAATCAAAAAGGAGGTTCGCCATGCGGCAAAAAAATGTTTTTGATTCGGCAAAGGAAAGAAAGTTTGAAGATGGCGTGTTGCGTGTGGATGCTTGCTTCAGGCGCCATTCTTTGCCTCGCAAGTTCGAGGAGCAGTTTCCTTCGGAAGATGTTTCATTATCCTTTGGCCGTTCTGCGCTATGGGAAGAGCGTCGGCTTCAGAATAAGGTTGCTATTCTTATTTCCAAGGGCTGTAAGCTCCTGACTACAGAGACGTTGGAAGAGTTTGTTGAAAGAAATAAAGAAGTTTTAGAGGAGGTGATTTAGTTATGTTTCTTAAGTATGAAACATTAGCAAAGTTTATCTCAAAGAGAGGAGGTGAAATCTATTTTGTAAAGAGAAAGCTTGCTACTGGTGAGCTTAGTTGTAACTGCAGGGGTTGGCTCTATTACCGCCATTGTAAACACATTGACTATTGTTACGCCAATTCCTTCATTGAGCTTACCGATATTCCCACATACCAAGAGGCTCTGCGTATGGATTGGGGAAAGAATTTAGAAGAGAAAGAAAAATGGACGGTTACCCACCTCAAGGCAATCGAACTGTAAGGAGGTGATTAGACTATGGATAACCCTTTCATTATCACGGTAACGCTCCAAGACGGTGATCCTCGCGTCTGCGACTACTGTAATAAGCTTCTGGTAAATGAGGATGGTATAACAGAGGAGGAGTGCTTCTCTACCGACTACGGGCTGATGTGTAAAGACTGTCTCGGTAGTATTGAGCCTCTTTCTTCTCACAAACAAGGTGAATTTGTAAAGAATGAATCCTGGTATAAGGGGTTCTAAGCAAAAGAAGGTTTTACCATGAAAATCTTAGCTAATTACAGTTACAAAAATAATGATGACACTTACTCAGTTACTTTTGAAACAATGAGCAATGCGCCCAAAGAGCAAGCTGATACTGTGGTGGATGAACTTTTTGCTATGGCCAAGCGGGCTATAGAGCATCAGTTTAATCCTCAAACAGAAGTTCCAACCCAAACAGACACTTTAGGTTTTCCACCGAAGGAAGAAGTTACAATCCCTCAGCCTAAGCAGAATGGTAACGGCAATCCTCATCTCAAAGACCCCGATGCTCCTGCAACCAAGAAACAGAAAAATCTCATCATCAGGCTTGCCAAGGAAAAAGGCCAATACATCGAGAACTTAAATAGCCTCACTATGCAGGAGGCTTCCAGTATCATCGATGAGCTAATGGTTGTGGAGGCTTAATGCCTCTTGGTAGGGGGCGGATCTATTTTTTAGGTCCGTCTCCTACTCATTTCTTGTCACAAAATGAACTTTTATTGACATATTAAGATGCCTGCCCCTTAGGCCGTACCAAAATCCCTATGCTACAACAAATTCCAGCCCAACACATACAGAAGATATAGGCCGTTTCTTAAAAATCCTTGTGTATGTTTCCAAAACTATAAAAACTGGCATATTCTATCCCAATGAGAATTATTTCTGTGGGATATGTGGATATAAAGACCTATGTAAAAGATGGTAAAAAACTGACACTTCTCTTAAAGCCCTCTCTTAAAATTTACTTGAAATACTCTTGAACAAATAATATAATAAAACTCCCTACGGAAAAGGAGAAAGAATACTGTAATAAGGGTATTTAGGCACAAGGGTTGCGCAAGCAAAGTAAATCCTTGCAGACAGTTTTTTCCGCCGAAGGCGAATCGCTACTGGCGGAAAGTGTTAGTCCAAGTATCAGTTAGCGATATCTGGGCATTTTTGTTTTTAGGAGTCCTTTATAAAATATCAAAAGAGGTATGATGAAGAGAAGGGGCAGAAAGAGAATAGAGGAAGCAGACCATAGAACGAGCTTTCTTAAGTCAGTTGAGAGGACGCTTAATGTCCTGGAATTTCTAAGTAAGACCCGTTCGATTGGAATTACTGAGTTAGCAGATATTATAAAGATTGGCAAAAGCACAGCACATCGCATTTTGTCTACTTTAGAGAATAAAGGATTTGCTGTTCAGGATCCTGAGACTGGAAGATATGCGCTTGGGCATATGGTCTTTCAACTGGCAAAATCAGTTATTCATATGATAGAGCCAGTAAAATATGTTCGGCCTTATTTAAAAGAGTTTTGCGATAAAATAGGCGAAAATATTGCCTTTGCTGTCATCACTCCAGCAAAAGATAGAACCTTGGTTTTAGCAGAGGAGGTAGCTGATAAAGCAGTAATTGCAAAGCCGATTCTTTTCCAGCACTTTCCAATACATGTTTGCCCTTGCGGCAAGGCATATCTCATTACATTAAATGATAAACAACTAAAAGCAGCATTGTCTAAAAATGACATGGTGCGATTTACCGAATATACTCCAATTTCTCTTCCTGCCTTAAAAAGACAGCTAATACAATTTAAAAAACACGGATATACCTTAAGCAAAGACGAATTTTCAGTTGGGCTTTCGGCAATGGCTGCTGGTATATGTGATGCTGAAGATAAATTTGCCGGAGCAATTATGGTGGTAGGGCCATCGTTTAGATTTACTGATAGAGCGATTAAACGATGGCGAGGACTCCTGCTGCAAGCAACTGCAAAGCTAAGTTTAGAATTTAAGGCTAAGGGCATAATATAATTTTTTTTATATTATAATGTGGAAAATCATCCCGCATACAAGAACAATGAGGACTAAAGGGTGAAGAACGAAGTAGAATTGACTTTATTGGTATTAGAGTGTTTTTTGAAGTATGGACCACTCCTTTCAATTGAGGACTTACGCATAAAAATCAAGACTTCAGAGAAGAAAATAAAATCCATTTTGTCAGTTCTAGAAAAAAGAGGATATTTAGCAGAAACTAAAGATGCCGGAAAATACATGTTAAGCAAAAAGATTGCGATGCTGATATAGTTAACCGGATTTTTCTTGGAGGGATATTCAATGGAAGAGATAACTCTAATAGAAGGATCAAGTCAGAAATTAAAGGCGATACTTGATGGAATTGGTGAAGGTATAAGCATTGTCGATGAGGACTTAAAGATTATATGGGTGAATCATATTATTGAAAAATGGGCCGGGCCTTTAGATGACCTCAAAGGGAAATATTGCTATAAGGTATATCAAAAAAAGGACACTCCTTGCGACGGCTGCCCTACTATAAAGATATTTAAGACCGGTAAAATTGAAAAGGCCAGACAACATGCTTATGATACCCAAGGTAACATCAAATACTTTGAGTTTACTAGTGCGCCTATGACCGATGAACGGGGAAGGACAATAGCCGCAGTAGAATTGGCAGTTGATTTGACGGAAAAAATCACCCTTGAATATAAATTAAAAATTGCTAAAGAGAGACTCCAAGCGGTCTTTGATGGGATAGGCGATGGAATTTCCGTTATTGATGAAAATCACGAGATTCTCAGGGTTAATCAGGGAATTTTGGATTTATTTAATAAAAGGGATTTTCAAGAGCTGCTCGGAAAGAAATGTTTCTCTGAATACTATAAAAACGAGGGAGTTTGTGATAATTGCCCGGCTCAGAAGACATTTGAAGATGGCAAGCCCTATCATGTCATCAGAATTATCCAGGGAGTTGATAAAAGTAGGGTTGTGTTAGATATATCTACTTTTCCGATTAAGAATGAAGATGGAAAAGTAGTTCAGGTAATTGAGCGTATGAAAAATATTACGGCTATAGTTAAATTAGAAGATCAATTACTTTATCAAGAAAGGCTGGCAGGAATAGGAGAATTGGCAGCTGGCATTGCCCATGAGATAAGGAATCCTTTGGGTTGCATTACTGCATCAAGCCAATTTGTCTTAAGTAAATATAAACTTCCTGAACCGGCGAGGAAACATTTAAAGATAATTCTCAAGAATTCTGAGAATGCAAACAGGATTATTAAGGATTTACTTGACTTTGCTAAGCCGCGAGAGATTTCTTTTAAGTTGGGTCATATTGGAGAAGTTATAGATAGCTCCTGTAATCTGGTGAAGGTAAGATGTGTGAGGCAGCGTGTGCGCTTGAATCGTAAATGGTCAAGGAGGATCCCCCAGATACCGTTGGATGAAAAACAACTTGAACAGGCATTTTTAAACTTTATCTTAAATGCCTTGGATGCTATGCCTAATGGAGGCCGGTTAGTGATTAATGCCCATGTTGATTTTCAAACTAATGAAATAGTGGTCAGTTTTTTAGATACAGGTTGTGGTATTACCCCAGAAAGTTTAAATAAATTGTTTACTCCCTTTTTTTCTACCAAAGAAGATGGGGTGGGATTAGGATTATGTCTTGCGCATCAAGTTATTAGCTATCACAAAGGCAAAATAAATATAGAAAGTAAGATAGGACAAGGTACAGAGGTGATAATTAGACTTCCTTTTTCAGAGAGAGAGAGAGAGAGTAAAGAACAACAAAAATTCTAAAAATGGAAACAATCTTAATCGTTGATGATAACAAAGATATGCAGTTTACCCTGGCTAATATATTAAAAGACCAGGGTTATGAAACGATAACTGCGTCAGACGGAGAGCGAGCGATTAAAGAAGTCAAAACGAGATCCCCCAATTTAGTTTTATTGGATATTAGGCTTCCGGGAATAGATGGAATGAAGATTTTAAAGGAGATGAAAAGGATTGATAAGGAATTAATTATTATTATGCTTACTGCTTACGGGGACGTTAAAAATGCTGTGGATGCGATGAAATTAGGAGCATTCGATTATGTTACTAAGCCTTTCAATAATGAAGAATTAACCTTGATAATTAAAAATGCCCTGAGGACTCAATATTTAAGTAAGGAAGTAGAGAGTTTAAGAAAGAGATTAGGTGAAAAGACGGTCATTGAGGAGGTAATGGGAGAAAGCCCGGCCATAAAACAAGTCTTAAACCAAGTTAATATAATTGCTCCTACCAATATGACCGTAATAATTCAAGGTGAAAGTGGGACAGGTAAGGAATTAATTGCTCAGATGATTCATCAGAAGTCAAGACGCGCAGATAAGCCTTTTGTAGCGGTAGATTGTGGGGCTATTCCTGAGACATTAGTAGAAAGCGAACTCTTTGGCTATGAAAAAGGGGCTTTTACTGGAGCTGATGAGCGAAAAGAGGGTAAATTTGAAGTCGCAGACGGCGGGACCTTATTCTTGGATGAAATTACCAATTTATCAGATGCTATTCAGATGAAACTTTTGAGGGTAGTTCAAGAAAGAAAGATTCAACATTTAGGCGGTAAGAAAGATATAAGGATAGATGTGAGAATCATCGTAGCTACCAAAGTTAATTTATTTGAAGCGGTTAGAGCTGGTAAATTTAGAGACGACCTTTTTCATCGGTTTAATGAATTTCATATCAACCTTCCCCTTTTAAGGGAAAGAAAAGAAGACATCCCGGTATTAGCTAAATATTTTTTGGATGAGGCAAATCAGGAACTAAATAAAAAGATAAAGAGATTCTCTGGCGAGGCAATGAAATTCCTTTTAAGTTATCCTTGGCCAGGAAATGTTCGCGAGTTAAAGAATTTAATTAAAAAAGCTGTCCTCTTAACCGATTCCGAATACGTTCCATTAGAGAATTTATCCACAAATATGACTGGATCAGCAAGTGTAGCTGATTTTGCGCCAGAGGCGCATCCGCCTTTGGCGGAAAAAGAGAATTTAGAATCCCCAGCTTCCTTCAAAGAAAAGAGTTCCGAATTTGAGAAAGAATTGATTAAAAACGCTTTAGAAAAAGCAGGTGGCAATAAGATAAAAGCAGCAAAAATCCTACAAATCCATAGAAAGGCGCTTTATCGTAAAATGAAGAGTTTGAGCCTTTGACAATTCCGTCCACTTCTGTCCCAGATATGTCCCATTTTATCACCCTTCTCCTCAATTTTTATAAGTCTGTTTAAAGCTGTCCAAAATAAACCAAAGCTATCAGAGATTAAATTTTTAACGCTATCAATAGGTTATAAAAATAGAATAGTGCGGTAAGCTATTTTTATCTTAATTAAAGGCCTTTGGCATAGTTGTTGCTTATTTATATAAGTAGGATGGTCAAAATATTAGTTATAGATGATGATAGGGATTTATGCCGCATTATTTCGGATATTTTAGAGGAAAAAGGTTATATAGTAAGCACCGCCTATGATGGCAAATCTGCTCTAAGCAAAATAAAAACCCAAAAGTTTAACCTTGTAATTCTGGATTATAAACTCTCCGGTTTAAATGGATTGAGTAGCGGATTAGGAGTTTTAGAAGCGTTGCGACAAATAAACCCTCACCTTATCACCATCATGATTTCTGCCTATGGAACTGAATCCGTAAGACTGAAAGCCAAGGAATTAGGGGCTTATGCTTTTCTGGATAAGCCTTTTAATATAAATGAGTTGATAAGGGTGGTAAAAAGAGCCTTAAGAGAACAGAAAAGGAGGTGTGTAAATGGGACGGATTTACAAAGTAGGGATTCTGGTTCTTCTAGTAGTGGTTGTGGCCCTTCCTATTTTAGCAGCGGAGAAAACAGCAATAACCCAGCAAACAGTCTTAGGGACAGCAAAAGCCTCGTTAGTTGAGGTAAAGGGATATTTACCCAAGCTGGGAGGATTGTTGTTAATACTTGTACTGGGTTCTTTAATTGCCTTAGGAATTGCGGCATTAGCGCGGCTAATTCTTAAGAGTATTCAATTAGAGAAAGGTGCAAAGAAAATTAAAATCCCAGAGGTTCTTAAAAAAGGTGGCATTGGTTTAACTCTGAGTGACTTGATACTTGAGATAATCTTTTTTGTGCTTATTGTGGCGACTTTAATTACGGCTTTGGAGTTTTATGGTGTGGCTACCAGTACATTAACTAGCCAAATCCTTTCTTATATCCCTCAGGTAATTGCCGCAGTGTTTATTTTGGTTTTAGGAGTTCTTTTGAGCCTACTCATCTCTGGCATAATCACTTTAGTGGGAGGAAATATCAGAATTGCGCAATCAGCTCTATTGGGCAATATTGCTAAATATGCCATTATTGTGGTCAGTGGTTTAATTGCTGCCAGACAGCTGGGGTGTGGGATTGTCTTGACGGATAAATCTAAAGATATTATTTTGGCGGGAGTAGTGTTAACCCTTGCTCTTTGTTTTGGTTTAGGAGCAAAAGACAAAGTAACAAAATTTTTAAATACGATTTTTAAGGAATAATTTTTTAATATCTTACGGCCTTACGGCCTCAGGATCAAAAATTTCTTTGAAATTTTTGAGGTTTCACCGCTTCCTTTACCTAAAAAAAGCGGAATCTAATCCTTCGACAGGCTCAGTTAGCCCTGAGCGAAGTCGAAGGGCTAAAAAAGGAGGTATAAAAACATGGCAGTAGAGAAAGCGATTGGTTCTTCCAGTTTGGTCGAAGTAGTTGACCGTATCCTGGACAAGGGCGTCGTAATCGATGCTTGGGTAAGAGTCTCTTTAGTGGGTATCGAGATACTCGCGATTGAAGCTAGAGTAGTAATAGCTTCAGTTGAGACCTATCTGAAGTATGCTGAAGCGATTGGTTTGACCGCAACAGCAGCCTAAGGCAAAGGATAAGGTCACAAAAAAGGAGATTCTTGCCGAGTCATCCTTAATCCCGCCAAAAACGGAGAGAAAGCATGACTCGCCAAGATTTTCCTTCCTGCCTAGTAAAGGGTTAAGCTTTCTTTAAAAAAGAGGACGAGAATGTCAGAGGTTTTAGCTTTAAAAAACGCAGTGCAAGATTTTGTTTCTTCATACGAGATGAAGATTGAAAACGTGGGCTCCCTTTTTGAGACCACGCATCTAATTCTTAATGAATTTCAAGAGCCTCTACTTAAGACAAAACAAGTAAGAGAAGAGATTAGTGTCCAGTTACAAGATTTACTGGCCAAGAATGAGCATTTAAGAAGGAAAGATTTTGATAGAATGATGCAAAGCATTCTTTTCGCTCAGATTGAAAAGGAAAAAGAAATAAGAAATTTAGTAAATAGTTATCTTACTGAGCAGAAAGAAATGATAAATCTCTTAAGAGAGCATTTGGCTAAAATTAAAGACGCCATCGCCAAAGGTGAAAGTGTGGGGGCCCAAGAATCCCAAAATACGCTTACTCAAATTATCGTTCAACAGGACAGAAGAAAAGAAGAGATTACTTCTAAATTAAAGGAATTTCAAAAAGAGCAACGGGAAACGACTGAACGGCTGCTTGGACTTTTAGCTAAAGGAAGAGGATTGCGGATAAAGGACTTGAAAGCAATACTTAAGGAATTTAAGGCCTCACACAGAGAACGATTAGCTCGACAAGAAGAAAGAAAAGTAGAAGTTCAAAAAAGAAAAGAAGAAGTCCGCGACATGTTGGTTGAGTTTAAAAAGAAACGCAAGAATTCACTCAAGAATTGGAAAGCTAATTTGCCTAAGGCAATTCCACCCGTTTCCGCTATGGGCGGATCCGCCTCCGGCGGAAGAAAAGCAGAAGAAGCTGCCGAAGATGATAAGATTTCTAATGGGGTTCATATAGTAGTAAAAGAGGGGTTGACAAAGTAAAATAATCACATCCAAAAAATTACCAAAGAAAAGGAAGGAGGTAGAAAATGGGAATAGCAGAAAGTATGAAGAGTTTTACCGAGAATATACTCGCTTCCTACGATGCACGGGTAAAGGCACTAGGCGATATAGTTGCAGATACGCATAAAATAGTAGCTGATGCCCGTAAAACCATAAAAGGTTTTGCTTCGGATAGGAAAAAGATGTCCGCTGAACAGGCAGAGGCTTTGGCTAATTATGCCAAGGATTTAGCCAAGAATGTCGGTGATTTGCTTAAAGGATTTGAGAAGAATCGAAAAGCAATAAGCGCGGAACAAGCTAAAGCTTTTGAGGAGTTAACCAAGAACTTAGCCGACTTTGCTAAGACGCTGACTAAGGATGTGGGGTCAATGATGAATGGTTTTAGTAAAAACCGCAAGGAAATGTCTAAGGAACTTAGAGAGAACCTTGCCAAAAAGGCAAAAGAGATTGCCACCTACATTAAGAAATTGCTAAAGGAGTTTGGTCAGGCACGTGCCGCTATGAGCGAAGAGCAAAAGAAAGAGTTGGCTAAATATATCGGTGATATAAGAAGTAGTGTTAAGGGTATGACTAAGGCGACCAAAGAGCTTTTAGGAGAGTATCGCTCTGATATGTCCAAAGCAAGGCACGCTTGGCAGGGGATGGCTTCAAGTTTGGCTAAATCTCGAGGAGAGGGCGTAATGCCCAAGATCGAAGCGGGAGAGAAGGTTGCTACAGTGGAAGAAGTCTCTAAAGAAGGAGGCAAAAAGAGAGGAACAAAAAAGAAAAAAGGAAGAAAATAAAATTTAACGGGGGTAAAAGAAATGGCCCTAATTGCTTGTGCTTTTTGTAAAGGTAAAGGCAAAGATCCTTTCGGTCTTCTATCTAAATTAGCTGATTGCCAGGTATGTAAAGGCACTGGTAAAGTTGAGGTTCCTTGGCCGATGGTTGAATGTGCCTTTTGTAAAGGAAGTGGGATACATCCTCATTCAAGAATTACCTGTTCAGCTTGCCGGGGAAAAGGTCGGACTGCCTTTAGAGGAGCAAAGGAAGAGTGTCTTAATTGCGGTGGTAGAGGTTATAAGGTAGACGGGAATCTTCCTTGTAGTGTCTGTCAAGGTACAGGGATTGTGCACAAAGAAGGAGGTTAGGCCATGGGTAATATATCAAATGGTATGGAATCTATTTGTCAAGGCATTATGAATAGTTCTGCTGAGCGAAAAAAAGACCTGGAGGATTTAAAAAATCAGACAGAAACAATTAGGGACAATGCCAAAAAATTCATTGGTGACTGTAAAAAGTCGCATAAAGAAATGGCCAAGAATTTAAAAGAGGACCTTTCTAAAAACAGAGAGGGTTTGATCAAAGATGTCGGGTTGCTAAGGAAAGATTTTCAAAAGAGTCAAAAGGCAGTGCGTTCAGATATAGAGGGAGCAAGCAAAAACTGGAATGAAATGAACGAGACACTAAGAGGCAAAAAAGCAAAATAAAAAATAAATTAGGAAGTAAACCAGAGGGAAATGGTTTGGCAACCGAATAGCCAAAGCCATAAGCCACAAGGCAATGGTTTGGCAACCGAATAGCCAAAGCCACAAGTTTAATTTAGGGAGGTGAGGAGAAATGATTGACGAGATGACTACAGTACTTGAACCCAGTCCCATGCCAGATTTTGTGGAGACAAAGTTCACTAAAAGTATTACCCAGAGGGCTCTTTCTTATATTAAGGCGGGTTTCCCTGTTCATTTTAGAGGGATTTCTG
>JAUYCX010000019.1 GCA_030692045.1 Candidatus Omnitrophota bacterium
TATCTACTTAGAAAATTATGACATAGAAATAGGCCAAATGGTTACTTCTGGTGTGGACCTTTGGTTAAATACGCCTCAAAGGCCAAATGAGGCCTCTGGCACATCCGGTATGAAGGCGGCGCATAATGGTATTCCCAGCCTCAGTGTTTTAGACGGGTGGTGGCTTGAAGGACATATTGAAGGTGTAACTGGTTGGTCTATTGGGCCAAAGGCAGCAGATGTAAGTAGCGATACTAAAAATGCTGCGCAAGAGTTATATGGGAAATTAGAAAAGATAATCGTTCCCATGTTCTACAACGACCGCGATAGTTGGATTGATATAATGCGCCATTCCATTGCCATAAACGCATCCTTTTTTAATACCCATAGAATGGCAGAACAGTATGTTTTGAATTCATACCTATTTTGAAATAAATGGCTCCCGGGGAAAAATGGTTAAGACTAAAATAATTTGCACAATAGGGCCTTCAAGTGATAACGTAACAGTTTTAAGGAATATGATGCTGGCCGGTATGGATGTAGCCAGGCTTAATTTTTCTCACGGCACTTTAAGCCAACACCAACACCGTATAAATTTAATTAGAGAATTAAATAAAAAATATAGACGCCATGTGAAGATACTACAAGACCTGGAGGGTTACCGAGTAAGGATTGGCAAATTAAAAGACAGAAAGCCAATTGAATTAAAAAAGAGGCAGACGCTCTTATTGAGCAATCAAGTTAAGTCAAGCGATAAAGGCGTTATACCGTTTAATTATGCAGGGCCCTTAAGCGATATAAAGAGAGGCACATTCACGTATATTGATGATGGCAATATTGTTTTGGTTATAAGGGCAAGGACACATAGATACCTTAAGGCAGAGGTTATTATCCCCGGAATTCTTAAGGAAAACAAAGGGATTAATATGCCGGAGGTGACTTTAAGATTTATAGGTTTAAGGCCTAAAGATAAAGCCGATATTCAATTTGGTATAGAAAATAAAGTTGATTATATCGCGCAATCATTTGTGAGAGATAGGAGTGATATTATCCCTGTAAGGAATTTGATTAAGCATCGCCTTCCCCGTTGCCAGATTGTTGCCAAAATTGAAAATCGGCAGGGTATTAATAATATAGATGAAATAATAAAAGTTTCAGATGGGATTATGATAGCCCGCGGCGATATGGGCGTATCTATCCCAATATATGAAATTCCCATGGTTCAGAAAGAGATAATAAAAAAATGCAACAAAGCAAATAAGTTTGTTATCACCGCCACCCAGATGCTTGAAAGCATGGTAGAGAGTGTTCGTCCAACAAGGGCAGAGGTTACTGATGTCGCTAATGCTATTTTGGATGGCAGTGATTATGTTATGCTTTCCGCAGAGACCGCTATAGGCCATCATCCAGTCAAGGTGGTAAAAATGATGAATCAAATAATTAAATTTACCGAACTCTCATTACAATCCAACCCTTCCCTAGCAAGATGAATTCCTTTTCGTTAAAACCTAAAAATGGCAAAGAGCTAATATTGGATATTTTATTCTTATTATTTGGGCTAAGCCTATTTTTGTTTCATAAGAATATGCTCTATTTGCATATTATTGTTATCGGACTGATGATTTTTATGTTAATCAAGTGCTACCTTCAAGGGATAAGGAATGGTTTTATTTGGCTTGGTTTGATTATTTCTCCAATGATAATGTCTATGTTAACAAACGGCGTCTTAACCACAGATGAACTTTCAGAGATCTTACTTGTTTTGGTGCCTAGCATTACTGTTGGTTTGCTTGCAGAAAAACAAAGGCGATATATCAAACAACTCAAAGAAACCTA
>JAUYCX010000047.1 GCA_030692045.1 Candidatus Omnitrophota bacterium
TTCACAGCAACAGGATTGAATCCTATTGGTGATACATATCAATTGATTTACTATCCTGATGGTTGGACTTCTGGCAAGCAGGTTAAATTAATCGGTAGCCCTATGACCGCATCCGGTGGAAATATTACTGTGACAGGTCAATCAGTTGATCTCGGCATAGACCTTCCAGATTGGGGTACTTGGGCAGACCAGAATCACCCAGAAGGTGCCAAGATTTGGTTAGTGCCAACTAGTAGTCTAAGCGGTTCAGACGATAACACATTGTCGTGGACGAACACAGATAAATTCTTGTTTGAGACTGGTTTGATTACCTACGACGACACGAATAACTAATCAAGACTTTGATTGTTAATGAAATCCCGCCCTACCTTGTGGGCGGGAGAGATTAGCAATTAAATAAATGAAGCCATTCAAGATAATTTATTATCTAATTCTTATTTGTATTGGAGCAATTGCTTTATTGCTGATTGTTTCGGTGCTGCCAATCACAGGAAATATTAAATTCTTGACAGTTTTGTCCGGCTCAATGGAGCCAACAATAAAAACTGGAAGTATTGTTTTGGTGAAGCCAACAAGTGAATATAAGATAGGTGACGTTATTACTTTCGGCCCCACAACCAAAACCACACCACCAACAACACACAGAATAGTAGAAATAAAAGTTGTTGGAGGTCAGCCGGTTTATACTACAAAGGGTGATGCTAATAATTCTGCGGATACGCGAGAAATCCAGAAATCACATGTGATTGGCAAAGTAATGATTAGGGTTCCGTATTTGGGCTATGTGATTGATTTTGTCAGAAAGCCAATTGGGTTTATGCTGGTTATCATTATTCCTGCGGTTGTGATTATAAATGACGAAATTAGAAAAATTTGGAAAGAGATAAAGAAATTTAAAAATAAGAAAAAAGAAAAAGACGCAAATCAAGACGAAAAAATCAATGAATTAAAAAACGAGGTAAAGGAAATTGAAAAAGAAATAAAGGAAAATGAAGTGGACAAACCATAAAAAGAGAATATTCCGAAGAATAGGAAAAAGTTTAGGCAAAATTGGAATTTTTGCCGGAGTTATTTGTTTTGCTTTTTATGGCATGTCAATATTAGGCGGAACGAACTCTTATTTTAATGATACGGCGACAGTAAATGGTAGCATTTTTCAAGCTGGAACGTTAGATTTAACGGTGCGGTCGGGGCAAGGCAATTTTGTGCCCCAAGACAAGGTTTCTAATATGAAACCCGGAGATACGGTTGCCAGGGATATTTATATTAAAAAGGAAGGAGACCTGCCGTTTAAATACAACGCCAAATCAGAACCGGTAGGGGGTTTATGTGATACTGGATTATACAACGCTTTACAACTAAAAATTTGGTATAACTATTATACTGAAACCCCCCAACAACCCAACTATAACGAGCATCGGATAATGACTTTGAAATACGATGGACTTTTGAAAGATTTTAATTTGAGGGCTTTAAGTCCAGATGACCTTGATTTGCAAATTCCTAATTCTCATCCTTATTTCAATAATATATTTTACGGACCAGATGAACATTGGTTTTATTCTTCCCAAATTATTTTACCAGCAGCCGTATCAGCCGAACTCCAAAATAAAACTTGTCAATTCAAATTTGTTTTTAACGGCTGGCAAATCAATTTGCCTGATTCGTCTTCAGGGTTCACAGACACGGAAGAAATCTTAAGCACCATTACTACCGGAAATTGGTTGCCAGATGTTACAGTGACATATCCCGATGGGGGACAAGTTTGGTATCTTGTCCCAGAAAGTCCTGCTTGGTCGTCTTGGTGTTTGGCTCACGGAATGAACGCTGATTGTAAATATCCTATTCGTTGGACGGCTGCCAACAAAATTGGTCCGGACACGGATTTATTGATTGATATTTATTTTTCTACTGATAGCGGCGTTACTTGGCTTGCTCAACAAATTGCGGACGATATTTCAAATACGGGAGAGTATTGGTGGAGAATACCTTACGATGCGGCTTATATTACTGACCAAGCTCGAATAAAAGTAGAAGCTACTCACAAAGATTATTCTTTCCTTACTAATTGGGACATGTCAGACATTGATTTCTGTCCGCCCATGATGACCTTTGATGATTTACTTAATTGGCAAGGACCAGCTGAAGGATCTACTGTGACAGAACTAACTACAACGGATGTAATTACAACTATTGATACCGAAGCAACCACCACTGAAGAAATCCCAACAACCACTATTGAAGAGCAAACAGGAGGAGGAATAATAGAGGAAATAAATGAAATAATTAATGAAATGATTGATGGGATAGTAGATGAAATAGTGCCAGGCGAAATAATTAATGAACCTGTTAAAGAGGCTCCGGCTGAGGAAACAGTTGAAGAACCAGAAGCCTCGGTTATTGAAGATGTCTCAATCATTGAGGAGGCGAGTGGGGAAGAAGAAAATAATGAGGAGGTAATTATTAACGAGCCAGTCGTAAATGAGCCAGCTATAGAGGAAGAGCCAGTCGTTGTTTCGGAAAATCCGGAGAGCAATAATAGCAATCCCGAAGAAGGCGGAGACGCTTCAATCAATGAAGGCAGTGGCGATACAACAGAAACGCCAGCCGAATAAACAAGATTATGAGCAAAATAATTAAGATAATTTTAATAGGGATTTTTTGCGGGGCGAGTTTTGTATTTGTCCAGCCGGTTTTAGCGGCCGGTCTAGTTGTTCAATTTGAGACCGCTCCTTTGCCTTTATTTCAGAAGGCGAACTTTTTACCGGGAGAGGGTGTGACGCGGTGGGTTGATGTAACCAATAATTCTGGTGAAACTAAAAAAATAGGAGTAAAAATAATAAACAAATCTTCATATTCAGTGGATTGTTTATCTGATAAATTAGATTTAGTTATTAGTAAAAATGGGAGCCCCTTACAATTAGGCACTCTAACTACTTTTTATGGGGCGGGGGAACAGGTTCTTTCTGATTTAAATACAGGAGCAACAACAAGATATTATTTTTCAATGACTTTTAATCCTGGCGCTGGAAATATTTACCAAAACTCAACCACTAATTTTGATATTGAAATAGGGTTTTTTGGCGAAGAATCAATAGGCCAGGAAATAACTCCCGGTGGTGGCGGAGGCGGGGGTTCATTTGTTGCCAGTGGTCTTACAATTTCTAATGAAACCGTTTCAAGTGTTGGAATTAATACAATAACTATTACTTGGGACACCAATCTTAATAGCACGAGCAGAGTGATTTATTCGCCTCAAGGTTTTCCTCATTTATTGCAAGTAAGTAATCCGCCAAATTATGGTTATGTTTTTTCAACTGACGAGGATTCGGATAAAGTTATTAAACATACGGTAATCATTACCGGATTAACTTCTGGCACTATTTATTATTACCGGACAGTTTCCCATGCTTCGCCAGATACTATTAGCCGAGAATATAGTTTTACCACATTAGGAGAAAAAGAAGTTCAAACAGAAGAAAAGACCGAAACCAGTACCGAAACTGAAGAGGGCGGGATTGCTTTGGGCGAGAAAACAGAAAAAAGAGAGCAGGAAATTAAAGAAATAACAGAAGAGGAAAGAGGCGGTGTAGAAGAAGAAGGACAAATATTTGACCAACAGGGAAAAGAAGAAAAGACCGAAACAGAATCAAAACAAGAATTGCCTCTTTTGGCAGCAGTTGGAAATATCTTGTCTTTTGGAACTGGAAATGTCTGGGTCGCTATTCTTATCGGAATAATCATTTTAGCTTTGTTGATATTTATAGTTTTCAGAATAACCTCAAAAGCTAAAAGAAGAAACTTTGAAAAGAATTTAAAGAAATAAAATACTGAATAAGAATTTAACGACATTCAATGTCGCGTAATTTCAAAATAACCCCTTGCATTTTAATGTACGGGGTGTTTTAATTTTCCTTTTCCTTTTTTATTTTTTCTTTTATTTTTTCTTTATTAAACTGCGGACTTGTAATATGTGGACTTGCGCGGTCCGCAGATTAGTACTAAAATATAATTATGAGCGACATTTATCATATTTTAAGCAGGGGAGTGGATAAAAGAAAAATATTCTTGGATAAACACGACTATTTTAGGTTTATCCATAATTTATTTGTTCTCAATGAACAAAGAGTTGTTCACACCACCCGTTATAATCCACAAAATTTTGAAAAAACTCAGAACGAGAAAGTGGGGGATCAAACGGGGGACCGCGCAAGTCCACAGTTTAAGGGGAAAAGAGAGCCGAGAAAGCTATTGGTAGATATTCATGCGTTTTCTCTGATGTCTAATCACTACCATTTATTATTGAGTCCAAAAATTGAAAATGCGATTCCGAAGTTCATGAATAAACTCAATATGGCCTATGCGAAATATTTTAATATCAAGTACAAAAGAATGGGAACATTATTTGAAAGCAGATATAAATCCATTCCTGTTGAGAAAGAGCATCATTTTTATCATTTGCCTTACTATATTCACCTTAATCCACTGGACATAGAATTTCCGGAATGGAGAGAGGGAAGACTTAAAAGCTACACCAAAGCGATGGAGTTTTTGGAAAATTACAGATGGTCAAGCCACCCGGATTACACCGGCAAGAAAAACTTCCCATCGGTCACTAATAGAAATTTTTTACTGGATGTTTTTAGCGGAGAAGAAAAATATAAACAAAGTATAGAACAATGGTTAAAAGATATGGATTCAACGGCAACCAGAAATAAAGAACTATTTTTAGAATAATAATATGGGGACTTGCGCGGTCCGCAGATTAATGACTTACGGGGTCGTTAATTAAAATCCGGTAATTTCCGAAAATTCCTATCCGACTACAAAAACAGCCGCGCTTGCTTGTGCTGAGCACATCGAAGCATACGCGGTTGTTTTAATTTCCAAGACATTCAGGCGATTTTTTGGTATAATGAAATTAATGAGAAGGAAAAAGA
>JAUYCX010000079.1 GCA_030692045.1 Candidatus Omnitrophota bacterium
CCAAAACAGATTGAAGAGCCGAAAACAAATCAAGAGCAAACAGAAACGCCGGAACAAGCAGAAGAAAATATTGATGCAGGCGCGGATTTAAACGAACTGGAAGAAACAGAAAAAATAACAATGGTTTTAATCAAAGATACGGAAACCGGCTGGCTTAATGTCAGGCAGGGGCCGGGCAAGCAATATGCGATTTTAGTTAAAATTTATCCAGGCGAAAAATATCCGTTTTTAGAAGAAAAAAACAAGTGGTATAAGATAGAATTAAAAGATAAAACCCAAGGATGGATTTTATCCGATTACGCGACTAAGATTGTGATTAATTAGTTTATGAGTTAATTAGTTGATTAGTTTTTTAGTTTATGAGTTTATGAGTACTGAGCAGTTTTATTTTGAGAGATTAAATATTTATAAAAGAAGTCTGGAATTTTCGATTGAACTTTGCAGAAAAGCCAGTGATTTCCCGATTAAATTTTCAAGAATCAAAGATCAACTAATCGGCGCCGCTATTTCTGTTCCTTTAAATATTGCCGAGGGTTCGGGAAGAAAAACAGACAAGGATAAAATTCATTTTTATAAAATTGCTCGAGCCTCTGCTTTTGAGTGCGTTCCTATATTGGATATTTGTTCCCAATTATCTCTGATTGACGAAAGTTTTTATAATAAATTCAAACAAGAAATAACAGAAATCTCCAAAATGATTTCCGGTTTCATCAAATCAATTCACTAATATACTCATTTGCTAATTCGCTAATATACTTTTGTGATAAATTCCACTCAATTCGGCGAAATAATCATTGATAACAAAAAATATTATCAAGTTTTGATTATTGGCGATAAAATCGAAGAACGGGATTATAAAAAACTAAAAGAGTTGTTCGGAACCTCGCACGAAATAGGGAATTGGGAAATCGAAGCATTAATCAGCAATAATCCGGAGATTATCATTATCGGCACTGGTCAGAACGGCGCAATGGAGGTGGATGAAAAGACAATCAAAAAATTCCAAGACAAAGGCATTGAAACAATAATCGCCACCACTCCCAAAATAATCGAGATTTACAATGACCAAGTCAAACTCGGCAAACGCGTTAATGCTTTAATTCACACAACATGCTGAATAAATCCATGAGTAAAAAAGAAGCGAAATTTATGAAAGACAGAGGATTTGAGGAGATAAAAACGAAAAACGGGAAGTTTAAAATGCCCAAATGGATGGATTGTGCATGGAAAAGAGTTTCTTGCGAAAAAGATAGTTGTCCAATTTGTGGTCGAATTAAAAAAGACCACCAAAAACACATTGAGCGAGGCGAAGATGCGGATTCAATCGAGTCCGCATTTGAAGATATTGCTGGGAATTTTAAAGAAACACTGGAATTAATTAAGAAAGATTGTGAAACCAAGGGAATTGAACTGACAAATGTCGATAATATAAAGGAGCCCCCGGAGCCGGAAAAATTTCCTTTATATAATAGGGTTAATAAATGGAGAAACTTGGTTCTTAATCTGGAAGAATCGTTGGAAGACGATATTTACTACCATACCGAAGCGGCCGCCGATTTATTTTGGTATGTGAATATTTTAGCTTCCAAAATCTATCGACAACTTACAAACAAATGGGAAATTAAACACGGCGACAAATATGGGGACGTAGATTACAAATATACCGGTTGCGTTATCAAAGAATGTTTAAAAATTTTGAAAAAGTCATTAAGAGATTTAAGTTTATTTAACTTGGAGCAGAAAGTCGGATTAATGTTGATTCACGACAAATTACTTAATTTGGAAAAAGAGATTTTTAAAAATTTGACGCTGTAGTCAAAATTGACTACAATTGTAGTATAAATTGACTACAAAGATTATGGATATTTTACGAATAACGAAATCCAAGACCAGAAAAAAAATTCTACAACTATTTTTTTCATTTCCGGACAAAAAATATTATTTGCGGGAACTGGAAAGAATTTTAGGTATTTCTGTTGCCAATATTCGCAGGGAACTTTTATCTTTAGAGAAGAACAATCTGTTTAAGAAAGAAAAGGTTGGGAATCAAGTTTATTATTTTTTAAATAAACAAAGTCCGATTTTCAACGAAGTGAAAAAAATTGTTTCCAAAACCATAGGCGCGGAAGCCTTAATTGGGGATGGATTAAAAAAAGTCGCAAATATCGATGCGGCTTTTATTTTTGGCTCTTTTGCCGGGGAAAAAGAAGACAATCTTAGTGATATTGATTTGATGATTATTGGCCAGCCAGACGAAGATGTCTTGATTTCTAAAATTGACGCCGCTGAAATTGGTCTGGCAAGGGAAATAAATTATAATATTTTTTCCGCCAAAGACTTTAAAGACGGACTGAAGAAGAAAGCGGTTTTTTTGGAAGAAATTATGGCCAATCCTAAAATATTTATTATTGGTAATCAAAATGACCTGGAAAAAATTATTAAGTGGCATAGCCACGTTTGACGTGGGGGAGATTTAAGAAATAATATTCCGATATTCTTGAGAATGTTGGAATGTGGAAATGTTATGAAAATAAAAGATATTTTGATAATCATTCTAATCATCGCGTTATTAGTCATTGTTGCGGGAGTTGGTTATTTAATTTATCAATTTCAACAAAATCCGAAACAGCTGGAAAGGGCCTGTATTAATTCCGGTGGAACCGTGACCATGGCAAATTGTTGCCAATTAACTTCGGATTTTCCCAATTCTTGTTTAATTGGCGCTTGTGGATGTTCGCCAGACCATAGCAAACAAGTTAAAACCTGTGATTGTGGAGATAAGTGTTGGAATGGAATAAAATGCGTAAAAGGGGGGATAAAATAAAAAAGGAGTAAAATTAAGACATAATAATTAATAATTAAAAACTATGCCAATAAAAAAATCTTCTTTAGAAAAAAAGTGGTATTATCGAGTGGCGAAAATTTTATTTTTGTTAATTCCAATAATTGTTATTGTTTTTTTGTTTTTGAATAATCGAATCGATATTTCCAATTTACCAAAAGGTAATATTTCCGACATATTACAGAACGATATTGTTTATATAGTGGGTGGATTAATTTTATATTTTATTGTTATTTGTGCAATCTGGAGAATTTTTCTTTACATTGCATTCGGGGGATTGGAAAACGATACAAGAAAGACAGGCGTTAGTGTGATACAACAATCAACAAGTCCGTCTTCTCAATCAACGCCGGCAAAAGCGATTGGTCCGATTATAGCTATTATATTTTGCGTTGCCATCTTCGCTATTGCATTTTCTCAGACAGACACAAATCCCTTTAAAGCCCATACCTATGGTGCGACTTGTACAAATAGCGCTGGAAAAACGGGTATCTACGGTACAAATGGAGCTTGCCATACATGTTCTGGTAGCGGCATTGCGGTTACAAGTCCTGTAAAAAATTGTTCAAATGGCGTAGCCGGAGTTTATTGTTGTAATAGTGGAAATAATAATGATGGGTGTATTGCTACGGGATGTGATTCAATGTGGTATTGTTCGGGAAGTTATTATATAGGGAATCAGGAAATCGATGTTCCTGGATTATGCTTCCCGGTGCATCCCAATACGGTTCATTCAAGCTGGACAGGGGTTTGTAGACAATGTCCTTAATTTTTACTACTTATAAAAATGAAAATAAAAGATTTAGCGAAAATTGAAAGACCGAGGGAAAAATTAATCGCCAAGGGTTCGAAGAATCTTAAAGACGAGGAACTTTTGGCTATTTTATTGGGAACCGGGACAAAAGGCAAAAATGTTATTGAAGTTGCTAAGCAAATTTTAACTAAATATCCAAGAGGAAGGTTGCTAAGAATGAGTTATAGTGATTTAGCTAAAATAAAGGGAGTTGGACCGGCTAAGGCTTGCACGATTTTAGCCGCAATAGAATTAACCAAAAGAACATTAAATATTCAAGAAGAAACCTTACCTAAAATTGAATCTGTAAAAGATGTTTTGGCTCAGGCGGTATATTTACGTGATAAGTCTAGAGAGCATTTTATGGCGATCTATTTAAATGCGCGCAACGAAATGGTTTTTAAAAAGCCGATGTTTATCGGCACTTTAAACGCAAGCCTAGTTCATCCGCGAGAAATTTTTAATGAAGCCTTAAAACAAAACGCAGCTTCGGTAATTTTGGTCCATAATCATCCGTCAGGAGATTCAGAGCCGTCTGAAGACGATTTATTGGTTACAAAAAGAATCATCGAAGCCGGTAAAGTAATGGGAATTGATGTATTGGATCATATAATAATTACCAAAACTAATATTTTTAGTTTTAAAGAGAAAAAACTGATTTAAAATGCCTCGAAAATTATATAAACCTAAAAAAGAAGAAGTCGTGATAGAATCCAAATCAAAGGGTAAATTTTTACGCGAAACAGATGCGCGGATTTTGATTGATAAACAACTTCGGCAGGCCAACTGGGATATTGAAAATAAAAATCAAGTTACCACTGAGGAAACTGCAAAAGTTGGTCGCGCAGATTATATTTTAAAAGATCGTCGTGGCCGCGGCTTGGCAGTAGTTGAAGCAAAACGTTTTTCTGTAGATCCGGTAGCAGCTAAACAACAAGCCCTCCAATATGCCGAATCAATAAAAATTGATTTCATCTTTCTTTCTAATGGAGAAGATATTTATTTTTGGGACTATAAATATAGGCCCGAGCAAAAAGTACCAACATTTTTTTCTCAAAGAGATTTGGAAAAATTACAAAATTTAAGATTAGACAGAAAACCGCTTTCAGTAGTTCAGGTTCCAGAAAAATATTTTAAGGGTGGCGAATGGCGAACATTGCGACCATATCAAAAGGAAGCCATGCAATTACTAGATAAAAATCTAGAAGCAAACAGAAGAAAAATGCTTCTTGCAATGGCTACTGGTACGGGAAAAACCGATACAATTGCTCTATATTTAAAAAGATTATTTGATGCCAATCTTATCAGCCGAGTTCTATTTTTAGTCGATAGAATTGCCCTGGGTATACAAGCAAAAGAAGTATTTGATGAAATATTAAGCGATTATCCTTCAAGTCTTTTATATGGTGGGAAGCCAAAGGATGAATCATCAATTATTATCTCAACCCTACCAACCTTATATTCTCAACTCGACCAACTTACCAGCGGTTATTTTGATATTGTAATTTCTGACGAAGCCCATCGTTCAATTTTCGGAATTTACAATGCGGTTTTATCTCATTTCGATGCGATTCGAATTGGTCTTACCGCCACGCCTAGTTCTTTTATTGATAGAAACACCTATAAGCTTTTCGATTGTTGGGATGAGCGCGAAGAAAAGGGGAGGCCGACATTTTTATATAGTATTCGACGCGGAATTAAAGAAGGCTATCTAGCTGGATATAATATTATACAAATTGACACAAAAGTTTCTTTGGAAGGCATAAAGTACGAAGGAGATGATTTCGATTCAGATGAACTTGAAAGAAGGGTTAATGTTCCTGCGCGCAATGAACAAGTCGCAAAAACCTTTAGAGACGAAGAAGATAAACGTGATTTGAAAAATCCTAGAAAAACTATTGTTTATGCTGTAACCAAAAAACACGCCGCTCAATTAGCCTATTATTTTAATCAAGTTTATCCGGAATTTAAGGGAAGATATGCCGAAATTATAACCTCAGACACGGAAGATCCTAGTGGAGCAATTCGTAGATTCAAACTCGAAGGATTACCCATTATAGCTGTTTCTGTGGGTATGATGGATACTGGTATTGATGCGCCAATGGTAGAAAATTTAATAATGGTTCGACCCACCAAATCACCGATTTTATATCAGCAAATGCGTGGTCGTGGCAGTCGCCTTTATCCAAAAATTAAAAAAACTTCCTTTAGAATTTATGATTTTGCTGGAGTTACGCGTCATTTTAATGATGAAAGTTTTGATCCTTATTCCGAATTTACTAAGACTAAAACTGGAATTCCTTGGGGTACGGAAATGGAAGATGTTACCGACGAAGAAAAAGAGGTAATTAATCGTTTGTTTGTCCAAATTCCAGAAACCGCGCCGGAAAATATTGATGTTGTTATTAAGCGTTCTTATATAGAAATTGGTTCAGGGGGCGAAAGAATAGATGCGGATGAATATCAAATAGCCTGGGAAAAAGAAATTCAAGAACTGGCCAAAACCGAACCACTAATTGAAAAAATAAATAAAGGCAAAGAACTTTCAAATGAAGAATTGGGAGTTCTTTCTGAGAAGCTTAATTCTCCGAAATTCTATTTTAATGAGGCTAATTTAAGGGATGCCTATAATTATCCACCAGGCACAATAAATGAATTTATTAAAACAGCCTTAGGCACCCAAGAATTACCCACAGAAGAACAATTATATGAAAATAGAATTAACGATCTTTTTGAATCATGGCTAGTAGAGAAGAAATTTACTTCAGAGCAAGTAAAAATTCTAAGATTAGTAAAAAGCCAATACATTGCTCGTCAAAAACCAATCGAAATTTCGATATTTAACGAGCCAGTCTTCAAAAATCTCGGTGGGTTAAATCACGTTTTAAAAATATTTGATGATTCTTTATTAAAATCGTCTATTGAAGAATTAAATAATAGTATTTTTATAGCTAAATAACATGGAAACCAGTTTTCAACAACTTCGCGAAGAATTTAAGGCAAAACTAGATAAACTTAATAATTATCTTTGGACTGCTGGACTTCCCGATCCAGTAAGTAGAATTCAGCAAATCAGTTTTTTCTTTTTCTTAAAAATGCTTGAGGAGCAAGATATTGGCATGGAAAAACAAGAAAGATTAACTGGTCATGCTCATCGTTCAATTTTTACTGGCAAAAATGAAAAATTTCGCTGGTCTAGATGGAGAGAAAAAACCGGTAAGGATCTTTATAGGTTTATACGTGACGAAGTGTTTCCATTTGTTGAGGAACTCCATAATAGTCATAAGAATATAAGTCAGATATTTCAGGGCGCTAAATTGATTATTCCTGATGAAGCAGTTCTAAAGCGTACCATAGAGATTATAGATACAATAGATTTTTCTAGTCTTGATACGGACGTAAAGGGTGATCTTTATGAAACGTTGCTTGCTAGCATTGAATCGGCTGGAGAATTAGGCGCATTTCTAACTCCTCGTCACATTATTCGCGCCATAGTTGAAATGGTAAATCCAAAAATCGGTGAAACTATTTATGACCCAGCCTGTGGTACTGGCGGTTTTCTTATTACTGCCCATGAATTAATTAAACTTAAAAATAGTGATCCTAAAAATACAGAGCAAAGAAATAGTCATAAAATTGGCTATGGCGACAAATTAAACAAAGAACAATGGGAATTTCTAACTAAGAAAACTTTTTACGGACAAGACGTTGGTCCAGAGATGACACGCTTAGCATTAATGAATCTTATTTTACACGGAATTGAAGGCGCACACATTAAGAGAAAAGACACCGTTGCCGGCTCAGAAGACGAGGATGATTTACGAAAATTCGACGTTATTTTAACAAATCCGCCATTTGCAGGAAAAGTTGACATAGAGAGAATCAAACCAACTTTGCCTGTTAAATCAAAAAAGACTCAAGTATTATTTTTAGGTCACGTGATCAATTCCTTAAAATCCGCTGGTCGGGCTGGAATTATCTTACCCGAAGGAAGCCTTTTTGGAACAAATAGAGACGATGGAGAAATTAGACGCTATATGTTAGAAAACACAAAATTAGAAGCAGTTGTTTCAATGCCGTCCGGAGTTTTTCAACCTTATGCTGGCGTAAAAACTTCAGTTTTTATTTTCAAGAAAAAACCAGTTCCAAAATTAGACGAGAACGAGAAGATTTGGTTTTTCAATATGCAAGGCGATGGCTCTTCGCTTTCTGCTGCTAAAAAGTTTGGTTCGCAATATAAAAATGACATTCCAAAACTTTTGGAGTTGTGGCAGAAAAACCGCGCCATTGAAAAACCCTATTCGTGGTTTACTTCAGTCAAAGAAATTGCGGAAAACGACTACGTTCTTTCCGCGAATACCTACAATCCCTACAGCGGCGAGGAGGAAGTGAGTCATCGAGAGCCGAAGGAGATTTTGAAGGAGATTGAAGGTAATGAGAAAAAACTTGGGTCTGCGTTAGATAAAATTAAAAAATTATTATAAATTGATCAAATAAAGGTATATGTTGAATCTTCAAGGACAAAATTTTAAAGAAGCGCTTGATGCGATTGAACCTAAACTCAACGAGGCCGGTAGAGAGGAGGCCAGAAAGAATGCTGCTCAAATAGTATCTGCGGTTGTAAAAACCTATGAAGAAAAGATTAAGGTCGGTGAAGTCGGCAAAGACGGTAACTGGCCTTCTGGTGAATTGAGCTTAACCGTCGGCTCGTCACCGACTGGTTTAGTGTACGGAAGAATCCAGAGCGGCAAAACCAGAGCCATGATTACAAGTGCGGCTCTCGCTTTCGATAACAAGTTTCAAATCATCGTTGTGGTTACCAGCAATAATAATCGTCTGGTCGATCAGACACATCGGGATTTTCAAAACGGATTGCCCGGAAGTATTAGGGTTTATTCAAAGGCCCACTTCCGACAAGAAGTCGAGCAGGCAAAACAAATCCTCACATCTGGAAACGGCGGCATTGTGATTATTTGCTCAAAAGGGACGACTCGTCTCAACCAAGCAATCGAATTCTTGAGAAATATCGACGCCAAGGAGTATTCCGCTATCATTTTTGATGACGAGGGCGATCAGGCAACTCTTGACACAAACACGCTCAGAAGATCCACGAGGAATCCGCTCATTCCTCCAAGCAGGATTCACCAGTTGATTCACGATCCAGCGATTCACTCTTTAAGGGAAGCACTGCCCCGTCATGTTTTCGTGAGTGTTACTGGTACTCCGTCTGGCATAGTTTTGCAGAACATCGACAATAAATCACGGCCGTCTTTTATAGAACTACTTGAACCTGGCAAGGACTATGTCGGCGGAGAAATATTTTTTTCTACAGTAGTCCCGGCGACTAACAAACTCGTTTCCCTGATTAATGAAAATGAGCGCATTGAACTTTTCGGCGGTAATCAAGGCGTACCAGACGGCCTAAAAAAATCAATCAGGTTTTTTCTTTTGGCCGCGGTCGCGGCGAGCGATAAGTTGAAATGGCCGGATGATGGGGCTGGCTATAAGCTTCTCTGTCATCCAAGCGTGAAGACGAGCGATCAGGAAAAAGTTGCAGGCCTTGTTCGTAAATATCTTGTCGAGCTGACTGGTGCGTTTACCAACGCCCAACACCATCTTTACAATGATCTCAGGGCTTCATATGATTCACTCAAACAACAGACGCCGGGCATCCCGTCTTTTGAATCTTTACTGGCTACGATCAGCCGCAATTTCAATTCTCGGGAAGTTCTGCTTCTGAATAAAAACACCACCAGCGATGAATTAAATTACAGTAAGTACTTCAATTTCCTTATTGGAGGCAACATTCTTGGTCGCGGATTGGCCATCAAGAATCTTCTTGTCACTTATTACGTGCGCGAGGCCAAGGTGACGCAAATGGACACTATGTATCAGCATGCACGCATGTTCGGCTACAGGAAAATCACACTTCCCTACACACGAGTTTTTCTGCCTCCTCAGCTGTATGAACGATTTCGGCAAATCTTTATAAGCGACGAGGACCTGCGCAAATTTATAGAGAAGCATAAAGGATCGCCTGAATCATTCCCCGTAAGGATTGCGAAAGACATTCGAGCCACTCGTAAGTGCGTTTTAGATGCGAGGAATGTCGATATCCTGATCCCGGGTAAGCAGATTTATCCAAATTACCCCTTTTCTAAAGCCCCAACTGCGGGAACAATCACCGCAAAAGTGCATAAAAAACTGGAAGCGTTGTTTCCGGAGTATAAAACAAAAGGGCGCGAGGGCAAGAAAATCAGCACCGATGAAGCTAAAAAGCTCTTATCTTTGATCAAAACAAATGGCACGAATGTTTGGAACGACAAAAAAATTCTCATCATCCTTTCTTATCTCAGTCAGCAATTCAATGATGGCGTTATTTTGAAGTACAGAAAGGCGAACCGTGCGGCCGGAGACGAAAAAGGTCTTCTTTATCAAGGTGTTCTTTTCGGCGGTGTCGTGACGCAGGATGCTTCCGGAAACAGACCGGTGCTGTGGCTGTTCGACATGAAATTTGTTGGTGGCACGACGGTAACGGACTGGGATGGAAGGGAATTCATTTATCCAACACTTGTCCTACCGGAGAAAGCACATTCGGTTGTTTTCAATAAAAGCTGACCTTAAGTTTTTTACGACTTGTCATATACTTAATTTATGAAAAATAATTACCCATTCTCTATGGGCAACATAAAAGTGGTCGATCTATTCTGCGGCATAGGCGGTTTAACACACGGCTTGGTTCTTGAGGGCTTTAACGTAGTCGCAGGCGTCGACAATGATGAGTCTTGTAAATATGCCTTTGAAAAGAACAACCATTCAAAATTTATCCATAAGGATATAGCTGATTTTTCGTCCGCGGAATTGGAAAAAATATATAGAGGCTCGCCGATCAAAGTTCTTATCGGTTGCGCACCTTGTCAGCCATTTTCATCTCTCAATAAAAATAAGTCTGCTTACAAAACGAGAGACAATCGCTGGGAGCCATTGTATGAATTTATAAAATTAATCAAGGATGTGAAGCCGGATATAGTCTCAATGGAGAATGTCGCAGATTTGGCGAATAAAAAAAAATATCCTGTTTTTGCAAAATTCGTACGGATACTTAAAGCAGAGGGTTACAGTATTTTTTACAAAATTATTGATGTGTCACGCTACGGTGTGCCGCAGAGGCGCAAAAGATTAGTATTGCTGGCATCGTTGTTGGGAGATATTTCTTTGATTCAGGAAACGCATAATAGAGAAAATCTTATTACTGTCCGGGATGTTATCGGCAGACTTAAGCCTATCAGGGACGGTCAGGTTGATCCAAATGATCCAATGCATCGTGCAAGCAAACTGAGCGATTTAAATAAAAAGAGAATATTGGCAACGCCCAAGAATGGCGGAAATGCAAAAAGCTGGAGCAAGGATTTAATTCCGGATTGTTATAAGCGTGAGAGTGGTAAGACTTTTATGTCCTCGGTATACGGGAGAATGAGGTGGGACGAACCAGCTCCGACTATGACCACTCATTGTGTAAGCCTGGGGACCGGCCGCTATGGACACCCGACACAAAATCGCGCGATCTCGCTTCGTGAAGCGGCAATCTTTCAGAGCTTTCCCGACTATTATGAATTTAATGAGCCAGATAAAATATCCACAACCAAAGTAGCAAAGCAGATCGGCAATGCTGTTCCGGTTTTACTTGGAAGAGTTATCGCAAAGAGCATTAGAAAACATATTGAATTGTACCAATGGTAGTTTATTTTTATGATTTGGCCAACAAAAAAATTAGGAGAAATATTGGTTGGAGCAATTTTTGTTATTTCTGGTTTTTTTCTTCTTTATAAAGAAGTATATGGATGGGGAGTATTATTAATTTCTTTATTGTTAATTTTACTTAAATTGGATTCTCTTACTGAATTTGCCATCAATTTAACGGGCGGGCTAAAAACAAAATTTGTAACTCCGGGAGTTGAATCAAAAATAATTACTGAAAAAGAAAGAGGGCAGACCAATAACGTCGCAATAGTTTCATATAAAATTTCTTCCCATTTGCCCGGTACAGTTTTATTTGACTTCTTAAAGGATTGGAAAGTATGGTTTTGGGTTGCCAATCATGATGCTAAAAAATATAGAGTCTATATTAAAATAAAATTTATTGCTGATGGAACAGAAAGAGAAGTAGCAGATGGTTATTATGGTGGCACACAGGCTTGGAAGTTAGATGCATTTGCTGGTATTCAAGCGCCTGGTTTGGGAATACCTGAAGAAATAAAAAATGCTGTTATTGAAGGGAAAAGAGTAAAGATACAAATTAATTGCGACGTTAAGGATGAAAATGACAATTTGCTTGAAAAGAAATTTCCTCAAACTTATATTTATGATAGTCAAAATAATAGTTGGTTTTTAGAGCCATAAAATATGCCTTACCCGACAAAAAAATTAGGAGAAATTTGTAATATCGTTTACGGCTTTGCTTTTAAGGCTAACGCCTTTAACGAAATTGGTAAGGGATTGCCAGTAATTCGTATTGGCGATGTTGATAAATGTAAAACTAATAAATTTTTTGATGGAAAGTATGATAAAAAATATTTAATTAAAAAAAATGATATTCTGCTTGGGTTAAGTGGTTCCTTTAAAGCTAACCGTTGGGAGGGCGATGCCGCCTTGTTGAATCAAAGAGTGGCGACATTAAGGAATTTTAAGGACAAAATTACTGAAGACTTTATTTTTTATCAGATGCCTAGATTATTTGTGCAATTTGAAAAAACCATCACACAATTATCGGTGAAAAATATACTCACAAAGCATTTAGAAAATTTAAAAATACTTTATCCTCCCGCAGAAGTTCAAAAACAAATTGTTAAGCGGTTGGATAAAATCGCCGAGGCGCAGAAATTGAATGACGAACTTATCCAAAAAGCCGAGGAACTTTATCGCTCATTGCGTAACAACGTGGTGAATGTAAAAATTAAAAAACAAAAATGGCCAATGATTAGATTCGGGGACATTTTAGATTATGAGCAACCGGGTAAATATATTGTTCAAACAAAAATATGTAAAGAAAAAACCGAAGATTGCCTCCCCGTGCTAACAGCAAACAAAGCATTTATTTTGGGTTATACAGAAGAAAAGGAGGGCATATATAAAGATATACCAGTTATAATTTTTGACGATTTTACAACGGATAAAAAATTTGTTGATTTTCCGTTTAAGGTTAAATCAAGCGCTATGAAAATTTTGAAATTAAAAACAAAAAATGCAAATTTAAGATTCGTTTTTGAAACAATGGAAAAGATAAAATTTAACCACGAAACACATAAAAGATATTATTTGTCCGAATATCAGCACATTAAGATTACTTTTCCTCCTCTCAAAATTCAAAAACAGATCGTCGCCAAACTTTCTGCGGTTCAAGATTATAAAAAACAACTTCTTGGGCAAAAATCAAAACTCAAAGAACTTTTCGATTCCGTTTTAACAAAATCAATGAAAGGGAATTAATAAAATCATGAAATTTATAAAATATCTAGAAAAAATAAATATTATAACCCGAGAAGAACTTTGGATTTTGGCGTCCTTTGCGTTTTTTTATTCGTTGTCCTGTGTATTTTTTAATTATAATTTACATTGGTTCGGCTGGAGTTTTCTTATTATAGCTATTGGTGGAATGGCCAATCTATATGTCATTGATTATAATAATCTATCTATGCCCATTTTGCCGCGAAAAGGGGAAAGCCCCACAGAAATATGTCAGTTAAATCCGAATCGACGATTATGTATATTAAATTCTAAAACCAAGCTCAAATGGTTAGCAGACATATTTCATATTGGTAAAACTTATTATAGTTTAGGTGATTTTCTAATTTATATCGGTGCAGCATCAATGGTATTATCATTGATAATATCTTTTGCTGGAAAAATTATTTAAACCTAAAAAATAAATTTATGGCTATTCCAACTTTCGATAAACTTTTCAATCCGTTATTGACCGCGCTAAAAAAACTCGGAGGGTCGGGATCTATTTCTGAGATAGAAGATAAGGTTGCCGAAATCACGAGTCTTACAGAAGAAGAGATTAACGAAATACATAGCGAAAGCAGAACTAAACTATCCTATAATTTGGCTTGGGCGAGAACCTATTTAAAGCTATACGGGCTTGTGCAGATTTCGTCTAGGGGGGTTTGGGTTCTTACTTCAAAAGGAAAAAGAACAAAAACTATAAATAAAAAGGAGGTTAAAAAATACGTTAGAAAACTTAATAGAGGGAGTGAATTACCAGAGAAAGACTTGGAAACATTGGAACAACTTGATTTTTTTGAAGATGACTATATTGATAAAGTTTTTGATAAATATAGTCAACTCATTGGCTGGTTTCTTATAAGGTTTAGTCGTCTAGAGCACGATTTTAATATAATTATTGCTGAATTTTTTGGTGATGATTATCATGAGACTGGTTACATAGTCATTAAGAAGCTTATGTTTTTAAACAAAATTGAACTTTTTTATGATTTATATATTAGACCAATATCGTTTTCAGAAAAGAACAAGAAAAAACAAGAAAAACTGTTAAACATAAAAAAGCGCCTTGATGACATTAATACATTTAGAAATCGTGTTGTTCATGCTAACTGGTCATCGTTAAATAGGGATGGTTTTGTGAGAACAAAAATTATTACTGATTATAGAGTAGATGGGGCGGTTAAATTTGAAAGAGTAAAAATAACGCCAAAAATAATTAAAAAAAATATAGCCGAAATTAATAAACTAATAGATGATATAGAAACTTTCAGAGAAACAGCTTTGCAATTTTAAGAAAATATCTGAGAATTTTACTGAATTTAAATAGAGTTTGAAGCCAAACAGGTTTTAATATCGTCCGTTTCCCGGAGGAAGAAATTCAGAAACAATTAACCAAAATTTAATCCCAATTATAAATTTATGAAAATTAACTTTTACAAAAAAGTAAATCCCTGGGTTGCGCTTCTGGTAATCATACTGACAGTAGGTGGTTTTTGTGTTGGTTTTTTTGGCGGCCCGCGCTGGGTAAATGACGATGAACAAGAAGCTTTTGTGAGCAATGCAGAAGATTGCAATGTTAAAATAATTCCGTTAACCGGCGCATTGGCGACGTATTATGACATTACTGACAGCGGTTATGTTTATTCTGACGAGATTGTTTCCCAAGTCGAAGATGCAAATAAAAACGAGAGGATTAAAGCTATTGTTTTGGAAATAGATTCTTATGGCGGGTCTCCGGTTGCGGGCGAAGAGGTTTTGAATGCTTTGAAAAATTCCGGCAAGGAAACGGTGGCATTAATCAGGCAAGCCGGGTTGTCCGCAGCCTATATGGCGGCAATTGGCGCAAACACGATTTTTGCTTCGAAGTTTTCCGATGTAGGAAGCATCGGAGTTACTACTTCGTATATTGATAATGTAAACAAAAATAAGACAGAGGGTCTTGTTTTTAATCAATTGAGTTCAGGAAAATATAAAGACATGATGGACCCGAATAAGCCCTTAACCGAAGAAGAAAAAGCATTAATAATGAGGGATATTGAATTGGCGCACGATGATTTTGTTAATCTTGTGGCTAAGCACAGAAAATTGAGCGCAGACAAGGTACAACAAATGGCTGATGGTTCAAGTATGCTTGGTGAAATGGCGTTAAAGAACGGTTTAATCGATAAAATCGGCGGGATGAATGAGGTAAGAGAGTATTTAAAAACCGAGCTCGGCATTGACCCGATAATCTGCAAAGAAGAAACGGGGTATTAATTCGAAAAAAAATGTTGTATAAACAACCCATATCTCATAAAAAAATCCTATACTATCTGTTTTATATTTTGGGCTGGATTGGGGTGATTATCGGAGTGCTTGATTTATTTATCGCATTCGCCCAGAAACATTTCTCCTTCGGTACATTTGCCGGTTTTCTCTGGGCTGGGATATTTTTCATCCTCGCTTTAATTATAAAAAAGAAAAAGAAGAAAAAAGAATAAAAGGATATTATGGAAAATATTAACATTTCAGAATTAACTTCCAAAGAGGCGATTCAAAAATTTGCAAAAAGGGAAAAGCTTGCCGATAACTTGGCGAAAGATTACTATCATCCGCAAGAAGATTTTTTAATTGTTTCGGACAATCCTCCTGTTTTTGTGGTTTCCGACGGCGTTACTCTGGATTACACAAAACTGATTAAGGATAAAGTAAAATATCCGGACCCTTCTCCTGCAGGCGATGTTTCCAAAATATTCTGTTATACGGTTGCCAGACAAGTAAAAGAAAAATACGACACATTTACAGAGAAAGACATTGCTGATGTTTTTAAATATGCTAACGGTAAGGTGCGTAAATATAACGAGAGGGCCGGAAAAAGCGATATTTCCGGCAATATTACAGGCTATTATTCCGCCACTGGGTCTTTTGCAATTATCAAAGACAATCAAGCGTATTGGGCGTCCATTTGCGATTCTTTTATTGCACATTTTGACAGAGAAATGAATTTGAAATTTACGACTAAAGGAGTATGCCATCCCTATGCAGTGATAAATGGCGAGGAACGAATGGTTAATCATTTGGAAAGCGGAGTCTTGAATCTGGAAAATGGTGACCGCGTATTCGTATTCACGGATGGTTTTGAGCACTACATGGTAAATTCCGATTTTTTGGAATTATTTAAGAAATGGGATAAAAATCTCAAAGAACGTATTGCGGGTTTTTCCGAAAAAATGAATTTAATTGACCCGGAAAAATACGGTCACGAGCGCTCGCTCATAGCGGTTTTGGTTTAATCCGCCTTTGGGCGAGACAACCCTCCTACGTTCCACTTTCATTAAAATTACATGCCCAAGGTTTACGCAGATTAAAAGAAAGACTGGGCAATAGTTTAAATAATAATTAAGTTATGTGTGGGATGGAAAAGGAACCAAAAATTAAATTGGAAAAAGAGCAGAGCCGGGAAGAAATTCTGCCTATTTTGGAGCAAGCCATAGAAAGCCAATGCGAGATAGAATTGACGGTTTTGGATTTGGATGGAAAATCATCCAGAACCGCGACAATTATTCCCTGGTCAATCGAAAAAGATGTATTATGGCTTACAATAAAAGACGGCTGTGGAATAGCAGTAGAACTTTCGCGTATTAAAAAAGCAATTAGCTTGGATTAATATTAGAAAAATATTTAACCCCTCCCGCCTTTTAACTCCAGCGGGACAAGAAACGCGGTCGCGTCAAACGCGACTGCAGCGAAATAATTTTAATCAGCGAGTGAAAATAATAAAATAAAAATCAATGAAAATTAATCTTTATAAAAAAATAAATCCTTGGGTTGCGCTTCTGATAATCATACTAACAGTAGGTGGTTTTTGTCTTGGGTTTTTCGGCGGCCCGCGCTGGGTAGATGACAGTGAACAAGAAACTTTCGTGGGCAATACAGAAGATTGCAATATTAAAATAATTCCATTAACCGGCGCATTGGCGACGTATTATGACTTTACTGACAGCGGTTATGTTTATTCTGATGAGATTGTTTCCCAAATAGAAGATGCAAATAAAAATGAGGAGATTAAAGCCATTGTTCTGGAAATAGATTCTTATGGCGGGTCTCCGGTTGCAGGCGAAGAGATTTTAAATGCTTTGAAAAATTCAAGTAAGGAAACAGTGGCATTAATCAGGCAAGCCGGATTATCCGCAGCCTATATGGCGGCAATCGGCGCAAATACGATTTTCGCTTCAAAGTTTTCCGACGTGGGAAGTATTGGAGTTACTACTTCGTATGTTGATAATGTAAATAAAAATAAAGCAGAGGGTCTTATTTTTAATCAATTGAGTTCAGGAAAATACAAAGACATGATGGACCCGAATAAGCCCTTAACCGAAGAAGAAAAAGCATTGATAATGAGGGATATTGAGTTGGCGCACGAGAAGTTCGTTAATCTTGTGGCTAAGCACAGAAAACTGAGCGTAGAGAAGGTAGGGCAAATGGCTGACGGCTCAAGTATGCTCGGTGAAATGGCTTTGAAGAACGGATTAATCGATAAAATCGGCGGGATAAATGAGGTAAGGGAATACCTGAAAACCGAGCTTGGCATTGACCCGGTAATCTGTGCAGAAGAAGCGCAATATTAATCAACAAAAGAATTTTAATCAGCGAATAAATTCCATATCGGCTAATTCCATCAATATCACATAGTCTAATTCGCACGAATATGTCCTAAGGCAATAAAGGAAATAATTTTAATCAGCAGAAACCAAAAATGTTTAAAGATTTACTGCAAAAATTGAAGGAATTGAATCTGCCCAAGGGGAAATTTGCGATATTCGGCAGCGGGCCGATGGCAATAAGAAATTTGCGGGAATCAGACGATTTAAATCTTATTGTTCCGCAGGATGTTTTTGATGAATTCAGGAATCGT
>JAUYCX010000098.1 GCA_030692045.1 Candidatus Omnitrophota bacterium
TCACCACAGCCCACAATAAAAACTCGAGAAACCTCTTTAAGATTATTCAGTATGTCTTCAAATTTTTTTTGTTTGGTTATAATCATCTCTAATTATTTGATGTTCTAATTCCTCCAGACGTTTCTTTATTTTCGCCTCAAAACCGATATCTGTTGGTACATAGTATTTTATTTTTTGAGGCATGTATTCTTGTTTTACAAAATGTTTTTCAAAATCATGGGCATACTTATAACCCTTGCCATGTTCAAGCCTTTCTGCGCCTTTATAAGAGGCATCCTTTAAATGCTGCGGCACAGCTTGGGTCTTATTATTTTCCACATCTTTTAAGGCTTTGTCAATACCTAAATAAACTGCGTTAGATTTGGGAGAACAGGCAATATAAACCGCGGCCTGGGCCAAAGGAATTCTTGCCTCAGGAAGTCCCACAAATTCAGAAATCTGCAAAGCTGAATTTGCCACAACCAAGGCTTGAGGGTCGGCGTTGCCTACATCCTCAGCTGCGCAGATACAAATTCTTCTGGCAATAAAACGGGGATCCTCGCCTGCATAAAGCATCTTCGCCAGCCAATAGAGGGTAGCGTCTGGGTCAGAGCCGCGCATAGACTTAATAAATGCTGAGGCTGTATCGTAATGTGCGTCCCCATCATGGTCGTAAACTACCTGTTTTTTCTGGATAGACTCTTGGCTAACCTCCAAGCTAAAATTTATAAATCCATTTTTGTCTTGGGCAGTAGTTAAAATTCCCAATTCTAAAGCATTTAAAGCCCTTCTGGCATCGCCATCGCAAATCTTGGCTAAAAATTGCACTGCACTATTGTCGATTTTTAAACGAAGTTTACCAAAGCCTCTTTCTTTATCATTAATTGCATTATTTAAAATTTTTATGACATCCTTTTCCTCTAAAGGCTTAAGCTCAAAGACAAGCGAGCGTGACAAAAGCGGTGAAACTAAAGAAAAAAATGGATTATGCACAGTTGCGCCAATTAATGTAACGCAACCCACTTCCACATCAGGCATAAGACAATCCTGTTGGGCTTTATTAAAGCGATGTATCTCGTCGATAAAAAGGATGGTTTTCCTTTGGGTAGTAATTTTGCGATTTTTAGAAGCGGCAATAATCTTTCTTAATTCCTCCACATTAGAAGTTACCGCATTAACGGGTTCAAAATAGGATTTGGTAATCTGGCTAATGAGTAAGGCTAAGCTCGTCTTTCCTGTGCCGGGAGGCCCATAAAGAATTAAAGAGGTAATTTTATCTGCCTCAATTGCGCGCCTTAATAATTTATCCTTTCCTAAGATATGTTCCTGGCCAACGAACTCTTCTAAGGTCTTTGGGCGCATACGAACTGCCAAAGGTAAATCTTTACTATTTGTTGAGCTCTTTGCTTGCTGAAATAAATCTTTGTTTTCTTTATCTGTGTAATCTGTATTTTTCATCTGTATGAATCCGCCATAAAGCTTGGCGGATTAATTCGACCAACAAACTTATGTTCGCTATCGCTCCATAAGTTTGGGTCTCATTAAAAAAAATCCCCGCCAGATGCCGTCGGGAGAGGTTGTTGATGAACCTCGTGTTTTACTTGGGTGCCTCTCTATGTTTGCTCACGAGCAAACCAGAAGTCAAGCTCCCTTCAATTTTGTGTTGGCTCAACACAAATCCATTCCCAACGAACACGGCAGGGATTAAGCCTTATATTTCATTTTCAAACATAATATACCACGATCTAAAATCCTTGGCAAGGGATTTTTTGATACCTTAAGAAAGCCCTTGCTTAAAACTTCTTAAAAAATTCTTTTTAGAGTTTCTTACCTAATCTTTGCTTGAAGTTTTTCTTGGAATGCTTGGCAGATTTTTTCCTGGAGAGCATTCACTTCACTATCAGTTAAGGTTTTGTCTTTGGCTTGGTATTCTAAGGAAAGGGTAATTCCCTTAAAGCCTTTGGGTATTTGTCCGCCAGCATATAATTCTACAAGCTTTAAATCCTGCAACAAAAAGCCGGCTACTTCTTTGGCAATCTCAAAAATGCTTTTGGCTGAAATTTTATCTTCCAAAATTAGGCTTATATCACGCCTGACAGAAGGCAAGCTTATTATCGAAGTAAAACTTTTTTCTAATTTTATGAATTTAAGAAGTTTTTCTAAATTTATTTCGGCTAAAAAGATTTCCTTTTGCCTTATATCCCAATTGGATAAACTTAAGTTGCTCAGCTCTCCTAAAATACCAATTTTCTCTTCGTAAACTCTTAAAACTGCGCAATTGGCAAAAACAACTAAAGATTCTGCTACAAAATCAACCCTGGAAATGCCCAATCTCTCTAAAAAAACCTCGATAACACCCTTTAAATCAAAAAAGCCAATTCTTTCTTTTTTGCCGCGCAGCCAATCTATATACTTTTCTCCGGTCATCACTAAGCCCAAGACATAGCTCTCTTTTGCCGATAAATAATTTTTATTGATTTCAAATAATTTTAAGTCTGTAACACCGCGATTTAAATTATAATTTAGCGCGTTTAATAAACTCGGAATTATTGAGGGAGTTAGAATTTCTTGCTCCTTACTTAAAGGATTTGCAATCGGCGTTAAATCTAAATCGCCTAAATTTGTTTTGGAAAGGAGCTCTCGACTAATTAGGCTATAAGAAATTATCTCATTAAAACCTGCGCTTATAAGAATTTGACGGGTTAAATCTTTAAGTTTGGTAATTGGCTGGCTTTTAACCGAAGAGATTTTTATGGGTGGTTGTGTTAAGGGTAAATGGGGAAAGCCATAAATTCTGGCAACCTCCTCGATTAAATCCACTTCTTGTTTTATATCCTGTCTAAAATTAGGAACCTCCACTTTAAAAGATTTTTGTTTTGTTTTTAGCTTAAATTGCAATCTGGTTAAAATTTGTTTTATACTTTGCGGTTTAATTTTTATACCCAACAAATTTTCTGCTGAATTTGGCAAAAGACTTATTATACGATGGGGCACTTTTGTTATTGAGCCTTTTTCAACACTATCAATTAACCTGCCGCCGGCAATATTCTCAACTAAATTAACTGCCCTGTTTGAGCTGGATAAAACTTTTTCTAAATCTACGCCCCTTTCAAAGCGGTAGGATGATTCTGAAGTAATACCAAGTAATCGCGATGCCCGTCGAATTAGAATAGGGTTAAAATAGGCGCTCTCCAGTAAAATATTTTTCGAATTTTCTGTAACCTCTGTTGCCAACCCCCCCATTACGCCAGCAACGGCAATTGGCGCCTCTAAATCAGCAATTACCAAAATTTCCGACGTTAACTTTATTTCTTGTCCATCTATGGTTTTAATGGTTTCGCCTGATTTTGCTCGTCGCACAATAATCTTTGAGCCTTTTATCTTGTCAAAATCAAAGGCATGTAAGGGCTGGCCCATTTCCATTAAACAAAAATTGGTGATATCTACAATGTTATTTACTGGGCGAAGCCCGAGCTTTTCTAATCTTTGTTTAAGCCAATTTGGTGAAGGAACCACTTTAACATCCCTTATCAATTGAGCAGAATATTTAGGGCAAGCCTTTTTGTCTTCGATCTTGACTGCAAAATCCTTGATACTCGATGCTCGATGCTCGATACTCGATACTTTTGGTAACTTAAGTTTTTTACCTGTAATTGCCGAAACCTCTCTGGCAATGCCAATGAGGCTAAGTAAGTCTGGGCGATTGGATGTAATTTCTAATTCCAAAATCCAATCGCCCAGAATTTTTTCCCAAGAAGTAACCTCTAATCCTGCCATAGTAAGCTTATCAGCCAATTCCTGTGGCTTGAGTTTAATATCCACATAATCCTTTAGCCAATTAAAAGAAATTTTCATTTTTAGCTTACAATCTTATTTTTCCTAAGGGCAGTTTACTTGGACCAATGCAGTTGCTCCTGCATTATCTATCGTTAGTTTCTTACAAACTGTGCCATTAGGACTCTTTAAAATTAAACCATTACCTGCTGTTTCAATATAAATATTTCCGTTGGTCACCTGTAATTTTTCACTGGGCGTGATTGTTCCCAAACCAATTCTGCTAGTATTAAAATCTCCGTAGATAAGAGGAGGGTCAATATCTGAATTAGCAATGTAAAGTCTATCGCTAACATTACCACCTGCACCTGCATTAGCTCCTGCTTGATAGCCTAAAAAGACGTTACCAATGCCAGTTTGATTCATATTTCCAGCTTGAGATCCAATAGCAGTGTTTTTACCCTGAGTACTAGCATTGCCCTCATAACTTTGCAGAGCTCCTTTTCCAATGGCTGTGTTTTCATTGCTTAAAGTATTATTGCCAAGGGCAGAAGTGCCAATTGCAACATTGTTTTCGCCAGTGGTATTGTCAAAAAGGGCTTGAACTCCCATAGCGATGTTAAAATTTCCTAAGGTATTTGTTCTAAGAGCTTCGCTTCCATTTGCAATGTTATTGTCTCCTTCTGTATTATCTCTAAGTGCATTGTAGCCAATGGCAGTATTATTCTGACCGAGAGTATTAGTCTTAAGCGCATAGTACCCAATAGCTGTATTGGCAGCTCCAGCAGAGTTAGAGTTAAGTGCAAATGCTCCCACACCAGTGTTAAGATTACCGCCTTGGTTAGCAGCAAGAACAGCATAACCTACTGCAGTGTTGTCAGTGCCGTTTGTAAGGGCGCTAAGCGTTCCTGCTCCCAAACCTGTATTCTTGGTACCAGCCTGGCTCTGATCGAGATTTAGTTTTCCCGCATCCACACCTATAAAGGTGTTGGAAGTATCATTAATATGCCCCAGATTATGAATAAATCTGTTTGCGCCTGAGTAGATAACTCCAGAAATATTGCCACCCACATTGGCAGAAACTGGCAGCTGAAAGTTACCTGTAATTGAAAGTTGTTGCTCAGGAGTAAAAGTACCAATGCCCACCCTTGTATTAGTCTCAGGAACATTAAGGTTGAGGTAATCTGGCACAGGGTATGGATTGCTCACTAACATCCAATAGCCGCTTCCTCTCTGCCAGCCAAAACCAAGTGAAACTGGGTCTTGAGAGCAATAGTAAAAACCTCTCTGTAAACTTCCTTGGCCATTATCATAATGCAAAACACCTTCGTGGTCAGCATCGCAAGACGGGGGGCCATTATTAGGATATAACCTTAAGCTTTTATAAACCCCATAGGGCGCAGGATAATAGGTGGTAAGGGTAATTTCCTCGCAAAAACCCTGCACAAATAAAAGCGAAAAGAAAAAGATTGCGCTAAAAAATATAATTTTTATCCGCATTTCTTACCCCCTTTTGTTACTAAGTTTGTGCTAACTTAGTTACTGCTGAAAAACCCTATTTTTGCACAGATTAAAAGATGCAAGATTAACACAGATGGAGAAAAAACTCTAAACACAAAACTCTGAATCCTAAACAAACTCAAAACACAAAACTCAAATTCTTAAAAATGTTTTGGATTTTGGGTTTAGGGTTTTGGATTTGTTTAGAGTTTAGGGTTTGGGATTTAGGGTTTAAAGTTTTATCTGTGCCCATCTGTTTCTTCTAATCTGTGCCCATCTGTGAAAAAGTACTTTTTCAGTGAGAACTACTTAGTTTTCTTGGGTTTAATTTTTCCATGCTTAGCGTTGTCTTCCTGTCTTTGGTTATCCATTTTTTCAACTTGCTCTTGCAATTTCTGAATATTAATTTTGTTAACTCCAAATGCCTCTAAAACAGCTTTATTGCCTTCTTGTCTTTGATTATCCATTCTTTCAACTTGCTCTTGCAATTTCTTAATATTGATTTTTGCATTAACCCTGTCGCTGTCATACATTAGCAAAACCATCATTGCAAAGAGTATGCCTAAAAATAATCCTAATTTTAGAAGTGTTTGTTTGGTCATTTTATTTAACGCGGATTTTCGCGGATTTCTTACGCCTGCCTGCCGGGTAGTTCTTCACAGTTTCGGTAACAGCCTGTATAATAAAGGCTGCTTAAAAAAGGAGGCTGTTACCAATGATAAAAACACTCAAGCAGGCACTAACTAATAAATGGCTACTTGTCCTTCAAGAAGCAGAAATTATCTGTAGACTTCTCTTCTGTGCGCTATTTTTACTACCTGAATTAAAACCCTTTTTTTAATTATAAGATAAATTATGCGATACTCGCCCATTCGTAGCGACCTAAAGTTAGCCAACTCTCCCAATAATTTCTTACCGATAAATGGGTTAGTTTTGAGGCTGTCAATAGTCCTGACTAACCGTTGAGATATATTTCTATTGCTTTTTTCAAGGCGCTCTAAAAACTTTAAGGCAACAGGGGATATCTCGACATTATACATAACCCAATTTCTTTTTTACCTTTTCCCAAGGCATACCTTTACCTTTTCTTAATTCATCCTGCGCCTTTTTGATATCTTTCATTAATTTCTGGTCAGAGAGAATATCTAAGGTCTCCAAAAGGCTCTCGTAGTCTTCTTCAGAAAGTATAACTGCTTCTGGCTTACCATGACGGGTAACCACACAACGGTCAAAATATTTAGATATCCTATCCATTACTTCGGGCAATTTTGGGCGTAATTCTGTTAAGGGAACTGTGATGGTCATAGTTTTCGCCTCCGCTTAAAATATACATTATTATGTATATTTTGTCAAGCAAAAAAATACAAACTTGTGCTTATTTTTTCGCTTGTGTCGAGAAAACTTTCTCGTCCAAGCACATGTTACAAACTAGCGTTTACCCCGTTAGAAATATCATTATGGCTATTCTTAGGAAAGCAAAATTTCTAGCGTTGTAATCAGACTTTTTCAGTGCTATCTTCTTACTTTATTTCTTATTCACAATTACTTCTAACTTAGTTAACTCATCCTGCAAATGGTTTAGTTTGTTTTGCTGTTCTTGCACTGCCTTTAATAAAATTACTTTTTTATCTTAAGAAACCTCTAAAAACAGGCGAGATGTTATTTTATCCAGCGAATAAGTTTTTTTGCAAAAGTGCACAAGGAATTACGGCGAAGTGAGTGGCGAAACTGAACCCTTAATTTAGAAAATCAGTGAATTTCGCCAAACGAGCAAGCCGTAAACCGTAGTGCACTGCTAAAAAACTTCTTGAGCTGGGAAAATAACAGCGAGCCAAGACTAAATTTTCAAAGAGCAGAATTTATTTAGGTAAAAAATGACTCTGACCCCTTTTACACTAAAAATAATCCTAATTTTTGTATCTTCTCGAGGTGATTATTTCTTATTTACAATTACTTCTAACTTAGTTAATTCCTCCTGCAAATGGTTTAGTTTGTTTTGCTGTTCTTGCACTGCCTTTAATAAAATTACCGACAATTTGGCATAATCTACACTTTCAGGTTTGCCTTCAGGTCAGCTAAGGACAATTTTCATTAGTAAGCAAACCATCACTAAAGGTCAGTCTGCATCTTTGCGGTACCCCTGATACTACATTGTAAACCACATCCAGAGCTCTATCTAAACCCTGAGTGTTACTTGAACCTGACCAGTATTCTAGAGCACTAACACCACCGTCAACATCCAATTTGTGTTGCGGGTCCCAAACTCCAATTCCTACTCGAGTAGTTCCTGTAGCATCTAGCGGATTCCCGTATCGTCTGAAAATCATAGCCGTTCTATTATCTTCATCTACTATAGTTTTATCTGAAATGTGTAGATAATTCATATTTGGGTCATCACTTCCTGTGCCAACTCTCCATTCATCATTTGGTGTAGAGTCAAAAAAACGAATTTCTGCGCTTCCTGTGCCACCATCTTTAAGGTAAAATTTATCTGAGTTAATAGTTAGTTCCGGACTTAGATTATTACCGATAGTAATATAACCATCATTTCTTACAAACAATAAACTTGTGGGTGTGGGCATAGAGTTGTTTATTACATTTAAAGCAGAAGCGGTATTATCAGCTGTTGTCCCTTTAACAACCAGTTTAGAGACAGGGGTTGTTGTGCCAATGCCAACATTCCAGTTTTGGCCTAAACCTACATCATTTGTATAAAGATTGGTACCACTCAGCGACCAGTAGCCACCCAAGACTTGCCAGATATTTCCATCGCATACATACACTTTACTTTCAGAGTCATCATAATACATCGTACCTTTATTATTAAGACAAGCTCCGCCCGGCACAAAATCATCAGTGGGAGAAAGCCTTAACTGTTTATACACCCCATACGGCGCAGGGTAATAGGTGGTAATTGTAATGTCCTCGGCAAAGCAAGTGGCTATAAATATAAAGATAAAACTGAGCAGAAAGTAAAAAAATGTCTTTTTCATTACAACCCCCTTTCAGTATTGTTTTCTGTTAATTTGATTATGGGTGGCAAGGTTTGAGTTTTGAGCCGCACGTGAGAACGAGTCCGCCAAGTTTCGTGGCGGACGAGTGGTGCGGCGAAGAACCAAACCTTGACAGGACCCATTATATTCCATTTAAGTCGATATTATCCTCTTTGCCAACCCCAAACTTCTTAGTTCATCTTTAAGAAAAATCCGCACATTTAGCAATTTAGCCCATTTTCTTAGATAAACAAAATCTAACTTAGATTTGTTGGCTAAAATTATTTGCCTTATATCCTCCATATCCTTTTCTCTACCAGTTTGTAACTTAACCAAGATTAAATCCTCTGGTGAGATAATGCATAAATCCAAATTCTGAAATTTTATCTTTTTTGCCCGTTTTAGAATGCTATATTGAAATTCATTTCTGGCTAAAAATAAATCCACATAAGTTTTGTGTTTAGGATAATAAAAGGTAATAAATGGTAAGCCCTGGATAGATTTAACCGGTTGTTTGGTATCAAATTTAAAGCCATTTTCCTTTAATAAAGTCAAGAAGCTTTTTAAATCTCGCTGTGTTAAGGCGATTATCCCGTCAATATCATAGGTTGCACGGGGTTGCGTAAAAACACTGGTAGCTATACCGCCCATAAGAACTAACTTGGCCTGGCTTTTTCGGGATAACTTTACAAGCTTTTCTAAAACCAGAAATAAAATATTCTTAGTCATTTTATCCGGGCTAATTTTGATAAGATTAAATAATCCGCCTTTAAGTGAGCCTGCCTGAGCTTCTTAAGTCGCAGCCTTAACTCGCTGGCTGAAAGAGAGTTTTTCATTAATTGGAATGTAAAATCACAGAGGTCTAACCATATATTGATTTTTTCCTCATTTGTAAGTTTTAGGTTGTGCTGCATTTTTTTTTGCAAATGGCTATGAATATCTTATTCGTGAAAATTCGTGTTAGATTCGTATTAATTCGCGTTTCTTTAGAATTGTCTTAGGAACCTCAAATCATTCTCAAAAAACAAGCGAATATCATCAATGCCATATTTTAACATTGCAATGCGCTCAACGCCCATACCAAATGCAAAGCCAGTGTATTTATTTTTAGGATAACCCACAGCCTTAAATACATTAGGATGAATCATTCCTGCGCCTAAAATTTCTAACCAACCCTTTTTGCCGCAAACTGAACAACCTTTTCCCTCACACATTACACAGGAAATATCCACTTCTGCTGATGGTTCAGTAAATGGAAAAAAGTGCGGACGAAAGCGCATTTTAATATCACTACCGAAAAGTTCTTGGCTAAAATTTGTTAACACCCCTTTTAAATCTGAAAACCGCACTCTTTCGTCTACTAAAAATCCTTCTACCTGATGAAACATAAAAGAATGTGAGGCATCTACTGCATCAGGCCGATAAACCTTGCCTGGCACAACCACTGCCAAGGGCGGTTTATATTTTTTCATCACGCGAATTTGACCGGGTGAGGTATGACTGCGTAGCAATAATTTCTGTCTTCTGATGTAAAATGTATCAAAGGCGTCGCGAGAGGGATGTTCCAAAGGAATATTTAAGGCAGTAAAATTATTAAACTCAGTTTCTATCTCAGGTGAGTCAAATATTTTAAAGCCCATCTGAGTAAAAATCGCGCAAATCTCCTCGAGAACCTGAGTAATGGGATGTCTTGTGCCAATTTCTGGCTTAATGCCTGGAAGGGTTATGTCTAAGTCTACGGTCTTTGGTCTATGGTCTATGGTCTTTAATTGTTGTACTTTATTGTTGATTAATTCTGTTAAAAAAAATTTTAATTCATTGGCGAATTTGCCGGTTTGGGATTTTTCTTCTGCAGATAGTTCGGGAAGTTTAGAAAAAATCTCTGCAATAATTCCCTTTCTGCCTAAGTATTTTATACGCATGGCATCAACGCCGGCTAAATCTTGGGCAGAATTTATTTCTTCCTGGGCTTTTTTCTTAAGAGCCTCAATATCCCAAAGCATAACACAACTCCCAAAAAACCTAATGAAGCCTTATATTTATCAATATCTAATTTCTCTGCAATTGCCTTGCCAGTTCCGATGATTTCTAAGCTATTGGCGTGAATATCCAAATCTCCGCCGTGCTGTGGGCAGGCACGGTTAAATGTTCCCTGCACCAAAACCACATCACCCCTAAATTTATAACTGCCTGCATAGGAAATCTCTTTAGTTAAATCCGCCTTAAGCCAAATACCGATTGCATTTGCAAAATCATTAATATTTACCCAAGCAAAATTACCCCGCCTCATTATGTCGCCAATTACCTCGCCCTGAAAGGAAACGGTTTTATTGTCATATTCCTTGGCATGCTCAATCAATTGGGTTGAGGAAATCGGCTTGGCAAAACAGACAGAAGACAGAAGACAGAAAACAGAAGACAGAAGACAGAAAAACAATCCAATTTTTGACTTCTGACTTCTGAACTCTGACTTCTGACTTCTGAACCTTCTCATTTGCCTTTCACCCACGCCACAAAAAATCCAATAAGCACAAATACCGACATAAATTCTAATCTGCCGGCCCACATCTGAAACATAAACACAATTTTTAAAATCCCAGGCATTGAGGCTTGTGTAATACCGCAGGATAACCCCACATTTCCTGCGGCAGAGGTTGACTCAAATAAAGAATTTAAAAATGGGAAACCCAGTAACATTGCCACAATTGCGCCTAAAAAATAAAGCCCTAAATAAGCTAAGGTGATTAGACAGGCTGAGCGTACCTGTTTTTCCTCCAAGAATAAATCCTTGATATGATGAAATTTCTCCTCGGAAATTGCTGACTCGGGTAGGATAATTCTTCTAACATCCTGCACAAAGGCTTTAGAAATAATACCCACCCGTAAAACCTTAATTGCTCCGGTTGTAGAACAGGAGCTACCGCCAATTGCCATTGCCACAATTATGCCAAATAGAGCTAAATTTCCCCATTCATTAATAAACTGACGCGCATAGATAGTTTGATAACCGGTGCCAGTATGGCCTGAAATCAGCTGATAAAATCCTTTGCGAAATAAGGATAAAACTTCAGGATAAACTCCCAACTTTGCCAAATCCACTGCCACCAAAAAAAATGTTATCATAATCGTGATAAATAAAGTTACGGTCTCAATGTTTTTAACTATTTCTTTTTTATTGCCTGTCCAAAGCGCATAATGCAGTTTAAAATTTATCGCACCCAAGAGCATTATGATTACAGTCACTACCTCAAACACAAAACTGTGATAGTAAAGGATATTTTGTGATTGAGGGGCAAAGCCTCCAGTATCAAATGCCGCCATAAAAATACAAGCGCCGTGGAATAATGCCTTATTAAAAGGAATTCCCTCAAAGAAACCCACTACTCCTAAGGCTAACGTTCCCAAAACAAGGTAGGTTAAGCTTACCAGCCAAATAAACCGCGCAGTGCTTATAACATTAGGCAAAACCCTTTCTTCCCTTGCCTCGCC
>JAUYCX010000020.1 GCA_030692045.1 Candidatus Omnitrophota bacterium
CTACCTAAAAATTTTAGGCCCGCCGCCAAAGGATATTCTCGAGTAAAATTTATTCCGTATTTGTTAATTCTACCGATAAAACCACACATTATGTTGGTATTTAGCCATCATTACTACGCTTTACAGCTTTAACATAGAGACTGTAAGGCCTGTTCATATGTCTGGGGTCTAACCAAATAAGAGGTATTGCTAATAAAACAAAGGGTAAACACCAAACATTTCCAAAACGATTTTTCAATGCCTGGATAACAAAACAAACTTTAGTCAAGATAGGGCCCCCCATACCTTCAGTATCTATTATCTGGAAACCGATGGGCTCAAGCATTGAACGATACGACTCCAAGGTATAGCCTTCGCGCACATGACCGCCCTTTTCCTTAATATCTAATCTCTCTTTGCGCCAGCGTGGATGCTCGGCATAAGGAGAACACAGGTGTAAAAACCCACCGGGTTTTAAAAGCTTCCAAAATAATTTGCAAATCTTAACATCATCTTTGATGTGCTCAAGTGTCTCATAACAAATGATTTCGTCAAAACCTGGTTCAAGACAATCGAGGTTATATACATTCAATTTTATAAATTTTAGCTGACTAAGAGGTATACCTCGCCACAGGTTATAGAACTGGGTTGCCTTTTGTACCTGATCTTGCGCTATATTCACAGCTATAACTGTCGCACCCAAGCGATACGCTAAATATGAAAACCATCCATTTCCCGAGCCAGCGTCCAGAACACGGCGACTACCGCTTAACCAATAACTGCATAACCGGACTCTCCTACGGGTGAACAAGTCTAAACCCGGCATAAGCCACCAGCGAAGATGGTTTCTCAAGGTCTGCGCCCTCTGGCATTAATCCCGTTATAACCTGTGGTTAATTCTAATATCTCAAGGCCAGCGCCCTGCATCCATAAACGAAAGCTCGAGATTCTCTGAGGCTGGTCATACTTTGGGCTAAGCATATCAAACATACTCAAGGTCTTAATCTCCTTGATTTCAGGCACGCTAAAATAATAATCTGGTTCGTAGTTAAGCCGTCCGATGGGTATGAGTCTTGATATGAGTTTGCCTACCATGGGAATTTTCGCGAAAGATGATTTAATATCGTAGGTTACAGATATCATAATTGAACAGAAGGCAAATAACCAAGAGGGTCTCCACCATTTAAAAAACGGCCTAAGCAAATATTTTAGCTTAAATATATCTTTAAGCGGCTGGCCCAAATAACAATCTACCACTAATTCTCTTTCCCGCTTCAAAAAAGGGGCCAAACTAAGGTATGCCTTCTTCACATCAGGACAATGTTGTAAAACGCCAAAACAAAAAATTTTATCAAACATTTCGTAGGGTAACGGGATTTTGTAAATATCTGCCTGGAAAAGATGATGACGCATTTTAAGTTCCAAAGATTTGATATTAGCCATACCTGCCTCTACCGCATCACTTAGATCAAAGGAATAAACTTCGGCTCCCGTATCCAAGGCAATCTCGGTAAAACGGCCTGCGCCACATCCAGCCTCCAGAATTAATTGACCTTTTAAGTTATCGGGCCATTTCGTCGTCGCATCAAACCTAACCTTAGCAATCTGTTTTTGATTTCCACCAAATTGTGTCCGGCTAAATTTCTTCCATTGATAACCAAACGACGAAGCATAATTGTCTCGACTTACAAAACGGGGTATAGATTTTATAATGGGATAGGTAGAATTGCAATTCACGCAGCTAATTAATCCCTCCAAGACCTCCGAATTCTTATCTTGCTGGTTAATTTCAAGAAATCTCAAACTACTCCTACATTCAGGACAGCAAAATACATTTATATCCGAATATTTCATGCATAACCTTCCTTAAAGAATCACTTAATTCCCTTATTTTCCAAAAACTTCTGGATTTCCATAAGATGTGCGCTATTGGAATCTGCCACTGTCCAACGAGCCGCCTTTTCCATAGAGGCCTCACCCATGCCCTGCAGTTGGTGGCGATGCCCTAAACACCAGGCCATGGCATTACAAAGTGATTCTGGATTAGCCGACTCAATTACAAAGCCATTATGACCATTTTGCACAAAATTCCCACATCCGGATTCCTGGGTGGTAATAATTGGTAAACCATAAGATAAAGCCTCAAGCACAACATAAGCAAGTCCTTCCAATAAGGTAGGTAAAACAAACACATCTGCCTGGCTATATATTCTTGCCAGATTTGATTGTGAAAGAACGCCGAAATAACGGATACCCCCCTCCTGTTTTTTGAAAATAGTATTGGGAATTTCATTTGAACCTACTAACCAAAGTTCTGCATTCCTTCCCGGCCTTAGTAAATGCCATGCCTTTAGTAGATAAGGTATGCCTTTGCGCAGTAATTGCCTTCCTACAAAAAGAAAAATAAGCGGCTTATTTCCTCTCCCGGCATTGCCGGGTATCTTAGAACAAGGTGGACAACCAGTAGGTATAACCACGATTTTTTCATGTGCAACCCCTGCCTGCACAAAGGTCTCTTTCACAAAACTAGAATTTCCCACAATCAGGTCAGCAAGTTGATATTCTGCCTCTTTGCGAGCCAGAGACCTCTCTATATCCTCCAAAAATAACCTCAGATAAGGCCCAGTGTATTCTGGGAATCTTTTAGTTTCCCGCCTAATAACATTAGCTATTGTGCGCCCATGCGCCGTTACTTGACGCAGAATACATAATCCACCTTGCTTTTTTTGTCGCGTGAAAGTCTCTAATGAGCTGTGTTCCATGCCATAAATACAACTAAAAATACCACTATAGCGGCTGGCTACCTTGCGGTCAAAACCTAATTCTGCCCATAGCCACACCCGATGCGTAAAAATACCACCTTCCAATCTATTTAATAATAAACGAATTAATTCACGGGAATATAATGTTTGCGTTTTCCCTTTCAGAAAATCAGGTAAAAATCGCCGGTCAATGCCTCTCCTGTAATTTGAAGGAAGAACTCCACAGATAGCCTTTATGCCTTTACCAAATATGCTATCCGGGTCAATGGCAACTGTAGTAATTACCTGCTTAAGTAATCCGGCTTCATCTAACCCTTTTAAGATACTCATCAGGCTTGGCCGCAAATCCACAGATGATACAAGTATGCCGCTCTTCATAATATTTCTTCCTTATATTAAAATCCCTGTTGTCTTGTCCTTCCTGGCAATCACCATTAATTCATATTTATTCCACATACATTCTTTAACTTCAATAATGCTAAATCCTAAAGATGATAGATTTTTATAGAAAAAGCGTTTATCAAAAGCTATGCAATGCCTCTGGCCAAAGGCATATATTTTCCTCCAGGGTTCTTTATCTATATCACTACAATTAGGAACAAATATGAATAGATAGCCTGCGTCTTTCAGCAATTTGTAAATCCTATTAAATACACTTCTAATATCTTCTATGTGTTCTAACACATGATTTGCAAATACTAGATTAAAACCTGACTGAAAGCAATCTAGACCTTTAGAATCGTGGATTATTTTTAATCCTAAATTTTCCTCGCCAAATTTGGCTCTTTTTATGTCTATCTCATATCCTAAACCTGAAAATCCCTCGTTAATAAATTGCCAAAGTTCGTATCCCCAAGAGGCGCCATAATCGAGTATGTTTCCTTCCTTTATATACTTTTTTATGAGCGTAATTTTATCTGAGATATCGTATATACTGTCTTTAAAATTTTGGCTTTTAAGCTGTGTTAATTCTAAAACTGTCGGTAAGGTAGGAGGGATTTTAGGTTCATCGCAATAGCAAGAATCACGATAATACTGGTTACAAACTCCATCCTTTGGGTATCTAAACATAAGACTACAATTATTACATCTAAATAATTTTATAAAAAAGAACTTGTTCATAATTTCTGATATCTCTCTACTATTACAGAAAGGACATGTTTTATCTTGTCGACAAAATATATAATTTTTAATAACTTTGCAAAAATATCTTCCTTTGTCGATAACAAGTTTCAATCTCTTATTTCTATCCATAATACATTTTCGCGCACTTAACAATCTCAAGAAAATCCTTTTTAGGATAACTTACTGCGATTTTCGCAGTGGGTGATTTTTATACTTTCCTATACCCCAAGTAAAAATCTTTTTCTTTTAACCCACAAAATTTTCATAAAGCTTAAGCATCTGGCCAACTACTTCGCTATTACTACGTACCGGCGGAATGCCGCGAACCCAATCTTTAAGTGACTCTGGATACAAACAAAGCTGCTGAATAGCGTTACTCCAGGCTTTAATACTACCGGGTTCCAGGAGGATTCCATTCACTCCGTTTGTAACTAACTCTGATATACCGCCTAAATTACTGCCCATAACCGGAATACCAGCAGCAAATGCCTCTAACACCACCAATGGCCCGGTCTCAAGCCATAAAGATGGCACAGCGAGGATATCCAAATTATTAAAAATCTCTGGATAATCTTTGTCAGTTACCTCGCCGCAAAATAGAATACGGCTATCGTGATTACCTGTCTTTTGCAGTTTCTTAAGATAAGCCTGCCCTTCCTCATCGTTAACCCTACCATATAGCCTAAGTTCAATAGGAATATCCAAGGGTAACCTTTTAATCGCTTCCACTAAAACGTGTACCCCTTTAAAAGGATCAAAACGACCGAGATAACCAATGCGTATCGGCTTAGAGACCTTGGTATCAAATCGTGGCCTTGAGTTAATTAGTTCTGGTGGTAGTCCATGACGGCAAAGTGATAATTTAGCATCCGGTATGCCATTTATACGAAATACACCGTAGAGCCATTTTGAAACCAGAACAATACCATCTGCTAAGTTGAATAACTGCTGAATACGCTCTTTTCGAATGCTAACTAATCTTTTAATTCCTAAAGCAGTGCCTAACCTATTCTCTGGGTTGTTGGACAACTTAACTGTGAATGTAGATATAGCGCTTATCGCTAAGGCCGCATATTTGGATAAGCCTTGCTTTTCTAGATAACAGGCACCACAGCGATACAGACGCATTTGGCCATCACAGGGTATTTTGCCCCAACGCATCAACGTACCTCGAACACAGGTTAGCCCTGGAATATGAACAGTAAAAATCAAAGATATACGCAGCTGTTTGACAAATTGGGCATGGAAAAAACCACAACCTCTGGTATAAGAATGCATATGCACAATATCAGGTTTATAATTCTTTAACCAATTTGCAAAAACATCAAAGTACTTAGGTAAGGTTTCGCCTCTGACTTCTAGCCTAGTAGGTTTTAAAGACACAGGGTAACGATAAACAGATAATCCTTCATAGGCATAATTATCTTCTTTTTCATCTACAGAGGGTGCTGCAATCATTACCTCCCAACCCGATGCCTGAACTTCCTTAGCCAGCAAATAAACATAATACTCTGAACCACCAACTGAGTCAGGGTAGAACCAACCTAACATATATAATATACGCGGCTTCTTAGCTTGAACCATTATTCACCATCACAAATACTTAGCGCCACTATAAGACACAATATCTTTATATATATCTATCTGTTTTACCTCTTTTTCCAAATCGACTTCTTTATCATATATCCTACCTATTAACATCTGTTGAGCATTAATTTTTGGGTATACTGAAATTGAAAATGAATTAATAGCATCAAGTGAATTTAATTTTTTTCTCAAAGCAAGAAATTGTCCAATAGACCCGTAATATTTGGTTCTTGCCAGCCCCATAATCTTTAGCCTGTAATTAAAGATGTGGGTATAAACCTTAAAGCGAAAAGGTATATCTGGATTGGTGTTTTCTTTGATTCTTATATATGGAATGTCTTCTTGCTTTAGTATCGGAATTAAAACCGACATAATTTCCCATATAAGATGTTGATGATAATGTGTATCTAAATGCGTAAGGGGTATACCATATTCTCTACACCGCCTAATCTGAGCCCTTATTTCTTCAGCCAGGGCCTTTTTTTCTGAACCTCCCAAATAAGTAAACGTGGCTTTGGGAGAAAAACACAGCTGACCGTCGCAGCTACAGAATTTAGGGAAATATTTTATTTTTTCGGTTAAAGGGTATCCATCTCTTAAGACCAGATGTATGCCTACATGCTTAAGTAAATTATTCTCATGAACCAACTGACAGGCTTCTTGGAAACCCGGCATATTTACCATCAAGGTTGTACTTGAACATAATCCTTTTTTAAAAGCCTCCACCACGCCTTTATTTGTTGCTTCATCTAACGCAAAATCATCGGCGTTAATAATTAGTATCATTTTATTACGTCCCTCCTTTTAAAATGATTCCACAGATTTAAGTACCGATTACACAGATTAAAGTTTTAATCTGCGTAATCTGCTTTTATAATCTGTGTAATCAACATGATTTTGCAATAAGTCTCTTATTCTTTTTTTTCTATTTCTTCTTTTATCTTTTTTATGAATTCCTCTATTGCCAGCGCGCCCTGGTCGCCCGCTTGTCTTTTTCTCACGGAAACCGCCCCGGATTTTGCTTCGCGCTCG
>JAUYCX010000038.1 GCA_030692045.1 Candidatus Omnitrophota bacterium
CCCGGCGATCTTAGGTTTAAACCTTTAGACCCGTAGCTTTGCCACGCCACCTACACGGTGGCGAGGTCTCGCCCGCCGCAAAGCGGCGAGGCGGACGTCCCATTCTTTCGAATGGTTTGCCCTCCGATTTTTAATTCGGAGTCCCGACTTAACGCCGGGATTTTCGGAAAAGAGTTTTTTTACTAAATTTCAAAGAACTTTACTTTACCATATAAGCATAACATATGACTTAACAAAAACAAGGCAGTTTTCGGCATTTTAAGAAAACGCTTTCTTGTACCACCATTTTTAATGTTCTATGCAAATGGATGACGAAAAAAGTTAATAAAAGGTTTAAATAATTAGGCAAAAAAAATTCTAAAAAAAGCTAAGAACTCATTCTTTTTTAAGTAAAGAAATTATTTCTTCTTTTTGGATTTCTTTTTCTTTTTAGGTGTGCAAGTTCCGCAACCCATTCTTCACCTCATTCATTTATCTCTAACTACTTTCTAAATCTCCCTTTTTAATCTGTTTTTGTAAAAGCTCTTTGTAACCCACAACAAATGCCTCTTTAAAATCAAATACATCTTTAAAATCTGAAATTTTATCTTCTTCTGTCTTTTTTAATAAACCGCGATTAACTAAATTAAAAACTATCTCTCCAAAATCTTCAGTTTTTTTAATACCCCAATGCTCTAAAACGATCAAGACCATTGGTCCAAACCGCTCCAAAACCAATTGTCTGATACCTTCCAACAACTCTTTCCCAGTCACATGATAGGCCTTCTTAAGAGTTTTTTGTGTATAAAACAATGCCTCCATTAAAAATTCATAGGCATCTGATTTATATCGAGAATCTTTTTGGCAGATCTCTTCTATCTTTTCGGAAAATTCGTTATTCATAATTATAAAATTAAAACCACCTTAAACACAGATTTACACAGATATTATGTCAAATTCTTGAGATTAAATCAATAGATAACTGAACGATTACTAAAATAAGAAAATAGATTATGTATATACTAAACTATCAGATTTCTATTGATGTGCTATTGAATTACAGATAGAATATTTGACAATGAGACTTAGCTGGAAGATTTATAGTTGTGGATATGCCATCTTTGTTTTGCTAGAGACAAGTTATTCTCTTTTTCCAAACACGCCAACCAATGTCTACTACAAAATCCTTATTTCCTTTAATAAGGCATTTATCTGGCAATATATATTATATTATATTAAGATTTCCTTAGAAGTATTTGGCCTTGCGCCATTATTTCTTTTTGTATTTAAGAAAAAGTGGCTTTTGCCAATTTTTTGGAAGATATTCTTTTTTACCAAGATTGTTGGTTTATTTTTGGGAAATAACTATGAATGCCGCCTTGTAAAAACATTTTTTGCAGTTAATAAAATATTTACTCTTGCGCTACTTTTAAGCGCCCTACTCATTATCCTGCCGTATTATGTGGTGCTCTACTTATTTGCCTTCAAGCAAAAAGAATTAAAAAATAAATAATTATATAAGTTATCGGGTTATCCGGTAATCAAAAACTAGGGAATCTGGTTATAAGGAAATTCGGAACAGAATTTATCCCGATAGCCGGATATCCTGATACCCCAGTCCCAGATATCCTGATTACCCGATATCCTTCTTGTAAGTTTGTTATTCGAAATTATTAGGAAGGCGCTATCTTAATCCGCAAAAAAGCAATGGTCATTCTTATAAAAAATACAATAAACAAAATAATTATGACAGATGCAATAACCATAAACCACGGATTTTCACTCAAATCTCTAAGGCATTTACGACAAGGCATTTTGGTTTTTGTGTTTAACAATTAAGTTGTGTGCCTTTAAAGCATCCATAGATGTCTAGGGTAAACCTAAATTTTGCTTGATTTATTTTTTCATAGATGTCCCCGGAATTCCATCATGATTATTTTCTTTCTTTGATTTCTTGAATTTTTATAGCTCATTTATCCTAAAACATCAATTTTATATACAACTCTATCGTAAGAAAATGTAACCCAAGCCTTTCTTATACGTATGCTTACTGTGGAGCCACCGCCAAATTCTCTTCCATTTTCCAGGAATCTTGAATAGTACAAAAAAGTATTGCCATACTTTTGAGTCGGATCCGCCATGGCTAATACTTGTTCTTGAGTCATGCCTATAATAATCGTACATTTTCTCATTGCATTTACAATCTCTGATTCAGACTCAGGATGAATTCGCAAATAGTTTTCAATTTTTTCTAAATATAGTTTTTTGTTTTTCTGCTCTTCATTCAAACTGGAAGAATAATAAACATACCATCCCAAATAAGCTTCCTTTACATTCTTATCTATCGCAGGATCAATGAGTAAATCACCAAATGTTCTTAACGGATAATTTGGACTTACCGAGCAGCTACTTAACAATAATACAATTGGTATCCAAGCAATGAATAACTTTCCACACATTTTCATATCCCTATACAAACCCACTTCCCCCAATTTTCTTGTGAGCTGCCCTGAGATTTTATTTGTCATTTAGTTTCATTACCTTCTCGCTGTAGCAGGTTTATTCTAACTCTCTTTTTATGATTGTCAAGATTAAAAATCTCGGTAACGGCAACGGCTACGAAGTCCGTTTCGTCAATCGGCTACGTTGTTCGTCTTTTTTCGTAACCGTTACCGTAACCGATACGGACTTCCTAACCGTAACCCTTAACCGATATTTTTAAAGCGAGCTGTCAACTTCGACAGCACATTAAATTCTTTGGCAAATGTTTACGAGGAATTGCGGTGAAGTGAATGCAGAAACTGACCATGAATTATAAAAGTTGTGGGAATTTCTGCAATGAACGAGCCGCAAACCGAAATAAACGGCAAAGAATTTAGTGCGGGAGAAGTTTAACAGCGAGCCAATTTAAACATTTACCCCCTGCAGATTTGCTTGGGCTTTGCCAAGTAAATCTAAGCGCTGGGTGTAAAATAAAAAACCCCACTACTCAAATAGCAGGGTTTTTTATTTCTAAAGGGGCACCTACCTACTCTCACATAGCCTTACGACTACACTACCATCAGCCTTGAGGGGCTTAACTACTGTATTCGGAATGGGAACAGGTGTTACCCCCTCAGTATGGGCACCCCAAATTTTTCAAAATTTCGACAATTTCTTAAGTCAAATAAATAAAACTACCTCTGTGTAATAAATGTGGTCAAGCCGATTGGCAGATTAGTACTGCTTAGCTCAAAGGATTACTCCTCTTACACATGCAGCCTATCAACCTCGTAGTCTACAAGGTGCCTTCATCCCGATTGCTCGGAAAGTGATACTTAATCTTGAGGTGGGCTTGGCGCTTATATGCCTTCAGCGCTTATCCCTTCCGAACGTAACTACCCAGCCTTTACCCTTGGCAGGATAACTGGAACATCAGAGGTTCGTATTTCCTGGTCCTCTCGTACTAAGGAAATCTTCTCTTCAAGTATCATGCGCCCACATCAGATAGAGACCGAACTGTCTCACGACGTTCTAAACCCAGCTCGCGTACCCTTTTAACCGGCGAACAGCCGGACCCTTGGGACCTTATACAGCCCCAGGATAGGATGAGCCGACATCGAGGTGCCAAACCGGGCTGTCGATATGAACTCTCGAGC
>JAUYCX010000048.1 GCA_030692045.1 Candidatus Omnitrophota bacterium
TTGATTCAGGGATTAATTCCCCTGGGATTGAATGCAGTTGAAGAAAAGCTTCTGGGAGAGGTTGAGCTCTTAGCGGGTAAAAAGCAATCACACGGGAAAGAACGGAACAATTCAATCTAATCAAAAAAGGGACAGGGACACTACCTCAATTAGCTTGGAAAATGTCTGGGGTTTTGGGGCTTAGACGCGAAAGGAGTGAAAAACTAACTAAAAAATAGAACCGTCCCCTTTATTGCTGTTGCCTTTAGGGTCTTTGAGGGTTTTGAGGTTGCCTACGGGGTCGTAGGACATCTCGGTTGTGAGGTTGAGGACGCCGGCGGCTTGGAGCTGGATAAAACTTGGGGGTTGAGGTGAGCCTAGAAAGGCAAAAGCGGGCTGGACAAAGAAGGTAACGAGGATTAAACTTGAGATTAAAACGGATTTAATTGCTTTGGGCATAAAATATAGGACCTCTGCCCTTATTTTATCATCGGCAATAAGTTAAGCAATAATTCTTTTGACAAGTCTGTCGTATGGGGATCAATCAGGATGCAAAAAAGCAAAAGAATTGTTTTGTAACTGTAGGGATTATGGGGAGTTATCAACAGCGTCTTGGGTGTTTTCTTGGGTGTTTTTTGTTCTACTTAATATTTCATTGGCCATCTCTTCAAAATTTATAATACCATCCCATAATCTAAAAAAATCCCAACCTTTAATTTTAGTATATACATATATTGATATTATTTTTGATTTGCGTCTGGTTGTTTCAATTTTTTTAATATCATTCCACTTAATCATGTTAACAATATTTAAAATGTTATTTATGCTTATGCCATCTTCAGATATTGAGAAAGTTATAGCACAGACGAAAAATATGTTACAAAATGCTTGGTAGCCTAGCCATAGCATTGGAATCCATGCAATATAATAAAGGCGAGCGAAGCGGCTGATAAATATTAAAAAACCTATACTAACTCCATAAATTAAAACATTCCTTACTATTTCTTTTAATTTGCCTGCAATAGAAAATTTATAGATTTTCATTTAATCACCATAGTTATAGTTGTTTTTGCTTCTTCCCAGATAACTGGATTAGGGGGTACTTCCATCGCAACCCAACGCATCCATGCCGCGAGAAGTGGCGGGAGAATTTGTTTTACAATTTGTTGTGCAACAGGAGTAGCCAATGTGGCTTTCATAAATGCGCCAGTTGCCGATGCTGCTTTAGCTAAGCCTGAACTAATCATTGGCCCTGCTATTATTCCTGAAGCAGCAATTGAAGCAATTGCTGATGTACCTAAAGAAATCCTTTCTACCCACATCCATGTCCCGCCGGCTTGCTCGGTGTATTTCATCAAGTCGCCCCAGCCGGTAGGCTTTCCGGTTTTCCAATCCCACTCTGATAGAGGTTGTCCATAGGGGCCTGGCATAGGACTTTCAGATAAATACCAAATC
>JAUYCX010000111.1 GCA_030692045.1 Candidatus Omnitrophota bacterium
AGTGCTTCAAAACTAAAACCTTTGGGGCGGGCGTGGTGCGGGCACGCCCACCCCAGCGAATACCATTTACGGTGGCAAAAATTTGGATAGGAAAATTATTTAATTCCCTTCAAAAGTTCTTTGGTAATAAACTCCTATTTCTTAGCTTTCTCTCCTAGCATTCGGTCATAAACAGTCTTTAAAATATCGTCAAATGATTTTCTTTTGATAGTCGCCTGATCTTTGTCAAATTCGATACTTTTAAATATATCTATTAGTTTCTCGTAAAAGCCTTCTCCAAAGAAATAATCCCAAAATTCTTTTCCGACCAGGACAATATCGGCGCTTTCATATAGCTCTTTCCCCCATATTTTAGAAAGTTGACTTTTAATGCCATAACAAAAAGCGATAGTAGTTACGCATGTTGGATTTTCTATCTTTAACTTACTAAATGCCCCTTTGGTTTTTCTAAGTGCAGGACGAGTAAAACCCTCAGGACCACTTTTCAATTGGACATAATGAATTTTATTATCCTTCTTTATTACGAGATCTATGTCTTCCTTATTTGCTTCGGAATCAAGTATTTTAGCAATTTCTTGTAGAAGACTACCAAAAGAAGTTACAATGCCACGCTGCAATCTCTGCGTAATAAAGAATTTCAGTATATCTCCCTCGCTCTCAAGTTTTAGTGTGCCAGCTAAGAATGGATTTATTGCCAAATCATCCCTACTCAATTTCTCATATTTCTTCGTCATCTTAATAATATACTCTGCTATTTTCCCCCTTATTTTATTTTCTTTGTTTTTATCCATTTCGTTTTTTTCCAGATTAAAATACTTTCATAAAATGCAGTCTCACTGCGGCCCGTGCGCCTATTCACATGACGCTCAACTCTACCGATAGATTTGAAACCAACAGATTCAGGATTATAAAGACTGAACTTATCACAAACGACTATTGCCATAATCGCATCTTTGGTCATATAATCTCTTGTGTGCAAAATTACATCGTTAATGCCCTTAATATAATCTTTCCGTGCTTGTTCAGATTGTCCGTTTTTGGCAGGGCCGATTTCCCGTGTATCATTATTTTTTAATCCAAACAACTCGTAAGCATATTTATGTTGCTCGTGGTAATCAATTAACCCTACATAAGGAGGAGAAGTAAAAACCATATCAATATCTTTTGGCAATTCGACATGCCGAGAATCCGCATGGTAAACTGCCACGGATGATTTTGTTCTAATTTTCGCAAATTCTTTTATGCGCTCTATTGTATCTAAGGTATATCGATACAAAAATTTATAGGCTTCGTTAACCGGTTGGCATGTTTGACCATGCTTATAGCAGAAATATGGCTCTGTTTGAGGTTTCTTAGGAAAACCAAGGTCAAAGTGCGTAACCAATCTTGCGGAACGCGCGGAACGCGACAAAACAATTCTAAGCAAATCTTGATAGGTATATTCCTTTATCAAACTCAAATAAGCCAAAAGATCTTTTTGTGTACCCTTAGCAAACCATGCCTTAATGTATTCGTTTTCGGTATTTATTACCTTGTTGATTTTTTCGTCACTATGAGACTTCATTTTTAGATCGTGTGATCTTTTCAGAATATCCTGCAATTCACCTTCAGCTAATTTCAAATCATATTCTTCGGTTTTGACCTTAGAAAGTAAAACATTAAACTGGGATATATCTGTTCCGATAGAATCGATACCCAACACATTTGCTTCGACGAGGGTTGTCCCACAACCACAGAAAGGGTCATAAACCAAATGGGGCCGATATTTCCTTAAGAAAATCTCAACAAGTTGCGGAATAAATTTACCCAAATAAGGATGAAGCCGATGAACGTGCTTTGTCCTTTCCCTCTCTGGCAGATCGCGTTCGCGCCAATTCAGATTTAAATCAGATAGCTTAGTATTGAAATTAACGCTAGCGAAGTCTTTTAATGGCTCCTCTTTATATTTCCTCGCAACTAATTGGGCAACGGCGTTATCATACATGTTTTATCTTTTACTACCTCCTACTATAATAGACGTAATACCCCACAAAATCTAACATAATTTTTTTACACCTACTTATAAACAAAAAACCTCCGCCTCTAAGCGAAGGTTTTAATTATTTTTACGTGGCAGTTCCCCCTTCAAACATACCACTAAATAAACTAATTGTTGATTTATTTTTAACATAAAAACTGGCCCTTGTCAATCATTTTCTGTCAATGCTCAAAGTTAAATCCATTCTTATTATATACCAAAGATTTAAATATTGAAATCAAATTTTCCTATCCAAATTTTTGCCACCGTAAATGGTATTCGCTGGGGTGGGCGTGCCCGCACCACGCCCGCCCCAAAGGTTTTAGTTTTGAAGCACTGAACACGAGAAGCTCGGCATGCCGCACCGCCGAGTTTTTTGTTT
>JAUYCX010000021.1 GCA_030692045.1 Candidatus Omnitrophota bacterium
ATGGTAAACCATCAATGTATATAAAATCCCTATCACTGGAAAAAGGTATCTGCCCTGAATGGCTATATGTTGAAAATTCGTAGTTAATTCATAGTTGTAATTAGTCCAAAATAATACCATCGTATATGTGATCAGAATGGCGATAAGGTTGCCAACCACAAAAGTGGGTTTTTTCCAATGACAAACCGCTGCCAAGAAAACTATAAAATAAAACAAGCAGTAAATTGTAATAATCAAATCAGGGTAATAAGCCCGGTGCCCCATGATGCCATAAATTCTCATAAACATAGAAGCGAACCAGTAGTTTGCCATATATTCCAGCGGGTCAGGTTTATGTTTTTTTATGACATCTAATAATGTGAGTTTCTTTTCAGGATAATTTAATGCTTTCGCCCGGGCAACGAAGATACTAAGATTACACTGTTCTTTGGTCAATATCTCATTACAGGTAGGAGTAAGGCCTTTATATTTAAATAAATTCACACCAAAGATGGAGAGATTAAGTCCTATGAGCAGAATAACAAGGATCAGGAGGAAGATTAATTTCCAGTTCCAATCTGGTCGGAAGTGAATTTGGTGACGATTTTTTACTATATAGATAAGCCACAGCAGACCCATGATAGCCGCCAGTGGCATCACGGTGATCTTGGTCAACGTGCCTGTCGCGATGCAGGCCAACCACCCCAGACTATTGGAAAAAAAAGATTTACCGTTCAATACACGTGCCAGGTAATATATACCTGCAAAGCAGCAAAGGTTTATGAAATTATCATAGGACACGCCGCCAGACAGGAATACAAACATAAGTGTGCTGGTTAACATGAAAACTACCAGAAGATGCCCCCAATGACTTTTAATAACTTCCTTAGCCAGTTTATAGCAAAATACAATGGATAAAACCGAATAAAAAATGCTCGTCAAGCGCAGAAAGACCAACTGCTGCCAATCACTAATGGCAGGCCAGATCAACCAAAGGAAAGCAAGGACCCTGCCGTTAAGCCAGTAATATAAAAAGGGTTTGCGGTCCATATTTTCTAAACCAAGATATAAAGTTGTATCCGTGTCAGGTGGAATCCCTAGAGTGGTCGAGAAATGTTGCGACATGTAAAAA
>JAUYCX010000116.1 GCA_030692045.1 Candidatus Omnitrophota bacterium
TAATCTGTTTTAGTTAAGTAGACGGTCGGTGCAAAAATTATATACATTTTCTAACAGTTAGGTATCAATGTCCGGACAAAGAGAGGCGGACAAATATATCTCCTAATTTCTCAAAGAGTTACGTCAAATCCAGCCAAAAAAGACCGGACATTTCGGACAAATTTGGTGAGGAAATGTCCTCTCTGAATCCAGAATTTTCTTGATAACTGCCATATTCAGCCTTATAATACATACCTATATATAGTGAGAGGTTCCTCCTCGGCTGATACGAGAGGGACCCCAGTATATCCTATCTCTATATGGCACAATGAGTTAGGACAAATCCCCGACGGGGAAACCTGTCGGGGATTTTTTATCTGTCGATGTCCCTAGGGCTTAGGGCATTATTTTCGTCGGATAATTCCAAAATATTTTAAAACAAGATCTCCGTAGGTAAAGATAGCAATTTTACGAGAGAATTTGAAAGAAATAAGCCAATTCCTCTCTTAGTTTATAGGCGCTAGTTTATGGCATATTCGCGCAATAACGCGCCTAATTTGCGCTTAAATTTAGCCATAAACTAGAGGTGAGGAATATAGAAGAAGAGAGAGGAGTGTAAGCCTCGCAATTAACCAACAGATTTTATAGATAGCATTTTCGTTGGTTAACTTATTTCTTGACATTTGTTACCTAACAAGGCATACTATTTAGTAGTATGTTAGGTAACAGGAGGAGTTAAAATGGGCGTGATAAAGGGCGTATTGAAAGAAGAGCTTGAAAATTCCTTGCGCATGAAAAAGGAATATGAAAGGGCATTAAATGAATTGCCCAAAGGATGTATTGCTGAAAAAAAGATAAGAGGGCATAGTTATTGTTATTTAGCGCAGCGAGTTGGAAAAAAGGTGAAATATGTCTATAAAGGAAAGATTTCAGAAGTCGAAAGAAATAAATATCAGGAAGCAAAAGTCTTAAGAGCTAAGTATAGAAAATTACTGTCACAGGTTAAAAAGCAGGTTAAGTTTTTAAAAGGGACTCTTCGTGGAAAAGAATCAATATAAATTATGCTTAGAGGTCTTAAGGCGTTTTAATAAAGCGGGTATTCTGGATGGCCTTATTTTAATAGGCAGCTGGTGCCTTTATTTTTATAAAGGCTATTTTGAAAATATTTCATATATAGATATAGCTACTATTAAAACAAGAGATATAGATTTTCTTGTGCCGATTCCAGCGAGAATCAAAAAAGAAGTGGATATACCGAAATTACTAGAAGACCTTGGTTTTGTAATAGAATTTAAAGGCAGTAAGGGCTATATAAAGCTGGATCATCCTGATCTTATAGTAGAGTTTTTAGTTCCGGAAAAAGGCAGAGGAAGCGACAAGCCATATAAACTTCCGCAATTAGGCATGAATGCTACGCCTTTAAGATTTTTGAGTTTCTTAACAGATAATGTTATTCGCGTAAAAGTAGAAGATTTTTATATTAATGTGCCTCATCCTGCAAATTTTGCCTTGCACAAATTAATAATCTTTAGTAGAAGGTTAAAAGAGGATAAAGCTTTAAAAGATAAGAATATGGCCATAGAAATTCTCAAAGCCCTTTTCAATAAGGGGGAAGTGCGAATAGTAAAATCCATATTTAATTCTATGCTTCAGAAATGGCAGAAAAAGATCCTGAATAATCTTGACTCTATAGGAGAGCAGGAGATAGCAAAGATTTTGATTGAATAGGGCATAGGATTAA
>JAUYCX010000004.1 GCA_030692045.1 Candidatus Omnitrophota bacterium
AGCAATGTGGAATTTTCAAAGGACAGCAAACTTTGATGAGTTTCCAGAAGGCATAGATGAGGTAATAAGGAAATTTAAAGAAAGGTATGACTTAATTAAGGAAGAGATAGAGAAAGAATACCCAGAATAATCAGCAGAAAATTCTAAAAGGAGGACGGGTATGCTACAAAAGAAAACTTCTATTTTAATAGCGGCGTGTATTTTTATATTCGCTCTTAGTTTAAATGCGGCGCAGGTTACCATAACCATAAGCCGTGTTTCAGATGATTTGCCTAAGCACTACAAAGAGCTTAAGCCCTTCATTGATTATTTAGCTGCTCAACTTCAAACTATGGGTATAAAGAAAGGCGATATTCTCTTAGCCAGAAACAATCAGGAATTAATTCAGTTTGTCAAAGATGGCAAGGTGGATATAGTTACAGAAACCCCTTTTCCCGCGATGGTTCTTATGGAGAAGGCAGGAATGAAGATACTCTTAAGGAGATGGAAAAAGGGTGTTCCAAATTATAAATCCGTTATTTTCACCCGCAAAGACAGTAAAATAAATTCTTTGGAAGACCTAAAAGGAAAGGTCATTGCCTTTGAGGACCCGGGTTCAACTACAGGATATTTTTTACCCAAGGTAGAGATTATAAAAAAGGGTCTACAGTTAGTTGAGCTTAAAAATTACAAGGAAAAACCACCCTTAGATAAAATAGGATACTGCTTTGCGCAAAGCGAAGTAAATATAGGCCATTGGGTCCATAAAGGCTTTGTAGAGGCTGGAGTGCTCAACGATTTAGAGTACCAAAGCCCCGAGGAGGTGCCAGCAAATTTTATTTCTGATTTTAAGATTATTTATGAGACCGAAGAGGTTCCGCGCAATCTCATATTGGTAAGGGCTGATATGGAACCGAAATTACAAGAAAAGATAAAAGAAATTATTCTTAATATGGGTCTTACAGATGAAGGTAGAAAGATTATGTGGGGTATGCTTAAGACCAGCCAGTTTGATGAGTTACCCGAAAAGGCCCTTGAGGAGATGGCTAAGAGGTTTAAAGAAAAATATGAATTATTAAAAGCCGAAATAGAAAAACTGCCTTAAAGAGAAAGAGCTTAAAAAGGAAAATCTAATGCCAAGGTTTCATTTTAAAATCAAACATATACGCACCAGATACAGCTTACATATCTTGCTCATTATTATTTTGGTAGCCGCTTCAATTAGCTTTCTTGCTTTAAGACAATCTGAAAAAGGTATGAAGGATATCGCTGTCTCAGTAGAACGGCTTACAGGAGATGCGCTCTTAGAGCAGATGAATAGAAAGGCAGAGGTAGTGGTTGCTACCTTGGCCCAGGATTTAATCAATCCCTTCTATTATTTAGATATCGAGACCATAAATCGATTATTTAATACCATCAAAACCCAGGAGGATGTAAGTTATGTATACCTTTATTATCCGGATGGGAAAATTGTTTCTGATGGAACAGATGAGAATCCTTTGTTGGGTAAGATTTTAACTGATGAAATAAGTAAAAAGGCTCAGGCCACAGATAAACTACTTTTACAGACAAAAGGAGATATTTTAGATGTAACTATGCCAATATATATCCACGGTGAGAAATTAGGTGGAGTGCGAGTTGGTTTTTCACTTAAAGAAATAAGGGATGATATCTTAAGGCAAAAGAAAACCATAGTTTCTATAAGCCAAAGAAGCATAAAGAATACACTTTTAGTTTCAATAATAATAGGTGTAATTTTGATTATCTTCGGTATGATATTTGCCCTAAGGACTGCGCAGGTTTTAGTTCAACCTATTCTTAAGTTAACCCAAGTTTCCAGAAAGATTAGCCAGGGTGATTTAGCTGTTAAGGTAGACATAAAAACTGGTGATGAATTAGAAGAGCTAAGTGGTTCTTTTAATCAGATGGCTGTAGATCTAAAGAAATCCCGGGATGAGATTGAGAACTATAGTCGAACATTAGAGCAGAAGGTGGA
>JAUYCX010000078.1 GCA_030692045.1 Candidatus Omnitrophota bacterium
TTCTAAAGAAATCGGCACTTGAAAGTTTAGTTGATTTTGATAATGTAAGATGTCGTCTTTATCTAATAAGACCGGCACCTCAGTCGCTACTGTAACCGAGTCATTTATAATCATAAATTCCTGCAGGAGTTCATGCCGCAATTTATTATTAGCCACTGCCTGCAGTACGAAACCGGTATTTTTTACAGCCATGTTATCCTTACGGACTATCTTGACCTGGTCGAGATTAAAAATGTCTTTATATTCTGATGCCCTTTTGGTGCTGTCTTTAAAGATCTGATGAGGGCATTCAGCTACTACCAATTCCAAAAACTCCTGCAATGGCCTGAACTTATAATGCTTAAAATCCCCATCTAAAATCAGGTCGGTTTTAGCGCGATGGTATTTAAAATCATATATCTGTCCATGAAATAACTTTGACTCTACTAGAATCTCTTTCTTGTCATATTTCTTTTCGATAAACTCGCGCATTTTAAGAAAGGGCAGGTATTCCTTGAAGTCATTCAGCCAGTTAGAAATATTTTGTAAACTGACTTTTATCCCATATTTTTCACTTACTTTTTGGGCAGTTCCTTCCAGAGTATTAAACCTATTGTAATAAGTTAACCCGTCTAAGATCAGCCGTAAAGGGAATGTCCTATGCTTAGTTAGGCCTGGCGTGAATTTCTTCCCGCATTTTTTGCAATAATACACCTGGACGGTTTCGAGTTTTTTAAACCTCTGGCCAAACTTTATAAATTCTTTCCCCTGGCAATAAGGGCATGTTCCTATTGTCTTTTCTTCGGTTAGTTTTTGATTATCGAATAACATGGGTGGGTTACTTTGCATGCTTACTTTGCGCAGGATTGTCATCTTTAGGTTTGTTAAATAACCTATTCCACGCCCGTTGTAAATTTAAGATTTTAAGTCTTTGCAGCTGATATCTCCTTAAGATTTTATTCAAGACCTCTTTTGTTTCCTGTTCTTTAATGGAGATGACCAGAAAATCTATCTTAGCTATTACATCAGAAATACGCTGCATGGCGCTTTCTAATTTATTTAAGGCTAACGTAATACTTGAGAATTTATCCCCATAACTTTCCGCAATAAGCTTGGGGATTGGCTTGGCAATGTCCTTTAGGATTTCAAACTCTTTTTCAAGGCCCTTGGCAGATTCAGGGATCTTTATCTGAAAGATCTCTGCCACAAGAAGGGTGGTATTTTTGTAAACTTCCAGATCGCGGAAGGTCTTGATAGGGGACT
>JAUYCX010000086.1 GCA_030692045.1 Candidatus Omnitrophota bacterium
AGAAGGTGCCCTTATGAAACTCTTTTTATTGCTTATATCTATATTCAACTGGTGGCTTAACCGTCCTGTTTGTATCTGGGCGCCCCTACTAAGAAGATAAAAAATAGGACGCACCTTTAGTATATTAGAGGGGTTCATATAAGGGGTTCATATAAGAGAGATGAAGTTAACTCTTGACAATACAAGTTATATCTTGTATACTTATAATGGAACACAGATTATCGGGCATATATTACTTTATTGATAAGAGAGGCAATAGCCCTGTTGAAGAGTTTTTAAACACTCTTCATGCTAAAGAACAGGCGAAGATCTTTGCATATCTTGTTGAGCTTCAACAACAAGGGTATAATCTAAGACGGCCTATAGCAGATTACCTAAAAATGAACTACGATTATGTCTAGACAGAAAAACACAGGTAGAAAAATATAAAAATATAGAAAAAATAGAACTGTGAGGTGCTTGATATGGAAAGAATAAGACTAAAAAAAATAGATTCACATTTAAAAGAACTGCTGGAGAACAAGGAATTCAAAAAAGAATTTGAGCGAGAGAGAATAAAAGTAGCGCTGGCACAGAAAATTGCCGAGATAAGACAAGACGCTCATTTAAAACAATCAGATCTCGCGAAAAAACTACATGTATCCCAGCAATTTATCTCTCAGATAGAAACAGCCCAGGCGGACAATCTAACCATAGATACATTGCTTAATATTGCAGGGTCTCTGGGTAGAAGCATCGAGATATCCTTTCCAATGCTTTCCAGTCATGAATCCGGCCTTTATGAGGTAACATAATGAGCGCACGATTTTTACGTATATTGATATTTTTTAGTGTGTTATTAATATCCCCTTTGATGTTATTTAAAGATTGCGTGGCTGCTGAAAATACTATTGATATTGGAGATAGCTCATCGAGCTTTATTACTACTAAAGCGTGGGAGATGTACAGCAAAAAAGAATACACGAGTGCGTTAGCGTATGCAGAAAAATGCATTGAGCTGTATGAATCTGAGGCTGTCACGCAGCAGGAATCCCTTGCCAGATACCCTGAAAAGAAGTATATCTCCAAATACTGGGCATTGAATGACGTAGGCACATGCTATTATATCGCAGGTTTAGTTAGCCTGGAGATGGACAGAAACGAGCAGGCGCAGGGTTATTTTACCTTTATCGTTGAAGCGCTTCCTTATGCGAGCTGTTGGGATACCAGAGGGTGGTATTGGAAGGTTAGCCCAGAAGCAGAAAAAGAATTACAAAAATTGAAATAGTAGGGTGTTCCTCACTAAATTGTCCCTAGTTAAATTTCCAAAAATAATTAAAGATTTTTGAAAGAAAGTAGTCCCCCAAATGTGTCTTATATATAGGTATAGGTGGCAGCATTTTGCTGCCTTAAACAGGAGGGAGGTATGGCATGAAAGAGCTTATTCCACAGGAAGTAGTTGAACGCAGGATATTTGTAATCCATAGGCAGAAGGTCATGCTGGACAGGGACCTGGCAGAACTTTATGGAGTAGAAACAAGGGTGTTAAATCAGGCTGTTAGAAGAAACATCAAGCGCTTTCCAGAGGATTTTATGTTTTCTTTGACCAGAGAGGAAATTTTGAACTTATCACAAATTGTGATAAGTTCAAAGATAAAACATGCTCCGAACGTATTTGCTTTTACAGAACAAGGCGTAGCTATGCTTTCAAGCGTACTTAACAGCGAACGCGCTATCCAGGTCAACATTGCTATTATGCGGGCGTTTGTAAGACTGAAACAATTCCTTGCCACGCATAAAGAGCTTGCTGAAAAACTAAAGGAACTTGAGGGAGAAGTTGGTAAGCATAATAAGCTAATAATAGAAATATTCGAGATAATTAAACAACTCACGCCAACGCTTATGCCACCTATAAAGCCAAAACCACAGATAGGATTCCACCAGGATCCAAAATGGGCTTATAAGACAAAGTCGAGAATATAGTTATCCACAGCATTTACACATATTAACATAACTTGTTGCAATACATACAGTTACGTCATATTTTCATATATAGCCAAGTTAACATAAGATACATTATAGGCGGTTTACGCTTGCCTCAAATAAGCTGGTTTATTCATAAAATAAGGGCTGACATTGACCTAATTTGCCCACTATCTCGTCTTTGTAATCCTCAATTTTTGATTTACTGACGGTCAAGCTGAATTTATGCAACTGGCCATTATGTGCCCCCCAAAACCACACTTCGGTTACATATTTATCATCTTGTTTGATTGTCTTTGGAGACCGAACATTAAATTTTCCAGTTCGATCAGTTAATCCAGAAATTTCTTTTATGTTGGATATGACATTATACCCTCTACCTTTTGATGTGTTATTTGCATAGCCAAATTCTCCTTCGAAATAAGAAACCCGTAGAAGTTCAACAGCTAATTTGACACAGTCATTTTTTTTCAATATTTTAAGGTTACTATTATAAAATATTACAGTTTTTTCTAAATCAGAGAGCATAAAAAGTTTTTTATTTTGCATTCCTATAGGAAACGAAGGTCTGTCCAACAGGCCAGGGTGTTTAAATATCAACCAGATAACTGAATTAGAGAGAAATTCTGTTTTCATTTTTTGAGCAGAAATATTTTCTATGATGAAGTAATTTTCTTTTGAATTCAGCAATTCTTGTTGAATAGCTCCGCTTATCATTTCGTTTTCGGTTGGAATAGGTTCTACTGTTTTAGGATTTGAAATATTAGACATGCCCTTATTATAGCTGAGCAAGCGCCTTATTTCAGCTACTTCTTTATCGCAATTAGGGCTATTAATAGTTTTTGTCTGGTTCTGCCAATAAATATGCAGTCTGGCAAAACGATCATCGCGCTGCTTTGCGCAATCTTTTCCCATAAGCTGCTTAATAATAACTTCTATTTTAGTGACAGCTTCGGCTTGAATGCTGGAAAC
>JAUYCX010000012.1 GCA_030692045.1 Candidatus Omnitrophota bacterium
CACTGTTACCTTTAATGTCCTGCTCTTGTCAGAAAATACCCTATCCACAACGCCTCTTTCCCTTTCCGGCTCTTCATTCAAAATAATCTTCTCAAGGCCTTCCTCTATGCCTGTCTGATAGAAATCCCTTGGTTTTAATACGGAGTTTTCCAAATAAGAAGGAAATGCGCTCGCATAATTTGGTAATTTGTATTCCATTTTCTATTGGTTAGTAGTGATAGAGGGATTTATAAGGGTTGTACAAGGATAGGAAAAAATGTTAAAGGAAAACCGGAAGGAATAGATAATTATGGAGGGTAAAACTATTATTTGGCAGAAAGAAAATTCTCGTGACTTCCCTCAAACTCTAATTGGTTTATCTTGAGTTCACAGTAAGAGACTGTTCTTCTTTGGAGTTCATATCGAACAATTTTACTGAATTTGATGATATCTCCCCTACCTTGAAAGTTTTTGGGGTAACCATACGTTCAGGATTAAAAAATTGAAAGATATCACCTTCATTATACCAGCTATCTGCAATCATAACTTTTCTTTGATTTTTGTCACTATTATAAATAATATTTCCTAATTTGAGTTCGGCAACGGTTCCTTTCGGTTGCAATGCACTCGAAGATGAGATAAAATTCCCCTGCGCAGTATTTGTAGATTCATCAGGCACAAGGTTAAAATGAAAACTTGTTTTAGCTAAACCCACTAAGGGTGGTTCACCCCACAATACCCCGGTAATAGGGCTTCTGACGGGAATTATTTCTACGGCACCTTGGTATCCTGCCTTCGTAACCCTTAATACATACTGCTCGACCACACTTTGAGTAAAATCTAGACCCCACGTGTTCATCTCCCACTTAAGTAAAAGAGGTACGCTACTTGGGGTCCTGCCTACGAGAATATTGTTGAGATAAATTTCTGCTCCAGATGGATTAGAATTCACATCTAACATAAAGTTATAACTTCCATTATAATGATTACCGGCTGGATTCAATAAACTCAAACCAGCACACCCCTGCAATATAAGCATGCTGCCGAACAAACATAATCTTATCAATATTAAGGCCCTGTTCTTCATTTTATCACCTCTTCTTATTTATAATTATTTATCTGCCTAATGCCTCTATGCGTTCCCGGGCTTTCTG
>JAUYCX010000100.1 GCA_030692045.1 Candidatus Omnitrophota bacterium
TGCGGTATTTCACCGGAAACACAATATGATAGTGTATTTGCCAAACGCAATGGTACCCTCTCTGCAATCCCCCTTTAGTCACACAACAATACTACTACAGAAGAGACCCTGCGGCAAGCCGCAGGGAATTACTCAAGTTAATCTATCGATTGACCAATAATTCATGGTGATAGTAATAACTATGTATTTTTACGCCCTGTTTTTTTGATGTCTTTTTCTAACGTGGTAAAAATCTTTAATTACTTTTAAGGCTGCAGCTGGGGTATCCACGAGCTTAAATAAATTGAGATTACTTTTGACTAATGTCCCTTCCTGTATTAACTTTTTAAGCCAGTTAATCATTCCTTCCCAATATTTGCTACCCATTAAAACTACCGGAATTGAGTTTATACGGTCAGTTTCAATCAAGGCTAAAGCCTCAAAGAGCTCATCAAGCGTACCCAGCCCTCCCGGAAAAACTACAAAGGCACAAGAATATTTGGTAAAAATAACTTTGCGCACAAAAAAGTAGCGAAACTCAAGAAGATAATTTACATAAGGATTGGGCTTTTGCTGCTCAGGAATAAGAATATTCATGCCTATGGAGAGCCCCTTTGCATCATAAGCACCTTTATTGGCTGCCTCCATTATCCCGGGGCCCGCGCCAGTGATTATGCCGTAGCCGTTTTTAGAGAAAAGGCGGGCGGTCTCATAGGCAAGTTTATAGTAACGGTGATTGGAGCTGAGGCGCTTAGAACCAAAAAAAGAAACACCTTTCTCTATCCCTGAAAGGCCCTCAAAGCCATCCACGAATTCGCTCATAATGCGAAAAACCCGCCAGGGGTCGGATTTAAGAAAGTCTCCTTTAATATTTGTTTCCTGGTTGATAGTTTTAAAGAAGCGCTCTTTTGACAGAAAACTTTTTTTCATTTTTCACCCCACTTAGACGACAAACTTATCAGCAATACTACTGATAACCGGCATACGCACCATTTTGCCGGTAAGAGAATAATAAATTCCGTAAAGAGAAAGAATAAGAAAAAGAAACAAACCTAAAACATAAAATACTTTTCCCACCAAAGGCAGTAACGCCAATACCCCGCAGACCATCTCGCCGACAAAAACAACTATCCCCTGCTTGGCGTGAAAATGCGCAAAGCGGTTGTCTTTCTTGGAAATGAAAGTTAAAATCCAAAGAAAAAAAACGTAGGATAATGCGGCAAACGGCGCGCCATCTTTTATTTCCTCTTCCGTCAATTTTAACTCTTCCATAAATCCTCCCTTTTTTACTTTTCGGTATCGTTCGTCATCATAACTTCAAAAAAAAGCAATACTTCTTTTTGAAGTTACAGCCACTATTTAGTCTGGCGATATTATCTAGATACCACCTTTATCCTTATGGACAACGCAATTATACCATAAAAGTGGTAAACGGATTAAAAAATTTATTATTTAGGTAAGATGTTGGGTATTTTAACTATTCCAATATTCTTGAGAATATGAGAATAGTTGGGACAAAAGACCATTTTCCATCTACAAGGTGGAATTTAGTTTAATAGTGAAGAAATTAAGAATGTTTTAACCTCTGACAACCTCGTAGGTTGAATTGGTTTCAGTTTTTATAAAAACAAGGGGGCTGCGTGAAGCGGATTAGCCCAAAAAATACATTTGTATCCTATAATTCCCTATTCGTATCCTGTATTGCTGGAATTAGGTGTGTCCCTGTAATGTCCTTTTAATAGGCGCTACTACGATTATCGGACGATAGCATAAAAACTATTTTTTTATCGTCATTAATCGTATAGAAGAATCGATAATCGCCTATTCTATATCGCCAGGTTTCGGGTTTATAACGTGTGAGTTTCTTTATGTTTTTTCCAAAATAGGGGTTTTGGCGCAACTGTGGGTAGACATACGTTGTAAGTTTTTTGTATATTCGTTCCTGTTGCCCTTTGAAATCTTGAGCAAGAGTCTTGAGAAATTGACTTGTTTCGAACACCTTGAAGTTAGCCAACTAGCCTACCCCTCATTTTTTTTGCATCACGATATCCTATTTTGAGATTAGAAAGAAGCTTTTTGTCTGAGTTAATCTGGGCCATCTCAATGGGGTCAACAAAATATGACTCCTCTATCTCATGTAAAACCATGGTAGTAATAAAGTTGGAAATTGGCCGATGTTCAATCTCTGCTGCAGATGATATCCTTTTATATTCTGGTTCTGATAACCGTAATGTTATTACTTTGGACATAGACAAACACCTCCTTATTCTTTTGTATTCAATTATCTTCTAACATATTTTTTATACTTTGTCAACCCAAAAGATGCATTTGGAATAAATGCATCTTTTGCCCTACGGGTCGGCGCTGGAATTTACCCTGAAATTTCGGTAGAAATTCCAGGCAAATTGCAGTCACGCCGAGGTAACCAGGAAAAATGCGGCGCACCAATTGGTACGCCAAAGTTTTTTCATAACCACAAACGGTTCTTATCATTACAACAGTTTTATCCTGCCCAACAGGGCGTCCTGCTGGACTGGCAACCGCATTTTTCCGGTCAAGCTAATTTAAAGAGAGCACTGAAAAATTACCAAAAATAGGCAGCGCTCTCTGATTGCAGCGATTAGTTTGTGATTACAACGATTGAGAACATTAGTATTTTAATCACCGTAATCATCTTTTTCCGCCTTCAGCGAGACCTCGCCAGCTATTGCTGGCGGGAATCATTGAAATCAGGCGCTGGCGCTATTTCGCGACAGTGCCAAGTTGGGGCGAAAATAAGAACCCCACACCCAGTTGCCTGGGTGTGGGGTAAGTTAAACTAAGTTAGTCCTTCGACTTCGCTCAGGATTGCCGAAGCATTAAATTAGAAGTTTAAGTTTACGCCGGTCCTGACTGAGTAAGCCACGCCGTCGTTTGTGTCAGCAAAGAAATCTCCGGGAATAAACCAAGCGCCAGTAAGTTTCAACTGCACATCTTCGGTGTAGTCATAAAGAGCCATAGCATCAATTTCGCTACCTAAATAACCCTCGTAAGGAGTGATATTGTAGGTAGTTTCGTGATACCAGTTAGCAGTTAATGGTGGGTTATAAGTTATGGTATCACAGTTTAAAAGTTCCGCCAGCCTTAAAAAAGTGTAAGAAATTCCTAAGGTGATATCTTCTCTGGGCATCATAGAGGCGCTAACTTTTGCTGCTTGCACGTTGCTGTTAGGGAAAAGTAAGTTTGCGATCTCGCCTAAGCTTTGGTCTTCAAACATAGGATCCCAACCGCTATAATGATCGTTGGTGGTTTTGTCGCGGCCGCCGCTCAAATAAACATAGTTTAAGCCAACTTTGGGATTATACTTGGTCATAAACCTATATTCAGCATTTGCTTCAATAGCCCAAGCGCTCAAATGTTGATAAGCATTGCCTAATCCATCGTTAAGATGAACATTGCCAAATTGATACGCGCCTTCACCGCCTAAGGTCAATTTTTCAATTGGGTTAAACTGTGTCCTAAAACCAAGGACGTGCGTAGTTCTTTGGTTTTCGCGGTCTATCGTATTCCTTAATTCATAATCAATGCCGTCTCTGTTTCCTTGCGCGCCAAAATAATAGCCTTCAGTAATACCCTCAAAAGAACCCCACTGATAGGCAGCATTAACTCCCCAAAGATTAATATTGTCTTTTTGATCTGTGGTCGGCGCATTTACCTTAGCATAAATTCCATCGATGGTAAAAGGAGAGAAATCAAGAATGATTCTTGTTGCATCGAAGGATTTTCTTAAAGATAAATCACCAAATCGGTGATTAGTAATAGCTGTAGTCCCAACAACTGCGTTGGTATCCGGATCTCCGACAAAAAGCGCGCTACCATAACGAAGAATCAGACGGCCAACGATAATTGTAAGAGGCTCATACAAGAACTCCTTCATTTCAATATAACCTAAATCGAGGTCCAAGCTGGAATTATCAGAAAACGTATCTTCCTCGCCCCATGTTCTCTCATCGAGTAAACGCACGGTTCCGGAAACATTCTCCGTTAAATTCGCATCAAATCTTAATCTTACTTGCGAAAGAAGATATTGTTCTCCCTTATAATTTCTTCCATGGCCGGGAACTGGATTTACATCCTGACCCAAATGAAGATCTCTTAACACATACTGCTCATTGATGTCTCCGCTAACCTTGATATTCTCTACGGCAGCGAAGGTAGAGCCTATTAGCGCAACAGTCAAAACTGCTGCTAAAAGAATTAGTTTTTTACTCATTACTCTCCTCCTTTTCGTTCGCTACCTACCCCACGGCAGGTTTAAAATATAAAAATATATATCCACAAGGTTCTTATTCCTTGTTATTACCATCTATAGTTATATCATTCCCATAGTTTGACAATCTTTGCTTGATATTTTATTCCTCACCTCCCCTTTTGCAAGATTAAAATTGTCTGTGAATGGTATAACCGAAATAACATGTCAATGAGCCCCTCGAGTAAAAATTCCTTAGGGTTCAACTACTTCCTTTGTAGCAAAGAAACGCTTGATTGTCAAGATTTTTCTTTAAAAAACCGAAAAAAAGCTTGATTTTTCTAGATATTGGGCTGATTTTGGCTTAAGCCACAAGATATGGGCAGGCCCAAGGTAAGGCTGTAATTTGCCGAACAAACAAGTGGCGCTGGCGAAATAACCAATAACCAAGATACAATAACCAAATAAATTCCAATACTCAATAACCAATCATCAAACAAAACTACTGTGTTTTATCAATAATCGCAGAAAGAATTTTTTTGAGTTCTTCGGCTTCCTTAATCAGTGGTTGTATTTCTTGTTCCTTATCCTTATTCGCTTCTAAAATTAGCTCTAACCAATGAAGGCTTTCTTTCGCTTCTCTTCTGGCTATCTTCATTCGTTGAATGAAATCTTTTTTTCCTAAGGCATCATTTGCTTCTCTGTAATTTGCTCCGATAGAACCAGAGGCACCGACTACTTGGCTTACTAATCTATCATTTATTCTCTCTCGGCGAATACCCCGTGGCTTGCCACGGGGATGAAGCCGAAATCGTAAACGTAGTTGACCTCATTCTAAGGCAATGAATGAACCAGTGATAATATTAGTATAGAACATACTCCGCGGCTTGCCGCGGAGACTGGTTGATTTGGATTTCTAGGTAAACCTTTACAAAGCCTGATTACAGCTTTGCCAAATTCAGTAGTTCTTTTTTCTAAATCAAACTCTCTGGCCATCTTGTTTGGTTATTGGGATTTGGTTATTGGTTATTGTTTGGTCATTGCCCGTCAATTTGCTGCAGGCAAATTGACGGGGTCTCGTCAAATTTGAAGAATTTGACGGATTTCTTGGAGCTTGGTTATTTATGTATCATTTGTTCAAAATACACATCTATCCTCTCTACCTTCAAATCCCTCACTGCATAGCTAAGCGGAGCGGCAATAGTATTAGAATTAAAAGTGTGTTTTTTACCGCCCTCAATAACCTCTATCTTCTCAATTCTGGCGTCGTTGGTAAAAGTATCCTTTCTTGTGGGATTATGATAAACCACAAGAATCCAAGAAAACAACTTAAAGGCAAAGGAATTTTTCTCTAAGATAACTCTCTTGCCATTGTAAGCGATAGTTTGCTGCTTTTGGGTAAATAAATCGGCTTTTAAAATAGGGGAAAACTTTATGCAAAGGTTATTGTCTTTGTCGATAGAAAACGGCTTTTTGCCTAAACACATTACAATCCAAATATCAAGCAGCTCTACTGTTACTCCGCTAAGGCGCGCCACAAAACCTTTCCCCCAAAGGCTTTGGTCAGGATAGGCGCTGCTGACAATAAAAGAAGAATTTTCTAAGATATTTCGGCCGTATCGAGCAGGATCCTGGAAGGGTATCAGTACATTCTTAAAGTCATTATAGAACTCTTCGTAAAGGCCGCTCTTTAAAATTTCCAAGAGATATTTATACTCCATATGTAACCAGATGGATTCATTCTCCAGCCAGCCCGGGGTAAATACGCGGCATCTACCAATTTCTTCGGGCATCTTGCCTAAAGGCGCAGTTACCTTGTACATTTTTAGTTTTTTATCATAGAGAGAGCTATTTTTGGTTGCATTATATAAGCCTTTAGCTTTAGTTATATTATCAGTCAATCTCAGGGCATGCATTTGTCCTTCCAAAAA
>JAUYCX010000115.1 GCA_030692045.1 Candidatus Omnitrophota bacterium
CTCAAAAGAAAAAATGGAATATTACAAAAACTGAGACCCACATGCCAACTAGGACAAATAACAGCAAGAATAATCATACACAACATCAGAAAACAACAATACTACAAAAGACTAACTTCTAACTAATATCCACGCAAAGCCTGTTTTATATGAAGATTTAAATAGTCTGCGATACTGTATTTCTGTGAGGTGATTGAATATGAAAAAAAGAATATTATCAAAGTCCTTTTTATGTCTTATGATTTTTACACTAATTGGGTTTAGTGTTCATGCTGCACAACCAGCTGTAAATCTTGGAACAGCGGGCGATTTCGTGATTCTATCAAAGTCAGGAATCTCAACCACTGGAACCACTTCAATTGTTGGAGATATAGGTGTGAGTCCAGCAGCTGCAACTTACATAACAGGATTTGGATTAATAATGGATTCTTCTAATCAATTTGCGACATCATCTTTAGTTAATGGAAAAGTATACGCAGCCGATTATACGCCTCCTACTCCAGCTAAAATGACCACGGCCGTAAGCGACATGGAAACCGCTTACACTGATGCCGCTGGACGAACACTACCTGATCATACCGAACTTGGAGCCGGAGATATTGGCGGAATGACATTAACACCAGGACTTTACAAATGGGGTACTGGCGTGACAATACCAACAGATGTCACTCTATCGGGAAGCTCAACTGATGTATGGATATTCCAAATAGGAGAAGATCTCACAGTAAGCTCAGGTGCGAAAATTTTGTTAAGCGGTGGCGCACAAGCCAAGAATATATTCTGGCAAGTCGCTGGTCAAACAACACTTGAAACAACATCTGTTTTCAATGGAAATATATTGTGTTATACGGCGATTGTGCTAAATACTGGTGCAACATTAAACGGAAGAGCATTGGCGCAGACAGCTGTTACATTAGACGCTAACACTGTGACAGCACCAGGATCTGCAGCACCCACTTCAACGCTCACACCTGTTCCAACACCTGCGCCTAATGCGGGCAGTGGAAGTAGTAGCAGTAGTAGTAGTGGTGGAAGTAGTAGCAGCAACAGCCAACAGCCGTTGCCAAATAAAGATGTAAACAACCAACCTAATCAGGGAATTGGTCAAGAACTTAGCAAACAAATAAGGGAAAGAAAAGAAGAAATTAAGTCAGGCGAGTATACTAGCCCTCTTGGTCAGTTATTGAGAGTGAGAGAATTAGCACAAAATCTGAAAGAATTAAGGGTTAATAGTGTTTCAGCACAAACTGATTTGAATATAACTGCTGAGACTGATTCACAAGGAAAAATGAAACTTAAAACCAAGCTAAGAAACGGGCAGGAAGTGGAAATAAAGATAATGCCTGACACTGCTTCAGAAAGAGCATTGGAAAGACTTAGACTTAAAGTCTGTTCACCTGATAACAATTGCATAATTCAATTAAAGGATGTTGGAAATGGAGAAACGGAAAGAATCCAATATGAAGTGCAATTAGAGAGACATTCAAGAATTTTAGGGATATTCCAGAAAAAAATGCAGGTAAGTGCAGATGTTGATGCAGAAACAGGAGATACCAAAGTGCATAAACCTTGGTGGGCATTTTTAGCAAGCGAATCTGAAGAATAAGTTTTTTATTTCTTTTTTGTTTTATTTGTTTAGGCCGTCAACCCCTTTTAATAAATCTACACGACGATTGAATATAACTGTTTATATATGCAGAATGCCAGTTTTCCAGGGTATAACGCCTTTATTGCCCGAAACTGCGATCTGATAATGCTATTATGCCTACCCTGAAAAGGGTCGGTAACTCTTCTCTTCTTATTTTTATTGGATGAGTTGTGGGATTGATTAGCGGTTCTTGCCGAGGTATTGTTGGTAGTAGTCGCATTGTCCTGTTCGGTATTTGCAGAGTCCTGAGATTTTTCGCGGGTAGTTGTTTACGTCTTGCCTTGTCGTTTACTGATGGGTTTTGTGTCAGTGAACAGTTCGCTTTTTACCTTGCCCATTTTCAGGGGTGAAAAGCTCCCAGGAAGGTGGATGAAATGTTAGGTGAGACGATATTTCCTCAGAGGATAGTTCAAGACCGGCATGAGAAGCGGGCGCAGAAGATTATGTCGTTGTTGAGGAAGGACTGTATGGCATATCAAGTCTATAATTAAAAGATTTCGGAAGGTATTTCTTATTTCCGGAAATTTAGAGTAGTGGACAGCACGACAACTGTGTGCCTAAAGATTATAAATAGGAAAACATTTTTGTTATTAAAATGTTAAAGAATAATAAAATAAATTTATGGGAATTACAAAATAAACATGTTTATATCAAGATTAGAAAACAGATAGTTAAGGAACTCTTTGATAACTTTTCAAAATCTGCATTAAAATTTAAAATAAGAGATATCTGGCATTACAAAACTGGACTTTATATGATTCCATTAGATTTAGTAATCAAAATTCTGAAATCATTACCTCCAAAAGAAAAAACAAGATTAAAAAGATTGATAGGGTCAAATATAAAATGTTTAAGATTTGGTTATGGGAAAGGAAAAGCGATAAAAAATCCTAAATTGCCAGTGATGTTTTCTCCATGTCTAGCCAGAATATGTGGACATTTAATCGGAGATGGGGGCATAAGGTTGTCAAAAGGCGATTATGCAGTGCATTATACAAACAAAAATTCTTTTCTCATAAAACAGTTTAAAGAAGATATACTAAACACATTTGGAAGCATAGAATCATATTATTATAAATATAAGATTGAAGATGATAACATAGGATTAAAAGTAATCAGATTTCCTAGTATCATTGGTATTATTTTGATGGAATTCTTTGGCCCTATGATTAAAAATAAGAAGAAAGTTCCAGTAATAATTTTGAAATCAAATAAGAAATCAAAAAGGTTATTTTTACAGGCTTTGTTTGATGACGAAGGATGTGTCTCTTCTAATAGAGTGACTATAGAAATGTCAAATAAGAAAGTTATAAAATCTATTAAGAGTATGTTAGAATCAGATTTCTTTATAGCGCCAAGCAACATGTCAGAAAGAAGTCATGGAAAATGGCAAAACAGTTACAGATTAGAAATTCATGGAAAAGATGATATAACATCATTCTCCAAAAAAATCGGTTTTTCTCATCCAAAAAAGAAAGAAAAATTAAATGAATATATCAAAAAATACAAAAATAAAAAAATTGAATCTAAAAGAGGGAAACTTAAAAGCCTAATAATCGATACGTTTAAAAATGATGATAATTTAAGCGTTTACCAGATTGCTGAAAGGTTAAATACCCAACCTAAAAGGTCATTTAGGAAACACTTATATACCCTAGAGAGAAATAATATTTTAAAAGTAAGAAAAAACAAATATAAAGTTAAGATATATTCATTAAATATTAAAAAATGAAAATTCCAAAAATAAAGAATAGGTTTTGCCCGAAGTGTAAGCGCCACACTGAACAGACAGTTTCACTAGCAAAGTCTATGGGTAGAAGCAAGACCCACCCTATGAGCAGAGGATCTAAAGGAAGAATGAGAAAGAGAGGACTAGGCAGAGGCTACGGCAACCAAGGCAGGTTATCCAAAGGAGCGATAAGCTCTTTCAGCATGACAGGCGCTAAGACTAGCAAGAAAGTCGACTTGAGGTTCAAGTGCAAAATATGCGGTAAAACTTCAGTACAGAATCAAGGTTTCAGGGTTAAAAGACCAGAGTTTAAACAATAAGGGTTGATGAAGAATGGAAGAACTGATTAAAGAAACGAAAAGCAAGTTTATCAAGGTACGTTGTCCTAAATGCAAGAATGAACAGATAGTTTTTGGCAAAGCAGCAAGCAATGTAAAATGCTTAGTCTGCGACAAAGTTCTTAGTGAACCTACAGGTGGCAAAGGAAGCGTTAAAGCCAGGATACTTGAGGTTTTAGAATAATATGTTCTATAAGAAAAAAGGACTTCCTGAGGAAGGAGAATGTGTACTCTGTACAGTAAAAAAGATACTTTTCCATTCAGTCTTTGTCGAGCTTGACGAGTATGATAAAAGAGAAGGGATGGTCCACATTTCTGAAGTCAGTCCTGGAAGGATCAGGAACCTTCGTGATTTCGTAGAGGAAGGAAAAAAGATAGTTTGTAAGGTTTTAAGGGTAAGGCTTGATATGGGTCAAGTTGATCTTTCTTTAAGAAGGGTTTCTGTTTCTATGAAAAAGAAAAAAAGCGCAGAAATCAAACAAGAACAAAAGGCTGAAAAGATAATGGAATTATTAGCCCAAAAGTTGAATAGTAACATAAAAACTTTGTACGAAGAATTTGGGAACAATGTCTGGGAAGAATACGGAAGCTTAAGCCAGTTCTTCCAAGAAGTCGCTAATGGCGGAGCCAGTTTAAAAGATTTAAACGTCCCTCAAAAATATGTTGATCCTTTAATGGAGATACTAAAAGAGAAAATCAAGCCTCCAACTATCGAGGTAGAAAAAGAGTTAGAGCTTAGAAGCGAAGCTTCAAATGGGATAGAACTTATCAAAGAGGCTTTGAAGAAAGCTACAGACTTAGCTAAAGAAAAAAAATATGATATTAGTATTAGTTACTTAAGCGCGCCGAGGTACCGTATAAAAATATCAGCTTCAGATTACAAATTTGCTGAAAAAGCTGTAGAAGAGATTACTTCAACAGCAATAAGTTTTATAACCTCCAAAAACGGTCAAGGCATGGTTAAGAAATAATGCTCCACATCCTAAAATGTGAAAAATGTTCAGTTTATACGCTAAAAAACTTTTGCCCTAAATGCGGGGAAAAGACTTTAAGCCCTAAACCTGCTAAGTTTAGCATAGAAGACAAGTGGGGCTACTGGAGAAGAAAAGCAAAAAAAGAAAAGGGGTTATTATAAAATGGCATATTACATAAAACAATTGTTTAAGAAAAAGTTGAAAAACCCTATCTTGGTAGAAGGGCTTCCAGGAATAGGCAATGTTGGCAAAATAGCTATAGACTTTATAGTAGACAACAGCAACGCTAGGAAGATGTTTGAGATTTATTCTGACAAATTTCCACACGCAGTTTTTGTAAATGAAAAAAACCTGGTCGAGCTCCCAACAGTAGAGATTTATTACAAGAAAGCCGGGAAGAAAGACATGCTCTTCTTAGCCGGAGACATACAGCCTATTGACGAACAATCTTGTTACGAATTCTGCAACAAGACATTAGACTTGTTAGAAAAGCATAATTGTAAAGAAATAATAACCATGGGCGGTATAGGGCTTCAAAGAATACCTGAAAATCCTGTTGTGTACTGCACCTCTAACACTAAAGACATAATCAAGAAATATACCGCAACAAATCTGAACAATAATATTTACGGTGTTGTCGGGCCGATAATAGGAGTTTCCGGATTGTTAGTGGGCCTTGCAAAGCATAAAAAAATACCTGCTATTGCATTGCTTGCAGAAACTTTTGGGCATCCGACTTATTTAGGGATTAAAGGTGCTCGAGCGATACTCTTGATTCTTAACCAGAAGCTTGGTCTCGGTTTAGATCTTAAACAGCTTGATAAAGAAATAATAGACATTGAGAAAGAGATAAAGACGAAGACGAAGCAGCTGACAATGCTGCAGAGCAATAAAAAGTCGATGACGACAGAGCTTAACTATATAGGATAATATGGCATATATACAAGAGCACGCATGTGATGATGAAATATCTAGAAATCTGATAAGCTTTTCTGTTTAATTTTTGATTTTTCTATTTCGGGTTGTTCCCCAGGCCTTAATAGTTTTCCATACACACCTGCCCCCCCGGGGACATATTCAATTTTTTCTTCTCTAAAAAATTGTACATACCTTGCAATCTCTTTATTAATATTAGCTAAATTATTAATATCCACATTCAGCAAGATGTCTATCTCATTTCCAAACTTATCAATGAATTCTTTCCAAATAGTTTGTACTTTAACAGACCATGCATTGTTTATACCTAAAGCTAAAGCAATAATTTCACTCAAAGGGATGATATGTTTATATTCAGGTCTATGTTCAGGATGATTACCAAATGGCAAATCGGATAGCTCCTCTATTCTAAAATCAACACCTTTTTTGATAGGTTTACTACAATTATTACACCGCCAGTTTAATTTTTTTGCTTCATGAGGGTCAAAAAAAGTTAAACATCCAATGCACCTCGTCTTATGATATTTTCCTTCTAAAGGATTGAAACCCACATTCAAAACAGATTTCCTTCCCGCCTCTCGTTTTAAAGCTTTAGCAATTTCCTCAAAGGTTATTTCTTTAACTTTAAAAGTATTAAATTCCCTCCCAAGTTTATTTGGCCAAGGGCTATGCGCATCACTATTGGAAGTGAAAGTTAGATTATGTAACTCAGAAATCCTATCAGCCATATTTGTATCAGCGCTCAGACCCAGTTCTAAAAAATGGATTTTATTCCATTTACTACCATAACATTCTTTATAAGAATTAAATTTGCTAAATAGTCCAAAATATGGCGTGAATGCGTGAGCAAAACCAATTAAACAATCCGATTCAATACAAATTTCAGCTAATTCCTCCCCCCCCATCCAGATTTTTGGTCTGCCATCAACATCTAAATCTTTACATTTATTTTTTAGCTTTTCTCTAATTTCTTCAACTTTAGAAAAATTTGGGAACAAAATTATATGATGGACCCTATTTTGGTCTTCTACCTCTGTTTGCAAGATAAATTTTGTTTTATTATCTGCTTCTAAAAGCCCACCATCTATCATTTTTAATTGTTCTTTGATTAATTTTACCCATTTATTATTCAAAATGTCAGAACTGCCAACAATATCTAACCCTTTTAAAGGAGCCTGTTCAGCAATAACTTTTGGGATCATTGATTTACTTACAGCCCCAGAATATAAACCGTGCATATGCAAATCTACATTACATTCAATGAAATCACTCATTTTATTTCTTTTAAAATAAATCCCTCCATTTCATTTTGGGTGTAAATATTGTAATAAACTAGGGATTTATAAAAGTTTATTAAATAGCCTTTTAACTTTTCGTATTCTTCACGAA
>JAUYCX010000016.1 GCA_030692045.1 Candidatus Omnitrophota bacterium
TGGCAGGGGAATAAATCTTTCGGGATGAGCAATCTTTATTATGAGGTAGCTGCATTTTTGCTCACCTTTATTCTATTGGGCAAGTATTTAGAGGCTATTACCAAGAGGAAAACTTCTCAAAGCATCAAGCGTTTATGGAATCTGCGCCCTAAGACAGCGATAGTGATTCGTCAGGGGCAAGAAGCAGAAATTCCCGTTGAAGAATTGCTTGTTGGAGATATTGTGGTGGTTAAGCCCGGGCAAAGGATCCCGGTTGATGGTAAAATTATAGAAGGATATTCTAGCGTTGATGAGTCTATGATCACAGGCGAAAGTATCCCTATAGAGAAAACCCTAAATGACAAAGTTATAGGAGGCTCAATAAACAAATATGGAACTTTTAAGTTTAAAGCCACAAAGGTAGGCAAAGACACCACCTTAGCCCAGATAATAAAATTAGTTGAGGATGCGCAGGGCTCTAAGGCTCCCATACAGGAATTAGCGGATAAAGTTGCTGCTATTTTTGTGCCTACAGTATTAATAATTGCCTTTGCTTCTTTTTTTATTTGGATTTTGTTAGGCAAAGGTTTTGTTTTCGCTTTAACTACTTTTATCGCGGTGTTAATTATTGCCTGTCCTTGTTCTTTAGGCCTTGCTACTCCCACAGCGGTTATGGTGGGAACTGGAAAGGCAGCAGAAAATGGAATAATTATTAAGAATGCTTCCTCTTTACAGATAGCTACAGAAATTGACAAAATCATTTTTGATAAGACCGGAACGCTTACCGAAGGTAAACCCAAACTTACAGATGTGGTAAGTTATATAGGAAGTCAAGATGAGGTTTTAATGCTCGCCGCTTCTTTGGAGAAATCATCTGGGCACGTCCTTTCCGATGCCATGGTTGGCGCGGCTGAAGAAAAAGGAATTTCTTTAAAGGAGATGCAGCAGTTTGAAACCATATCTGGCAAGGGCGTGGTTGGTAAAATTGAAGAGAGCGAGATTTTGGCGGGTAATCGCCGGCTTATGCGGGAGAGAACGATTGACACAGAAATTGCCGAAGGCGACTTAGATAGGTTAGAGAAGCAGGGTAAGACCATAACATTAGTTGCCAAGGATAACAAGCTTATCGGCTTAGTGGCTGTCAGGGACACTTTAAAGGAGTTCTCTAAAACCTTAATTGATAAACTAAAAGAAATGGGTAAAGATGTGATTATGATCACCGGTGACAATAGACGGTCTGCCGAGGCAATTGCTAAAGAAATAGGCATTGAAAAGGTTCTATCCGAAGTCCTGCCAAAAGACAAATTAGATGAAATTAAGAAATTACAAAACTGCGGCTTCAAAGTTGCTTTTGTGGGGGATGGGATTAATGATGCCCCAGCCTTATCCCAAGCTGATTTAGGTATAGCCATTGGAAGCGGCACGGATATAGCTATTGAGTCAGGAGATATTATTTTAATTAAGGATGACCTGCGTGACGTGGCAACAGCTATAGACTTATCTGGATATGCAATGAAGAAGATAAGACAGAATCTTTTCTGGGCATTTTTTTACAATATAATCGGCATACCTATTGCGGCAGGAATACTTTATCCATTTAATGGCCTGCTTTTAAATCCAATGGTGGCAGGCGTGGCTATGACCTTTAGTTCGGTTTCCGTAGTATCAAATTCATTGTTGATGAACAGATATAAGCCAAAAATGTAGAAGTCTGTTTTAAAACGTTTGTATTCAAACGTCACCATCCGTTCATGCTTGTGTTTAAAGGTGGTACCGCTATACATTATTACAGATTTTTAGCTAGAAAGCCCCCGAATTTATTCAGGAGATGAATGGCTAATCTCCTTTCCAGAGTGGTTAAAAAAAATACTTGACAAATTTTACTTTCGTGTTATACTCTACTATGTTAATAGAGATTATAGAAATAAGGTGGATGTTTAGATGATAAGACCCCAAAATACGCTTATAAGAAAAATTAATTCCCATTACCTTATCCAGAAGAGGACAAAGATGTGTATGTGTTGTTGTCGGTCCTTTCTGGTAATGGGCGGAGGTCTGTTTATGTAAATTTAAAAAAATAAAAATTAAGAATCTGACCCATTACCTTTTCTGGTAATGGGTTTTTTATTTTGCCGCAGAAAGCGGCACACCCGCCAATCCGATATGGCGGGGTGTATGAGAGGAGAAACTGATGAGTATAAACCAAAATCAGAAAAATATTGTAAACGATGCAATTATAAAAGAACTAATTGAAGCAGTAAATAGTTTAGACTATGGTTATGTTCATATAACTATCCATAATTCAAAGATAGTCCAGATAGATAAAACTGAGAAGACTCGATTTGACGATGTCTGGTTAATTGAGAAAGGGGGTGGTATTTAACGGATATTTAAATAATTTCGCAAGCTCACGAGAGCAGTGGTTTGGCTTCCAAATAATAGATTAACAAAATTATTCTGGCTGACCAGTCAACTGGAACTAGAAAAGTTTAAGGAGGAGTTAAAATGAGGAGCATTTTAATTTCAAGTTGGCTGGTAGTCAGCCTTTTAGTATTTACATCCATATCTTTTGCAGCTGAATCGGATGTAGACAGGCTGCTTGACCTTCTGGTTGAGAAAAAAGTGGTTAGCGCAGAAGACGCTGCTGCGTTTAAAGGGGATTTAGCAATAAAGAAACAAGAGGAAAAAGAAGCACAAAAAGAGTTTATCGTGATTGCCGGAAAACCAATCAAGCTCAGCGGTTATACTCAAGTGCGTTACCAAAATGATAAAAGCAAGAACGATGCTTTTGATATCAGGCGCGCAAGATTAGACCTGAGAGGGGATATTACCGAACGCTGGGATTATCGCACGCAAGTTGATTTTGGTGGAGGTACTACGAGCTCTACAACAGGAGTCCAGAGTTACTCGGTGAAGTTATTAGACGCGATTATCGGCTATAAGGTGAATCCTTATTTAAAATTAAGTATTGGTCAACAGAAAATACCCTTTAGCC
>JAUYCX010000091.1 GCA_030692045.1 Candidatus Omnitrophota bacterium
CGCTGGATATGAATGTGGTGCGTTGTTTCAAACGAAACCCCTTAGCGCTTGATTTTTATAGGTTCCTTGCGTATAGAAATAATGGCCTGAATGATATTATAGCTTTCCCGGATCAATTACTTTTTGAACAATTAGGGACGGGCCAACAAGCGGATAAAGTTACCCGTAATCGCTTGAAGGCTATATTAAAAGCCATTCAGATGTACTGGCCGGTAAGAGCAAAGTTTGAGGATGGGTATTTTGAGTTACAACCATCGCCCCCGGCAGTTCAACATAAGATCCCAAGCAAGAAACCAATAGTCATTGTGGATAAGTCGGGGGGAAATTAGAGTTATGCACTTCTGTTTTGATACCGTCAAAAATGGTAGCTTTAAGCACAAAATTAGAGTTATGCACTTCTGTTTTGATACCGGAAACTTCTGTTTTGATACCGAAAGTAAACTTAACTCTTTTATTTACAAAGAGATAGGTTACGGCTAATAGTATTACTAATATATATTACTAATAGTAGGGACACTACTACTGTTTATAAATTTTAAAAAACTATACAAAAGTAGCAAGAATGTTTAATTTTAAGCGGTCGGTAAGGTAATAAGATCAAAAACCACCAAAAAACAAGCAGGGAAATTAAACAAAAGTGGGAAGTGTATAGGTTATGAATAACGCCTTGGTTCAAAGAAAGATGGCGCTTAATAGGGTAAATCTTCCTGTAAGCTACCTAACTGAGGAAGATGTCCGACAGCTCGTAGGATCCTGCAAGAAAGAGCGGGACCGACTTTTGATCACGCTTTTATTCCAAACCGGGGTTAGGATCTCGGAAGCACTAGCGCTAACGCCGGCTGCAATAAGGAATTTTGAAGGAAAGCCGGCCATGGAGATAATAGGAAAGGGCAAAAAGCTAAGAATGGTGGCGCTGCCGGTGAATTTGAAGGAGAAGCTAGAATCTTATGCCTACAGGGTCAAGATTGAGCCTAGGATGAGATTTTTTGACATAAACAGGTCAAGGGCTTGGCAGATCCTGAATGAGACCAGAGAGGCCGCGGGGATGGAAAAGAGGGTGTTTCCGCATCTACTAAGGCACTCTGACGCGATTATTCGGCTGCGTAAGACCGGAAACCCTAAGGCGCTGCAGTATCACCTGGGGCATAACAGCCCGGCGATGACGCTGAGGTATTTATCTACACTGACGCAGGAAGATGCGCTGAGGGTGCAGCAAGAGGTGGAGTTTGAAAAATAAATTGAGGAAAGGAATATTATGGAAAAGATAATCGGGCTTATCATTTTGTGTAGTTTGCTTATATTTGGAATTTATTTTCTTGATAAGGGAAAGCTTGGAGCCGGAACATTCACAACATATATGAGTATTACATTAATTTGTGGCTTAGCATTTTATGGCTTCGATAGGCTCAAAGAACTAGACATAAAAAATCTAAGGATGATCTTGACCGAAATGAAGGAAACCAAGAGAGATATTGAAAAAGAGGTGAATTTACTGCATGAAACCTTAGCCTTTAGTAATATTTCTTCTGCTTTGGAAACGGGGAGATTTGCTAGCGACAATCTTCAATACGAGATGATAAAAAAACGGGAACGAGCTAGAGAATTATTGAAAAAAGCCAACTGGAGTGATGCCCAAATAGAAGCTGAAACAAGAAAAATAGATTTGTATATTCTTGGGGATATAGCGGACACAATTAGAACGGAAGCCAGCCGATCCTTACACGATAAAAAAACCGAAGATGGGAAACCACTTCACTTAAAATTTCAAGAGGAATTTCCTAAACTGAGAGAAAGCGGAAAAGTAAGCAAAGATAAGATTGACGAAGCCCGAGCCTATTTAAGAAAATATCAGATACCCGAAGACGAATTTAAACCCATATTTGAAGATATGGAGTATTTTATTGAAACAAGACAACTCAAAAGACCGATACACGAGTAGGGGGTAATTATGACTATAAGCGACTTGTTAGTAATCTTAGCCATTCTAGTAGCGCCTATTTTAGCTATCCAGATTCAAAAATTCATTGAAGAAAGAAAAGAAGCAAAGACTAGAAAAATGCAAGTTTTCAGAGCTCTTATGGCGACGAGAGCGACACCTTTGTATCCAGCCCATGTTGAAGCCCTAAACATGATTGACATCGAATTTTACAAACATAAAAAGGTCGTAGAAACCTGGAAGCTATTACACGACAATTTTACAAATTATCCCAAAGATCCAAAGGCTAAGGATTACGACGCAAAATTATCTTCTTGCAGCGAAAAATCAAATGAGCTCCTAACCGATTTGCTTTATGAAATGTCTCAGGTATTGGGCTATAGCTTTGATAAGGTTCTTCTCAAAAGAGGGTGCTATATTCCAAAAGGACATGGGGATTTTCAATTAGAACAAGATTTTATCAGGAAGGGTCTTGTGCATGTGCTATGGGGTGATAAACCACTTGCAATTAAAGTTGTTGAAACCCAAAAAGGTTCTCCTGAGCAGGAAAAACAAGTAACAGCATGAAAAAAACAGAAAAAATAAGATACGAAATAGATCCGCATAACAGGCTCGTCTATGAAAAAACAGGCAAGGAGTCAGAGCTGCCCTGGTTTAGGACCGTTCTCGATGGGGAATTTGAGATAGACGAGAATAACTGCCTTACCTACCATGTAAAAAAATCGCAGGCATCTGATATCCCGCAACAAGTTAAGCTCAAGGGCCAATGGGCCTTAGATGATGAGCATAATCTCGTGCTTACCTTAGACAAGTGGGGCAACCAGATTGCCGGGAATAAGCTTACCGTAGAGAGCGAGCTTATAGACGCCAAAGACAATAGGTTATCTTTTGCAGTGACTTCAAAGGATAGCGAGGGGAATGACCATATTTATATCGTAAAACTTGGCGGCAGATGGCAGGCCGATGAACATAACCGGCTTTCATTCAATATAGAAAAAGAAAAGGGGATAACCGACAGAATAACCCTGCAGGGCGACTGGGAAGTAGATAAGCAGAACGAACTCGTATATACTTACGAAAAATCCACGCGGGGGAAAAAGGAAAAAATAACCAAAACCATTACCCTGAAGGGATACTGGGATATAACCGAAAAACACAGGATTAAGTATGTCTTAAATAAAGAAATAGAATCAGAATTTGACTTTAAAGTAAGTGTAGGAAAGCCTGTGGGAAGAGGGTTAGACTACGAGATAGGCGTAGGCGCGAGTCCAGGTAAAAAAACAATTACGCTATTCGGCAGCTGGAAGGTAAACAAAAAAATGGGGTTGTTATTCGAGATGCCCTACACAGAAGGCAAGATCAATAGCGTTATCTTCGGGGCATGGGGCAAGTTAGATAAAAATCTTAATCTAGAAATGAGATTGGAAAATAAAATTGGCGAAGATTTAGGAATAGATGTTAAACTATCAAGAAGGATCCTCGAGGGCCAAGGGGAAGCTTTTATCCGGGCGCTAAGGTCGCAGAAAGAAGTGTCTATAGTGGCGGGAGTCGGGTTTAGGTGGTGAGGTAGGAGAAAGAATCTTATGCCCTGGCTTAAATTTGACGAGAAACAATGGGAAGAGCTCAAGCAGGCGCTTGAGCGGGTAGTAAATGTGGCTAAAGACATTGGTACTGAGATGAAACGCGCCAACGATCTAAAAGAAAAGGAATCTAAAAACCTTAAGGAGACCTAAAGATGGAGCTTGCCTTAAAACTTTTAGGCATTTTATTCGGGGTCTTGGCCAGGACATTAGCGCCATATTTGAGAAAGCTAAAACAGGGTAAGGTCAAGGAATTTAAGAATGGATACTGGTTATCGGCATTAGCCGCATTTATTTTAGGCCTGATCACTACATTATTTATTTTCCCAAAGTTTGAGATTACACAAACAGGGCCAGGGGTAGAAGGCTTGGTTAAATTATTCTGTACAGCCTTTGGATTTGGGTTTGCATGGAACTCCCTGGTGAATGAAACAGCCAAGTGGGGAGAAAGGGGAAAAGTAAATGAGTAGATTCGGTTGTATCAGAGATAAATTTGATGATAGAGATTATTTAATGCGGGCGTATCTACCCTTGAAAAAACTTCCCAAAAAGATTGATTGGGCGCCGAAGATGTCGCCGGTCAGGGATCAAGGAGAGGAAGGGGTTTGTGTAGGATTTGCTACTGTTACCGGGATGAAGGAATATCAAGAGTTACTTGACTATCAAAAATTAGTAATACTTTCCCCGCGCTTTCTTTATAGCGAATGCAAAAAAATTGACGACATGCCAGAATTAGAAGGCACGACGATTCGCGCGGCAATGCAGGCACTTGAGAATAAAGGGGTCTGCCGGGAGAATTACTGGCCATATCAGCCCCACCAGAAGAACAAGGCCAAGCCAGGAGCCGTTAAAGATGCAAAAAAATTTTGCATTATTACCTATGCCCGTATACTTAATCTGAATGAATTACGTATGAGCGTGGCGACAAAAGGACCGGCAGTCTTGGGTGTCCAGGTTTTTAAAGGAATGCTTAAGACAAAGAGCGGAATTGTGCCTTTGCCTAAAAAAGGCGAAAGAAGTTTAGGCGGCCATGCGATTGCAGCTTGTGGCTATGATGATGAAAAGGAATTAGTCAAGTTTAAAAATTCTTGGGGAAAATGGGGAGAGAAAGGATATGGGTATCTACCCTATGCTTACATTGAGCGTTACATGATGGATGCCTGGTCTTCAGTAGATATTGAGGATCCAAACCCGCTTACGCTGGCGAGTGTATTAAAATACAGAGAGCGGGCTTTAGTTTGAGAATGGCTAAGGAGAGCAGTGACTGAAAATAAGGTAGAGACTTATAAATATCCAGATGATTTTATTAATAAAATCATCTGCGGCGATTGTCTCGAATTAATTAAATCAATACCTGATAAGAAAATAGATTGCGTCATTACAGATCCTCCTTATGGCCTTAATAAGAATGGAATTAAAAATGATAAAGATTTGAGCTTCTTCTATAATGTTCTCCCGGACTGTTACCGCGTTCTTAAAGACGATAGTTATTTTATTACCTTCTTTAGTACAAAATATCTCCCGGACATTTTTAAAAATAACCCGTTTACTTATTTTTGGCAATTTGTGCTATATTGTCCTGAAGGAAGTGTTCGTTCTCCCATAGGCTTTACAAAATATATGTCCTGTTTTGTTTTTAAAAAAGGGAATCCGAAACTTGTAAAGTGGAAAACGGATATATTTAAAGATACGCCAGGCAAGATGGTTGAACCGGATGAAGGTTTTATTGATCATCCAACTCCAAAACCGAAGCATTTTATAAAAGAAATTATGGACATGACTACTTTAGAAAATGATTTAATTCTTGACCCTTTTATTGGAAGCGGAAGCACGGCAGTTGCTTCTAAACAACTTAATAGAAAATTTATTGGATTTGAAGTCCAAGAAAGATACTGTTCACTTGCTAATAAAAGATTAGTTAAGATTAAGCCTGACGAAAACCATAGAACTGGAAAATAAAAACTTTGGAACACAAGGGTATATACAATTTGTATACACCCTTTAACGTAAGGAGATAAAGGTGGAATATTTTGTTAAAGAAAAAAATATTTGGCTGATTATACCTGCCACTAACTCTGGAAAATTTAGATTTAAGAAAAGAAAAAATAGATTAGATTTTGGCGAAACCTTTTCGACAAGAGAATGCCTTTTTGACGAACAAGCATATTTAGAATGGCAAATAGGGTATGATGTTCCTGTCAAAGATGTTGGGGGTGAAGAAAAGAACACGAAGTTAAATAAAAAATCTTTTATCGGAAGTAATGGAAAAATTAAGTATCCTTACGAATTGTCAGAAATTTTTTATACAGCTATTGAGCTGAATCTTATTCCAAAAGAAGAAGTCAAATGCTTACTTGATGAAATACGGAAATATACCCAGTTTATTGATGAAAAAGTAATTAGCGTTGAGCATCATTCGAAACTTAGTATTAATGGGGTCCATTTTGAAGAAACCAGCATTAAGTTGCCTACACTTTTTATGGTTGAAACTTTAGATGAAACGCAGATAGAGGTTTCTATCCAGAAACAACAATATGCTTCCGGTGTTCAGCCCATGGTTTATTTTTGTATGCCACTAAAATCTTTTACGAATTCGTCAGACCTTTTGGGTAAGTCATCTGTTTCAGGGGATAAGCTAAGATATGTTATTAGTCAAAGTAACGTTCAGAATCTTTTAAATTTAATGAAAGTTTTCGGCATGGCCTCCAAACGTCATAATCACGATATTGTTCAAATTATTCAAACATTGCTTGAAATAATCGGGTGATCATTATGCAAGCACATACAGCGGAACATTTGCCTAAATATAAAAAAGTCCAATTGGGGGGATATTATACCCCGGAAAAGCTGGTAACCAGAGTTTATAATTCTATTCAACCATATTTGTTGAGTAATAAAAAAAATGTTGTGATATTTGATAGCGCAGGTGGGTGTGGAGCATTTTTAGTTAATATCAGCAGAAACGACTATCGGATAGCAGACTGTGATGATGAGGCGTGCGCATTTTTAAGGCAACGGTTTGACACAGATAAAG
>JAUYCX010000042.1 GCA_030692045.1 Candidatus Omnitrophota bacterium
CACGGTTAAACCGATACGTTCAACCGGCGATATGAGGACATGGTATACAAGCAGGCCCTGCGAATATACGGATAAATCGCATATTAATTTCTGCGTATATGACAGCACGTGGGAGGCGGCAGAATCCTATATGCTAGATAAAAGCAAGTATGTTTCCGCATGGGTAAAAAATGATCACTTGGGTTTTGAGGTTATGTATAACTTTCAGGGTGTGGTCAGGAAATATTGGCCGGATTTTATTGTTAAATTAGCCAATGGCACCCAGCTAATTCTGGAAACAAAAGGAAAAGACGATGAACGGAATAAAGTCAAGCGTGATTTCCTTGATGAATGGGTGCAGGCGGTCAACGCGCACGGCGGTTTTGGCAAATGGGCGTGGGCAGTATCGCGGCACCCGAGTGATCTGGAAGGGATTTTTCTTTCTTTTGAGAAAATTTGAAAATTAAATTTGAAATTAAAATCAAAATTTTAGAATTAAACTTGATTTAAAAAAATAGAAAAAAGCAAATAAAACATAGATGTGGCGTCATATCATACTCGCGGGCAAAAACAATTTGGGGGGCGAAAAAAACAATGAATAGTTACTTGGGGATAATATTGCTAAAGAAGAGGCAGCAGAAATGCTGGCGGAAAAGTAAGGAGTGTGCGGAATTATTAACGGTGTGAGGTGAAAGATGAGAAAAGCAATTGTGTTATTATTGGGAGCGGTATTGATTAGTGGTTGTGCAACTACTGTTACCTTGCAGGATATGACTTCAGCAAATAGGCAGAATTTATTAAGACTCTCTATAGGTATGACAAAGAATGAAGCTTTAAATGCTATGGGCACCGAAACAAAAACAGCAAAAGTTGCATTATATCAATACGGAAATTGGGCAGAAACACCTGTAGAAAGCATGAAAATTAACAATCCATATAGAAACGAAATTTTGCGGGGTAAAGATGATAAGATATTTGAAGTTTTATATTATGTTACAGATGTTAGGAAATCCGATACTAATACTAGCGAGGATGAACTTACTCCTCTTGTTTTTGATAATGGTAAGCTTATAGGTTGGGGCTGGAGTTTTCTACAGGATAATGTCCAGAAGTATGAATTGAGGATGAGATAAACCTCGCTTTATGTATTTAAAGCGAAGTTGGGGAGCTGTAGAATAGATTATGTGGATGTGTTCCCAGAAGATTTAGAAAAGGCAGCAGAGATGTTGACGGGGAGGTAATCTAATCACTATAAGGAAATTTCAGAGAAAAAAGAAGTTCGTATATTAATTGTTAGGCAGTAAAAACTGATATAAAGGAGCCCTAAAAATGGACAACCCCAAAAAGGTAATTTATGTGAACTATTGCGATGCAATAAACGAAATTAAAGTAAAAGCAATAATGAGTGCACTTTCCGACATAATAAACCGTGAGAAACCAGACACAATTTATTGTCTTTTTTCTTCTACTGGTGGTCAAGTAGAACCTGGGATTGCTTTGTATAACTTTCTCCGTGCACTGCCTGTTGAAATTATTATGCATAACACGGGCAGTATAGACTCGATAGCAAACATTATTTTCCTTGCCGCCGACACTCGATATGCTTCTGTACATTCATCATTCTTATTCCACGGGATCAATTGGAATTTTGCTGCGAATACTTTTTTAAACAAAAGTCAATTAACTGAAATATCAAGCAGTATAGATTTATCTGAATCCAAGATATCTGGAATCATAACCGAGAGAACCAAATTAACCACTCAAGAGGTCCGCGCCTTGTTCTCTCAAGGCGAATGTAAAGATCCTGCTTTCGCCCTTTCCAAAGGAGTTATTAGTGAAATTAAAGATCCATCGATTCCCAAAGATGTTCCTATTCTATCGTTTAACTTGGCCTGATTATGTGTGCCCTACCCAGCGGCTGTAGCGGACGCCAACCCGCGCCGTTGATTTGGGATGTTATAGGTAAAAATATGAGTCCTGAAATAAAAGATATAATTGAAAAATTAATCCCAGCCATATATACCGTATTGGGCGCAATCGTTGGTGCTGGCGGCACTATTATTATTACGGTAATCAATAAAAAAAGCGAGGAGAAGAAACAACTTCGGGAACTCGCATTTAAAGCGGGTATTGAAAATTGGAAAGAGGGGTGTGAATTTGCAAAACGGCAAGGTGGTACGGTTTACCCATTAGATATGTTTATTCTCAATATGAAGTTATTCTCTGAAAAATTGCTTGAAAAGAAAATAAAGAAAGAAAACCTTAAACCTACTCTTCACGAGAATAGCTCAATAATTAAACAATACAAAGAATTTTTAAAAGAAGGACAACAAACAAAAATAAAAGAAGAAAAAAATAACCTATAACCATTTTATCCAGTCGACCGCAAAAACGCGGCAGCTGATGTCAACGTTAGTTGTATGTCGCAAAAGTAAACCTTTTGCGACACTGAGGTATTATGTTGATGTGTTTCCGGAAGACCTAGAAGAGGCGGCAGAGATGCTGGCACGAAGGGAGTCATAGAATGAACAAGTTAATAGTCGTTAGTTTGGTAATGATAGTGTTTTTAACTTCAGGTTGCGCAACTGGTAAAGCGTGGTACCATCCGAATAAGACACAGGCAGAAATAGACGCAGATCTTTATGAAGCACATTATAGGGCGAAGAGCATATCGAATCAAGAAGCAGGTCATTATGCTAACGCTGGTTCAGGTGGAATGGGTGGTTCGATGGCAGAAGGAACAATGATGGGTTTTGTGGGGGCAAGTGCCTATAATAGAGAGTATGCTAATTATATGAGGTCACGAGGTTATAGGTTGGTTCCAAGAGACCGAAATAAGTGATTAAAACAGATCAATTAAACAATTTATTTCTAAAATGGAAAGTATAAATGAATAAAAAACAATTATTAGTTGTTTGGGCAATTAAGACATTAAGGGAGAAATAATGAAACAATCAATATGTTTATTAATCGCAGTAATGTTTTTGTCTGGATGTGCTACAGCTCCTCTTGCTATCGAAACAGTTGATATTAACAACGAGACAGTTATGACTAACATATTTAATAAACAGAAGGATTGGGATGAGAAAACAAAAGATAGTTTTATCAACGGAAGATTGGAAGTAGGGATGACTACTTTACAAGTTCTATATATGCAGAAAGTCCCCGTCTATTGGTCTAAACATAAAGTCGGAGAAGATGTTTATGAAACTTGGTCAATTCCTTGGTCTGGTCCTGATCATTGGACATGCGATTTTAAGAATGGTATTTTAACGGGGTATAGCACGAAGGCGAGATATTATAGTTCTGAGGGAGTTGAAGATCTTAGAGATCTCAAATAAGAAAGAGAAATAGCCGTTGGTAATAAGGACATTGAGGTGGAAAAATGAAGAAGATGGTTACTTTATTAGCATTAGCAGTATTGATTAGTGGATGTGCAGTGAGTAATCTGCATATAAGAATGAAAAATACAGTGGAACGTTCTAGGCGTATTTCAGAGGAGAGGTTTAATTACTCATATAAAGATGTTTTCTCAGCCATAGTTCAGCTTTTGAATGATGGAGCGCAGGTTATTTATGAAAAAGATTTTGAAAAAGGTGTGATAATGGTTAGTGGGGGTGCTACTTTTGAGCTTGCGGTAGGCGTTAGTTATGGTTTTTGGTTAGAGAAAGTAAACGATAAGGAAACGAAAGTCATATTAAAAATCGATGAACGCAATGTTAGAGGTGGGGGATACTTAGTTGGGTTAACCGTAAAAGATTTCTTTGATAGGTTAGAGAATGAACTAGAAATACAAGAGAAGTTAAGGAAAGATTAGTAAACATAAACTTATCTTCATTTGGGAGGTGAAAGATGAAAGCAGTAGTTGAGACTAAAGCAATTAGAATCTATCCTATGCCGGACAAGACTCATGGGATTATGTGGAAGATACATCCTCCTAAATCGTGTTGGGAGGAATTTGACAAAGAAGATTGGGCGCAAAATAAAGAAGAACTGGTTAATAAAATTAATAAAATAGGCGAATTCATATTGTCTAAAAAATAGACCAAAAAGCTCATGAAATGCCGTTAGCGCAGCATAAACCGACCGTAGCAAAAGTAAACCTTTTGCGACACTGAGGTATTATGATGTGTTTCCGGAAGATTTAGAAGAAGTAGTAGAGATGTTGGCGGAAAAAGAGATTAATCAGTATAAGGAAATTTTTAGGCCGTCAGATATAAAATAAAGAATATAGGAGGTTTTATCATGAAGAAGAAATATCCACGCAAGTGGGAAGAAGTAAGCAAAGAGGAAGAAATAAATTTAGATACCTACAGACTTCGAGTTTATGGCGGATGGCTGGTCAGAACGTTTGGTGGGAGGTTAACCGGCCACGTAAGCGGCGATGTTATTTCTCAGGCTGTGTGCTTCGTAAAAGATGAGCATGGCCATTGGCAGCTCGAGGAAGAGAAGGGATCATAACAAAGACAAGCCAGAGCCTTTATCGTTTATAGGCTGATGTGCTTAATACATTAGTTCTTTGATAACAGAAAAAAACATATAGATTCCTGAATTACAAATCAACGGTCAAGAGGACAACTATGTCCGCAAAAGCACGAAGTGCTTTCTGGGGGCAGGCTGGCCAGACGTTTTTAACTTGACCGTTGGAGCGAATGGCAGAAACAAAAACCTGCCCCTTTTTTATTTGTCTTGGGGCAAGAGAGGAGAACAATGAATCTGAATAAAATTATAGGTAGCTTAATCGATTTGATTTATCGTCCAACACCGTCCTGCAGGGAAAAGCCTCTTTATAGAATAACAACAATAAGCGTGGTCATCGGGCTCTTGGCCATTGCCTTTACACTTTGGCTCAGCCATTGAAACATGCACGATAACGAAGGAGCATATTATGAATCCGAAATCGAAGAAAAGAAAACTGAGTCAGAAGAAAGAGGAGCTCATAAAAATTGTTGAAGAGAGCACACCCGAAGAAATAAATAATTACTATATATTAGTCAATGCGCTGAACAAAAAAAAGAGCTGAAAAGACCTGCTATATTAGCAAATAAAGCCTCACGAAAGCTGCCAAAAATAACAGGGGTTTTGGAGGGCTGAGCCAAAGGTTGCGAATCCTCCGCAAAACAAGAGACTTCTGAGCCAGCTTTTCTGAGTTGTTATAACTGTGCGAAAACATTGAGGAAGCGAGAGCTAAAAACACTTACAATGATGAGAATAAGTAAAAATGCGAAAAATAGGGTACGTCAAAAGAGGGGTCTTTGCCATACACATACACGAAATAAAAATAAAAATGGCGCTTTTGAGCAAAAAAAACTACGTCATATCTTTGATAAGTTTAATTTGGAGCGTACCGTCAGGCCGCACTCGTGCGAATCGCCCGGGTCTCAGCAATGACAAAGTTGGAGTTTTCTTGATCGCTTCCTGGAGTTGGTTGCATTCGTCACGGTTGGCCTTCGATCTCAGAGTACTCCTGCACGTTGCGCAGATCTCAAGTTTCATAATAAATTCGCCGTCAGCCGGTTTGTAAAAGGATGTTTCCTCTTTGAGGACCTCGACCCGCTTTTCGCACTTAGGACAGAGCGTTTTTACGATTCCGTCTGTGGGCTGCCACTCAGTGCAGTTTTTATCAAATCCCATTTCCAAACGCTTTTTTTGGAGTTCTTCTTTGGTCTGTTCATCTAAGGGCACTAGGACGCCTTCCTCCATGAGCTGTTGTATGTCTTTAGAATAGATAAACTCATGGATTGTGCCTGGTGTGTATGGGGCAAGGTCGTGAATTAAGGATCTGGTTACTTTGAATAGGTGCATACGAGAACCTTTCTTTTAATAATAATATCTTATAATTGGCTATTCGTCAATCAGATTGCCCGGATCAAAAAAGGAGCATGCTAATTTTAGTTGACAGGTCGAGGTCCTCATGGTAGACTACTTACAATATCAAAATCTAAAAACTTAAGATAATTAAGTTTACCTGAAAAATCCGAATCGTTGACATGGCTTTTAGCGGAAGTCTTCGATTCGGATTTTTTTGTTTTAGATAAGAAAGGATAAGAAATGTCAGTACCTCACCGAATACTTCTCTCAATCGATAACCTTTCAGGAAGGAAAAAATGCCTATAGAATATCTCTGTTCAGATTTTTATCTCGCTTGTTATTTACGAGCTAGATTTCAGTTGAAGGTAACTGGTATAAAAAATGAAGGCAAGCGAAAGATATTTATTTTTGAAGTAAGCGCTAATCACCAAGACGTTCAAGAAATGATCAAATCTTTTTATAACAACGAAGATGATATGGTGAGTGCGAATAATTTTGTTAGAGAGATCAAAGACCTGAAAACTTTGATGTATAACTATTGAGAGGTGAAGGATGAATAAGGATTTAGAAGAGAAAGCACAATCATATCACAAAAACCTACCAGAAAAAATCAAAAAATATTTGAATGAGCGAGGGATAAGCGATGAAATTCTAAACAAACATTTAATCGGGTGGAATGGTCAAGGTATCACTATCCCTATCCCTAATCGGACAGGTGAGATAATTTTCTTTAAATGTCGAAAGGACCCGGACGATATTTCTAGTAAAGGAAAATATTGGTATGATCCAGCTGGGGCGCACGCAGAGCTTTATGGATGGGAAAATATAATCTCTCCTAAAGAGCCTTACCTTATAATGTGTGAAGGCGAATTAGATCGTCTTGCTTTAGAATCCAAAGGCATACCTGCCATAACAAATACTTCCGGTGCAGGCACATTTAAAAAAGAATGGTTAAAGGAATTGGCCGAACTCACTGGGCTTTACATCTGTTATGATAATGACGAAAGAGGTTTCCATGGAGCTGGTAAAAGATTAGAAGAATTACCGAAGGCAAAAATGATAAGACTACCAGATATGCCTGACGGTAAAAAGAAAAAAGACATTACTGATTTTTTCATACTTGGAAATACCAGGGAAGATTTTATAAAGTTATTAAAGCAAGCAAAGACTCTTGAAGAAGTAGAATTAGAGGAGCAGCTGAGGACTTGCGAAGATTATGTTTTCTTTAACCCTTCGCAAGATTTCATAAAAGGCACAGGATATTTTACAAACCCTGTTTTACTGCCCTCAAAGGACCCAAGAGATAAAGAGCCTGTGAGACAAATATTTCTTGTTGTGACTAGTGATAGAAAAATGTTGATCTTGGATAATAAAAGAGACTTTTATGAAAAACACGGTCTTCTTGTTAACGCGATGCCTCCGATAAAAAATCCTTCGATTCGATGGGGCCATAAACAAATAAAAGAATTCATAAACGGATACAGACCTGATCCGATAAAAACATATCAAAATATAAGGGCAATCTATCAGAAATATTCCGAATTTAAGGAAGAAGGGTGGTACACAGTTATGCCATTATGGACTATGGGGACATATATACATCAAAACTTTGAGGCATATCCTTATTTAGGAATTCTAGGATTACCTGGTACTGGTAAATCAAAAACCGCGAGATATACTGCTCGAATGGCGTACAATGGTATAGTTTCGGTTGGTATTTCAGAAGCAACTTTATTTAGGGATGTGGAGAGTTTAAGGTGTACATTAGTCATTGATGAAGGAGACGAATTAAACGATCCAAAGAAAAATCAAACATTAAGAGCTCTATTAAATGCAGGGCACTCTAAAGGCGCTTCCGTGGGCCGTCAAGAATCCACAAAATCAGGAGGTTTCTATAGTCGTTATTACGAGGTTTATTCACCAAAGATAATTGTCAATACGAAAGGTTTGGAAGATGTTTTGAATAGTAGGGCTATTACTATTATTATGCTTAGGGCTATGACTAATCGTGGGCGTGTTATAGATACGGAAACTTCTGAAGATTGGGCAGGGATAAGACATGAACTGTATTCATTTGCCCTTTATTATTTTCCAAATATTCAAGATATCTATTTAAAAGATCCAGAGATAAGTATAGCTAATAATAGATATAATGATTTGTGGATCCCAATACTGTCGATTGGCAAATTTATATTTAAAGATAACCCTGACGAAATGGACAAACTCAAATCTTTTGCTAACGAACAAATAAATAGATCTGCTGATATTAGTTTGGATGATTGGACTATGGCTCTGTTAAAGGTTCTCAGGGATATGGTAACCGCGGACGGCGAATACCCTAATCACGAGATCAAAGAAAAGATGAAGGACTACTTAGAGGCGAAAGATGTAGATGACAGAATGAAACCTTCATGGATTGGTTATAAGCTCAAGGGTTTTGGTTTACATAAAAAAATAAAACAAAGCAAAGGAGTTGTATACTATTTTAAAAAAAGTGAGATTGATGATTTAATGAAAAGATATCTTGAACCAGCAGGCCTCTAAAAAACTATTCAGACTGTTCATACTATTCACACTGTTCACTAAATTGACGAATAGTTAATGAATGGTTA
>JAUYCX010000044.1 GCA_030692045.1 Candidatus Omnitrophota bacterium
CCGCGGCAAGTGAGCGGAGTATGTTCTATACTAATATTATCACTGGTTCATTCATTGCCTTGGAATGAGGTCAACTACGTTTACGATTTCGGCTTCATCCCCGTGGCAAGCCACGGGGTATTCGCCGAGAGAGAATAAACAAATAGAGAAGATAGTAGCTTTGATTCCCAAGAAGAATTAAAGCTATTTTTTAATTTCAGCAAAAGTAAAATGGCTGTTAAAAAACAAGTTACTTTAAAGATATTATTGTTTCTTATTTTCACCGATGTGCTGGAAACTTTTGTCCAGTTCTGTTTTAAAAAGAGCACCGTATCTGCAAATCTTCTAGAAATCAACACACTTGGTGACGGTATTGTTTTTCTTAAAACAGTTATCCCTTCGCCATTTCTATGGGCGGCCTTATTTTCTGTTATATGTCTATTCATAATCTGGTCAACTATTCTTTCCAAAATTGATTTGAGTGTAGCAGTTCCCGTAGCAAGTTTCAGCTATATCGGTGTCCCCATAGTTTCAATGATTTTTCTCCATGAAACAATATCTTTCGTCAGGTGGTTTGGCATATGTCTTATACTGGTGGGAGTAATACTTGTTTCGTTAAGCAGCAGGCGTAAGGAAATAGCCACATGAGAAAAAGCATTTTCTTTATCATAAGTCTTATATTTTTGACTGATATCTGCGATACTATTAGTCAATTATTCCTGAAATCCGCCATTAATCATTTAGGGTTGCGTATCAATAGCGTCAGCAAGGTATTTCGATTTATAGTGCAATTAATCAGAATTCCTCGGGTATGGATCGGTTTTCTCTTGAGCATCTTTTCTCTGGGTTTCTGGCTCTTTGTCCTTTCCAAGGCAGACTTAAACTTTGCCTTTTCTTTGGATAGTATGCGTTATGTCTTGATTGCATTGGCTTCAACGTTCATTCTAAAGGAGAAGATTGGCATAGTCCGTTGGCTAGGGATTGCGTGTGTAGTTTTTGGAATTATGCTGGTTGCGGCAGGATAATATTATTCGAGGCAAAAGTAAGAGGCCAAACAGAGTGAAAGTAGAATCAAACCTTAAGACAACGGTAGTAAGAAAAATAGAAAAAATCCCGCCGCAGGATTGGAATAGCGTTTTCCCTAGAGCATTAGAAAACTACTATTTTTTTAAATCCATTGACGAATCAAACTTTGAGCAATTTTCTTTCTTTTATATCGTTGTGTACGATAACGGTGTTGCGATAGGCACCACTTCCTGTTTTCTTATGCGGTTTGCTCTCGATATGACGGTCCGAGGGCCCCTTAAGCTCATTTTCGATTCCATTAAAAAGCTTCTGCCGAATATCTTGTGCCCTAAGGTTCTAGTGTGCGGTTTACCTATGGGAATGGGTAGAATAGGTATTGCCAGAGACAGCGATCGCGTAATGAGGGCAATCTATGATTGCATGGAAAAGATAGCAAAAAACGAAAAAGCATCAATGTTTATTTTTAAAGATTTTACCCGTGACTACGATGATATTTTCAAGCCATTACTTAAGAAAGGATTTTCTAAGGTTGAAAGTCTGCCATCTACGGATATAGATGTTAGCTTTATTAGCTTCGACGAGTATTTAAAAACATTAAGCCGCACCTCGAGAGAGGGTTTAAAGAGAAATTTCAAGAAAGTCGATGGCAAGGCGAAGATTGATTTAGAAGTTACAGATGCATTAGAAGATAATGTGTTACCGCAAGTGTACGGACTATACTTACAGACACACGAGAAACGGGATATAGGCTTAGAGAAAGTGCCTATGGATTTTTTTAAGAATGTTTCCCGGAATATGCCGAAAGAGGTTAAGTATTTCCTGTGGAGAATTGAGGGTAAGGTAGTAGCATTTGCGTTTTGCCTTGTTTCAGGGGAGTATTTTATAGATTATTATCTTGGTTTTGACTATTCAGTGGCGCACGAGCACTATCTTTACTTTGTACGGTTTCGTGATTTGATGAAGTGGTGTATTACGCACGGAATTAAAAAATATGAAATGGGGGCGACGAGCTATGAGGCAAAAAGAAGGCTCGGCTTTAATTTTATCCGTCTTTATTTTTATATGAAACATCGAAATCCGCTGCTTAATCCATTCTTTAACATCGTTAGCCATTTCATGAAACCGGAAAATTTTGACCCGGTTTTTAAGGAAATGAAGAAAAAATAATCTCTTGGAGCCATATTAATTATTTCTAAAAATTACTTCTGCTTCGAAGTAATTATTTCTGAATCAATAGCGGTTTTTTAATAAAACCTGAAATATTGGTTTTATCCTCGGCGGATTTGAGCCAATAATTTCAGGTTTTATGTTTTTACCCCGTTAGAGAAAGCCACCCCGAAATTTCGGGGTGGTGAGAATAAAGAAGCCGACGGTGGTTTTCGGCCTGAGGCTGATCCGTCTTTGGCGGAAATGCCATCGTCGGCGCATACTGCTCGCCCCGTTAGAAAAGAATTTTCTAACAGGGTAAAAGAACGAAGTTCTCTAACGGAGTTTACCAAGCTGTTTCCGGGATGACTTTAGGAAATTTTATTGACACGTTGAATAAATATGCTAAACTTGTTATGAACATATGTTCATAACTAAGGAGTATCAATGAGGCCTAAAAAAACAAGATGGGTAAAATGTGAACCGGGGGAGAGGTGTTTTAAGCCCTTATGTAAGCCGCTGAGCAAATTAGAAGATGTTTATTTAACGCTTGATGAATTTGAAGCTGTTCGACTCGCATGCCTTGAAGGCTTAAAGCAGATTGATGCCGCTAAAAAGATGAGGATTTCGCGGCCGACATTTTCGAGGATTATATCTTTGGCCCACAGAAAGATAGCTGATGGTTTGGTGAATATCAAAGCGATCAGGATCGAAGGCGGTTGTTGTAAGATCAAGTAAAGAAGTTAACGGAGATTAAAAAACTGTTAAATGGAGGCTATACCAAATGATAATAACTAATTTATTTATTGCAGGTATAAAAGCCGTAATAGAGTATGCCTCTGCCCATGTGTTAACGTGTCTTGTTCCAGCATTTTTCATTGCAGGTGCCATGTCAGCTCTGCTTCCGAAAGAAAAAATTACTCAGTACCTTGGTCAAAAAGTTCCCAAGTATAAGGCATATCCTCTATCCGTTATCGCAGGTCTGCTACTGGCAGTATGTTCTTGCACAATCCTACCCTTATTTGCAGGGATAAAAAAGAAGGGTGCAGGTATAGGTCCTGCTTTAGCTTTCTTATATACTGCTCCTGCAACTAATATAATGGCTATTCTTTTTACAGGAAGTGTTTTGGGGTGGAACCTTGCTCTTGCTAGAATAATCCTGTCTGTTACTTTTGCAATTCTAATTGGCATAATAATATCGACAATATTTAAGAAAGAAGATATGGAAGAGGAGAAAAAAGCAACCCCTGCTCTTGTTAGCGTTGAAGTCAAGGATACGAAAAAGTTACCTTTCTTCCAGAAGCACAGGCTAATCTTATTTTTCATTACACTCATAGCCATTCTTATTGTAGGAACAAGGGTAAATGGGTATTTAAGATATACTAGCATATTAGGTTTGATAATTATCTTGGCAATATTGACTAAGTTATTTTTTACAAAAGAAGAAACCAAAGCATGGCTTTCTGAAACATGGATTTTCACTAAGAAGATATTTCCACTCCTCTTAGGCGGTATTTTTGTTGCAGGAGTCTTAACAGCACTCTTACCTCAGAACTTCCTTGCAACCTTTATGGGTAAGAATACGTTATCTGCCAACCTTATTGCTGTCTTATTTGGAGTGTTCATGTATTTCCCAACTTTGGTAGAAGTCCCTATGGCAAAAATGTTTTTAGGTCTTGGAATGGCGAAAGGACCTCTATTAGCATATTTGCTCGCAGACCCTGTTATCTCATTGGCAAGCATTCTTGTTGTGAGAAAATTTATAGGAAACAAAAGAACGCTCGTATACGCGGGCTTAATTATAGTATTCACAACCATTTCAGGATTGATATATGGTGTAATAGTCCGTTGATAGGTGAAAATGACAATTAAAAAGACCATTAATCTTACGGAGGACGATTTGCTTAAGGTAGAGCAGATCGTTATTGATCGTGATAAGGAAGCGGCGTTTGATTTCGTTAGGGAAGTGGTTAAGAAACAAATCGATAGAGAAAACGCCTCAAAAATGAAGCAGGAAGGAATATAGGGTAAAACATGAAAAGAAAAGCGGAAGAAATAAAAAAAATTGTCAGGGATGGTTATGCAAAAGCAGTGACACAGAATACTTCATGCTGTTCTGCGGACTCTTGTTGTGGTGGTACAGGCCAAGCGAAAGCAATAAGTAAAACAGTAGGCTATAGCGATGCGGAAATGAACGCTGTCCCTGAAGGTGCGAATTTGGGTTTTGGGTGTGGTAATCCAGTTGCTATTGCTTCTTTGAAGGAAGGGGATATTGTTTTAGATCTTGGTAGCGGAGCAGGTTTTGATGCATTTTTAGCTGCACAAAAAATTGGTAAGTCAGGTAAGGTTATTGGTGTAGATATGACTTTCGAGATGGTCGAAAAAGCCCGCGCGAATGCCAAAAAAGGTGGCTATAAGAATGTGGAATTCAGGCTAGGTGAGATTGAGAAACTGCCGATTGAGGATAATTCTGTCGATGTGATCATCTCTAACTGTGTTATTAATCTTTCACCCCAGAAGCAAAAGGTTTTTCAGGAGGCATTCAGAGTACTTAAGCCCAGTGGACGTCTTATGGTATCGGACTTGGTTTTAGTCAAAGATTTGCCGGATATGATTAAAGAATCCATCGAGGCATATGTGGGTTGTCTTGCCGGGGCCATTAAGAAAGATGAGTATCTAAAGTTTATTAGAATGGCGGGTTTTAAAGATGTCAAGGTAGTCAGCCAGTCTAATTATCCCATGGAGGCTATGGCTAACGACATAACGGCTCAGGTTGTCAAAAATAATCACCAAATTAGCCGTGAGGATATTAAGAATACTGAGGACGCGGTAGCTAGCGTAAAAGTTTCAGCTGTAAAATCCCGATAGCAAAAGGAGCAAAGCGATGAAAATTGAAATCTTAGGCGTAGGTTGTTCGAAGTGCAAACAACTTGCTGCCAATGCAGAGGCTGCAATAAAAGAGCTCAATATAGCAGCTGAGATTTCCAAAGTGACGGATATCGATAAAATTACCGAATACGGCGTAATGATGACTCCGGCTTTGGCTGTTGACGGTACAGTTGTATCAGCGGGTAAGGTGTTAAGTAAAGACGATATTAAAAAAATCATTTCAAAATAGCAGGGGGGGTAAGAATGTCAGCTAAAAATTGTATGTGTCAGGAAGCAGGTCTATTGGTGTTTCCTTGTTCAGGTGGTTCTGACGTCGGAGAATTATCTGATCGGATTGGTAGGACGATTGCCAAATGTGGTGAGGCAAAAATGATTTGTCTTGCTGGTATCGGGGCACATATTCCCGGAATGATTGAGTCTGCCAAGGCAGCCAAGAAAATCATATCTATCGATGGATGTCCTGTTTCGTGTGCAAAGAAGACACTTGAACACGCCGGTTTTAAAGTTGTAGCCTATAATCTCAAAGACTTGGGGTTTGAGAAAGGTAAGACCAAAGTTGATGAAGATTCGATTAAAAGCGCAACATTAAAAATAACAGGAGGAAAAATTGAAGAAACTATTTCTCGCTCTTCTGGCGGTTGCTGCACTAAGTAGCAGCGGTATAATTCTTTCCCCGTTAGCTCAAGCAGGAGAGAATGCACAAGGCGCGTATGTTGTTGCTTATTATTTTCATGGAACAATGCGTTGCCCTACCTGCCATAAGCTGGAGCAATATTCAAAGGAGTCAACAGAAGCTAACTTTAAGGATGCACTTGCGTCCGGAAAGCTGGAGTTTAAAGTTATAAACGTAGAAGATAAAGGTAATGAACACTACGGAAATGATTATCAGCTTTACACCAAATCGCTTATTTTGTCTTTAGTCAAAGACGGCAAGCAAATAAAATGGAAGAATCTGGATAAGATTTGGGAGTATGTCGGCAATAAGCAGAAATTTATTGATTACGTGAAGAGTGGGGTCGCTGATTTATTGAAGGAAGCACAATGACAGAGGTATTAATAGGTTTTGCATCGGCATTGTGGCTGGGGATTTTGACATCCATTAGCCCGTGTCCTTTAGCCAGTAACGTGGCTGCCATTTCTTTTCTATCGAAGAAAATAGCACATCCGGCGCTTGTGTTTATTTCAGGATTGGCGTATACGTTTGGACGGATGGTTTCGTATGCTGTTCTGGGGTGGATTATTATTAATTCCCTATTAAGCGTTCCTCAGGTTGCTCAGTTCTTACAGAAGTATATGGGTAAAGCTTTGGGTCCGATTTTAATTCTTACCGGACTCATTTTACTTGAGATAATTACTATTCGTTTGCCGGGACCCTCACTTTCACAAAAGCATCATAATAAGCTTGCGGAGTCCGGCGCTCCGGGTGCCTTTTTGCTTGGTTTTATTTTTGCGCTGGCGTTTTGTCCAATTTCGGCTGCCTTATTCTTCGGGAGCCTTATTCCTTTAGCGATTAACAGTAAAAGCGGCATTGTCCTGCCGTTTATTTACGGAATTGGCACAGGGTTACCGGTTCTTGTATTTGCTGTTGCCATCGCGTTGGGCGTGACATCCTTGAGCCATTGGTTTCATAGGATCACACGGCTTGAATACTACACTCGTAAAATTACCGGAGCCATATTTATCATTGTGGGTTTGTATTATACAGGAATATATATATTAAGGTTATTTTAACTAGGAGACAAGTATGGAGAGAACTGTTTATAAAAAAAGAAGTTTAAGCTTCTTTGAGAGATATCTTACGCTGTGGGTTTTTGTATGCATTGCGTTAGGCGTATTGATTGGCAAGGTTGCTCCTGCGGCGGCGAAATTTCTTGATGGTATGGCTATCTATATAAGCGGCGCGCCGGTCGTTTCAATACCAATTGCGATTTGCCTATTTTTCATGATGTATCCTATAATGGTAAAGATTGATTTTGCAGAAGTTATAAAAGCAGGAAGATCGCCTAAGCCGGTAGGGTTGACACTTTTTGTGAATTGGGCAATAAAACCTTTTACCATGTACGGCATCGCTTTCTTGTTCTTGGGGATCTTGTTTAAAGGGTTAATTGGAGTAGAGGCGGTGGATTTTGTTAAACTTCCTCCCGGAGCTGACTGGTTGTTGGGTTCTATGCACGGCGCAGGAACGGTTGTTATGCATGAAGGTTTAAAAATGCTTCAGGTGCCGCTTTGGCGCAGTTATTTTGCCGGGTGTATTCTGCTTGGCATTGCTCCCTGTACAGCTATGGT
>JAUYCX010000060.1 GCA_030692045.1 Candidatus Omnitrophota bacterium
GCGATAAAAGAGCATTCTCAATTAGGAGCTGGTTTTAATATTGCCATGGAAGACCTAGAACTAAGAGGCGCGGGGAACCTCCTAGGCATAGAACAACACGGGTTTATTGCCTGCGTGGGATTCGACTTATACTGCAGGTTACTAAGAGAGGCAATCGCTAATTTTAAGAAATATATTAGTCCACAGGAGGCACGTTATGAAGCTAGTTAGTTGCTTAAAAAGATTTTTTTATTTTTTAATTTTTACGCTTATATTAACTTGCGGCGTTAGTTTTGCCCAAGAAAAAGTAGTTGCAATTGTCAACAACGACATCATCACCCAAAAAGACCTGGATGACTTCGTTAATTTCACTCGAGTGCAGATGTCTGCAGATTACCGAGGAAGAGATCTGGAGAACAAAATTCAGTCTATGAAATTAAATTTATTGAATAGGTTAATTGAAGACCGCCTTATTTTACAAGAAGCGAAGAGGTCTTTGGAAGAAGCCAGAAAAAATAAAGATATGTATACTACGAGCCGCCTTGATATAGATCAAAATAAAATCAAAGGCAGAATAGAAGAGATTAAGAAGAAATTCGAGTCTGACACGCAGTTTCAAAAGTCTTTAAAGCAACAAGGCCTGGTCCAGGCAGACCTGGAGACTAGGATAAAGGAACAATTGCTTATGTATAATATCATCGAAATTAAGGTGAAGAGCAAAATCATCATAAACCCGGCAGAGATTACAGATTTTTACGAAAAAAATATGGCTGAATTTATGACCTCCGAACAAAGGGAATTTGGATCTTTAACTACGGAAGATGAAGCAATCGCATCACACATATACAACGAGCTAAAAAGAGGCTGTTCCTTCGATGAGATGGCACAACAATATTCTTTACAGGTAAATAAATTGACGGCGGGCAAGGGCGAGTTGATGAAAGAGGTAGAAGATATCGTTTTTGGGCTAAATATTAACGGCATATCCAAACCGGCCAAGTTTGAAAAAACCTTTTCTATTTTTAAGCTCATTAAAATAATCCCTCCCCGAAAACAGAATTTAAGCGAAGCCCAAGATGCAATTTATAATTATCTATACGAAAGAAAAATGCAGGAAGGATTAAGTAATTGGTTAGATGAACTCAAAAAGCGCTCTTACATTAAAATCTTGTCCGATTAAAGTAGGAATCACTTTCGGGGATCCGTCTGGCATAGGGCCGACCATCATCGCAAAAGCTCTACCAAGGATTAAAGGCCTGGCGGAGTTCGTGGTCATCGGTGATTGGAGTGTATTTAAAAGAGCTGGTGCCAAAACAGGAAAAAGAGAAGATTATAGATTTATCGACCTTAGCAACGTAAAGAATAAGGGTTTTACTTTTGGCAAAATTCGGGCTGAATACGGAAAAGCTTCCCTGGAATACCTGGATAAAGCATTAGATTTGATTAACCGCGAAGAAATCGATTGCCTAGTGACCTGTCCGATATCAAAAGAAGCAATAGCTTTAGCCGGCTTTAACCTCGGAGGACACACTGAGTATCTCGCCAATCGCACCAATACCAAAGATTTTGTAATGATGCTTTTGAACAA
>JAUYCX010000106.1 GCA_030692045.1 Candidatus Omnitrophota bacterium
TCCAGAATGAACTTTCTCCCTTTATTTTTTGCATTATTTCAGAAACTGTTTGGTTACCTCCTAAAGATATCAGAGCGTGAAGGTGTTCATGATAGCCATTAATGTGATCGATGTAAATACCTTTTAGTTTTGCATTATTACGAATATGGAAAATAACTTCATTTCTTATCTTATCCCTTAAATAAGGTATCTTATTATTTGTGGTCCACACACAGTGGAGACAGATTCTTAAATATGACATAGTATTAGAATTGCCAGCGATTAACAAATTAAAGATAAATAAATTGAATCATATTTAAAAAATTATTACTGGAAATTATTTTTTTACCTTATTTAAGAAGTAATCCATGGGGCTTTTTATAAACAAATTGGGCTAAAGCCCTAAAGATATGTGATTCTGAGACCGTTGGCTGAAGCCAACGGTAATTTATTAACTAAGCAAGAGTTGATAAAAGAATAGCGGAACGTCAAATAATTAAATCCTAAATTACAGTCGATGACACTTTTCATACACATCAATTACCGTCGGTTTTAACCGACGGTTTGAGGTACTACTTTTCCCGGGACTTTAGTCCCACAGGATTTATTGGGCTAAAGCCCTGAAGAAATGCGATTCTGAGTCCGTTGGCTGAAGCCAACGGTAATTGATTAATTAGTGTCTGTCCATAAAGTCGCATTCTTTTGATTTAAGAACAAGGAACACCGATTGTTGATTTTAGAAGTAATTGAACTTCATAATTCTAAGATCGTTGATCCTTGTTCAATATTTAAATTTGCAAAGAAATATATGACATTACAGACAGACTCTAATTAAGCAAGAGATGATAAGAAAATAGCAGAAAAGTCAAATTATTACAGCCTTAATTACCATCGGTTTTAACTGGCGGTTAGAGATACTACTTTTCCCGGGACTTTAGTCTCACAGGATTTGTTGGGCTAAAGCCCTAAAGATATGTGATTCTGAGACCGTTGGCTGAAGCCAACGGTAATTGATTAATTAGTGTCTGTCCATAAAGTCGCATTCTTTTGATTTAAGAACAAGGAACACCGATTGTTGATTTTAGAAGTAATTGAACTTCATAATTCTAA
>JAUYCX010000119.1 GCA_030692045.1 Candidatus Omnitrophota bacterium
TTTGAGGCGAAAATAAAGAAACGTCTGGAGGAATTAGAACATCAAATAATTAGAGATGATTATAACCAAACAAAAAAAATTTGAAGACATACTGAATAATCTTAAAGAGGTTTCTCGAGTTTTTATTGTGGGCTGTGGTGAATGTGCAACCACTTGTAAAAGCGGCGGCGAGGCAGAGGTTCTGGAATTAAAGAAACAATTAGAACAACAGGGTAAAAATGTAACGGGTTTTGCTATTCCCAAAGCGCCCTGTGTTGCCGCGCAAATGAAAACAGTTTTTGCGCAAAATCGAAGCGCTTTAAAAAATTCACAAGCAATTGTGGTTTTAGCCTGCGGCTTGGGAACGCAGTCGGTTAAAGCCAATGACCGCTTAGAATTATTTGTTGTGCCGGGTTGCGATACACTTTTTGGCGCGGTTGTAGATGCAGAAGGTAATTTTAAAGAAGTCTGCTCTGCTTGCGGAGAATGTATTCTAGATTTAACCGGCGGCATTTGTCCCATAACTTGCTGTCCCAAGGGTCTTTTAAATGGGCCCTGCGGCGGGGTAAATAAGGGCAAATGCGAGGTAGATAAAGAAAGGGATTGCGCCTGGGTGCTTATCTATAAGGAATTAGAAAAAAAAGGAAAGCTCTCGAATATCCGAAGTCCCCATCCGGCAAAGGATTATTCTAAGACAGTTAAGCCGCATAAATTAATTCTGGAGAAGAAAAATGCCTGAAGGTTACAGCGACAAGGTGATGGACCATTTTTTAAACCCGCGTAATGTCGGCGAAATTCCCGACGCTGATGGCGTGGGTAATGTGGGTAACCCCATCTGCGGGGACATTATGAGGTTGTATATTAAGGTAGAAAATGGTAAAATAGTAGATGCAAAATTTAAGACTTTCGGGTGCGGTGCAGCTATTTCCACAAGCTCAATGGTTACAGAGCTGGTAAAGGGAAAGACTATTGAAGAGGCATTACAGATTTCTAACAAGGCAGTAGCCGAGGCTTTAGGCGGACTTCCGCCAATTAAGATGCATTGTTCGGTTTTGGCTGAGGAGGCCTTGAAATCCGCTGTGGAAGATTACAAAAAGAAGCATGGCATTAAGTAGGCTTCAAAATAAAACCAGACTTAGAAAAATGTTTTTGGAGAAATTAAAGATACAGAAGGAGGTAGACAGACTTCGCAAGAGCAGTTTGATTAAGGACAAACTCTTTTCTTCTAAAGAATATAAAAAAGCAAAGACAATTTTATTTTATTCATCATTTGACGGCGAGGTAGATACAGCTGAGATATTAAGAGAAGCTCTGAAAACCGGCAAGCATGTGGCTTTGCCGGTAATATTGGAAGACCAAAAGATGTTAATTCCCTCCGTAGTTTTTGATTTGGATAAAGAATTAGGCATTGGCCCATATGGGATAACGCAGCCCAAAAAGAATTATCTGCGGCCAATTGACCTTTCGAACTTAGAACTAGTGATAGTCCCTGGCGTTGCCTTTGATAAGAAGGGAAACCGTTTAGGCAGAGGCAAGGGTTACTATGACCGCTTCTTAAAGGAACTTCCCTCCAACACTCCTACTATTGGTTTGGCTTTTGACTTCCAAATTGTAGAGCGCCTTCCTTTTGCTTCAGACTTCGATGTAGCCGTCAAAAAGGTTATTGCATCTTAATAAGTTTAAAGCGTAAAGCGTAAAACTAAAACTCAAAGTTTTTAGTTGCAGTTTTGAACCTTTCGTTCTTAGTTTTAAGTTAATATAGATTGGGGGTGCAGATTATATGTTTGAGAATATAAATGTTTGGATGCAAGTGGTACTGCCTTCGGCAATGGCAGGACTTTTTGTGCTATCCGGTTACTATTTAAGAAAATATTTTGCTGAGAAGAAGATACAGAGTGCGGAAAATAAGGTAAGGCAGCTTATGGAGGCAACCAAGCGCGATATCGATACACGTCGTCGCGAGGTTGAACTGGAGGCAAAAGACTTGCTTTATAAATTACGCCAGGATTTTGATAAGGAGACCCGCGACCGTCGAGAAGAACTAACTGCTTTAGAGAAAAGACTTTTACAGCGCGAAGAGAATCTTGACCGAAGGGTGGATGTTTTAGAGAAGAAAGAAAAGGATATTGCTCACAGAGAGTCTATTATCCATAGTCAGGAAGCATCTTTAAAGCAGAAAGAACAGCAGTTGCAGGCTTTGCTTAGCGAGGAAAAGCAAAGACTTCAGAGCATCTCTTCCTTATCTAAAGAAGAGGCAAAAAAACTTCTTTTATCTCGTATGGAAGAAGAGGTAAAGCAGGAAAAGGCGGTATTAATCAGAAGAATGGAGGAAGAAGTAAAGGAAACTGCTGAAAAAAAGGCAAGGGAAATTCTAAGTTCAGCCATTCAACGTTGTGCCACAGAGCATACGGTAGAATCTACAGTGAGTGTGGTTAGTCTTCCCAGCGATGAGATGAAAGGTAGAATTATCGGGCGCGAAGGCAGAAACATCCGCGCCTTAGAAATGGCAACAGGTATTGATATAATTATTGATGACACGCCTGAGGCAGTAACCCTTTCTGGATTTGATGTAGTGCGCCGGGAAGTAGCGCGTCTGGCATTGGAGAGGTTAATTGCTGACGGAAGAATTCATCCCGGCAGGATAGAAGAGGTGGTTGAGCGAGCAAAGAAGGATATGGAAGAGAAAATCCGCGAGGAGGGCGAAAGGGCTGTTTTTGATATGGGTCTTCATGGATTACACCTTGAGGTTATCAAACTTCTGGGAAAATTGAAATATCGCACCAGCTTTGGCCAGAATTCCCTACAACATTCTAAGGAGGTTGCCTATTTGATGGGTGTGATGGCATCAGAACTGGGGTTAGATTTTAAATTAGCCAGGCGTATCGGGCTTTTGCATGATATTGGAAAGGCGCTAGATCAGCAGGTGGAAGGAACCCATGCGAAGTTAGGCGCAGATTTAGCCAAAAAATTTGGCGAATCAAATGAGGTTGTCTTGGCAATTGAGGCGCACCACGAGGAAACCCAGTCAAATTCTATCTATGGCGTCTTGGCAATTGCCGCTGATGCCATAAGCGCAGCCAGGCCCGGTGCCCGTCGTGAAACATTAGAAAGCTACATCAAACGTTTAGAAAAGTTGGAATCAATTGCCAATCTCTTTAAGGGTGTGGATAAAGCCTATGCCATTCAAGCGGGACGGGAAATCAGGATAATTGTCCAGTCAGATAAAGTTTCCGATGTAGATACGGTTGTTCTGGCGCGCGACATCCGTAAAAAGATAGAAGAGGGTATGGAATATCCTGGGCAGATAAAGGTAACGGTAATTAGAGAAACTCGGGCAATCGAGTATGCCAAGTAATAAGTTAAATCCGAAGCATGAAAATTATAAACTCTAAACCCCAAACACTAAACCCTAAACAAATTCCAAACTCAAAATCCAAAACTCAAAAATGATATTTTGGATTTGGAGAATTTGAGTTTTGAGTTTATTTAGAGTTTAGGGTTTCGGATTTAAGGATAATTATGAAAATACTTTTCTTAGGCGATATAGTAGGCAATCCCGGCAGAGAGGCGATCTTTAAGCTATTACCCGGCATTAAGTCTGAATATAAAATTGACTTAACAATTGCCAATTGTGAGAATGCCGCAGGCGGAGCTGGAATAACGCCTTCGGTTGCAGAGGAGTTATTTAAGTTAGGCTGTAATGTTTTAACCGCAGGCGACCATATCTGGGACAGGCGCGAAATAATTGAAATACTGGATAAAGAAAAATTTATTTTACGTCCTTTGAATTTTCCAGTAGGAACGCCGGGAAATGGTTGGTGTATATATGAATTGCCTTTAGGTACAAAGATTGCGGTTGTTTCTCTTTTGGGTCGGGTTTTTATGAAGCCGCTAATTGAGTGTCCGTTTAGAGCAATTAGTAATATATTGCCCCAGCTGGAAAAAATAACCCCTATAATTATCATAGATATTCATGCCGAGGCAACCAGCGAAAAAATAGCTATGGCTTATTTTTTAGAGGGAAGGGTAAGCGCAGTTGTGGGAAGCCACACACACGTGCAGACCGCAGATGAAAGAATTCTCCCCCAAGGTAGCGCCTTCATTACAGATTTAGGTATGTGCGGGCCAATGGATTCGGTTATTGGTCAAAAAAAGGAAAAGATAATTGAACGCTTCCTAACTGGAATGCCTACTCGATTTGAGGTGGCTGCATCCGATATTCAACTTCAAGGAGTAGTTTTGGATATAGATGAGAAAACAGGAAAAGCGAATTCTATAGAGAGAATACAAAGGAAGGTCGAATGAAGCCCAAACTTACGGAACGTTAGTGAACGTAAGGTTGCTGGCTGAATTCGACCCTTGACAATTTTTGATTATAGGGTTGTTTCCGAAACCAACCGTTATTTCAAAAATTGTCAAGGGTTTAATTCGCACATATAACTTACTCACACTTTTAGTGTTCGTAAGTTATGTGCTCATTAAAGGAGGTAGATATGAGTTGGGATGGTATGAACAGAAGAAAGTTCCCTCGGGAAAATTATCCCTGCCTTTTGATAGTTAGAAAAAACCATGCAGCCCCTGAGGCGATGTTAACCCACACAGAAAATATTGGTATCGGCGGGGTCTGTGTCATATTGAAAAAGGATTTAAAGATGTTTGCGCCACTAGAATTGGAGATAGATTTATTAGATACCCAAAGGCATATCAAATGCGAGGGTAAAATTGTTTGGGTGGTTAAACGTAGAGATGACGCTACAACAAAGCCATCCTTCTATGACACAGGTATAGAGTTTGTTAATTTAAGCAAAGAAGATGAAAAGAGAATAAATTTTATTGTAGCAAGGTTAATGAAATTAGGTTATCGAGAAGAAGAATAATTTATGTTATTAGAAAATATTAATAGCCCGCAGGATTTAAAGAAAATCCCTTTAGAAAAACTACCTATTTTAGCTAAGGAGATAAGAGAAAAAATTGTCCAAACCGTATCCAAAACCGGCGGACACCTTGCCTCCAGTTTAGGTGCAGTGGAACTTACTATTGCCCTGCATTATTGCTTTAATACCCCGCAAGATACAATTATCTGGGATGTAGGACATCAAACCTATGCCCATAAGATTTTAACTGGCAGAAATAAAGATTTTGATACTATCAGGCAATTTGGCGGAATAAGCGGTTTTCCCTCAAAAGATGAATCGGTTTACGATACCTTTACCACGGGGCATAGCTCTACTGCCATTTCCTTGGCGCTGGGCTTGGCTGTAGGCAGGGATTTAGCCAAAAGAGAAGAAAAGATTGTGGCAGTTGTAGGCGATGGTTCATTGACAGGGGGCTTATGTTTTGAGGCATTAAATAACACCGGGCATTTAAAAAAGGATATAATTGTTATTTTAAATTCTAATGAAATGAGCATTTCTCCCTCGGTTGGCTCCCTTACTACCTATTTAAACAAAATTATTTCCCAGCCAATTTATAATCGTTTTAGAGAGGCGCTGCAAAATTTTATAAAGACGCGTATTCCTAAAGTTGGCTCGCGTATGTTAAAGATTGCCTCGAAATTCGAGGAGGTTCTAAAGGGGCTGATTATTCCGGGAATATTTTTTGAGGAGTTAGGTTTTAGATATTTTGGCCCATTAGATGGCCATAATTTGGAATTATTAGTTACTACACTTAAAAATATATCTTCGCTTAAAGAGCCTCGGGTTTTACATGTCATTACCAAAAAGGGCAAGGGTTATAAGCCAGCAGAAGAAAGGCCTGTAATATTTCATAGCGCCCCTGCATTTGATGTTGCAACTGGAGCGCCTAAAAAGGATGAAACTTTGGGTGTAAGTTTTACCTCAAGCTTTAGCGATAAATTAATTCAATTAGCTAAGAAGAATGAAAAAATTGTAGCAATTACTGCTGCTATGCCAGAGGGCACGGGTTTAGATAAATTTAGGGATAATTTTCCTGAACGCTTTTTTGATGTAGGCATAGCTGAGGCGCATGCGGTTTGTTTTGCCGCTGGCTTAGCCAAGGCAGGCTTTAAGCCAATTGTGGCAATTTATTCTACATTTTTACAAAGGGCTTATGATCAGATTATTGAAGAGGTATCTTTACAAGATTTACCAGTTGTTTTTGCTTTAGACCGTGCAGGGATTGTGGGAGGCGATGGCGTAAGCCATCAGGGAATTTTTGACATAAGTTATTTAAAAAATATTCCCAATTTAGTCGTAATCTGCCCCAAAGATACAGATGAATTACAGGCAATGTTAGAATTTGCCATTAATTTAGATAAACCAGTTTTCATTCGATATCCTAAGGATAAAATCTGCGCCAGTCTTGCTACCAAATCCGAAATTAAATTAGGCAAAGCAGAAATTCTCAAAGAAGGCACTGATGCGGCGATTTTAGCTTTGGGCACTATGACTTGGCCAAGTTTTATGGCAGCAGATGAACTGCAAAAAGAAAAAATTTCCTGCAAGGTTATCAATATGCGTTTTGTAAAGCCACTTGATGCGGCAACCCTTAAGGATGTTTTTTTAAAATTTAATAAAATCCTTACCATAGAAGAGGGAGTTTTAGAGGGCGGCTTTGGCAGTAACATTTTAGACTATTTGAATAATTTACAGCTTAAAAATAAACAGATTCGCATAAAAACTATTGGCTTGCCTAGTGAATTTATTGTGCATGGCGAGAGAAATTTGTTGTTAAGTAAATACGGTTTGGATAAAACAGGAATTATCAAGGCAATAAAGGAACTTTTTAAATAGCGATGGCAAAACTTAAAATAAATAAAAACAGATGCAAAGGCTGTTTACTTTGTATTACTTATTGTCCCAAGGGGTTATTAAAAAAATCTCAGAGTTTAAATAAATTAGGAATTCAACCTGTAATTTTTGTGGCGGGTAGAGACTCTTGTATTGGTTGCAGTTTCTGCGCAATAATCTGTCCAGAGTGTTGTATAGAGATTTTTAAGTAACTTATAATGAAAGATAAAATTCTTATGACAGGAAACGAAGCAATGGCTGAGGCAGCCATACAGGCTGGCTGTCGCTTTTATGCAGGTTATCCCATTACTCCTCAAAATGAAATTCCCGCCTATTTTTCCCGTCGCATGCCAGAAGTAAAGGGAATTTTTATTCAAGCTGAATCAGAGATAGCAGCTATCAATATGGTTTTTGGTGCCGCCACAACCGGCGCTCGAGCAATGACAACTTCATCTTCTCCGGGAATCAGTTTAAAGCAGGAAGGAATTTCTTATTTAGCCGGCTGTCAACTTCCGGCAGTGATTGTAAATGTGATGCGCGCTGGCCCTGGTTTAGGAGATATTAAACCCGCGCAATCAGATTATTTTCAGGCAGTAAAAGGTGGCGGACACGGTGATTATCATTTAATTGTTTTAGCGCCCTCCACTGTTCAGGAGTCTTTTGATTTAACTATGTTGGCCTTTGATTTAGCAGATAAATACAGAAATCCGGCAATGATTTTGGCTGATGGAATGTTGGGGCAGATGATGGAACCTTTAAACACAGATTACACAGATAAAAAGAAACAGATTACACAGATAAAAAAATCTTGGGCGCTGACTGGTGCAAAAAATAGAGCGCCAAATATTATTAGGTCATTATTTTTAGGAGAAGGAAAGGTTGAGGCGCTTAATAAAGAGTTGCAAGAAAAATATAAAAAAATAGAGGCGCAAGAACAGCGTTTTGAGGTAATGCATCTAGAGGATAGTTCAATAATCCTGGTTGCCTATGGTACAATGGCGCGTTTATGCAAACAGATTGTTAGAGATTTGCGCTTAAAAGGCAAAAAAATTGGTTTAGTCCGTCCGATATCCCTTTGGCCATTCCCGAAGAAAGTATTCACTAAACTCCTAACTCTAAACTCCAAACTCCGAACCATTTTAGTTGTTGAAATGTCTTACGGCCAGATGGTTGAGGATGTGCGTTTGGCTGTAAATGGCAAATACCCTGTGCATTTTTTTGGCCGTGCCGGCGGTGGAATACCGACGGAGGAAGAGATTTTAAAGCAGATTGGCCGCCTTCGCTAAAATTTCAGCGGACAATCCACCGAAGTCCGCCTCAGGCGGACGCAGGCGGATAGAAATTATGGATAAGATTTTCTCGCGCACACAAAGTTTAGTTGATATTCCCACACATTACTGCCCTGGCTGTGGACATGGAATTATTCATCGGCTGATTTGCGAGGCAATTGATGAATTAAAAATCCGCGAGAAGATAATTGCTGTTGCGCCAGTTGGCTGCGCAGTTTTAGCCTACGATTATTGGGATTTTGATTGCACAGAGGCAGCGCACGGCAGGGCTTTGGCAGTTGCCACAGGTATAAAAAGATGCCGTCCAGAAAATATCGTATTTACATATCAGGGCGATGGAGATTTGGCAGCCATTGGCACAGCTGAAACAATTCATGCGGCAAACCGCGGAGAAAATCTTACTGTAATTTTTGTGAACAATGCAGTTTATGGAATGACTGGCGGCCAGATGGCGCCTACAACGCTTTTGGGACAAAAAACCGCAACCACACCTTTTGGCAGGCAAATGAGTAATGAAGGGCCGCCCTTAAAAATTTCAGAAATGTTGGCGGCCCTCGAGGCAGTTAAATATGTTGAAAGAACCTCAACCTATTCACCGCAAGAAGTTCTTAAGACCAAAAAGGCAATTAAAACCGCTTTTCAAAACCAAATTGAGGCAAAAGGATTTTCATTAGTTGAGATTCTATCTGCTTGCCCAACTTATTGGAATATAACTCCTGTTGAGTCACTTGATTGGATAAAAAACACAATGGTTAAGCAATTTCCTTTGGGAAAATTAAAATAAAATGCTTGAAAAAATAATCATTGCAGGCTCAGGCGGCCAGGGCATAATGTTTATGGGGAAAATTCTTGCCCTGGCCGCCTTAAAAAACAACTTTAAGCTAACCCTGCTGCCTGCTTACGGCGCAGAAGTAAGGGGAGGTACTTCCAATTGTTCAATTGTAATTTCTGACGAGGAAATCGCCTCGCCATTTATAAATCAGGCCGATACAATTATCGTCCTTAATGAACCGTCCTTAAATAAATTTAAAAATCGTATTAAAAATAATGGGCTTTTAGTTATCAACACATCTTTAATAGAGGATAAAAGCAAGTTAAATCTTAATCATGCAATTTGTCTTTCCCTTTCAGATATTGCCAGCAGTTTGGGAGAGATTAAGGTTACCAATATGGTTGCTTTAGGTGCATACATTGCTGCAAAAAAGATAATTTCTTTTAAAAATGCAATTGAGGCATTAAGAGAAAACACCACTGCAGATAAAAAAGAATTGTTTTTGCTGAATGAAAGAGCAATAAAAGAAGGAATGAGATTAGTTAAGGATAACAAATGATACGTGTTCGTTTTGCTCCCAGCCCCACGGGATATTTACACATTGGCGGTGTAAGAACCGCGCTTTTTAACTGGCTTTATGCAAAAGCGCAAGCCGGAAAATTTATCCTGCGCATTGAGGATACTGACAAAAAACGTTCACAAAAAAAATATTTAGATGAAATCTTAGATAGCCTAAAGTGGTTGGGTTTAGAGTGGGATGAAATTTATTTTCAAAGCCAGCGTTTTGATATTTACAACCAATTTGCAAAAAAACTTCTTGATGAAAGCAAGGCATATCAAGAGAATAGTGCAATAATCCTTAAGATGCCACAAGCCAAAATAAAGATAGACGATTTAATTCATGGTTTAATAGAATTTGATACCTCAACTATCAAAGACCAGGTTTTGATAAAATCTGATGCAACGCCAACATATAATTTTGCCTGCGTCGTTGACGATAGCGATATGCAAATTTCTCATGTCATAAGGGGCGATGACCATATTTCTAATACACCTAAGCAGATTGCGATTTATCAGGCTTTGGGATTTTCCCTTCCAAAATTTGCGCATCTGCCGCTTATTTTAGGCAAAGACGGCGCAAGGCTTTCTAAAAGAACTGGCGCAACATCAATTAGCGATTATCGTGGGATGGGTTATCTTCCAGAGGCAATTGTAAATTATCTAATGCTTTTAGGCTGGTCACCAGGAAATAATCAAGAGATTGTTGCAATTGATGAGGCAATAAAAAAGTTTTCTATTAAAAGGGTTAACAAAACTGCTGCCACATTTTCTTTAGAGAAACTGAATTGGATAAATAATCAGTATATTAAAAAATCCAACACAGATAGAATCTTAAGTTTACTAATTCCATTTCTAAAGTCAAAAAGATTTATAAAAGATGATTTTGATAGAAATTATTTGTTAAATGTTGTGAAGTTATTTCAGGGGCGCATTAATACCTTAGAGGATTTTATTAATTGGGCGGATTTTGTTTTTTTAAAAAAGCCAAAGTTTGAAAAAGAGGCAAAGCAGAAATTTCTTGCTAAAGATTTATCCCGAGAATTTACCCTGCTTATTGAAAGGCTCAATGGTTTAGAGAGCTTTGATGCGCAGTTGATTGAGGCAGTCTTTCGAGGGGTAGTGGCAGAATTAAATTTAAATGCCTCTGACCTCGTGCATCCAGTTCGTGTTGCCTTAACTGGCAAGACAATAGGGCCCGGCCTTTTTGAAACAATAGCGATTTTAGGAAAAGAAAAGACAGTAGAGAGATTACAGCAGGCAATTAAATCTAAAAAGAAATAAAATGTTTGCCCTGTCGGCTAACGGTAGGCCACAAGATTCTGGATCTTGGTATCATGGTTCGAGTCCATGCGGGGCAGTTCTGCTTCGCCCTTTAATAAGTAAAATGATGGTAGGGCTACGCAGGAACTATTAATGAATATTGTATACATCCTAACAAGTAAAAAGTATCCTGATAGATATTATATAGGTTTGACTCGGGATTTAGAGCGTAGAATAAAAGAGCACAATAGCGGAGATTCGCTATATACAAAGCGCTATATGCCTTGGGAATTGCAGACATATATTACGTTTAAAAATAAAGCGCGCGCAGAAGAATTTGAGAAATACCTTAAATCAGGTTCAGGGTTTGCATTTTTAAAACGGCGATTCTTATAAGCGAAGCAGAACTGTCTCTGCGAAGCTCTACCATAGTTTACATATCAAAGAGCGTAGCAGGACAGCTTCTTGACGCTCAGGCGAACAATTTTTGGCTGTTAGAAAGATAAAGGTTAAGGCAACAAATGCATAACATAAGACAGTCTGTAGCGAGATTTATCAAAGTTGGCAAGAGCAGAATTATTTCGGATAAAGTAGCAGGTGCTTTAGAAGGAATTGCTCAAATTTTGGTTTTGGATATTCATCGTTTTGCTGGAAGCCTTACATTTTCGATACTTAAAATCTATGAACTATATAGTGAAAATAAAAAGGAAGAATTAAAAGAGGCTGTTACTAAAATTAAGTACTGGCTGGCAGTTCTAAAGCCGTATGAAGAATGGTCAGATAGCACAAAACAAGAGTTAGAAGCATTATCGCAAGGCGTAGGGCAAAAATGGCTCGATATAAATGAGGAGTGTATTTATTTTCTTATCTATCTGGCTACAAGTCAGTTTTATGGCCACCTGAATGAAAAGGATACGAAAAATCTAATTGATAAAGTCGTATATTATTATTTTGATGTTTATGTAAAAAGCGCAGAGAATATTCATAAAAAAGATAATCCCGATGTAGATTTCTATAGCAGGTATTCTAAATCGGACAATCCACTGCAGATATTCGGTTGTAAAGTATGTAATATATTAGGCAAAGAATGCGCAATTTTACTTACGCAAGTTATTTTCCACGCGGGTGTTTTCGCAGCATTTTTAACCAAATTCATTAAAGATAAATATCTTGCTAAAATATAGTATAAAATGGCCAATTATTTCGGTTTTATTGATGAAATAAGAATTAGTTGTCATTTGTTAGAGTAATATCATGCAATTTAATCCAAAATATACGATTACCGACAAAATTTTAAATAACCTTACGGACATTGCGTCAGCACGTGAGGTTATCGAGCGGGCGTATTTAGTCCCTAAATGGGAAGCGAAATTACGGCGCCAGGCATTATTGCGCAGCGCTCATGCATCAACAGCCTTAGCTGGGAACAAGCTCAGTCTTAAGCAGGTAGAAGCTTTGTATGCCAAAAGAAAGAAAAAACTAAAGAATAAAGCTTGTTGGAAAATTAGCCCAATCGGATAAAGCCGCCTTTGCCACGACGGGCGTAAAGTTTTACAAGTAGCGGTATTTCTTGGCGTTGTGAAGTTCGTCTGGCGACAAGTTTGGGCAGGTGTAATTTTTATGGATATATCGGTTATTATCCCAATATATAATGAAGAAAATAGCATTAATTTGGCGTACAATGGGATAAAAGGTATTTTCTTAAATTTGCATAAACAATATGAATTGATCTTTGTCAATGATGGTAGTACCGATAATAGTTTGAGTGTTTTGAAAAATATCCTGCAGGCTGATAAATCTGTGAAAATTATTAGCTTCGATAAGAATTACGGACAGTCATCAGCCTTGGATGCGGGATTTAAGCACGCAAAAGGCGAGATCATTTTAACTATAGACGCTGATTTACAATACGCTCCTCAAGATCTGCTTAGGATAATAGATGAATTAGAGAGCAGTGATATTGATGCGGTTTTTGGAAAAAGGATTAACAGGGCTTCAGGTTTTGTTAAAACTATCTGTTCTAACTTAGCGGTTTTTGTAAGGAATGTCGTATTGCAGGAGACCTATCAAGATTGTTCTCTCGCAGGATACAGGAAAATATGCCTGAGGGATTTAGTATTATATGGGGAGACCCAGGTTTTTATACCCGCATTGTTGATAATGGAAGGCCGCAGAATAAAAGAAATAAATGTTAGAGAGTACCCCCGGAAGTACGGCAAATCTAAATATGGCATAAGGAACCGGTTTCTTAAAGGGCTGCACGCATTGCTTGTAATAAAATGGATGAAAAGCCATAAATTGAAATACAAGATAGCAGAGACTCTGTAACATGGTAATAAAGGCCCCGGCGAACAAGATAATTATCCAGCTTACCTCTGTAATTCTTTCCTATTTAATCTTAACTGCCCCTTTAATGAATAATGCCTTATGGCATGATGAAATTTACAACACCTTTTTGTATCTAAAGGCGTTACCCAATATTAGTCCTCAGGCAAATCACACTTTATCAAAGAGCTACAGCTTCAGCTGGTCAACAGATTGGAAGAGGCAGATAGTTCTTCATCCCCCATTTCTTTCGCTTATTTATTATGTATGGATTAGACTCTTCGGGGATTCAGAAGTGAGCCTGCATATTCCTGTGGCGATAGCAGGGCTCCTTGGAATTATTATAGTATATTTTTTAGGTTCTCTTGTTTTTGACAATGATGTAGGTCTTATGGCCGCGTTAGCGACAGCATTTTCTTCCTCTCATATTATGTATTCAGTTCAGACAGTTCATGCCATTTTTGAAATGTTGATTTTCCTGTCTTCTATATTATGTTTAGCGCGTTTTGTTATTACTAAGAATGCAGGATTATTCAGGCTTCTATTGCTGCTAAATATACTCGGGGCACTTATATTTTATTACTATTTCTTTTATTTGATCATACAGACAATTGTCCTCTGGCTTTTAAAAAAAGATTTGAAGATTAAATCGCTATATTTTGCCGCAGTTTTCATATCGGTGACGGTATTCCTTGTGTTTGTCAAATACACTTATGATAAAAACTTTTACTCATATAAACACTGGCCCAAAAACGATTTTAGCCAAACAATATATAATATTGTTTATCTATCCCGCGATTTTACCCAATGACAAAAACCATTATTACCATTCTTTATTATGTTTTATTCTACCTTTTCTTATCAGGCGCCGTTATTATAGTATTATCTTTTAAGAGAAAGGGCGATATTTTAGGTTTGACAAAAAAAGTTTTGGTCGCTGTTTTTTTTATGCATTTTCTTATATATATGCTGGCAGGAATGGTAAATACTAAACTTGGGTGGCAGAGGAATTTCTTTTATCTTTTGCCCATCTTTTTTCTTGTATTATTTTACTTTTTGAAAAAAATAACCAGTCGTAAAATTTACTATTATGCTGTCTGCGGGATAATACTTATTCCTTTTCTATGCGTAAACATACAAAACAGCTTTTCCTGGGATAGGCATAATTTGTTGAGAGAGGCAGCTCGGTTGGCAAGTAAAACTGAATTAAATTCTGTAATAGTATATCCAAGGCAAATTGATATAAATTCATTTGAATATTATATAAAAAAATACAATGCCCAGGATAAAACTTTATTTTTATACGTAAATGCTACCCAGGTAGAATGTTCTAATGTTATGAAAAAACTCCATAACGTTGATAAATTCACGGTAATACAATCTTCCCGCGGAATTTTTTTAAGTGAACTAATAAGTAAAGTTTTGTTAGACGAAGGCTCATTTGAGATAACGGATAAAAGGGAATACGTAATCGAGACAGGACCGTACCTTTTTTTAAAAAAATTAATTGGAAAACCACAGCAATATATAACCGTATATTCTTACCAAAAAAAAACAATAAATAAAAAATAGCGGGTTGTTTTGTCGGATCGGATTATGAGGGTAGAGCAAAATCTTGGTAATAAAAAATTGGGCATCATAATCTGCGCTGATGATTTTGGCATCTCGTCACAGGTAAATAATGCGATAATAAAATTATTAGAGCTTAAAAAGATTTCAGCCGTAAGTTGCCTGGTAACAGGCAAGGGTTGGCATGACGGCGCTAATTTATTGAGGAGTTTCCGGGATGAAGTAGACATAGGATTGCATTTATCTTACTGCGAGTCGTCTTTTAATAAGGCCTTAAGACTGGCATACCTTGGAAGATTAGATAGGGAAAAAATTTTTAGCGGGTTTAAAACTCAATTAAACTGTTTTTTTAAAGAATTAGGGAGATTTCCTGATTTTATTGACGGCCATCAGCATATACATCAACTTCCTATTATTAGACTGGCCTTAATGGATTTGATCAGCATCATGAGAGTGGATAAAATTTATGTACGCAATTCATCCATATCGCTTAATGATATTTTTTCAAGAAAAATTTCAATCCTTAAGAACATATTAATTGCCATTCCGGGGAATTCGCTAAAAAGATATTTATCTAAAATGCATATTTACACTAATAACGATTTTTTGGGGATATATGACTATGATGTGAATAATAACCCTGAGGAAATCTTTGAAACATTCCTAAAAACCGCCAAACACCCGAATTCAATTCTTATGATTCATCCAAGTTGTGGAAATGAGCGCGATGATAATAAAAATAGTTGTTTTGATAATAAAAGAAAGGAAGAAATGAGATATTTTGACAGCGATAAGTATAAAAACATATTAGAGGAATACGGACTTTATTTAACAAGATTTATTTACTAATTTGAGTTATAGCTGTATGCTGGAGGTAAAACTATTGCGAAAATAATAACCAAATTAGGGTGAGAAAAGTCTTATGTTGCTTTGCCCTCTATAGCTTCAAGCGTTTAAGCAAGGGGCTCATTAAGAGTCCAAGCGGGGCAGCTGAATTTGCCATATGTGGAAAAAATTTCTCAAGATGCCACAAGAGAGAGTTTACATCATAGCGAATCAGAAGCTGAAACAGAAGGCCATCACCGGAATTAATGATTTTCTTGAAATTGTGATTAAGGAAGGATATAATTAAAAACACAAATTATTGATGCGAGGATGGTGGAATGGTAGACACGCTACTTTGAGGGGGTAGTGGGGGTGACCCTGTGAGGGTTCAAATCCCTCTCCTCGCACCAATATGCATAGAAATATGTCAAAACCAAAAGTTGACAAAAATTTTTTTAGTAGTTGGTCACCATCTATGGCTTATATCTTAGGCTTTATTTTTGCAGACGGTTGTTTGGTAGAACATAAAAACGGTTACAATGGTTTGGATATAACAAGTAAGGACTTAAAGCTTCTTAGGTTGATAAAGAAAGAGCTTAATTCCGAGCATAAAATTGGTAAAAAAGAACGAGGTTACCACCTTCAGATTAGAAACCAAAATATTTATAAGGATTTGATTGAGTTAGGGTTAACTCCCCGAAAATCAAAAACAATAAAATTTCCTAAGGTTTCTAAAAAATATTCTTATCACTTTATACGGGGATTATTCTACGGTGATGGCTCGGTTATGGTATGGAAAGAACCGCGCTGGAAGCATACTTGGCAGATAAGAATTTCTTTTACATCTGGCTGTTTACAGTTTTTGGAAGGACTAAGGGAATATTTAGAACATTCTGCTCGGTTACAAGGTGGAAAAATTTGCTCTATTGATAGAGGTTATATTTTGAGGTATTTATCAATGGGAGAATGTATAAATTTTTATAATTTTTTATATCGAGGAAACTCTAACCTTTATTTAATACGCAAAAAAGATAAATTTGAGTCATTTTTATCCTCAAAAACTAAAGAGGCTAAAACTAGACTTAGGAGTTAAAATTATGTCTTCTATTAAAATTGCCGCAAGCATACTTTCCTGTGACTTCAGCCGCTTGGCTGATGAAATAAAAAAGTGCGAAGCCTCAGGTATTGATTTTCTACATATTGATGTGATGGATGGCCATTTTGTGCCAAATATTACAATTGGCCCGATAATTGTAGAGGCAATTCGTGCTTTAACCAAACTTACCATTGATGCTCACTTGATGATTGAAAATCCGTTTATGTATATTGATAAATTTATTGATGCTGGTTGTGACATTGTGACTTTGCATGCCGAATGTTATGGAAAACTAAGGGCGCATAGTAACGGCTTAGGCAAATTTCCCAAAGAAATTGATAAAATAGATGCGGAAAAGGTAAGGAAGGATATTCGGGCAATAAAAGCTAAAGGCAAAAAAGCAGGTCTCACTTTAAATCCCGGCACGCCTTTGTGTATTGAGGAAGTTTTAGAGGATTTGGATAAGGTTTTGATTATGTCTGTAAATCCTGGTTTTGCCGGACAGAAATTTATGCCCGAGGTTCTGCCAAAAATTAAGGCTTTGCGCCAAATATTTAAAAAGGATATTGAGGTTGATGGCGGAATAAATGAGCAAACCGCGCCTTTAGCAGTTAAAGCCGGAGCAAATATTTTAGCAACTGCAAGTTGTTTTTTTCATTCCAATGAACCCAAGGCGCTGGTTAAGCGTTTAAAGAATCTTAAACAATGAAATAATTATGAATACAAAAACATTACAAAAAAATCCTTTGAAGGAGTTAACCCAATTCGGCCAAAGCCCTTGGTATGACAATATTGAAAGGGGTCTTTTAAAAAATGGCAGTTTAAAAGAATTGATTACTGATTACGGGATTTTGGGTGTTACTACCAATCCTTCAATTTTCGAAAAGGCAATCAGCAATTCTTCTCTCTACGACTCACAAATTAGAGAATTAGCAAGACAAGGTAAGAATGCTTTGGAGATTTATGAAGAATTAGCCATCTTGGATGTTAGTGAGGCAGCTGATTTATTTAAGGATATTTACTTTGCTTCGAATAGAATGGATGGCTATATCAGTATTGAGGTTTTGCCGGATTTTGCCCACGATGTTTCTAAAACAATTGACTGTGCAAAAAATATTTTTAAGCGTATAAACCGCGAAAATATTATGATTAAGGTTCCCGCAACAACTGAAGGCGCCAAGGCAATAAGCGAATTAGTTTTTCAGGGAATAAATGTTAATGCAACTTTAATATTTTCGAAGCCTCATTATGAAGCAGTTGCTAAGGCATATATAGAAGGATTAAGGCAAAGGCAAGAAAAAGGTTTGGGAATCTTAAATATTGTTTCTGTTGCCAGTGTGTTTGTCAGCCGCGTAGATACAAAAATTGATTTACTTTTAGAGGAACAGGGCAAATCATTAAAAGGAAAAATTGCGCTTGCCAATGCCAAGCTTATTTATCAGCTTTTTAAAAAAATATTTTCCCCAGAGAATTTTGAAGACTTAGAAAAAATGGGTGGTAAAATTCAACGGCTTCTCTGGGGTTCAACCAGCACCAAAAATCCTCTTTACAGCGATGTAAAGTATGTTGAGGAGCTAATCGCTGCAAATACAATTAATACTATTCCGCCAGAGACGATTTGCGCCTTTAAAGACCATGGCAGGCTTCGGTTAAGTTTAGAAGAGGGCCTTCAAGAGGCCGAAAAAGATTTGAAAGGTTTGCAGGCTTTAGGTATTAATTTGAATTCTGTCTGCCAAGAGATTCAGCATGCCGGAGTTAAGGCATTTCAAGATTCGTTTGATAAACTAATTTCTGCAATAAAAGAAAAATCTATTTCCTAAGAAATATCAGCTGCACTTTTTCTTTTATCCTTGATATAATTACTTCTTTCCAATCTTTTAGCGTATTCCTTTAATTCTGCTCCTATTTCTCCAATTTCTGCCACATGCTGTATCTGACGAGCAACATTGGTTACAACACCAATTGAAACTGAAAGTAAAGGAATTTTTTGCTCTTTTCCTTGCCTGTCTTTGCCAGTGATATAACCTTTTTGTCTATCTTCTTCATTATAAAAAGAGGACGCGGCATTTTCAAAATCCTGAATAATTTTCTGGCAGATTTTATCAACCCTTTGAGGGCTAGAGATAAATACAAAGTCATCTCCACCAATATGTCCGATAAAATCACCAGGGTTTCCAAAATCTTGTACGGCCTTGATTATAATTCTGGCAGTTTCCTTTATTACCTCATCGCCGTGTTCAAAGCCATATTTGTCATTATAGGATTTAAATTTATCCAAATCCAGATACCCTACGGCAAATATTTTTTTATTATCTATGTTACTCTGCAGTTCATTAAGTATAGAAACATTTCCCGGCAGGTGTGTGAGAGGATTTGCATCTAAATCCCGTTCAGTGCGCCGCAAAATCATTTTTATACGCGCCAGCAATTCCTTTGGCTCAAAGGGTTTGACTATATAATCATCTGCCCCGGCATTAATACCCTCAACCTTATCAGTTACTTCGCCCTTGCCAGTTAGCATTATAATTGGCATATGCTGTAAGAGAATATCCTTCTTGAGAATTTGGCAGACTTGTTTTCCATCTAATTTTGGCATCTTGTAGTCTAAGATTACCAGGTTAGGTGATTTTGTCTGGACCAGCCTTAAAGCCTCTTCTCCGTCTTGAGCAGAGAAGACTTCATACTGCTCTTTAAGGGTTAAGAATAAGACATCCAAAATATCCGGGTCGTCATCTACAATTAGGATTTTATCTCTTCGCATAGCTTATTTTTTTAATTTTGGTAGTGTAAAATAAAATACGCTTCCCTTGTTTAACTGGCTATTAACCCAAATTTTTCCCTGGTGGGCTTCCACAATATATTTGACTAAAGACAGACCCAAGCCAGTTCCTTTTAAGGTCTGGTTAAACTGGTTATCTACCCGATAGAACTCTTCAAAAATTTTAGGGATATCCTGTTCAGAAATCCCAATACCTGAATCGGCAATAGCTACTTCCATAAAATCTGCTTTATCTACGGCAGAAATTTTAATCCACCCCCCAGAGGGCGTAAACTTTATAGCATTTCCTAACAGATTAATAAAAACCCTTTCAATCTGGTCGCGGTCAATTAAAACCGAGGGTAAATCTTGGGATACTTCAGTTTTAAACTGGATTTCTTTTTCTTTTAACTGAGGCTGTAAAAGATCAGTTACGGAATAAATAATTTCGTTTATGTGGTGCGGTTCTAACTTCATTTCTGCTTTTCCAGATTCAATGCGCGTGATATCTAAAAGGTCATTAATCAATTTTACCAGACTATCAGAATGCTTGTTGATTTTATCCAGCCTTTCTTTGACTGCTGCAGGAATTTCGCCTACCTTACCCGCCATCAATATGGAGGCATAACCCTTTATGGAGGTTAAGGGGGTGCGCAGTTCATGAGAAACCGCAGAAATAAATTCAGATTTCATTTTGCTAATTCTTTTTACCTCTTCTAAGGCGTTAGAGAGCTCTTTGGTTCTTTCGTGGATTTTACTTTCCAATTCTAACTTAGAATGAAAAGCCTCTTCAAAAAGTTTGGCATTTTCTAAAGATTGGCCTAATTGATTAGCTAAAATAGAAATTAATTCTTCATCACCTTCAGTAAGCGCCAATTGGCCAGATGCATTTCCCAAGAATAGAACTCCGCTTATGCCATCCTGAGTTAAAATGGGTGTTGCCAGAAACGAGGTAACTAAAAAGAGCCGAGAAATCTTTTCTCTATCTGCGGCTATCAAATTAAAAGAAGAAAGGCTTCGCCCCTCCCTTAGGCAGTGAGAGAATATAGCTTCATGTCTGAGTGTGTTGACTAAATTTTCTATTTGACTTTCAGGATAACCCACACACACCTTGCAGGAAAATTCTTCTTGAGTACCGCGCATGATAATCAGGCCCTTTTCAAAACCTAACTCTGAAACCGCCTGTTCGTTAATGCGCCTGAAGATTTCATCCTCATCCAAGGTTGTGCTAATTAAGCGGGAAATTTTATGCAAGGTATAGAGGCTGGCTACCTTTTTATCCAGCTCTTCTTGGGTTTTGTTTAAGGCAAGGTCAGTTTTAACAATAAGCTTTGCCTGTTCATCTAATTCATCAAATGCCCTTTTAAGTTTTTCTAATGATTTTTTTAACTGCTGAATTTGGTCTATCTTGCTCATCAGTATTAGGGCAAGGGTCACTGCGGCAAATGAGACAGCCAGCCCGCCTAAATTGAATAGGTCCTCAATTACCATCCCTTGAAAAATATTTGTAAGAAATTCCATCTAATTTAACTCGAAATACCTAAAATCGCAATGGTTTCATTATGGAAGTAAGTTTCGCCCACATAATTTAAGGCTTTTAAGGGCGCATCTTCTCCGTAGGTATAAAAACCAAAAATAGGGGTTTCTTCGCCTAAGGCAGCCTTTACAATTTCAAGTTCTTTATTTGCCATTTTCCCTAAAATTCTCTGGCGAGAAATAGAATCAAATATAAGCGCAAGCTCAGGGGTTTTACCGCGCATATTGTTGACAACATCCCTTGATGCATGTCGCGTTGCCTCAAGACAAGCATCCTTATTTCCCATCATCAGTCTAATCTCGCAACCTTGCGGCACTTCTCCCTGACAGATAAGAAAACCCTCCTCAGTAAAATCAATGGCGTTCCTTAGAAGATACTCCTGCTCGCCAGCAACATAGACGCCCAGAGGATAGAGAACAGTCATCGTGGCAAGTTTAATCTTATGCAGTTCCTCAATATCTTTACCAAAATATTCTTCATATATCCTTATTGCCGGAAGGTTATCTATTTCTTTAATAATATTTCCCAGGGTTAAGGTTGCTATATGGGGTTTACCTAAAGGCTTCCAGCCATGTTGAGTTCCCAGACCAAAACTAATCTCTCCGCCCCAAAGAATTCCCACTGCGCTGTTTGTTAAAACCCGTGTCTGAAAAAATTGGAAGGTTTTACGAAAATTAAAGTCATCACTACTGGCTCCACCTATAAAGGGAAAACTACGACCCAAGACATCCTGCACTCCGCGAATTAACTCAGAGGTATTTAGGATAAGTCCGTCGGAGAGCATCATAAAAACTCCCTTTTTATGCTCGCCCAAAGAGGCAAGGCATGCTTTGGCTAAGGAACGCCCCTTTAAACGTTCTTCCCCCGGATTTATATCTTCAGCTATTCCCAAGCCGAAATTCATTCTTTGGGTTTTTAAGGCAAGAATAGCAATGCCTTGATTTTCAATTCCATTTGATAAAATTATGCCGGCACAGGAACAGCCAATAATTTTTACATCGGGTAGAATTTGTTTAATTCCCTTTAAAACCCCTTCATTGGCATAGTGGATAGAAGTAAAGACAAGTGCTAAATCAATCCTTTCTTGTTTTGCCTGCAGTTTTACAGAAAGGCTGGCTTGCCTGGCTGCGCTTAAAGTATCTTTTTCTTTACTAAAGCCAACGGCTATTTCCATATTTAGAATATTAAAAAATTCATTGTAAACAGACTTTTTAGAACCTTGTTTTGTAAATCCCTTTGTATTCTATATTCTAACTATTGTAGTGTCAATAATTTTTGTTGCAGAGATTTTATAATTTTGTTACAATTTAATAAATCTAGTAGTAAGTTCTGGCCCCATCGTCTAGTCAAATGAGCACATAATTTACGGAGCATTTGATTAGATGTGGGCGACGTAAATTATTTGTGCGAATTTGATCCGCCAAGCTTTGTGGCGGACCTGGCCCCATCGTCTAGCCTGGTCTAGGACGGGTGCTTCTCAGGCATCAAACACGAGTTCAAATCTCGTTGGGGCTACCAATTTTGCTTTTTATTCAACAAGTTAGCAAAATTGATCCCGAGTTTCAATCGCTTATATTTAAGAAACGAGGGATATAGATTCTCCCTCGCTTCTAACAAGGTAATTAATCGAAGCTCGGGATTAATTCCGGCATAAAAGTTATGCCGCTTTGCGCTCCATAACTTTTGCCGTCATTAAAAATCTCGTTGGGGCTACCAGCACTAAATGATAGATAAATTTCGATCCTCCCATCTCATCCCAAAATTATTTTATTTCGGTTTATTTATTCTTAGTTTTTGTCTATTAGCGCTAGAAATTCTTTTGACCAGAATTCTAAGCGTAATATTTTGGTATCATTTTGCATTTTTAGTAGTATCTGTCGCTTTGTTTGGAATGACGGTGGGCGCTCTTATTGTATACCTTGCTCCAAAGATTTTCTTACCTCAATTAACCCAAAAACACATCGCGGTTTATGCATATATCAGTTCTTTTGCTATTATCGCAAGCCTCCTTTCTTTATTTTATCTGCCAGCACTATTTGCTTTCTTAAATATTTCCGGTTCGCTTATACCCATACTATATATTTTATTATCATTGCCATTTATAGCTATTGGAGTGTGTTTATCTTTAAGCCTTAGTAGATTTCCTGAGCATATAGGGAAAATTTATAGCATTAATCTTATTGGTTCGGCCTTGGGTTGCATTGGTATAATTTTTATCTTAAATAGTTTCAATGCCCCTTCAGCTATATTATTTATAGCTTGTCTTTCTGCATTATCGGCGTTGCTCTTTGGTTTTGCTGGGCAACTAGGTAGATTATTTAAACTTTTCTGTATTTTGACTATGTTGATTTTTATGTCCCTTTCTTTTAAAAATGAACATTCTAATTCCATAACGCCTCTCTGGGTAAAAGGAACCATACAGAAGACTCCGCCTTTTTATAGTAAATGGAATTTCTTTTCTTATCTAACAGTTGGCGTTCCATCAAGAAAACCTTTTGGTTGGGGATTTAGTCCAAAGATATCTCAAGCCAAGATTAATACGCAAGAATTAATGTTGCTTATCGATGAAGGAGCCGGGACAGTTTTGACTAAGTTCAATGATCTCTCAGAGTTAGAATATCTTAAGTTAGATGTTTCTGCTATGGCATACTATCTACGCAATAATGATGATGTGCTTGTATTGGGCTCCGGAGGAGGAAGAGATTTATTAACCGCTGTGCTCTTTGGTGCAAAGAAAGTCGTGGGAGTAGAAATAAACAAAGATATAAATGACATCGCTTTTAATAAACTTAGAGATTTTTCGGGAAAGATAAATAATTATAGTCAAATACAGTTGATAGTGGATGAAGGCAGAAGTTATGTCTCAAGGTCTAAAGAAAAATATGACATTATACAAGCTTCTTTGGTTGATTCATTTGCGGCTTTCGCAAACGGAGCCTTTGCCTTAACGGAAAACAGCCTTTATACAAAGGAGGCTTGGGTTATTTTCTTGGAGCATTTAAAAGAAAATGGTATTTTAACATTCTCCAGATGGTATGATAAGGATAACCCTTCAGAAATATATAGATTAATCGCCTTGGCGAAAAGTGCTTTACAGGAAATTGGCATAAAAGATCCTAGGCAAAACATTGCTTTAGTCCGTCATATTTGGTCTAATAGCACGTTAGGTGTGGGGACGATTTTGGTAAGCAAGAGCTCTTTTTCAGATTTAGAGTTGGTAGCTTTGGAGAGGATATCTGATAATTTGGAATTCGAACTTGTTTTATCGCCAAAAAGTTCTGGGGACATTAATTTTATTTCTATATTAGAGAATACCGATACTTCTCATGCCTTAAGAAATTTATCTTCAAATATCAGCTCTCCTACAGATAACAAGCCATTTTTCTTTTATTTCGCTAAGTTTAAAGATATTTTTTCAAAAAGTCCGACTGATCAAGGAGTAATTATATTAAGGAAGCTATTCTTTACCATAGTAATTTTTGGGATAATTTTTATCATGATTCCGTTAATCTACAAACCTCATTATAAAGGGGTTAGCCAGATATCTGCGAATATGTTGATTTATTTTGCTTCGATTGGTTTGGCTTTTATGCTAGTTGAAATACCTTTGATGCAAAGATTAGGAATATTGCTAGGACACCCAATTTACGGCTTAACCGTTGTTTTATTTTCATTGCTTTTTTCTTGCGGAATAGGTAGTTATTTAACAAAGTATTTAAATAATAAACTTAAAACAATATTGCCTTTTGTAATATTAGTACTCATTATTTTTATATTCGTGAATTTGTTACCACTAATTATCAATATAATAACACCGAGTCTTATACCAATAAAAATATTAGTATCTCTTGCAGTTTTGGTTTTAATCGGCCTATTTATGGGCATGCTTTTTCCTATTGGAATGAAAACCGCCGGCGATGAGAATTCTCCTAGAGTATTGTACTGGGGAATCAATGGTTTTGCTTCCGTATGTGGTTCAGCTTTAGCAGCTGTTATATTAATTAATTTCGGTTTCCAAAAAGCTCTTATAGTAGGAGCTATATGTTATCTAATAGCTTTTTTATCGCTATTACCTAATTTAATAGCGTCGAAGGATTGATTGTTGTTTAAAAAGATAACTTGGCAACTAGTGTAAAAATTTTATCCTTTATCCGGTTGGGGCTAGCGAGTTCTCCCGCCCTATATGTTAAAGTATTGGGGCGGGATCCCGACGCAGATAGAAAAATGAGGGTGTCGGGAAAATCTCGTTGGGGCTATTAATTAAATATTGTTTCGGTTCTCCCGCCTATATTTTTGGAAATAAGGCGGGATTAATTCCGGCAAATCCCGATAGCGCTAATTTAGACTGAAAACCTCGTCATTACAAAATTTCGTAATTTTAAAAATATTTCTTGAATTTAGAACTTACTATTATTATAATGAAAATTAAAGAAAGGAGTTAAAATGCAAAGTTATAAAACCAAGAGATTTAAAAGCCTTTTTTTATGTTCAGTTTTTTTATTCTTTGTTTTTCTTGCCGGTTGCGATAAGCTGCCATTTTTATCTAATCTTTTTCCTGCCAAAACAAATAAACAAAGTACGCCCACTTTAGAAACTCCTACAATACAAGGAACCCTTCTGGCAAAGGTAGATAATTGGGTTTTAACCTTGGAAGATTACAATCAAAAGATTCAAGACCTGCGCCAAGTTTATCCTGATTTTAAGGTAGAAAGCTTCGACGACAAGAAGACACTCTTAGAGGAACTTATCCGTCAGCAACTTTTGGTTCAAGATGCGAAACTGCGCCAATTGGATAGAAAAAAAGAAGTTTCATTAGCTGTGGAAGAATTCCGTAGGGGATTATTAGTTAGAGAGATTATAAATGTCCTAACCGAAGATATTAAGATTGAGCCAAAGGAAATCGAAAACTATTACAATCAATTTAAAGATAGCTTCCGAGAATCTCAACAATGGCGTGTGCGCGAAATTGTTGTTTCAACTCAGGATCAAGCAAAGCAAATTCTAATCGAGGCGCTTAAGGGAGGGGATTTTGCCAGCCTGGCTACCCAATATTCCAAAAGTCCTTCTGCTTCCAAAGGGGGCGATTTAGGGTTTATTGCGCAAGCGAAATTTCCTCAGCTGGATGCAGTGCTTTCTACTTTAGAGGTGGGAGGGATTAGTAATGTAGTTAAAGGTCCGGATGGTTTTTATATTGTAAAATTAGAGGAGAGAAAGGGCGGAAAGGAAAAGCCCCTTTCAGATGTTTGGGATGAAATTAAGGAAGGCCTAACAGTTATGAAACAAAGTCAGAAACTCCAAGATTACATTACTAAGTTAAAACAAAACGCAAAGATTGAAATACACGAGGACCTTTTAAGATAAGGCAAATTTAGTATTAGTAATGGAAAAAAACAAAATTAGAGTACTAATTATTGCAGGCGTAATGGCGCTTTTGGCTGCAGTACTTATGTTTTTATATCTTCAACAAGAAAAGGCTAAAATTGAATCTGACAAACCCGTTATGCCGGCAGCTGAAGAGGTTTCCATCTTGCAAGCCACAAAGGATATTTCTCGAGGACAAATTGTAGAAAAGAACGCAGTGGTTTTTAAAAAAATCCCGGTAAATTTTATCCAGCCAGGGGCAATCAGCAATTTAGATGCGGCAGTAGGTAAAATAGCTTTGGTAGATATTTTATCAGGCGAGCAAATTACTACCACCAAGCTTGCTAATCCTGCCACTTCCTTAACTGCGAGTAGCAGTGCATCAACCTTGTCTATGATGACCCCTCCTGGCAAAAGGGCAATCACCATCTCCATTGAGCCCTTAATGGCAGTGGGTGGTATGGTTAGGCCCGGAGACTATGTGGATGTTTTAGCAAACTTTCCTCTGCCACAAGAAGTAGGCGGTAAACAGACTGTTCAATTAGTCACGGTTACACTTTTTCAGAATGTATTAATTTTAGCAGTGGGTACCCAAATAAGAGGGCCGACCAGCCGAGGCGCCAAACAAGATACAACTGTTTCGCCAGAACAGAATACTATTACTGTAGCTTTATCTCCACAAGAAGCAGAATTAATTAGTTTTGCCCAGGAGCAGGGTAAATTAAGATTGATTCTGCGTCCACCTTTAGATACACAAACACAAGCATTACCTCCTGCCACAGCTGAGGCTTTATGGCAGCATATTTTATCTACTCAAGGCTTGCAAATGCAGATGTCCACAGAAGAATCCCAGCCAGTAAGCGTTGAAAAAAAACCCTCTTCTTCAGTGGAGGTTTATCGGGGAGGCAAAAGGTGAGTATTAAGTGTTCTAAAAGAGTTCTCTTTTTATTTTTCTTAGGGCTAATTTTACAGTTTTTAATTTTTAGTCAAAAGGCCTTTTCTGCTATTGATTTTACTATTGATTCCACATTAGAAGATAGGGATTTAGAATTTATTGTAGGAGAGGTCCAGACTGTTAAGGCATCAACGCCAACAAGGGTGGCTGTGGCTGACCCTAACATTGCAGATGTAGATAAGGTTGAAGGGGATGATATTGTACTATCAGCAAAAAAAGCCGGCACAACACTTCTTACTATTTGGGATAAATACGGCCAGAAGTCAATTGGTATCAGGGTCTATGCAGAGAATTTAGAAAATCTGCAAAACCGGCTTAAAAAACTTCTGGCTAATTTCAAGATACAAAATTTATCCATTAAGACGAGCAGGGAAGAAGGAAAGATAATTTTAAATGGCCAAATTCTTTCCGACGATAAAAAACTGTTAGACACTGTGCTGGAGACTTTTTCTGATAGGATAATAAACCTTATACAGCCCATAGACCAAACAGATATTGTGCAAATTGATGTGCAGGTTTTGGAATTAACCAAATCTGCCACAGAGGAATTAGGCATTAGTTGGCTTTCGGCTTTGCAAGTTAGAGAAGAGCCGTATTCTTCTTCTACCTCTACAACCTCAGGGATTACAACTACCCTGAACAAGATAGATACTTTTGCTAAAGCTTTTAGAGTAGTTGATTGGAGTCGTGATGCCTTAACCGCGAAGTTAAATATGCTAATTTCTCAAGGCAAAGGCAAGGTTTTATCTCGGCCAAAGTTAGTTTGTTTAAGCGGCAAAGAAGCAGAATTTCTTGTGGGTGGAGAGATTCCTATTATTACAACCACCACTAGCGTGGGAGGCAATGTCGCTACCCATGTTCTGTTTAGAAAATATGGGGTTAACCTTAAGGTTAAGCCTGTGGTAAGAAATGATGATATTGATACTACAATATACACAGAGGTTAGTGATGTAGATTGGGGAAATGCTGTAACTGTTTCTGGCGCTAGAATTCCAGCCTTTGCTTCCAGGAGCGCCACTACACAGGTGTATTTAAAAGATGGCCAAAGTGTATTTTTAGCTGGTTTAATCAAGAATAAGGACTCAACCAACATTGGTGGCATCCCAGTATTAAAGGATATTCCTTTTTTAGGAGCAATGTTTAGGTCAAAGAGCATTTCTAACGCAGATACAGAATTAGTTATTTGCCTAACCCCCACAATTGTTAAAACTGGTAAAAGACCCACGACAATCGGTACACAAAATTTAAGTGCAGTTCCTCCGATACATCTTCCCATCCCTGCAGCTGAAGATGAGGCGCAGGCTATCTTAGAAGCGCCCATAGACACAGTTGAACTTGTTCCTTTCAAAAATGAAGATTTTTCAGACAGTAGGCTTAGTTACGCAAGAAGCGTGCAAGAAAAAATTGCCCAAGCTATTGTCTTTCCTGGGGAGGCAAAAATAAATAACTGGGAGGGAATGGTTAAACTTACCTTGCATATACTTTCCGACGGAAGTTTAATTTCAGCTTCCATAAAAGAATCTTCAGGTATTGATGTCCTTGATGAGAGTGCCCAAGTCACAGCCAAGAAACAAGCTCCTTTCACTGCCTTTCCCTTAGATATTACAACTGCAGAACTATCCATCGATGTTGCGGTAATTTATAAATTAGATTCTAAATAAGATGAAATCCAGAACCATTGCTTTCTTTAGCAATAAAGGAGGAGTAGGCAAAACCTTTATTGCGGTTAACTTGGCTGTGGCGCTTGCCAAGGAAAGAAAAAAGGTCTTGCTAATTGATTTGGATTTTCATGCTGGCCAGGATATGGCCAGGATGTTAAATATCTCTCCTAAGATTAGCTTAGCAGATATCCTGCCTGATTTAGAAGAAAAATTAGAAAAACCAGAGGCAATTAAAGAAAATTGCGTAGCCCATTCCTCAGGTGTAGACCTAATTACCGGGATTATCCGGCCCAGACAAGTTTCCCAGATAACTGCGCAAGGCGTGGGTGTATTCTTAAACAAGGCTTGTTTAATTTATGATTACATATTAGTGGATGTTGGCTTGGCATTTAGCGAAACCTTAATTACGGTTTTTGACCATTCTAACCTAATTATTTTGATACTCACCCCGGATATTCTGGCAGTGTATCAAGCCAAAGGTAGTTTAGAGATTTTGCAGGGTTTACATTTTCCCTTAAAAATGGTTAGAGTCATTTTGAATAGAGCCGGGAGTAAGGGCGGGGTTACTTGGCAGGAAGTGCGCTCTGTGCTTCCCTGCGAGATATTTGCAACTATTCCTTCTGAGGGTAAAGTTGTGGGTTTGGCATTAAACCGGGGCGTGCCGGTAGTAATTGATAGTCCTAAAACCAAGGTTTCCGAGTCATTCAAGAAATTAGCCAGGGATGTTTTAGATCCGGAAATTTTTATAGAGCCGCAGGAGCTTTCGCAGCTACGTACAACGCAAGAATCTCTCCCCACAGAAGAGCTTTGGGAAAAATTTGCTTTGTTTGAGCCCATAGAAAGAGACAAGGCTTATTTTGAGGAAGAAAAGGACGAAATAACAAAACTAAAGAAAAAGATTCACGACCAATTGTTAAGTAAGATGGATTTAAGAAGAATGGATTTTGCAGTTCATTTTGATCCTGTTCGGTCAAAGGAGTTAAGAATAAATACTGAAAAGGCGATTGCCGAGCTTTTGGCTGAACAAACCGGAGCGCTGCTTACCTCTTTTGAGGTGCGCAGCCGCCTGATTAAAGAAATCACTGACGAGGCAGTTGGTTTAGGGCCATTGGAGGAACTTATTGCTGACCCAGACATATCAGATATTATGGTCAACAACAAGGACGAAGTTTATATTGAGCGCCTTGGCAAGATTGAATTAACCAATAAAAAATTTATCTCCAATGAACAGGTGCGCTCAGTTATTGAGAAGATAATTGCGCCCTTAGGCAGAAGAATAGATGAGTCTGTGCCAATGGTTGATGCCAGGCTTCCTGATGGCTCGCGTATAAATGCAATTATTCCACCGCTTTCTTTGGGTGGGCCAATACTTACAATCAGAAAGTTTGGCAAGGAACGTTTAACAATGAATGACCTTTTAACGCATTTCAAAAGTCTATCCCAACCTATGGCAGAATTTTTAAAGGCTTGTGTTTTGTCTCGAAAAAATATCATTATTTCAGGCGGAGCCGGTTCAGGTAAGACTACACTTTTGAATATACTTTCTTCCTTTATCCTTGAGAATGAGCGCATAATTACAATTGAGGATGCTGCTGAGCTTAAGCTTAAACAAAACCACTGGGTTCGATTGGAATCAAGGTCACCCAATATTGAAGGTAAGGGTGCAATTACTGCTCGGGACCTATTTATTAATACCCTGCGTATGCGGCCTGATAGAATTATCATTGGTGAATGCCGCGGAGCAGAGGTTCAGGATATGCTTCAGGCAATGAATACCGGCCATGACGGTTCATTATCCACAATTCACGCTAACTCCACCCACGATGCTATTGCCAGGTTAGATTCTATGATTTTGATGAGCGGTTTAGAGCTTCCTTTAAGGGCAATCCGCGAGGCTATCACCTCGGCAATTGACATTGTTGTGCATACAGCCAGACTCTCAGATGGCTCAAGAAAGCTCATTCAAATAACTGAAATTGCTGGTATGCTGGATGAAACACACCCTAATCTTAAGGATATTTTTATGTTTGTGCAAACCGGTGTGGATGAGAAGGGTAAGGTATTAGGTGAATTTAAGGCAACCGGCTACATTCCTAGCTTTTTTGAAGACCTTAAGGCACACGGAATTTCTTTATCTGCTGAGGTATTTAAATCCTAAATAATGAGAGCTATAAATATTAGCCAGGGTACAACGCTTGCGCAAAAACTGGATGTTGCGGATAATTTTTTTACGAGATTAAAAGGGCTTTTGGGTGAGAAAGAATTAGCCAAAGGCAATGGACTTTTAATTAAATCTTGCAATTCCATTCATACATTTTTTATGCGCTTTGCCATTGACGCTATTTTTGTGGATAAAAATAATAAGGTAGTAGGATTAGTTAAAAATCTTAAGCCATTTAGGCTAAGCCCTATCTTTTTTAATGCCTCTTTTGTCATAGAACTTCCTTGTCAAACCATTGCAGAAACCCATACCCAAATCGGCGACTATATTTCTCTCCTTTAATAGGGACACATCCCATTTATTTTTTTGTTGGCCTTCCTCTACCTTTACTACTGATAGTTAAACTAGGTCAAGAAAAATGGGATGTGTCCCTAACTAACCCAAAAAAATACCCGCCATCGTTAAAGATAGCGGGTATGGCTGTGATAAGTTTATTAAGGCGCTACAAATTCCACAGTAACTTTCTTTTCTGCAAAGTGTGTGCTTGGTGCGTTTTCAAGGGCACGTACCACCAGTTCAAATTTATCACCACTTGAGCCCTGAGGTGCATCAATTGTCAGTCTTCCATGAGGAAAAGCAGGGTTACCATCATCTGCATATCTTATAATGCTTGGAATTTGTCCTGCTACTAAGATATACCCCTGTTCATTGAGCTGCAATCCTTCAAGGACAATAGCCTGTTCCTGATGCTGTCCTTCCCTGACTCTAATGTAGGTGGTTAAAGTATCATTAAGCCTGATACCTTGATTAAGGGTTCCAGTTGCAGGAATGATTTTGACTGGTATTTCAGCAGTTTGTGTATTGTGGGGGTCGCCGTCTCTGGCCGCAACTGAAATAACATAATTACCCGTTTGTGGCGCATACCCAGAGATATAAATAGCCACTACGACAGAGGCATATCCAGGAGAGTTTACCGGCGCTAAAACCTCAGCGTAAGTGCCAAAGCTTGAAGCATTGACAGATAATGTTAAATCATCGCCATCAAAATCTTTTGCTGTAATTGCCACAAATTCTGTGCTCCCTGCTGCTGATTGTTTGAATTCGTAACTACGAATATTATCAATTATCGGCGCTGTTGGGTTTAAGGTTCTGCCGCCGCCACCGCCGCCTTCATCTGGTGGTTCAGATATAGGCATCAAGGCAAATCCATTCGCGGCATATGATAGAACAAACAAAATAGAGATTAGAATTAAAAGCTTTTTCATTTTCCCCTCCTTCTAAGAATTATTAACTTTTTTCTTTAAACCTAACTCTTAAAATTATGCAAATTATTTTTAATAGACATCACCTCCTTAAAGTTTCGCTTAATCATTTATGCAAAAAGTATAACATAGGCAAACCCATTTTCAAGGCGTAAACAGGCATTCTCAGAAAGCGGTTTCCTTTTAATAGGGACACATCCCATTTTTCTTGACCAATTAAACCTTTAATGCTAAAATTCTTCTATGCCACGCATAGCAAGAATAGTCGGTGTTGGGTATCCTCACCATATAATTCAAAGGGGTAATAACCGTCAGCAAATATTTTTTGATAATACAGATAAGCAGTTTTATTTGGATTTGCTTCAAAAGTACAGCCAGGAGTGTGGCTGTAAGATAAATGCCTTTTGTCTCATGGATAACCATGTTCATATATTGGCCATCCCAAACAAAAAAGATTCTCTGGCAAAAACCATGCAAAAGCTAAGTCTTAGATATACCCAGTACATTAATAAAAAGTATAATAGAACAGGTAGATTATGGGAATGCAGATTTCATTCTTGTTTGGTTGACAAAGATGAATATCTTTGGTCAGTTTGCAGGTATATAGAGAGTAATCCTTTGCGCTCGAAGTTAGTCAGCAAAGTAGACGATTATAAGTGGTCTAGTGCAAAGACCAATGTTTCTTTAAAAGGTGGATTTAGTTTTGTTGAACCGATATGGAAAAGCTATGTTGACCGAGATGAATATATAAAATTTTTGAATAAGCAGGATGATGAACAAGAGATAGAACGAATAAGAAAAGCTACATATAGTGGCAAACCCTTAGGCAAAAAAATTTTTCTTGAAGAAATAAGTGAAAAGCTTAGTGTTGTTATCAGTAATAGAGATAGAGGAAGGCCAACAAAGAAGATAAATGGGATGTGTCCCTAAAATTAAGTTAAGTTGACAAAGTACATAAATGTGATATACTCATGATGTCCAATCTGAATGGAGTAGATTTGAAATAAAAGGGTTGTGATGAATAAATGTCCATTCTGAACTATGAGCTAGAAAATGGGTGTAGTTTATAAGTTAACTGATAAAGTCAAAGATTTTATAATCTCCCAAAAAAAAGCAAATCCTAACTTAAGCTGCCGTGGCTTAGCGAATATTGTAAAAAAAAGATTTCAAATTACTCTCTCCAAATCCTCCATTAATGACATAATTAAACAAGCAGGTTTGAGCAGTTCAGTTGGCATGAGGCCAAAACTACCTGGCCGACTTCTTAAGCAAGAGCCAAGAGAAGTACCTAAAATAAGTGCTGCGGAGAAAAAAGAGCTTCTAACATTTAGCCAAGAAAGAACACCTGTTTTAGAACAGCCAAAGCCTTTAGAAAAAGTAGCCGAATTCAAACCAGAAGAAAAGAAGCAGGTTGAAATTAGAAAAAATAAATGGGATGTGTCCCTAATTAAGGGATCAGCTGAAGAGCCACAACTAATTGAAATTAAAGGAGATGAGATAATAGACAATTTAGGCTTTTTCTTTTTCAAAGCAGTGGAATGGCGAATAGCAGACAAGCCAATTTTAGCAATGATTCTTAAGCCGTTTCTTTCAGCAGCTATTGCACAGGACTTAGAAATAAAAGCCCAGATTTTAGTTTATTTGTTTGCTTTTGGCTCTGCGGATTTAGAGGCAATGACAGCTTATTCAGGCAAAGGGCTTTGGCTAATAAATCAGCTCAATAATCCCCAAGCGCTTTCAGCTTTACCTGCTTTTGTGGAGTCGCTTAAAGCAATCAAGGGCTTAACCTTAGGTTTTTTGAGTGGCGTAAATCACGCCTTTACAGAGGTTAATTTCTTTAAGATTATCTTGGCAGATAACACGGTTATTTATCTTGATGGCAAACTTCATTCTTTATGGCAGGAAGCGGATATCCCAGCAGTAATGTCGTCAACTCTTTATGAATCAAAGAGTTACATAAAGAACATCTTCCAAGACAATGTCCAATCTGTGATTTTATTTACTGCACCGGGTTATCTTAATTTTTCAAAATCTTTCTACGAATTTGTTTATGCTTGCGAGGACAATCCCCAAAAAAGAATGCTTAGAATTAGCTTACATAATCATCAAAAGGATGAGATTAGTGCTCCTGTAAAGATTCCTGGCCAAAAACGCTTTTTTTCAATGGGTTTTTGGCCCTGGCAAGAAGAGGGTGCCAGATTTATCCATGAGGATATACGTCTGGTAAACAGCTTTTTTTGTGAAGCCCTGGACAAAACAATTTATTTTAGTGAAATAAAGGTTAATCTACCACAATATCAATCATTCCAAGGACTTAAGATAAGAGCAGCTTTATTAAGAGACTGGGGTTTAAGTTGGCCCAGGTTGGGAGTTTTAACTAATCAGCCATTTGAAAGGCCAATGGAAGAGATAATTACGGAATATTTAACTCGCTGGCCAAATCTCGACGAGGGGTATCAGGATTTTTTAAAAAAATCTGAGAAATCTCTTTATACCCAACCTCAAAAAGCCCTGGGATTAGCAGCGCTGCAAAGTGATGAATATGCCTTGTCTTCGGGCAAGTTAGATTTGTGGCAAAATTTGAACTATTTAGTTTCGCATCTAAATAACTTCTGCTCAAGGCATTTTTTCCCCAAAGAATACGAAAAAGCAGATTTCTCGACGCTGAAACAGAGGTTTTACAGCCTTCCCGGCAAGCTCGACAAGCGAAACAATAATCTTTCTGTTACTTTTATCCTGCCTTCTGACTATGCCTTTCAAAAAGAGCTTATGTATGCCATAAGAAGAGTTAATGAAAGTAATATAAAAGACCCTCAAAATCATAGACTTTGGCTTAAGCTCAAATAGAAACCGCTTTCTCAAATCCTAAAATTTTCTCTTGACGCCCATATAATATATATGTTATATTTTGAGTGCAAGAAACGGAAGCGAAAAGGCGCGGCCTAATAAGTTTATTAGGACAAGCAAAGCCACGGGTACTTAAAAGCTTCTTAAAAAGTATAGCCGGGTTGCCGAAACCGTTAAGGTTTTTAGTCAACTCGGCTATTTTTTTAAGGAGCCAGGGATGACAAAAAAAATTCCAGAAAAAAATACTCTACCCTTGGAGGAAAGGGGGAGTTTTTATTTTGAGCAAATCTTAATGGCTTTAAAAAAGTTTTGCATTGAGAGCCATAATCAGTTTATCAAGCCACATCATAGCCAAGACTCTAAAAATGTATCTTTTAACGCAGATATACGTGGTTCGACAAGCTCACCATCCCTCGAACCATCCCGAGCGAAGTCGAGGGACAAATCCAACGCAGATAAACGCAGATTTATCATCGCAAACATCTGCGACCATCTGCGTTACATCTGCGGGAATCTGCGTTCAAAACTGGTTTTTCAGAAATCTTCTAGCCAAGCCGCAGTAGAATATTTAATTATCCTCTGCGCAGTGCTCACCCTATTCTTACTTTCCAATGCAGTTTTATATCCCAGAATAAAACAGACAGCCACAAATCTTTTTATAAAGTCAACCAAGGCAATTGTGGGAAGTGAGGAAAGTGCTCCGCCAGAGCCAGAGCCGCAGGGATGCGCTCGGATTAGTTGGTATGTATCTAGATTTAGAGACGGGATGAATAGGTTTGTAGATAGAGGCACATCCACGAATTTAACTCAACTTCAGTTTATGAATTTGCAAAATTGTGCCGTAGAGGATTGTTCAGCGCGATACCAAGTATGTTGGCAGCGCATTTGCGCACTCACAGGTGTCTGTCGAGACCTTGATCCTAATGGACATTATATTAATACTCACGGGCTATATACTCTGAGTTGGCAAGGATGTGGTCGCTCAGTAAGTTGTAGATTTCGTTTAAATTAACTGTAAATGATGAAACTTTTATACAAAATAAAAGACAAAAATTCTCAACACACCATTGAATATTGTGTAATCATTGCCTTGGTGGCTTTGGGAATTATTTTAATGCGCAATTATGTTTATCGCTCAATATTTGCCGGAATGAAGATGTGGGAGGATGAGGTAGCTGATTCGTTGGAAGATGCAATAGAGCCGCCGCCGCTTCGGACGATTACACTTCGTTTCAGGTATTATAGAACTACGGCTGTGAGGGTGGATAGGTATCCTTACTTAGACTATACTTTAGAATTATTAGATGTACCTGATTGTCCCTATAGAACTGTGGATGAATTTGGAGTGGAGACACTTGATTATCGCACAAATGGTTGCATACCAGCGGGTGGAAGTTGTAGTCATGCACCCATATATGGGGTTACCCCACGTTGCTGGGAAAAAAGAGCAGGAACTCGTGACTTACGAGGCTTTCAAACAGTAATCCAGATAGATGGAAGGGGTTGTTTTAAAATACCTACTAACATTTGTGGTCAACCTATGCCCCCTCCTGAATGTAGAGATTGTTAGGAGCAAAGGAAAAGTTATGTTTCGCTTAAACAAAAAAGCCCAACACTTAATTGAATACGCCATAGTTATTTCATTAGTGGCGGCGGTAATGGTGGCAATGCGCACATATGTTTATCGAGCCACACAAGCCACCTTAAAGACAATTGAAGATGAGTTTTTTAAGTGAGGACATAAGTTATGTTCCGCCAAAGGTCTGTGGCGGACTCATTAAAGGAGGTGAACAGATATGAGCAGGAAGAAAAGGTATAGAGCAGAAAAAGGCCAAAGCACCTTGGAGTATATCGTCATTGTAGCTGTGATTATTGGCGCAGTGATTATCTTTGCCACAAGTACGCTAAAGCCCAAAGTAGGCGAAAGTTTAAACCATGTGGCAAACCAAATGGAAGTAGTAGTAAATCGAATAACCTATTAGTTTCTTTAAAATAGATGGGGGTGAAATAAAATGCTGAAATTAAGAAAAAGAGGTCAGAGCACTGCCGAGTATGCAGTCCTAATTGGATTAGTGATTGCAGCAGCAGTGGGTATGCGTATATATGTTGAGCGCGGGCTTAAAGCCAGAACGCACGGTGCTATGGAGTATTTAACCAAGGAGACTAATGCGATTGATGGTTCAACCTTTAACCGTCAATACGAACCATATTACATGAATCAGCAGTATGAGGTTACACAGAATGCACAAGATAGAACAAAATTGAGAGAAGGTCAGAAAGTTGAGGTAACTGCCAATGCCAAAACCACTCGTGCTACAGGTGGTTTTTCAGAATATGGTAATGTAGTAGAAGAATAAATGTTTCATTTTATCCTTGACCCACCTACGGCGAGGTCAAGGATTAATTCGTCCGCCAAAGGTCTGTGGCGGACTCATTAAGGGGGTGTAAATAAGACAATGCTTAAAATAAAGAAAAAAATGGCACAGAGTACATTAGAGTATGCGATTTTAATCGTGGTTATTGCCGGAGCTTTCTTAACTACACAGATGTGGCTTAAGCATGCAGTGCAGGGTAAAATAAGGTCTTCAGCTGATGATATTGGAGAGCAATTTTCTACTGCCTTTAGCAATGCGGATCTCAACTTTGATTCATATAGTAAGACTAATGAAACGGTTGTATCTAAAATTACCAAATCTACGCTTTTGGATGATGCTACCTCGAATAAGATTGACTCAATTAATTTATCGCATAACCAAGAATACTGGGGTCCAACATCAACACCGTAAAATCGCGCAAGGTTTGAAAACGATGCTAAAAGGGGTAAGTGTGGATAGGGTTCATATGGTAATTAAAGACAAAAAGGCGCAGCAGATAAGTGAATATGCTATTGTGTTAGCTTTAATTGTAAGCGCAGCTGCAGGCATGCAATTTTATGTTCAGCGCGGCTTGCAAGCCAGATACAAGGGTGCCACAGAAAAGCTTATCAGAGAGGCACGTGTAGCCACTATGCGCGACCCTGTGCCTATTCATGTTTCTATGCAATATGAACCCTATTACACCAAAAGTGAATACGAGATAACTCAGAGTAGTCACAAGCAGGAGAATCTTTCCACACACGCCGAGATTAGAACAGGATTATTGAGTAGGTCAATAAGTGAATCTACCTTGCGTAAAGGTTCTCAGGAAACCTTGCCAGCTAAGTTGGGAGATTAAGTCAATGAAAAATTTAAGGGCGCAAAGCTTAACAGAATATGTAATTGTTTTGGGGTTGGTGGTAGTTGCGCTTACCACTATGCAGGTTTATATGCGTCGGGGTATTCAAGCAGTAGTTAAAGTTTCTGCAGATGAATTAGGCTTCCAGCAAAATAGCGAGGATGTGCTTGACCCGGCTAAGCAGGGCTTTTTAAGGAGCTTTCACTCTCAAGTTAATTCCCAAAGCCAGCGTCGAATGGTGGGTGTCCCAGGAGTTCTAAATAAAGATATTGATGAAAGTAGCACTTTTTCCTTAAATGGTATATATTTTTTGGGTAATGAGGAGAAAAGTTTGTAAATGGATAAACACGCGCAGATTAGTTTAGAGGCAATTATCTTGATTATCATTGTGGTAGCCGCGCTTCTTACTATGGATATTTATTTAAAACGCGCTATACAAGGTAGATGGCGAGGGGCTTCTGATGAGATAGGCGAGCAATACGAATACGGACATACCAATAGCGATTTTACGTTTAGCGTAGTAAGTAATACCGAAACGTTAATTAGTACTGAAGAAACTCGTCAAGGGGAAGGCAATGTCGTGATTACTACCAACAGAGTTGACTTAACTGATATGTCAGAAACCAAAACAGGCACAGAATATGTGGAAGGTTATTAATAAAGCGCAGACAGCCAGTGAATTGGCAATCTTTGGCACCATACTGGTATTTGTGATTGGCGTACTTATTCGCTTTGCGCTTTCTTTTAACTATAACCAAGATTATCAAATGAGGGCTTTTAAAAGAGCATTGCAGTTATCTTATGCCAATCAAGCTGACTCAGCAAATAGGTCTTTAGCCAGTGTTACAATTATCAATGATAGGGATATTCCAGAATTAAGCGACCAATTAGGCATAATGCAGCGCACTCCCTATTTTGCCTCAGCCACAGCTATGTATAACAGTATGTTATTTGGCTCAACACGTTATCCTTATTACTTCCAATGGTGTGGTTCTGCGCCTGAGTGGTTGGATGATGGCCATCCTGATGCCTTGCCAGTAAATGATATTTATGTCAACAATGAACGCATTGTGCTTTCTGTGGCTGATTATGCTAAATACCCTTGTCCAGAGGGAGAGGAAAGAAAAAGGCAGATTATCTGGAGTGACCCAAAGTGGGCTGAGGCAGACCCTAATCCCAGTGGCAGTGACTATTGGCGTTGGTTAAGGTTTAAATGCGAAGACATTGACCCAGATGGAAGCCCGGATAATGGCCTTAATATTACCAGCGCCGATATTGATAATGACGGAAAAGAAGAAACTATCTTTGCGGCAATGGGTTGTCAGGAGGTAGTATGTGAGCCTGAAGACCCATTAGACCATGATAGCCCGGAAATTTGTAATTTAGTTTTTCATATTGCGGAGGTTACAGTTTTAGATAGTCAATTAGGTGAAATTGACACAACCATTAACTCTGCAGATTTAAGAGATGAAGTAGAGCCTCAGGGTTTTAAACCAGGTTATAAGATTTATGCGCGAGTAAATCCTGGTTCAAGCCATCAAAAACAAGAAACTTACACTGAAATAACCAATACCAATCAGGTAAGACGCGCAGATTTTATTTCTCGTGAAATACAGCTTAATCCCGCACATATTGACTATTATGGAAATCAGTTAAACGAACCTAATAACTGGCATGGTTTTTATTGGAGAAATAGAGACAGGCTTGTTCCGATAGCTAATGAAAGGTGTCAAGACCTTAATAAGGATAGGACTTGTCTGGATGTAAACGAAGCAAAGCTTTATGTCAGGAGTAGAATTAATGTGGGAAAAACGCGTATCTGGAAAACGCCTCATTAAGGCGCAGGTAACCATAGAATTTACCTTTTGCTTGGTAATAGTGGTCTTGCTTTTTATTGCCTCTTTTTATGCCCTTATTTGGGGAGTGGATATTTTGGTGGTCAGAACAACTAATTATGAGGCAAGTATGATTGGCGGTCGTGACCAGGTGGTTAAGGAGGATTTTTATATAACTCCTCCAATGAGTATAATACCCTTGATAAATCGGGAGTAGAGAGGTATTGGAATGTTTCTTAAATTTCAACATTTTAAAAAAGGCAGGGTTTCTGGTCAGGTTGCCATTTTTATAATTTTAATTATTGCGATTATATTTTTATTTGTAGCTGTGCTAATGAATGTGGGTCAAGTGGCTTTAAACAAAACCATAGTTACCATTGCCGCAGATAGTGGAGCAATTACCTTGGCCTCTTATATTGGCAGTTCAGCGCGTTTTAATAAATATAGTTCAATGGGAGGCGCGAGAGAAATATGTTTTTATACTGGATTTTTTGCTGGTCTCTTGAAGTTTCTGGCTGTTATAGTTGCTTTAATCACGATGAACCCTGCAAGCCTTTTCTGGACGATTGTGGCTTATGCTGGCGTAGCATTATCTGGAATAGCAATGATATTAGGAACAAGGGTTAATCATGGTCAAGTTCAGGCATTTAATAAAGAACAAGAGAAACTAAGCAAAGAACAGCAATTTCAGGAAAGGGCAATTCAAGCAGCTTTATTTCTGGCAGTTACGGATAATAAGCAAATCACGGATGATCAGCCTGGCAGGCAAGACCAAGATATGGATGGCTTAATAAATGATGAGGTTAGTTATTTTGGAGACTGGTATTTAAAACAGAGGTTACAAGGTTTGGTGAGAGATGAGGAAGTTGCCGCTGCCATTAATACTTTCTTAGATGTTTTAAGAAGCACCGACGATTACCTTGGCTTTGCAGATTATCTTTATAAACGCGACCCTGGTGGTGTCCATTTCCCCCTCTGCAATCCTGAGGACCCTGTTAACTGGAACCCCACAGGCTATGAATGCGGAGTTTATTTCTGGATGGGCTCTGATGAGGGTAGTCGTCCAGTGACAGACAAACTAATGATGTTTCCTAATTTTTATGATTTGGAACAAAATGTGCCTTCTGCACCCATAGTTGATGGTTGGCCCATTGACAATATCGGGAATTTTGATTTACGCTTTTGGCTGCCGGGAACTACCATAGACCCCCCTAATCCTGGAGAAGACGCTCAGGTTTGTGGTCGTGGTCGCGAAGGTGACCCGGGTTGCCCACATTGTTATTTGGGCTGTAATATTCTTACGCGGCAGCCACCTGATGATGCAGTTGACCATTTAAAAGGCAGTATTAATGCCTTTCAAAGATTAGCCAAGGGATATTGCTGGCAGGAAGGTGATAAGACACAATGTGCTCCAGGAATTCTCCAATTAAGCCTAAATACTTTAATTCAGCAATTTCCTAATGGCTGGTTTAAACAGTTTTATAACCCTGAGACAAATGCAGATTGGTTTGATAGATTGCAAGAATGGCAAAATGATATTATAGCTTGGAGTGAGGAATTAGGAGTGATTAGAAATACCCTTAATATTCAGATTAGACAACATCAACAAACTCTACAAGGCATTGTAGACCCAATTTTACGCCAGCCATATTTAGACCGCATTGAAGAATTAAGTATCCTTGCGGGGAAGGTAGAAGCGGTTTTAGGTATGTTTGGTATGTTAGGCGGGCCTGTTTTTGGATTTGTTCAACGCATAACTTTACTTAGAAATGCAATTGAAGCTCTGAGCATCGTTGAACCTATTGTGCGCACTTCCATAGAGGCAGGTAACAAGGCTGTGTATGGCTGGGATGATAATCCAGAGGATGATAATTTAGGCTGCCATGTGGTAAAGGTGGAGGCGGAAATGCCTTTAGAGCTTCCCCTGATATATTTAGATGAAGGAACATTTAGAGACTGCTATAAACGTCTTAACGAAACAGGCCGGGTCAAGGTCACGGTAACTCGCTTTGACCAAAGCAAGTCAGAGATGCGATTTGCTTTAGGCATACCCATTTGGAAATTTAATTTTAGCAACCCCTGGAAACCTGGCACATTTCAAGGTAATTGTACAAATGAGTCTGAGTGGGAGAGGGCATTGCCCTATGGAGTATCTAGCAGTGCCTGTGCTTGTTATGGACCTGAGCCAGCAAATATGATGTTTATAGGATGTGATGCGGAATGTCCATTCTAATAAAGAAAAATAAAGCCAGCTTTGCCATTGAGTATTGTATGCTGATTATAATATTGGTGGCTGCGCTTTTATTGATGCAGTACTATATTATTCGAGCTTTTGCTGGCAGATGGAGAACAACCGGCGATGTATTTGGTTTTGGCAAGCAGTATGAGCCGGATGTAACTGTGGTATGTGAGGGTGAGGAATGTCCATAAAGAGAGGTTAATCGTTGAAGGGTTGCGTAGCTAGAAAGGTTGAATATATGTTAAATCCGAAATCCGAAGCACGAAATCCGAAACAATGTTCAAATTTCCTAAATCCGAATGACCAAAACCAAAGCTGTTTTGAACATTTGGACATTAGAACATTCGAGCTTGTTTCGAATTTCGGATTTCGAATTTCGAAATTAACCTTGTTGCCACATAATTCAACACTCTCATTGACGAAAGACGAGAAATAATATGCTTCAATTTGCCATAATTCTATTAACCTTTGGAACAGTGGGGCTTTTAAGCGGACAATATATTCCAGTGTTGGTTGAGAAGATTCACAAGATTAATCTTAAACGCGCAGAGAAATTGGCAGATAAAACAGAAAGAATATTTTTAAAAGTTCGCATTGATAAAATGATTTTATTCTATCTGCTTTCACCAATTGTATTAGGCGGCATAGGATATTTTATCTTGCATAATCTTTTGGGTGTGTTAGTAGGAGCTGGCATCGCATTAGTTATTCCCAGTATCTATATAAAAAATCTCCAGACGCAGCGTAGGACCAAATTTCATAAACAGCTTATTGACGGCCTGTTACTATTATCCAGCTCTCTTAAGGGGGGCTTAAGTTTAATCCAGGCATTGGAAATAATGGTTGAGGAAATGCCTCCGCCTTTAAGCCAGGAGTTTGGCATTGTTTTAAGTGAGAATAAGATGGGCGTATCTTTGGAAGAATCTTTTAAACGGCTTTATCAGAGAATACCCAGTCCCGAACTAAATCAGATGATTACAGCCATAATTCTGGCGCGGGAAACCGGCGGAAATTTACCTTCTATCTTTTCCAGGTTGGTTACTACCTTAAGAGAGAATACAAAGATTATCCAAAATATTCAGACTCTGACTTTGCAGGGCAGGCTGCAAGGCACAATTATGTCAGCCTTACCAATTGTTTTTGGGATATTTGTGTTTACAGCTAGTCCTGGTTTCTTTAATATAATGTTCGAATCAGAAACAGGCAAGGCGCTCTTAATTTACTCAGTAATTTCAGAGGTTATTGGTATGATTTTAATTCGTAGAATTAGTAAGATTAGTTTTTAAGTGAGGACATAAGTTATGGAGACATATATTAATAAAAATCTTAACGACATAACTTATAAGTCCGAACTTATCCCGACGAATATGTCAAAATTATCGAAGAGAATTTTGACATGGTTTATGAGTCGGGATACAATTGATAACATTTGCCCATTGCGTAAACATCCCAAAAATCTCTACGATATTTTTGGGATACGCTATGGGGTTAATTCGCGCAAACAACTTATGTCACTTTCGTTCCATAAGTTGTGCGCTCATTAATATGATAATCCTTATTACATTATTAATTTTTATGGCTGTATTTCTTCTGGTGTACTTTATTCTCTCTAAAGGCAAAACTGCTGATATTAAACCGCCTACACTTCCCTTGGAAAAGGAGATAAGTTTTGAAAAGAAAGGGTTTATGCGTAATTTATTTTCTCACATTTCACTAATTAATAAACCCTTGGCTGGAGCATTTAGGTATGGCTTATCACGCAAATTATATTCGGCAAAAATAAAGATTTCCATAGAGGAATTTTTCCTAATTAAGGAATTACTAATTATAACTTTACTTGTTTTATTTTTACCAATGATAAAACAACTTAGCCCGATTTTTTATTTAGTGCCAATTATTGTGGGCTTTTTTCTGCCGGATATCTGGTTAATTATGAAAATAAAGGCAATTAAGCAAGAGCTCGTAAAAAATTTGCCAGATGCCATTGACTTATTGAACTTGTGCGTAAATGCCGGCTTAGATTTTATGTTAGCCCTAAAATGGGTGATTGATAAATCCCCTGCCAATGCCTTAATTGATGAATTAAATTTGGTGATGCAGGAGATTAATTTAGGCCGTCCCAGAAAGGATACCTTAATTGATTTAGCCAAAAGATATGATATTGCAGAGTTATCTACATTTAGCCGCACCTTGGTTCAGGCAGACAGGATGGGCACCTCAGTAGCCGAGGCATTGAATATACTCTCTGAGGATATGCGCTTGAGTAGATTTCGTCTGGGAGAGCAGATGGCTTTAAAGGCGCCCATAAAATTACTTTTTCCGCTTTTGGTTTTTATTTTTCCAGTGGTAGGGATTATTATTGGCGCGCCGATTATTTTACAATTTTTGCAGACAAAGACATTTAGCGCGTTTTAGAAAATGATTACACAGAGATTTCTGAAAAAAGATAATTTAAACACGAATGGACACGAATTACACACAAATGTCCACGAATTTAATATTTTTTGCCTAATTTGTAAGCAGATTTTAAAAGTGTTTATTAGCTTTGATGAAAACAATTTTAACACGGATTACCACGGATTTTTTACGGATTTACACGGATTTTATCCGTTAAATCAGTTCTTTTATCCGTGTATATCCGTGTCTAAAAATTAATTTTCAACAGTCTCAAATAAGATGGACCAAGGAAGTAACAGACAATCTGAGAGCCAAGATACGATAGGCAAGAAGCCATTTAAGAGTAGCTTTAAGAAGTGGCTTAGAATAGTTGCCTTGATTATAGTGGCTGTGTTTTTGCCTGAGCAGGTTTCCTGGGCAATTGAATATAATCCTGCTGTGCTCTGGAAGAATCTTATTTTCCAAGGAGCCAACTATCAGCATAACTTAGCCGCTAATTTTAAAATACCTAACCAGAATGTCAAGGTTCCCAAAGAGCTGATTATTGCCGAAAATGTCAGGCAAACTTTAAAGCAGTTTGCATACAAGACTATAAAGGATGTGCAACTTGCACCCAATCTAATCATTAGCCCTGCCAATGACGAGGGAGTCTTCTTAACCTCAACCAAAATCCAGAAAATCTATGAATGGTTAATTGACCCAGAAACTAAGCTAATTAACTGCGCCTCCCAATCTTTGCATTTCATTGATGTTCTCTTAAGTGGCTATGGAATAAAGGCTTCCATTGAAGAAATGTCCATTCTGGCAATCCTCACTGATATCCTTTCTGGCAATATTGAGGAATATAAAGGAAGATTATATTTATCAATGTATAGTATTATGCAGGTTGCCAGGAATTATGGCTTAGACCTCTATCCCACCAAAATAACTCCTGATTATTCTACTTTAAAAGCCTTACGAACACCATTTATTGCGCATTTTAATCAGCCCAAACATTTTGTGTTAGTTACTGCAGTTACTGAAGAAAAGGTTTGGATGATTGAGCAAGGAAATACCCCAACATTCCTGCCTTTAGAGAAATTCTTCAAAGAAATAAGCGGCTATGTTTTAGTCGGCAAAGCTGATAGCCCCAAAGGCCTTTCCTTAGTTACGCCTGAGCAAGCCAGAGAGGTTTTTGGCGCTGGCAGAAATGATGTTTACAGATTCCGTACTCAGGACTTAAGGCAATCTCGGCCAATAATTAACAATAACTATCGGACTAATAGTAGATTTGCCTCGGCAATGCCAAATAGATTTGCCTCTCCTATACCTCGCACAAGTTTACCTAAAATAAGTCGGTCTAACTATGTTCTGCCTCGACAAAGCCCGCCTCAACTTAGCAGGCCTGCTTCTATTAACCAAAGTAGAAATGCTCTTGCGTATAGCAGAAGTGCGCTGGCTTATAATTATGGTAATGCATATAGCAATTATCGAGGCGGTGTTGGTGGCAGAGTAATCTCTGGTGGAGGTAGCAATGGTCGGATATTTGAAGACCGTTCAAACCTATTAAGAGGACCGAGCATGTTTGATGTTTTGTTAGGTAGTTTGATAAGTATTGGATTTGCCTTTATACCAGTGCCAGGAGCCCAAGCTGGAATCCTATCTAAAATTCCTATGGCATTTACAATGGGGCTTTCTGATTTTACCAGTGCATTCGCCGCTTATGGTGTTTATAAATGGGGTTGGGACCCTGCCTGGGCGCAGTTTGGAGCAATGGTTACTAACATTGCCATACCTATGGGTATGCAGAGGGTTATGGCGCCTCGCTTGGAGAACTTGCCTGCTGGTTTTATTGGACCACGCAACATTTTGCCTAAGACTCTGGGCTGGGGTTTAGCTGAATTGGGCAAGGGTTTTGCCATGGGTGTTTTAATGGGTTCAATTAATGCCGGCACAACCTTAGTAGTTCAAAATGCTTTAAAGGGTTGGAAGACTAATCCCGCAGTAAAACAGGCAATGATTTCTCTATTAGGCACAGCTATTAGTGTGCCTGTGGAGTCTTTTGTTTTAGGCAGTTTAGGTGATAAGAGTCATTTTGATTATAAAGATAAAAATGGAGAATTTCACAGCCCTAATTTTAAAAATGAGTTGTTTAGCCTAAGCAATGGCTGGCAAGCTCTAAAATTCAGTCTTAAAAATCCTGAGTTTCAGAATTTTATGATTTCTGAGTCAGTCTCTACGGGAATTATATATGGCGCCTACAAAGCTGGCAAGATGAATTCTCCTAACAGTTTGATTTTAGGCAAGAGTATTGGGCAGGGTCTTGGCCAGTGGTTGGGAAATAAATATTCGCCTATATATAATCCCAAAACCGGTAAGTTGACAGAAAATAAATGGGTAAATCTCCTGATTAATAGTTCGCTTTCAGCAGGAGCATCAATTGCCTTAAGTTCTTGGCAAGGCAAATATATCAGCAATTTAGGCAGATACGAGAGGGGAAATCTTACGCCTTTGCAAGTTGAATCCATTAATTTCTTAGCCACAAATTTATTGTCCAGTTCTATATCAAGCCTAAGCGGAATAAGCCTAAACGGTTTGGAGAAAGTTGAATTTTGGGGTGAGTTCAAAAAGAATTTCATAAATGCCGCAGAAAATTATCAAACTGTAGGCGGCTCAGCAGAATTTATGGCGCTTGACCCTCTCTCCACTACTGAAAATTATTATAGATTTCAGGTTGCCAGCAATATTTTTAGATTGAATAGATATGCGACGAATCTAAATGATATGGCGGGAATTTTGGATTTACCTCAGCGCGCAGATAAAATCTGGCGCAGAATGGAAAGGGAAAATAAAAGATTGTCACAGCCCCTCTCTGATAAAGAACTGCGCAAAAAATGGCGCGAAGCAGTTAGCGAAGATATTAAAAGTAATGCCGGCGTAATGAAATACACCACCTCTGTTTTGCACCAGCAGGCAGTGCAGAATTTAACTGCACCCATAAATCTGGGCTTGCAGCTTGGCTTAGGATATTTAGGTCGTCGCATAGAAGCAATCCCTCATTTTGGTAAATATTTAAGATTTGAAACCGGCGGCTCTGTGAGAATTAAGCGCTCAATAGAAAAAGATATGTTTCAGGATGCCTTTCCTGCTCTGGATGCAGGTAGAATTACGCAAGAAGGTGGCAAGTTATTTTATACAGAAGAAGCAGATGATACGCCCAAGGAAATAGCTAAGTTATATCCAGAGTTACATTCAGAAGTAGATGAACCAAGGGAAATTGGTTCAATTTGGCAGGATGAGAATGGTGTATTTTATATTCAGCCCCTCCCCCTCTTCGGAAAAGCAACCCAAAGTTATGATATGGAAGGCAGCGGTCTTATTGCCGAAGGCAATTTACCCATAATTCCTGGTTCTCAATCAGCCGAGGGTTATTCTGCGCGCATTCCCACCAAAGCCACGCATCTGCAAACCTATAAGCAGCACTTAGGATGGTTAGGTAGGTTTGCGGATAAAATAGGAATTTGGAAACCCTCTTCAGATTATGACCCTAACCGTGTTGTAAAAGTTGATGCCCTGCAAGTTAAGAACAATTGGTTTGATAAAAAACTTCTCACAGGAGTGAATCAATCCTTTCTTCAATCTGTATCAGAAAGTAAGCAACCTGCAGAGGCTAAGCTGCGTGCATGGAGAGTGTATGACTTAAGAAACAAAAAACAATTAATTGGCTTTTTTGGCATAATCCCTAAGAAAGGTGAAGCGCCAGGCATATATCAAGGCGGTAAAGTCATCGCACCTCTTTTTGCCACTTGGGTAGATAAGGGAATACCGCAAGCGGTATTTAAATTTGGAGAGAAATTAGCCTTTACATACACAACACATTCTGCAGGCGCTCAGAGTACGCCAGCACAACCGTTTATTCTTTATGGCAGTATCAAGAAAACAGGCGAAACAACTTGGCAGATAAACCAAGGTTCTATAGTGCCATTTAACTTAACTGCCGGAAGAAAAGATGCGTTTGGTTCTCCCTTTGCTGTTCAAGACGGACAGGCTTTGCATACAATTCCTCAATCGTTTATTGCTGACCTTATGAAGCCTAACTCCTTCGAATCTCATATGGGTTTTGCAGGCGTATCCCCACACAAACATTTAACTAAACCAGAAGTTCGTTATAAACCAGGCGTAGGCTATATTCCTTTACCTGCATCCCCTGTTTCCCAACAACCTACTGTTTCCCAACAACCTACTGAATACAAAAAAGAATCACAATTAACTCAACCAGGCGTAGGTCTTGCGGCTAAACGTTCCTTTGGTTTTTCTTCCACAACTACTGAGACCACACTACAGAATAACATTAACCAAATTGAGCTTTCTGGATTTACTTTAGGCGGCAATCCCATCATCACGCAAACAGGCACAACTTTTGCGCCCTCCAGAAGTTTTATTTCTGGTAGCTATGACAAGCCTTTAATTACAGAAACCCGTGTAACCACGCACACTATCTCTAAGGAAATGGGTAGTTTGGCTATGACTACTATAAACGGCCCTGCAGCCGCTGCAGTTTCTACAACCAGCGATATCACTACTACTGTAACCGATAGAACTTTAGAAACAGGAAAGGAAATACAAATCTCCTCGATGCATAAGCCCGCTTCAAGAAAATGGGAAACTGTAGAAGGAGAGATGCCTAAGGGCACAAAAGAGCATGAAGAAACTGCAGAGCAGACACAAACCAGATTGTCTGGCAGGCATTCTCCTGGTTCTAGACCTCCCTGGTTAACCTCCCAGCCTTTGTCAATGCCTTTAGACACTGGCGTTATTCATAAGCTTGACATAACCGATTCTGGAAAGGGCTATATTGATATAAAACAAAGATGGCAAGAGGCAGGATATTCTCTCGCAGGTGTGGATTTATGGGGTCAACGCTATGAGCAGCAAATGACCTCATTTACCCAAACACCTTTAAACACAAAATCCATTCGAGTGTTTGCCGATGAGAATTACTTTAGAACTCTTCCAAATGTAAGCAAAAGCAAGCTGGATACAGCTTTTATTCAGGGACACCTTGAAAGACAGGGCGCAACAGAGGTAGTAGTGAATGCCTTTGGAGAAGCTAAATCTTTAGGAGGAACTGCAGGTTTCCAAAGAGACAACCTAACCCTCAACTTCTTCGCAGCAGACAAACAAGGCAGCTATTCCTTAAATCCTTTCTTTTTTACAGAAAGCCGTCTTGGTGAGGATTTCTACCAAGGCACAGCTTATATTCACCGTCAAGGCTTAAAGAGAGACGATAAACAAGGCACAATTACGGCCCAGATAATGCGCGTCTCAACCTCTGGTTCTATGAGAATCTCGCAGTCAGCAGAGAAGGAAATGTTTCATAATGCCTTTCCAGGATTGGATGCGAGTAAGATTACTCAAGAAGGCGACAAACTATTTTATAAAGCGGGAGACAAACCTAGAGAAATTGGCTCTATTAAGCAGGGCAAAGATGGCGCAACTTATATTCAACCCTTCTTTGGAGGAGTAACAAGACGTTATGATATGACAGGCAAAGGCGGACAACATCTTGCACAACAGGATTATTTTGAGGTGGATGAACGTCAAGCCAGAAGACCAGAATTTACCTTCAAAGCTGGTCAAAAATATAACATCGGCACAGGCAGTAATTGGAAAGGTGTTAACTTGAGTGAGGGTGCTCAGGGTGAGATAGAAAAAGCAGCGCTTTTTGGTGATGGAAGCCTAATCCATCCGCCTATGGATTCAGATAATCATCCAGTTGAGCCAATTGCCTCAGGACTTTATATTGGCTCAGACTTTGGCGGAAATTTTTCTGGCTGGGCAGTGTATGCAGATGCTGGCGCCAGGGCTCAATATCGAAACTGGGGCGTTGAGATTACCAATAAATTAGTTTACTCAGGTCAAATGCAAAATATCACAGAAGCTCAGGCAGAAAAACAAATGGCGCATTCCAGTAACTCTAAAGGGTTGTTTGATGCAGACAAGGTTTCCTGGTGGCAGCGCGCAATTAATCCAGAAACCGCTAAGTATTTTGCTGACTACAAAGAGTATTGGCAGTATCATGAAACGCATCCAGGTAGCCAATCCAGGTTAGAAGCAGAATTCAAAAGCCCTGAAAATAGAATGGCAATCATAAATAATCAGCCCACAATCACAGCTTTAGCTGAGGTTAGCTTTGATAAGATAGGCACAGCTGTTGAGGAGGGCCATTGGGTGATGCCCAATACAGGATTAGATACAGCCACCATAACTTATATGCCGGATGGCAGGATTAGCGGCAACATTCACAATTTTGATGTTATCACCCAGCAACGTGTTACGCAGGCAAAAGCGCTTATGGCTTCAGGCAAGCGTATTATTGATGAGAGAATGTTTCAAGATGCCTTTCCAGGATTGGATGCGAGTAAGATTACTCAAGAAGGCGACAAACTATTTTATAAAGCGGGAGACAAACCCAGAGAAATTGGCTCTATTAAGCAGGGCAAAGACGGCGCAACTTATATTCAGCCTTTTGGCATAGGAACCAGAGGCTATGATATGACAGGCATAATTCCAGAGGAGACTGCGCAAGGCTTAGAAAATCTCGGTAAAGATTTTAATAGAAAATTAGTTGAGAATGCCGAGGTGATTGTTCCGGTTGTCGCATTAAATGGCCAACTAATTGAGAATAGTGATATTGTAACCCTTCACTCAGGATTAGCCTTATTTACTAACCCGCAAGAAGCAGTGCCTTATCTAACTCCTGAAGGAGATATGCCGCTTAGACTATCAGATTGTTTCTACCAGAAAGCTCGCAAGGGTTATGAGGAGCTCAGGCCTGCTTTAAGAACAATGCAAGACCTCTTTGCTGACATAGGACTTTTAGGGGAGCAAAAGAAAGATACTTCTTCTAAATACGCAACACTAAGAATAGCAATAAATAACTACCTTACCCAAGACGCAGATTTTAATAGCCTCTCAAAATCTGGTTTGGTGGATATCACGGGAAATGTTTATACCAGCCGTCTCCGGTCAGAAGGTATTGCACCTTTAAGAACAGCTCCCCTTACTACGGGTGTAATGCGGTTTAATCCAAATACGGATACAGTGTATTTGGGAGTGCAGGCGCAATTAGGAGGCAAGGCACAAGGAAGTCTTTATTTGTCCCCTGAATTTACCAACGTAGACCCTGGTTTAATGTTAGGATTACAGACCTATAAAAATTATGACCAGGGCTTGATGCGCAGTATTGCTCCGCAAGAACAAAAGCCCCAGGACCAATCTGCCCCAGAAAAGTCTAATCAGCGCGGTTTTGATATGGACATCTCTCCTTTTAGGTCAGCCACACACTTAACCGGCTTGACTTCACAGCAAGGCGCTGTTTTAGCTAACCAAGGCACCTTGGAATACCTGCATTTTGGCCAGAAACTGCATAAGAATTTTGGTCAGGGCACAATTATTGAGGGCGAGATTGAAACCCCTCATGTCGTGGTTCCAGGCGCTGAGACATCTGCCGATGGTACGTTTAAGGTTACAGAGATTCACACTGCTGATAAATTTAAAGGTATGATGATGTTTGGCGGTAGAGAGCGCGGTGGCATTGCCACAATCGGTGAAGGGTTCACTAAGACAAACTCTGAGCCATCAATCTCACTCATTGCCAGAGGATACGCTGGAGGTCTGGTTATTGCCAAGGTAGTGGCAGAACTAAAAGACTTAGGTCAGTATAATGTCAATACTACCTTAGGCAACAAGATTAGTGGCAATGAAAGAATATTTTTCTTAAAAGACACAAAACAGGCAAAAGGAAGAATGGCAGCTGGCATTGCCGGCGAAGGACAGAGATTAGAAACCGGAACAGTTGGATTAGGCTTTGAACCCATCAAGGACTCAAAAGGCAAGGACTTAAAAGGCGCCTACGGCTTGAAAGGCGAAGGCACAGGTGTGGCTCTCTGGGATTTTAGTAGTTTATTACCCCTTGAGGGCTCAGGGACTCAGGGAGAAAAAATGAATCGCAATGTGCGTGGCTTCATTGCAGAAACCGCAGCCAAGAAAGGTAAAGTATTTTATGATGAAGTAGTCCCCAAATATATCCCCTATTATGGCTTATTTTCCAATGGCCCAATAAAAGGATTAGACTTTGGTCCTAATCTTTCTGTCTATGCACCAGACAAGAATCTTAGTCAGTGGGACATTGGACTAATTCAGCGCACATTAAATATCAATGAACAGGGTATCTCTGAAATTGGAAATATAAACGTTAGTTCTGCCACACTAAGCAATTTAAGAAATAATACACCTCTACACACCCGAGAGGTTATTAGCCAAGAGGAATGGGACAAAAAAGAATTACAAGAGCCAGGATTAAAAGAGACGCTGCGCGACAACAATAATTTCCGTTTTGGCAGAAACCTACTAATTAATGACATTGGTCCTGGCACAAAGATGCTGGTTGTGCCAAAAGGAAGAGGTGCGCCCAATGAGTTCCACATTGATTTCTTTAAAGAGGTAAATGATGGCCAAATAATTCCCGGCAGAAAATTCTGGGTAGAAAATAAAGGTCAAGGCATTCTTTCCTTTGATATCTTAAAAGAAGATTTAGATAATTTCAAGATGGCAGGCCTGAAAGCAGATTCTAAGAAGCCAGATTACTTACTCTATAATGATTGGCATGCTTATATGTCAAAGCCGGCAATGACACGTTACATTGGCTCAGGTCTTTATTACGGTGTGAAGGCTTATCTTAATGAACATCCCAAACAAAAAGTAGAAGATGTTATGAAAGATGTCTTAACCGACACCTTTAAAAATTTACGCTTAAATGGACACACTTTAGATAGTCAAACTTTAGATAACTTAACTTCTATTGTTTCCCAGTTGTTTGATTCAAAGGTCAGCCAGAAAAATAGAGATACACTTTTAGCTTCATTAGGCGAAGAAATTGCTAAGATTTCAGGATTAGATAAAAACCCGTTTTTGTTAGCACAGGTATATGAAAAACTGCAGCCAGTGATGGATGCAGAGGGAAAAGTTGACCATTATCGCATTACCGCAGGTGTTGAAGGTTACAAAGAGCTTACTGCTACTTATGATGTGCGATATGAAGATTTACCTACTGTAAAAAAAGATGGAACACCTTTAGGCGGAAGCACACCTTATATCCTTGCCGGCCAGCGTTTTGCTGCACCATCTGTTCAAGGAGTGATGTCAGGTTTTAAAAGCGATAAGCCAGATGAGCAACTTACGCCATCGTCAGACCCAACCGAGCCATTAGAACGAGTAAATGCCACAGCCGAATTAGACTACCTGGGAACAAATTCTAAGGAAGGCATAATAATTGATACTCCCTGGATGTCTCAAGTGAGTGTAGGTGCAGGTCCTGATGGTAAACCAGTTATTCGTCTGTTTGGTTTACAGGATGATACCTTTAACCTTGAACATTATGAAATTGGAAAAGGCGGTGCCTATTATGGCTGGGGCGGCGGGATTTTAAGAGACTGGTCTGGAGGTTCAAAAATAGATTTTGTCAAACAAAAGGGCGAAGATGGTAAGGAACAATATGTTCCGATAATTAGGGATGGTGGTATTAAGAATGGCGGTCAGTTTAGGCCAGTATTTGCCAATGAGCTGGGTATTGTGGATAGGAAGATAGATGTGGATAGTGAGACAGAAGCAAATGGCACTTTAGCCCTGCTTTATGGAAACAAGGGTTGGTGGAAAGCTGATGTCAAAGAAGAAAATGGCAAAGAATATAATACCTTTACTCCTTTAGGTCTTCTTTTATTTACAACCAGTCCTGATTTAATCCAGTCTGGTCATATTGCCAGTGTTTCTGACTTATATGGAGTCAAAGATTATTTAGCCGGTAGTTCAAATCAGTTTAATTTTGAGAAGGGTAGTGCGCGCTGGAATGAAAAAGCAGGTATTACATTATCCTTTACAAATCCTAATTTTGGCGATGGCAAACGTTTTGATGTTTTGCTTCACGGCACCAAGAACAAGCCATCCCCAGAAGCAAGTTCAGATAGTCAACCTCAAGTAGTTAATGATTTAGTGGGAACTTATAATAAGGATAATAAAGGTCCTGCACAAGTTGATTATCGCAATGTTGAGGTAGCTAAAACAGAATTTCCCGACGCAGAAGAGGGTTCAATTAAAAACTTTGCCACAGCAGAGATTGCCAAAGAAGGTCTGGCTCTACAGCCATTCCAAACAGTTGCTACTTCTGCCTGGGGTTTGCCAGGGGTTGCCAGCTTAGCCACTGTTTCAGCTGGTCTAAATACTTTATCTCTGACACATAATCTAAAAATTCAGAAGGGTAGTGTTTATATCTCGCCTCAGGGAGAACAGGTTTTTGGAAAAGATACATTTGCATATCAAACACTAAAGCTAACTGAAATCCCTAAGGATATTCAGAAAAAAGTAAATTATTTAGCTGAGCATACAGGCTTAGGAAAGCCTAAAAACTTAGAAGGCGAGGTTACCCTGTATGGCCAATTTGTAATAACTGATAAGGGTAGTAGTTTTGTTCCATTTTCTTCTGACTTCAATATTTCTTCTCTGGGGAAAAATGGAGAAAGGCATAAATTTTATATTCGAAAAGATTCTGAAGGCCGCATACGTTCTTTTGATATTCCTTCTATTACCGATGAAATGCCTGAGGCAAAAAAGAGATTAGAAAGCCTGCAAATGACAGCCTGGAGTGGGCGCGCTACAAAAGACTTGCTTAGCGGGATTTTAAACTCACCTACAATTCTTGCAGCCTCAGTTTTGATTCCTCCTCTTTCTGGGGCAAGAACTTTAGGAATAGCCCGTTCAGGAGTTTCAGCAGCATCAAAATCATCAATATGGCTGCGACTAACCTCAAGAATATGGACAAAGGTGTTAGGAAAACCTTGGGGTGCAGTGGGCTTTGCCAACGCAGGAAGAGCTGCTAAGGCATTGGGCATTGCTAAGGTAATAGGTAGAGTTGCAGGTTATACAGCAATTACTACTGGGACAAGTGCAGTAGGAGCCTATCACTGGGATAAACATTTATTAAAAGATGCACATTTAGAGAAAAATATAGAAGCTCAGCTAAGAGAAAAAGGTAAGCAAAATATTTATAACCCCTCTGCGGTAAAATCCTTCTTTAAAGGTACATTTTTAACTCCTGGCAGGAATTTATTACGTACCCCCTTCATAGCCAACTGGTTGGGCATTCATAGCCCTAACATTGATGTCTTATCTTCATTTGAGGCATTTAATTTTAATGATTGGGCTTATCAGCAAGGTTTATTAGGTTTGCCCTTATCTTACTCTGCAGGTGCTTTACGAAGCTGGCTAAGCGTAGCCACATTTTCTTCACAACTTAGCTTTTTATTAAACCCCTTAGGAACAGGAAAAGAATATTATGCCATGGCAAAAGGTTTAGGCTCTGGAGCGTTACTCGGAGAAGGAGCAAGATTAGTTGACATCGCATATTTATTAGGCCAGTATTCAGGTGCTAGAACAGGGTTTAAAGGCATAGGCAATAGCTTAGAAAGGGCTCGCTCCACATATCAACTAACAGGCAGATTGTCTGGTTTAATGACACGAACAGAGCAGCTCTTTAAGACCACTCCCAAATTTATGTTTGTAAATACAGCCTTTGGCTTTATGCTTCCACTTTTAAAAGGTGGTGAAGGTATTTCTCCTGAAACCCTATCCAAGAGTCTAAAGGCAGTGGCTTATCAGATGGATACCATCATCAAGTCTTCTTTTGGTATGGCTTTAACCTCTGAACTTTTAGGCTTTGCCATAGGCAAAGCAACAAATAGAATTCCACAACTTAATAATTGGTCAACTTGGCAGACAATTGGGTCTGGTGTTGGCTTGACAGGTGTAGGTTATGGTTTATTACCTTTGTTGGGAAGAAAACTTGATGGCAGGCTTGGTAATGTTGTTTCTGATGCAGGCATATTTATTGGTGGCATAGGTCTTAGCTTAATCACAAAAGGCATAACCAAAGGTATTGTTGATAGTCGCATTGGTAGAGGATTAATAGCTTTTGAAGATAGGGTAGATAACTGGGGGCGTTTAGCAAAATATCCTACAAAGTTAGGTTTGGGTTTGGTCAAATTAGGTGGTAAATCCTTCAAACTTACTGCTAATGCCTTTTCCACAGGCAGCATATGGTATGGTGCTAAAGTAGCAGGAGTGGATTATCTGATAAGTTATGCCCAATATTGGTTACAAAAAGGCACTCCCCAAGAAATAGCCAAGCCTTCTTATCTGGATAAGTCCGCACCTCACCTTAGAGAAAAATTAGGTTATATTTTTATGACGGGTCTGTTTATTAATGCCTTTTCCAAGTTAGGTAAGGTTGCCACTAAGACATTTCGTCGCATACGCTCAGAAGAATACAAAGGTATGAGGTCTGTCTTGAGGGAGAGTGGGGATAAGTATTATAAGCAAAATCTAAAGGGTAGCTATGATTTGGGAACCAATATTGCCCGCACGATTTCAGAAAATAAAACTTTCCAAAAAGTAATGGGCACTGCATTTGCCGGTTCCAAAGGTTTAGGTTATGATTTAGTTTTAAGGGGAACCTTTGGAAATCTATTTAGGGTAATTGCGACCTTAGGTCCTTCATTAGAATTGTTTTCTTATCTTTCCGGCAAAGCCCTGGTTTCCAAAGACCATAACACTGGTTTGGAAAATGCCTTGTGGGAAGCATCTTTTGCCGCTTTTGGAAATGAGGATGCATTAAAGAAATATAAAGCAGAAGGATTAATTGGCGAAGATGGAGCTTGGAGAGAGGCTAAAAAGATACTTGGTAGTTTTGGTAAGTTTGGTTGGGATTCGCAAAAAGAATTTCTCAATAACATCTACAATAACTTTGGAGCTTTAGTTAATCCTTTGACTAGCAAAGATGGAAGAATAGGTGTGCTTGCCAATTTATTTAAGGTCGGATATTTGTCTGTTGTATTTGGAACACACGATGGCATAAAACGTGATGCAAATGGTAGAATAATTTATGATGAAACAACCGGTAAACCAATTGTAGATGAGAACTTAAAAGGATTAGCTAAGGTAACCTCAGTTAAAGAAGCCTGGAGCAAGCTTTCTTATGTGTTTTGGAATAGAAAGTTTTGGGAGATGCCCATTAGGGCTTGGAATACCCTTGACCGCCAAAGCCTTTTATTCTCCTTTACTTTGGCTGTGCTTCAGCCATTTGCTGAGCCAGTTTTGAGTAACATTAAACGCGGGAATTTTGGTAAAGGCTTTGAAGCTACCGGCGAAGGTGTTAAAGCTAGCTTTGGTTTTGAAGGATTGGGAAAATGGTCTCAGAAAAGCAATGTTTCATCTGCCTCTGGAAGATTAGGGCAAGGTGTAAAGGGATGGATATCTGGAAACGCCCGTATGACTGTGCAAGGAACAATTGAAGAGGTAAATGAACAGTTTATCCAGATAGCAATTGCACCACTTGCAGGCGGGATTAGTCCTTTATTAGAAATGGCTCATTTCTCTAAAGAAAGAGCTATGGCTATCCAGCAATTCATTGAAGAGGATGCTGAAGAGTTGGGCTCGCCCAATGGTAGCGATGCAGGAGCAAAATATAACGCTGGCCGCAATTTCTGGGCAAAGTGGTCATCTGGCAGGCCAGGTGGAAATGAGGCTGTTCTTAGATTATTAAATTCTCCCCACAGAGACATTGAAGGCTTTATCTACAGCAGTTACTCTCAGAAAACCCCAGCACGTCAGGCAGTAGAGGACTTACAGGATTATGGTTTATTAGGTTCGCATGGCTTTACGCTTTTGGGAAAACAGATAATTAGAGCCCAGGCAGGCCAGAGTTTGCAAGCAGTTGATGTGGCTGGGATAACCCAAAAAGATATAGAAGATTATGTAGCCTCCAGAACACCTGTAGCTGGAGAGCAGAAGGACATTAGGAAATTCTTTACCTCCAATGGCTTTGTGGATGTGAGTGGAAAGTCAAGGAACCTTACCCCAGAAGGACAACAAACAGTTGTTGCTTTTGCAGATTTGGCATCTCAAGATGGCAACCCCATTATGAGATTTGTGGATTTACTTTATGGTGCATCTCAAGGAAAAGGTTTGAATAAAACTGTTGTGCGTGTTAATGGCTCAACATTTGCAGTTGGACAGCTTTTGGAAGTTATGCATAAGCCGGAAAAAGATAAAGCAGGAAATCTCACAGGCAGGGCAATTGTGAGTTATGTTAACCTAAGACATCCCAGTTTAATGGGCGATGTAGTGATTGCCAGCGCTGGAAGTGCCAGCAGGCAAACAGCGCAGGATTACATTGACTCAGTCAAACAGCAATCAGTGGGTTTGAAACCAGTAGGTTGGATTGGCAAGGAAGGTAAAAAAGGCGCAATTCAAATTATGGCAATTGATGGTTTAAGAGCACAAACTGACGTAGAAGATTTTGCCTTGCCTGGCAAAAATATTATTTATGTTGATTTAGATTCCTGGGAGGTAGAGGAATCTATAGAAACTAACTCTGCCATACAGCATGGCCTTAAAGAATTAGCTCAATGGAATAGAACAGGCAGAACATTAGTCCAAAAAGGAAAGATTGCCTCGCCAATACAATTATCAGACTGGGCAAAACAACATCCCTTTGATGCTCCCAGATTTCAAGGCTTCGCTCATCAAAATGCACAGGCAATTGCGCCTTTGGCGCAATTGCCCTTAGTAGTTACTGGCATTCGCAGAGAATTTGGTAAACACGATGAAATTATTCTTTCCAGTTTAACTGACACCGCATTAGTAGATAGATTAATTGAGTTAGTGGTAGATACAACGAGCTCTTCTCACGATAAAAAATCCGGCTATGAAAAAGCCAGGGCATTAATGCAAACTCCAGAATTTCAAGGTTTATCTGACTATGCAAAACTCCAACGTATTCAAGAAGTAGCCGGAAAATTAGCTGAAAGCAAAGATACGCAAAAGCAAGCCGCTCCTTTCCAAGAAGCATTTGGTTTGGATTACTTTACAATGATAAGAGCGCAAGGTGTATTTGAAACTGTAAAGGGATTAGATGAAGGTTTAGTTAACAGAGTTAGTTTTGCTGATGCCTTAAATATTAGCTTTGCCTCTGGCGCTGGTTTAAGCAGAGGACAGGTCTTAAGAAATACAATCTCTGGTTTGATAACTCAAAAAAGCCCAATTTATCAGGCAATGGAATTGCTGAAGTCTCTGCCTTTGACCTATCAGGGAATTAAATCTATTGCCAGAGAAACCGGCTTAAAACCTGAACAAGTGGCGCAACTTTATGATGTAGGAATAAGCAGCCAGAAATTTGAGGCAATGGCTAAGGTTTATAAAGTAGCCAAAAAAATAGACCCCTCATTGAGATTAGTTATGCGTATGCCAGTTGAAAGCTATTCTTCAGGCAATTTGCTTAGAGAAATTGTCTCTAAATTAGACCGCAGCGCTTTAGAAAAACAAGGCAGGGCTGATGTATTTGATACCTTAGATAGAATTGCCACTGCCTCCCAACAAAGAGCGCCAACTCTTGCAGATGCGCAAACAGTTGCCACTGCAATGAGAATTTCTCCTGCCGAGGTTATTCCTCTATTTACTTCTGCCCTTCCCCTTGAAATATTGAATAGACGTTACACCAACCTACAAAATTTAGGCATAGATTTATCCCGCACCAGCATAACTGTGGATGATTTAGTTAGAGGCAGGATAGATTTTGCTAAGAATTCACAAGCGCCTGAATTATCTGCTGCCTGGAATGATTTGCAAAAGACTCCCCCTACTCCTGAAACAATCTTAAGAATTGCTAATAGGCACAGCATTAGCGAAGAAAAAGTGCTTTTGCTGCATTTTGGCTTAGATTTTGATTGGAGCAATCCTGATATCCAGAGAAATTATCAAAAAATAGCACAAATAAATAGTGCTTTGGCTAAACGAGAAAGCACAGGTGAAGAATTAAGATATCAAGATGGCTCTGCGTTTAGAGTCAACATTTCCTCAATTCATACAGGAAGGTTTGGCTGGCAAACAAACGATGTTCCTTTTGAGTTTAATCTTGATGATATGCTTACTTTGTCAAATGGCAGAGTTATCGTCGGACAAGATGGAAATCGTCAAGAAATTCCGGTTGTGTGGGGTTTTAATGGTAAAACAAAGGGAGAAAGTCCGCTTAAGGATTTGCTCAGACCAAATACTATTCCTTTCCACAGAGTTGTTGATTTACAGAAGCATGTCAACAATTTAGGCATTTCGCCAAACGGAATTGGGAAAATTCAGATTGGCATTGGCTCACGGCAAGAAGCAAGTTTTGCCTTTGGATTAAAGGGCGAAGATGGCGCAAGAATACTTTATCTTCATCCTTCTATTTTAAGAAATCCAGCTCTTACAAAACTTGCCATTGATTTTGGTTTTAATGGTCATAATGGTAGAGCCCAGAATATTAAACACACAGCCAAGGCATTATTGAAGTTTAGTCATACTGCTGATAGCAAAGATTTAGGGATAAGTAGTATTGATAAATTAAGACAGGGTTTAGAAATAGATTTATCCGCAGGAAGAAAGCATCCTTCCAACACAACCATAAAACAAGCTGTGAGTGTGGCTGTGGCAATGTTGCCAGGAAAGAGCGCAACTGGTTCAGTAAGTAGAATTGCTGATGAGTTGTATACAGAATTAAGTAGAGCTGATAGCCTCATAAAACTCAAACCTACAGAAACTGCTCCTGCACCTTCGCCTGCTGCAGCAACTCCTCTGGAGCAAAGGGTAAAAGAAATTATTCAATTAGCCGCAAAGCTTGACCAGGCGCCTTCTGATACGCCTGCAGGTTTAGAAGAATCGCAGCAAGTCTGGAGAGAGTTTGAGCAATTAGCCCGAGAGAATATGCAGTTAACCCAACAGGCATTGGCTTTAGCCGAGGAGCATGTGGGAAATAGGGGGGGGAAAATTTCCTTAGATGTCTTTGGATTGGAATTGGTGAATATGGAGAAAATGCCAGCACCAGTCCCTGAAGTGCCAGAAGCACCAACTCCTGCACCAGCTCCGACGCCAGCACCACAACCAGCGCCCAGAATTGACCCTATTTTAGCCGCAACTCCGGATGGCGAGTATCTTCCGATGGGCGGTTTCTGGAGGCTTTGGGCTGGCAGCGGATATTCACCTGCACACGAACAGGGCTGGAAACTGCATGTAGCATTTACTGAACAGGATGCGGCTGATGTTCTTTCTGCAGTCTTGCCAATTCTGCAAAGAAATAATATTCCTCATAAAGTTGTAAATGACGTAGAAAAATTGCGAGAAATAAATAACCCGACTTCAAGCGGCGAAACCCAGATAGGCAAGAATATTGCAATATATGCTGTAGAGGTTAACGACCCCTCGGATAGAGAGGCTGTGGAACAGGCCAGGCAAAAAGCACGTGGATTAGCATTAGAGATAGATCAGGCGTTAAGAGGCAGGGGATTTAGAGCCCCTGAAGGCCTTGTCTGGGATGCACAGGGCCAAAGAGGAGATAAACTTATCTCCGGTGGAGAAAGCGGATTAGTCGGGTATAGATTCGGTTCTTTCAATGATTATAAAGTAATAGACAGGTTTGGAAATGTCCAGCCAGACGAGCGCGATAGGTATAAATTAGCGCATGGCCTTACAAATGTAACCTTGACTCCTCCTAAGGCACCACAAGCACTAGCTCCAAAAATTCCAGAAGCACCCACAACACCAGCTCCTGCGCCAATGCCTGCCCTGAGCAGCGTCGAAGGGCCAGCGCCAGCCGATGAATCCTCATCGGTGCGGTCGGTAGAACTTGATGGGTCTGAGGTGCTAAGGAAGGTTGTTGATAGAGCGCTAAGGCAGGAAGACTCACCTCCAACAGCTTCAATGCCAGCGCCAGCGCCTCAAGCGCCAGAAGCGCCACAAACCGCCAAACCACAAAAACCCTCAGGCACTAATGTGGAATTTCTTGGCTTACAAACCTTGTATGAATGGTTAGCTTATTATACAAAATTAGCTATTTGGAATATAAAGCAGTCTCGTACAGCCAAATCAGAAGTTTCTCCAGCTGCTGCGAAAAAGCCTTCCCCTGCTCCACGTATTATAGGCAAAGCTCCTGGCCAGCGGTCCCCTGACACCGCGTCGCCGGGTATTCCCCCCGTCATTACCTCACCAGCTGGCTGGAATTGGAACAACTTTATACAAACGGCAAATAAAGATTTTCTCAAAGAAGGCCAGCGTGTTTTTGTAGAACGCTCCGAATTACCAGAACCCGCTACTGGCGAAGGCATTATTGTCCGGGATGGATTATCTGGCGAATTGCGCGTCAAACGAATTTCCAATAATGAATTGTTACCACTTGAAGCTATTAAGGCAATGGATGGGGCCAGAGCCTCTCGACGAATTCGAGCCGATGGCAAAGAGGTGGCAGTTCTTTATCGTGTCATTAGAGGAGATGAAGAAACTCTTAAAACATTACAGCATCAAGGCCTATTTTCTCCCGGTTTAGTGGCCTTTAATGGCGACAGACAGAGACTCTATGAACAATTGAATGAACGTTTTATAGGAGGATTAAGAGACCTTGACATTTCCGATCTTCTGGATCTTAGATGGGACTCTGCTATTATAGGAGACCAGCATAATACTATCATAACCCCGCTTATGTCGTTTACAGCAGATCCATATCGTACCAGGTCTTTCGGAACATATAATCCAGGAGATAAACCCATTCAACGTTTCATTGTTGAGTTAGAGGTTCCCGTTGATCGAATCATTGAGCTAAAAGAGGAGAAAAGAAGTCGCTCTCTCACACATATCCGCAACGCGATTAGAAAACTTTCTTCCAACCATCAGTATTTATTCGTCCGTGCGCCTGACCAATACGAGAGTGAATATACCTCTTTGACGGAGCATATCCCAGCAGAATATATCACAGGAATATATGTGGATACATTACCGCCATCCGTCGCCGCTCAGGCAATAAAGGCAGAAGAACTTGCCCGGCCTCCCACAACGCCACCAGCCGCGCAATCTCAACCAACACCGCAAGCTGTGTCACAAGATGATCTGGAAAAGTTTATTGAGAATATGTCGCCAGAGCAGGTTAAAGCGGCTTTCTCTGATATTATTCCAGCTCCTAAACTTCGAGAAGCAATAGCCAAGCCTTCTCAAAGAATGGATATTTTCTTAAGGCATCTTACACATAATCAGATTGCCGTCAAAGCAATGGGTGGCAGAGCCCCTGGCGAAATTTCTGCAGTATTGCCAGTTTCAGAGGTGCAGAGCATTCTTTCTCAAAAAGGCTCTGCACATTTAAGCAATGAAGAAGCAAAAACTTTGCTTGAGGCATTTGTGAGTGCTGATAGCCATCAATTAAAGGCAAGAATTTTAAGAAGTTTAATCAGAGCTAACTCAATCATCTCATTTGAAAAATTGCCAGCAGAAAATAGGCACGCCTTACGAATGGAATTCGTTAGGACTTTTAAACAAACCTCAGATGATGATTTAAGAGGGATGGTCATAGACTATTTTGTCAGAACACATACTGGTCTTCTAAAACAACAGTTAAGAGCGCAACAACAGTTGGAGCGCTTAAGCGATGAAGAACTATTGCAGTCTGCAAAGATAGCCTTACACAAATCTTTATTGAGTTTAGATGAATCTACTGTTGAATTTAGCTTAATGCATTGGCTTAATCGAGTTAGAAATGAATTACGCGCCGAAAGAGATAATAGATTACTTCGCACAAATAAGAGTCGAGAAAATTCAGGATTGGGAAAATTGAGAATTGAGTCTCTCGATGACCTAATGCATGTTGACGATGAACGAATTTTAGCTGATGTTATTGCAGATACAAAAGCTATCCCACCAGATGAGCAAGTTAAGATAGCCTCTGAACAGGCACGCCTTAGAGCTTTAGTTGCTGCAATACCCAATGCCCAAGAACGCTTGGTCTTAGGTTTTCGTTTAGGTATTTATGGAAGACTGACACTTAGAGCAATGGCAGAGATTGCCGGTGTCTCATACGAACGCATCAGGCAGATAGAAAAAAGCGCAGAACAAAGGCTAAGGAAATTAAAACTTGCTGATAATGTCTCTAAGGAGCCCATTGACGCTGGGGAGATTTCCCATCCCATTCAGGCGCTTAAAGATGCTTTTGCACCAGCAAGAGAAATAGCTAATAATAACCGAAAAATTCAAGAGAATTTTAGCCAAGAATTTGAAACGCGTTTAACTAAAGCACGATGGTATGAGCAAAGATTTAGAGAAGAGCCAACAATACCTACTCTTCATAAATTAACTGGAATTTCTATCTCGACCCTGCGTGACCATAAACCTGAAGTTGAACAGGTTATTAAAAGATTATTTGAATCTCCCGAAGGTGCAGAAGTTGTAGTAAACAAGAGAAAACAAGTTTTACCAGATATTCGCTTACTAAGCTTATTAAAAGATGACAAACAACGATTAGTATGGGGGCTACATTTTGGTTATTATACTAAAGACAGAAAGACTATGCCGCTAAGGACTATTGCAAAAATAGCCGGAGTCTCAGAAGCAAGAATAAGAGAGATAGATAAAAAGGCAGGAGAAAAGTTGGCAAGACTAAACAGGCTATATGAGATAGCTCCAGAGCTTTACTCAGGTATGGCCCCAGAGGTTTTCTTAGATGTAGAGCCTATCGAGGTCGTTAGAGAAGTTTTTGCCCCTGAAAGAGAACGTGCTTTTCCCAACATATTAAGAACTCGTTTAACTGAGGCAATAACTGAGGCAATACGGAATCAAACCATATCTTCATCAGTTGTTCTTACAATACCTACTCTCAATAAATTAACGGGAATTCCTATAAATACACTACGTAACCATCCCGAAGTTGTTAAGGAAGTATTAGACAAATTTGGTTTGCAGGTAAGAGTAAGAACGTATAAAAAAGAATCACCCAAAGTTTATGACTTAGCCGCAGGTCTGGCTTTGCCGGTTTTAATCCCTGGGGCAGGTATTTTTATCTTGGCTGGACTATCAGCTGGAGGATTAGGATACTTGGCTTATAAAGCAGTTAAGAGCGCTCAGGCAAAAAAGGCAGAAAGACTTGCCCGGGCGCCCACAACGCCACCAGTCGCGCAATCTCAACCAACACCGCAAGCGCCGGCTGTTCAAGCGCCCGCGCCGCCAAAAGATTTTAGCGGTAGTGATTTTGGACAATATACTTCTGACATAACTGATCGCGGTCGTTTAAAGATTATAGATGATTACATTCTAAAGCAATTATCCCAAAATCCATTAGGAAACAAGCCTTTAATTATAGATGTTGGCATTGGCGCCAGGGCTTTAGGAGATGCTTCCGGAGTTCCTTCGCCTACTTTCTTTGAATTAGCTGAACGGTTAAGAGAAAGATTTGGTGCCGACGGCTTTACGCTCGTGGGTATTGATAATAATGATTCTATTGTGCAGGAAGCCAATAAGCATATCGCAAAAATGAGGCAGGATGATTCTAATTTTCCTACAAATATCCAAGTTATCCACGGAAGTTTCTCCACCGCTGCCCAGCAGTTTAAGGGCAAGGCTGATTTAATTCGCAGTATGGCAGTACTCCATTACTATGATGCTAATACGCGCAATCAATTCCGTTCCTATCTATCCGAAGCGCTTAAGGAAGGAGGTAAATTTATAGAGGGAGGTTTTAATTACTCTATAGTTCACGAAAAAGATAAGTCGAGGTTGACACCAAAAACATTAAATGTAAATTTAGAGGACCATAGGATTTCTGGTTATGTTGTTGGGATTATCCCTGATGCCCCTCAATCTTTAATGCCTTTATTAGAAGAAATTTCTAGAGCAAGAAGTAGCTTTAGTTCTTCACTCCCTGTAACCTCACCGATGTCCAATCGTGAAGTCGCCATAAAAGTAGCGCCTGACGTAGCTCAAAGTTTAACTTATGACAGGTATATGGTTAGTAATCCTTTACCTGGTTTCCTTTCTTTTAATTTGGATGATACAGGCGAACTGCAGCAATCAAGCCGCCTAGATGCAAAAGCCTATTTTATTCATACAGAATTACAAAACGAATTTAAACCTGCTGATTTTAGAGCTTATACGCAGAATTTACTCACAGCAGCACCTTTAAAAGAGCGAATCAATGAAATGGTAAGAGCTAGAGCAGATCAATTCTATCCAAATGAAGTTACTTTCGAACTTCTTTTCTCCAGAGTTGATAAGTTTATTAGAGATAGTGCAGCTGAAGCAATAGCGCCACCGCCTATTGCACCGCTGGCTGCCCCTGTGCAAACTGCCTCTCCTTCTCCACAAACCGCCAAACCCCAAAAACCCACAGGCACAAATGTGGAAATGCTCGGTTTGCAAACCTTGTATGAATGGTTAGCCTATTATACAAAATTAGCTATTAAGAGCGCTCAGGCAAAAAAGGCAGAAAAACTTGCTCGGGCGCCCACAACTGAAGCAAAAGAAAACACGCCCCCATTCTTCGATCCAAATGTAAATTATACCCGGCCGCTCCCAAATATTAATGAAGTAATATCATCTTTCATGAGTGACCTTATATTTAATCAATCTCTGGAATTAAAGCTTAAATTCTTAGATTTATTATTCCCAAGAGATAGAAAAGAAATGGCTAAATTTTTTACACGAGCCCTATTAGTAAGCGGAGAAACACATGGCGGATTCGCTTCTGCGCAATTTAACAATCGAGGCGTTACCTTAGCCGAGTCAGGAGACTTTGAATCAGCTGTCCGCGATTTCAAACGCGCTATCAGCGCTGACCCTACCAATACTCTGGCTTATCGTAATTTAGCAAAGTTATTGCTTAGACAAGGAAAGGCCTTTGAGGCATCACGGGCTTTTGTTAAATCATTCCCTCAGCCCCCTGAGTCACGTAGAGTAAAAGCAGAAAAAATTGTTTATCTAAACGGCAGAGACTTGGCTTTGCTCTTAGGTTTAGCAGGATTATTTGCTTCATCGCCAGCTAAAGCTCAGACAGGTAGCGTGGGTGATAATATCGTGGAGGGCATTGACCAAGTAATTTCTCAATGGCTGCCAAATCATGCAGATTTTGTGTTATGGGCTGGAGCAACCTCAATAGTTCTTAGCTCAATTGCCATATTTAGTTTTGTGGCTTGGCGGTTTAGAAAATCCGCTGGCCTTAAGTTTTATCTAACCACACCTGCAGGAAAAATTGATTGGAAAGCAACCACCAGCGCAATTATCATTGTTCTGGGCAGTATCCCACTTGCGGGCTTAAGTATTGGCGCTGTCAAAACAGCACTTGAGGCTCAAACATTTTCTCCAGAGGCAAAGGCTTCTGCTGCAGAAATATTGGGTCTAATAGGAGCGGTTTTGCCTTTAATAACTGTTGGCTGGATTGCCATTGATAAAATCTGGAATAAGACCTTAAATATGATTCGAGGAGATTCTCAACCTTCTAAGCGGCCAAAATCCGGTTGGGGAAAGAATTTACTCATTCTTGCAGGTTTGGCAGGTCTTTTTGGCTCAAGCCAGCCGCCAGCAAAAGCAGGCACAACACCTGATACTTCTCCAGCGCCGAGGGCTAAAACAGAAGAGATAATTTACCCGACTCAAAATATTGATATTGCAAAGGCTCTTACCGACTTCTCTTCAATGCTGATTAGTTTAAATGATTCAGGCGCGCTTACACCTGAGCAAATGGCATTATTAGAGGAATATAATAATACTACTATTAATTCAGTTCCTGAAGTAAGAATTTTGCTTGAGCAGATTAATTCTCGCTTAAGTTCAGCTTCTGCAAAGGTAGATACAGTTTTTGTGAATTTGGATAAAACAACCGTAAGGGACCTTAAACTTGGTATGAAGGTGGCATTTACAACCAGGTTAAACGGTAAGCAGATTGGAGATCCTCAGACAGGAACAATTAGAGAAATCAAAAGAGGCCCACCTATTGGAGAATTCCGGAATCGAAGCGTAGAAATTACTGTTGAAACAGATCCTTATGAAAAGGAATTTAACTTTGATGGTTTAAAATTTAAAGCAAAAATGCCTTCATTTGAATTACCCTTCACTGCTCCTCCAAACCAAACCCTAAGACAAGCTGGTTTTGACAAAGTCTATGAAATTATAACTCCGGTCCAGCCAGCACCGGTTGATTCAACTCTACCTGTCTTGCCTGATTCTCTTGACAGCAGAATTAAGAAATTAAATATAGAAGAATTCAATCTGCTTTTGCAGGTTGCTCCTTCACCAGTAAAAGAATATTTATTTAGGGTGCAAGAAGCACAGATGAAAGGAATGATTGGTTTGGTTAATTGGTTGGAATTATCAGCCAGCAGTAATGGCTTAACTTTACCTTCTTTTGAGCAAGCCGAAGAAAAGAGGCAAGTTATAATGTTAGCACTTAGGCACCAAGAACTTGAGCCCATACGAACAGAAACTTTAAATAGAGCCTTAGAATACATTAGAGATAACTTTACTGAATTTTACAGATTTGTAATGGCTAATTTAGATGCGTTAGAGTTAGATCATAATGGTAAGAATGATTTCTATTATCGTATAGGTGAAAGAGGCAAGGTGTATTATCCTGAGGCAACTTTAGGTCAAAGGCCTGCAGTTATCGCAGCTAGATTATTCCATGAAGTTATACACAGCTATTTCGATAGAATATATGGGGAAAATTCAGCAATTGGGCCTTGGGGTGAATATAGCGCAGACCTCTTACAGGATATGGTTGCGAAGTATGAAAGCAGGCTCCAAGGTGAAAAGGATTATTTCTCGGTTAAGAGATTAGAGCCTGAATCAAGGTTTCATTGGGGACCCTCGTTTGATGCCTGGATGACTGCGAATGCAGATAGTTTATCTAAAGTCTGGCCAGAGTCTGTGCGTGTCAGGTTAGCTCAGATACATTCTGAAAGAGCGTTATTAGAACAGATGTCAAAGTTAGGTACAGATACCCAAAAACAGCGTCCGCCTGAGCCGCTAAAGCCAATTGAACAAAAGAAAGCTAAACAGCAATCGCCAACTGATATTCCGAGTGGCTCACAGAAGGGTCAATCTAAGCCATCAGATGAGAGTGCTTTGCCGGCGCCTGAGCCTTTTGGCTTGCCAGTTGCACCCATAAATCTATTACTTATTATTCCTCTATTCTTAAGCAGCACAGGCAAAGGTCTAAAGACAGTGTTTGGCATACGAGAAGCATTTGCTCAATCAGCGCCTTCAGAAAATAATCTGGCTGAAATTAATCATTCTAAGCAAGCTCAAAATAACATTGGAATTGGAATTGGACCTCGAGGTCCCACCATAAGAATGCAAGCCGGCATTCTCGCAATGCCGCGCCTTGCAACAACAGAAGCGCGAGAAAATATCACAGATTACACAGATTCTCTCTGTGAACAATCTGGTAACACAGATTACACAGATGTTGTAGGTAATCAAGGCCAAGTAAGATTGCCAGTGCTTTTGGCAATAGTGGGTTTAGGCTTAGCTGTAAATGCCATAGGCTTAATACCGGCAGTAATAATTGCCATAGCAGTATTAGGATTTATCTTAATTAAGGCCAGAGTTACCGAAGGTGCCACAGGTTCTGAAACTACATCTAACAGAACTGGTGCATCTACAAGTGCAACTGGTTCTAAGGGTGCATCAACAGGTGCAACATCTAAAGCAGAAACCACAACTGCTAATACTAATGGCTCTGGTTCTCAAAAGGGTCAGACAGTAAATAAACCTTCATTCAGCGAAAGATTAAGAGTAATTAAAGCTCAAGCAATTCGCAGAATAAAGGATTTTGTTGTTTATCGTGCTAGAGCTCCAACGGCGCTTGCTCATAGACTTGTTTCTTCTGCAATTGTCATTCCTGAACACAAAGACCTCGCAATTCCTTCCTTAAATAGATTCAAAGGCAATAATCCTACAATTCTTGGCCGGCTTTTAGGCTTTATCTTCAATGATTTAGCGCACATTATAAACGGAGAATTGAATTGGGAGCGTTGTATTTTGAAAGCTGGTAAAGCCGGCGGCAAGTTAGCTGTGGTTATTTATCCTACCTATGACCACGATGGAAGCTTTAATCCCGGTGAGTTAGAAAGGTTGGTCAAAGAGTTAGCAACCAAAGGTTACCGTGTAATAGGCGCGCGTGTCAGTTCGGTAAATGAGCTTATTAACGCGGTCTTGAATTTTACACAACAAGAAGCTGCTTCATTGTTATTCATAGGCGGACACGGAAGTCAATATTCTATTCAATTAGGAGCAGAGCTTCCTCTTGTTGAAGATAGCAATAAGTTGACGATATATAATCTACACCTTCTTTCTTTAGCGAGAAAAAGCTTAGCTAATAATGGCGTTATTGTTCTTACGTCTTGCAAAACTGGAAAAGGAGGGGTTGGTGGGTTCAACATAGCCAATGAGGTTGCAAAGGTATTCTCACAGGCAAAGCATATTTTTGCGCCTGAAGAATCACCGTATGGTGCTGTTACTTGCGAATTGATATTTGATGACAATAGTGATGTTATGGGAGTTAAGTATGATTACCTTGGCTCTGTTAAAGATTATTATGATGCAATAACCAATAGAAACTCAGAACCCGATTTAATTCAAAGAAGAGAAAGAATTCACAGCCTACTCCCCTATATTAGAGAAATAATTGCTCCAGCGGTGATTATTATGGTTATAGCTTTATTCTTTGGCGTTTCGCCTGTTTTGGCAGGTCCCGTAGTTGCCGGCGCAACAGTTGTAGTTGGTAAAGGTGTTTTAATAGTAGCATTGAAAATGGTTTTAGCAGTTGCAGTGGGTCTGGCTATTGCCAGAATGTTTAGCAAAGGCGCACATTCCGTGGCAGTGCGTTCAATAAAAGGTCTGGCTGGTCGTTTTGGCACCCCCTCCGCCAAAACCGACCGCCAGGCCTCTTTTAGAAGGCTACCTTCACTAAAATCTATAACTAATATAGTTCTATTCTTAATGGCATTATTCTTGGTGCTTCCTGCAGTGCAGACAGTTCTGCATGAATTAGGACATGCCATTGTCTACATGCTCATCGGCTTTTCACCACATCTCTATATGGGCAATGACCTTAAATCTTTGATTTCTTTAGGAAATTATTTTCAATTTAATATTCAGGAGCCTTTTGAGTGGCTGGGCAAATTGCTGGATACACGCGGAGCTGTAACTGCGCCAATTGATATAAATGCTTCCCAAGAAGCTGTATTGCAAATAATGGAAAAAATGAAGCATCAGCCCAAATTCGTTTTGTTCTTACTTAATATCTCAGGAAGTTTGCTTAGGGCATTGGTTATCTCACCCATTCTTTATTTCTCATTTAAATTGGCATTCCCGCTTAGGTTAGATGAATATGAAAGTTTTAGAAATGACTTAACTGAAACGGCCTTAGAAAAATTAAGAAGATGGGTTATGTTTGTTCCGTTGATAATAGGTTCAACAGTGATACTCATTTCAGAGGGAGCATATGTGTTTGTGGTAGGAGATAAAAATTCTGATTGGGTGCAGGCTGCACAAATTTCAGGCCTGCCACGTGCATTGATAGGCTTAATTATCTTACTGCCGCTTGTTACACTTGTTGCTTACGACATTATCAAATTTGTTAGAGAGGAAATTAAACAGAATAAAATTATTGCTCAGTTTGAAAAAGGCGAAGAAAAGGGAGGTGCAAAATGGTTAAGATTAATTTACAGGAACTGGAATTTGACCACTTGGTTGAATTCAGCAAAGACCGCACAATCTTTGCGGCAGCTCGCCAGAACGGTAGCGGCCACATTAGGCTCTTTCTTGTATTCCAAGACAATGGCAATGTCTACACCAGAAATGGCACAGCAGACAGCTGGGAACAGCTCTTTGGCCAAGATGCTGAAATTGTTAGTGGCAAAATTACTCTCGCTCTTAACAACCATATCCCGGTTTACAAAGTCAACGGCTCGCACGCTTAAAGAGAGTAAGCGAGCCGTTGACTCTTCTCGCGTTATTGAACTTACAATTGTAGCTCTATCGCCATTCCTTGTAGGGTTTAGCCAAGGAACAATCATTGCCGTTGTAATTCCTCTTGTGGCTACTTTCGCACTTTTACTCTATCTTAAACATCGTGCTGGTATGTTACCTTCCACAATCGCCCTTATCTTAGGTGTTGGTATTGGGGTATCATTATGGCCGTTATTGTCTATCGTTATTAAATCACAACAGCCGATTCTTTCTCAGATAGCACAATTAGGATTAGCTTTATCCATTTTGGGTACTATCTTAAATGGATGGAGATTAAGACAATTAAGCAACCTCTCAATTTCTAAACTTATCGCGCCTTATAGTAATGATGAAGACCAAACAACACTGCGCCAGCAATTCAAGTCTAACAACCTCTTCCAATATTATGCCAATGCTGTGATAATTGCAGCAGTTTCTATGGTCAGTAGCGTGATGCTTTTGTTAGTTAATTTACATAACCTCAGTGCGCAGTCATTAACTGCGCAAGGTTTAATCTTGGCCAAGATTGGTTTTGCGATGACAGTTGTGTCTTTGGTTATGGGCAATATTATTTTCCATAGAGCCGCAATAAGACATCAACAAGGATTAGTCACTACCGGCCTCTATTCTAAGGTAAGACATCCGATTTATTTAGCTTGGCTGGCGGGAATTTTAGGTATAGTGATGATGTTTCCCAATATTTACTCAGGTTTGTTCTTTGTAACCTTCCTAATTACAGCCAAGACAGAAGCCGTTAAAGAAAACATTGGTTTGTGGCTTGAGTATGGTCAAGAATATGCTCAATACACCCATAAAGTTCCTGCCTTAGAGCTGAGAGTTTTGAGGTTAGTGAAGAGAATACTGCCGTTTGTGATTATTGCAAGTGTTATTTTTGCCAACCCTGCCTTGTCAGCGCCAATGATAGATGTATCCCATTCCAACATCTGGGATATCTTAGGACCGATTAGCATATTGGTTTTCTTGGTGACTATGGCAAATGACCCGCCAAATGATGAGCGAAAGCCACGACGAGAATTTGGAACGAAGGATGTGCAGGATCGTTTTCCAGACCTTGTTTCTGCTCGAACAATCGTCTTTAAGTGGAGGGCCCTTTACAAACTTGATTATGATGAAATCTGCTCTATTCTTGAGTTCATTCAAGGTAACTTAGGGTGGTGGGAGCAGTTGGCGCACTCCGAGCCAATGAGTGGCACGCCATATAAACAAATCAAAGGTTTTCCAGCTATGGCCAGGGCTTATGAGAAAGTGGACCGAAGCTTTCAGATATTGCGAGGGCTCATCGAAGTCGTGCAGGAGGCCGTAAAGGAAGTTGAGGAACAGGTGGGATTCAAGAGCCTACCTCAGTCTTGGCGGTTTACTATGTTAGCGCTAGCTGCGAAAACATTGGATGAAAAACACAGTCTGGACGCTGTTCGGGATCATCTGACTGATGAGTATATTAGGCGATTCGAGGAACGCAGTGAGAGCAGAGGTCAAAGGCTATGGAGCCATCCCATTGTGACCTTGGTTGCTGCCTTAATTACTCTCGCCTTGATGTACCCAACATCAGGTGCGGGCGTTGCAACAATAAGCGCAAATGGTTTGCCAGCGTTTATTACTAAAGTTGTGGTTATTTTAGGTATTCTAATGCCTTTTGGCCTCATTTTAAATAATAGGCCAGAAGAAAATAGATGGATAAGCGAGATAAAGCAAAGAATTGCTGAAATTGCCCAGAGACATCCTCGACAAGTAAAAGGTTTGGTAGCTTTTGTGGTTATATTCTTTTTGGAAAAATATTTGAGGCAAGGTATCGCAGAAAAAGTCGCAGCTGAAATCCAGGGTAGTCATAGACTAAGGGATTTAGAGACATTTCAACAGATACAGGGAGAATTCATAGAATATTTACAATCACATTCAGCAAGTCTATTGACCGCAATGGGTATTTCAATGTTTATAGATGAAATTCAGAGAGACTTAATGGCTCTTAGAATATTAGCCGATAGCATAATTAATGAGGCATTGGCAAGAGATGTATCACTGCAGGGTCAATTAAGAGTTTTATCTGAGTTAACATTAAGGCATCTACAATCACCTTCCAATCCAAGAATACAACGAATAAATAGAAGCGCTTGGCGTATTGAAGTCGAAATAGCCAAGACGCTGGGAATTTCTGAATGGTTATTTAGAGAAGGATGGGGGAGGGATTATGGCATTGAGCCAAGAAATGAGCCTCCTGCTGGACCTCAAGCTGGCGCAGTGCGGCACATAGTTGTGTTTCCTTTGATTGCTGTAGTGGGACTGGCAGGATTGTTGTTGACTGCAAGCGCAACTGTTGTTGGCACAGTGTTGCTTAGCGTTGCAGTGATTACAGCTCTTACGCTGGATTGGTTAAGGGACAGTCCCTATAAGTTACATAGAAGAGGGACTGTCCCCAAACTCTGGTCAGGCAAGGTTAGTCCTGCCCAAGCGCCGCCAACCCCTATTTCTCGCAAACCCTCACCTCTTGATCCTCGCTATGCTGAATTAGAAAACTACCCTCCAGAAATACTTCGCAATATTGTCTTAAATGTATCTACAACAGAACCAGAAAAACCGCACCGCGTCAAAGGATTACTCTCCAGAATAAAGAAAATTTTCTTTATTGGTATATTATTACTAATTAATCTCTTTGCCGCAACAGCTCAAGGCGCGCAATTCTCAATGGATGCAACTGGTAACTTGTCTGTGCGAGTTGAATCAGGCGATACATTTGGAGGAATAGTTCCAAAGATTAGAGGTACTCAACAGGTGGTTGCGCCTGAACAACGTCTTCCTTTATTTGTCGGCTCACTTTGGGGTCAAGATGGTGTTGTACAAAAGGTTTATGGAGAAATTAAACAGTCTAATCCGGATTTTGTGGATATAGATAAGATTCGTCCGGGACAAATAATATATTTACCCTTAGATTTGCCAGAATCTGTTAAACAAGCACTTGCTCCGCAACTTATGGAAGCTCTACCCACAGTTTTGGTAGCCGCTTCAAAGCCTGATTCATCAAAGGTTAAACCAGAAGCAGTTGCTGTTGCTTTGCTTGACACAGTTAAGATTGGCGCTACGGTTAAAGTGGTTCCAGATGCCCTTACCTATCCATCTAAAGTTAATCCTCCATCAGCACAGCACATTAATTTAGCAATGGCTCTAATTGTAGGCGTGGGTCTTATCTTAGGAATTGCCATTGCCCAGTCTTTAAAATCCAGAATTTCCCGAGAAAAACCTGAGTTTATGAACATAGCTCCTGCGCCTATTAGCGCTACACATACAAGTGAACCAGCAGTTGCCACAATAGAAGAAGTACCAGCAGAAGCAAAGGCAGAAGCAGAGAGTGTGAGCATACAACCTTGGCCGACTGAATATGTTCCAGCTGTGGCGCCAGTTAATGCTGATGTTTTGCGTAGAATAAAAGAAGCCTTAGATTCTCCAGACACCAGATATTTAGAGCGCATTCGCGATGTAGAATGGCTCATTGATGATTTAAAGGCAATGCAGCAATTACTTGCGCCCGAGGATATTGAAGAATTAACACAATTATTAGAAAGATGTTTAAAAGATGATAGGCCGGGTTTAAAGATGTTAGCAATCGCTACTATTTTGAATTTGGGTTTACGGGCGACTAAAGAAGAAGCTGTCGAATTCTTAAATCACCACAAGAGAGAGTTATTGCCTCAGGTGAGAAAATTAGAAGCAGAAAGTAAAGTTTATCTGGAAAAAGCCCAGGCCTTTAGAAAACAAGCAGAGACAATTAAGGGGTTGGATGAATTAGATAAAGCCCGAACCGCCCAAGTAAGATTTGAGGAATTGATGTTTATTGCCGGCTGGATAGGAACAGCTTTGGAAAAGATTGCTTTAGCAGAAGTTGCTTCAGAGGTTACTACAACAATGACTGCGGACTTAAGGCAAAACCCCTCCAATGACCTTAAGTCCGCAGAAGCAAATAAGCCAGGAGTTGAAGGCTTTACAACAATAGAAGTTAGCTTTGCATTGGCAATCTTGACAGCTGTTTATTTAATCAATCCTGTTTTGGGATTAGGTTTAGGCGCTGTTATGGTAGTTGCGGCTTTGGCAGCTAACAGAAGAACAGGCCTTAGGCGAAGTCGAAGCATTACCGCATTAGTGGGAGCTTTGGTAATATTATTATCTTCCCTTAATATTCAGGGTTGTGCCATGATGAAGCTTGGTAACACAACCCATCCAGACTATTCAACCGCAAAAGTGGATAGAGCTCTCTATGAACATCGTGGAGAAAACCCAGAAAACAATGCAACGCACCCTGATACAACTTCAAGCCAGCCAGTAGCTTTAGAAACTGAAATTAAACCTGTTAAGAGAACAGAAGTAGGGACGTCTTTGACGACCATCGGAAGGGTGTCCCCTGCAAAAGAAGTTAGGGACAGCCTTAGCTTGAGAGAGAAAGACGTCCCTACTTCAAACCAAGAAAAAACTGCACAGCCAATTAGAGCACCGCCAGTTAAACAAGATAATCCGTCGCCTCAAACTCAATACATAGTCAAAAAAGGTGATACACTTTGGAGAATTGTTGGTGCACAATGGCCAACAGTTTACAATGCCAATCCAGAAATCCAGAATCGTCCCGGCGAACAATTGGGTCCTCAATATCCTGACACAAAACAAATCGTAATTATTTATCCAGATGAAATTTTAACACAGATTACACAGATTGAAACTACAGATTACACAGATACTGCAACCGCAAGGGACGCAAAAGAAAAAACAGAAGAAACCGCGGAAGCCGCAAAAGCTCGAGAAGACTCACTTAAAGCTGAAAAGGCAAAACAACAAGCGCAAGCCCAAGCCAAAGCTGAGCAAGCCGAAAAAGAGAGACAACATGCACAAGCCGCAAAAGCAAAACAAGATTCAGTTGAGACTGCAAGAATTATAGCCGCCAGACAAGATTCTTTAGAGGCTGCTAGAATGGCTGCACAGGAAACAGCTCAAGCCAAGGCTGATTCATTAGAAGCTATAAGAAGAGGACAACAATTTGATTTCTTAAAAAAGATTAAGCTTGCGTTATCTTCAGCTTTTGGTTTTAATCCCATATTTTTATGGGGCAGTTTATTTGTCCTTGCTTTAGCTTTAGTAGCTTATCGTATGCGAATGAAGAATGAGGCAAATGGCATAGCTGTTAACTCTGCTCCTAAACCTGCATCCAGAAGAAGAGTAAAAATTGATGCCTCCAGCGACCCAGTTAGTCCAGCTGTAGTCAAGCCACAACCAGCACGCAGAGCCACAAGACCCCAGTCTCGAAAATCTGCATCTAAGAAATTGCATCAACTGTTTAAACACAAAACCCTTGCTTATCAATTAAAAAGCTTAGCTTTAGATTTAACTCCTTTTGCCTGGTTTGTCTTGGCTAAGTCAGCCAATATAGAACATTCTTGGTTAGCTTTGCCAATTATTGGTCTAATAAGATTTTTGGTTGTGTTTAATATGGTGACCAGCCACGAATCTGCGCACGCCAGTCAAGCTCTTGAGTATGGTGATACTACAGCAGATAGAATTAGCAGAAATCCTTTTACTCATCTGTATTGGAGATCCCGCGATGGCTTACCTGCCTTCTACAAAGTATTTTCCTTTATGGGCTCTACATCAATGCTTATTACCTCTGTAATATTTGGCTTGCCTTTGGGTTTTGGTTCAGCCAGGCCAGTAGTATTTAATTCTAAACCAGATTATCAGGTAAGAAAGATAAAATTTGCTGGTCCAAAAATCAATTTAATTCGGGGACTTGTGGCTCTCGCTTTAGGCGCGCTGGCAGTAAAACTTGGCTTAGCTTATCAGGAATATTACATTCCAGTTTTACAATACATCGCAATATTAGAGCTTATATATGCAGTGTTTAATTTAATACCTTTGCCTCCTGCTGACGGAGCTGTAGCGCTTTTTGGTAAAAGGGTTAATCAATCATTAAACATTGGTGGTATGAATATTCCTGCCAATACCTGGGGTATTGCTGGATTAATTATTCTTTTGAAAACAGGAATTTTATTTAAGCTTTTTGCCGGCATTTTATTATTGGTAAATTATTTTATGCCCGCAGAGGCAGGATTATCCAGTTTAACCGATGGACTTATCAAGGCATCAATCATCACTTATATATTAGCTCATGCAGGGATGTTGGTAAAAGGAATTGCAGAACAGAAATCAGGGACGTCTTTGAAGAGCATCGGAAGGCTGTCCCTTTCAAGAGGTGTAGGGGACAGCCTTAGCTTGAGCGTGAAAGACGTCCCTAATTCAATGCTCAGGCAGCAGGCAGCTGTAAAGAAATTGTTGCTGTTAGCAGTTACAGGCTCTTTGATGTTAATTGCTCAGCCAGCTTGGGCTGACACAAATCCTGGCTCGTGGAGCACTGGAGAAAATATTCTTGCCTTTGGGGGTATTTTGCTTGTGGCTCATCTGGTTTTGCGTTTCATTGTGAGCCTGATTGCCAAATTCAAACCCAGATTTACTCAAAAACATTTATTTACAATTCTCTTGCCATTTATGTTAGCGGTTAATCTCAATTTGTCTTGGTCGCTAAGGCATCTTAATACGTTCTTTAGTTATTATTTCGCAAACCTTACTGATGCGGCGCTGGTGGCTAATGTTATTTTGGCTATTCGTGAAATGACTTCCAAACGATTATTGAAGCCAAGCACGCTGGTTAAATTCATTGGTTTGATATGGGTTGGTTCTATCATTTTTGAAGTAAGTTCAGGCTTACAAAACTGGCTGGCACTTCACTTGATGGATAAAGAAATAAGACTTGTTTTCGGCCAAGGAGATATCGTAGCTTATGGCGCAGGTTTGTTATGGTTCTTACTGCATAGTTTACGCCAGCGTGCAGTAATTAATGCTAAGGTTCAAACTGTAAATAGAAGAACTTCCTCTTTTGTAAGACCAAGACAAAGCTCTCGTCGAGACTTTGCTAAAGAGCTAAGAAACAATTTACCTTTTGGGCTAATGGTTCTCTTTGGCTTGGGTGTTTTGGCTACAACCTATTTATTTAATCCCACATTAATATCTACCTTGGGCTTGGGTTTGATTTTTGGTTTAAGCAAAACAGATAGTGGTTCGCAGGATGAACATCACCACAGAGAATTAAAAGAGGCAAACGAATGGGTTGAAGAAGCGCGTCAGCATAGAAAGAAAAAAGAATATCAGGGTGCCATGGAATCTTATGAAATTGCAATAGAGCTTTATGGAATTGTAGCCAGTGGTTCTATTGTGCCTACTGTTCAAGAGACTGCCCGTGGTAATTTAGCCCATGCTCGTAGAGAACTCCAGTCAGTTTTAGCCCAGATTGAACAGGCAATGTTAGATTTCATTGCTGATAAATTTGCTTATGCCAAAGCGCAGAAGGGCATTCGTGATTATGCTGCATTTAAGAGAGATTTAGAAGAAGAGCTTCTGAAAAAGGAGCCTGAAGGATTAGAAGCAATTTCTCAAAAAAGAAAACAGTCTATTTATAATAGCTCAGAAAGAATTAGACAAAGGTTAAGCCAAATCAGAGCGCCCGGCGTATCCACAGAAGTGATACCGCGCAGGGTAGTTTATCAAATAAGAAAAGCATACTTTAATGAACTTTATGATGGCATTCACGCTGGGATAAAATCAATTTTCGTTCCCTTAGGGCAGAGAAGTTACTCTATTTCTGGTATGCTTTTTGATATTTTGGGAAGGAGAATTCCTGATAACGAAAGCGCCTTAAAAGCCTTATTTAATGATGTTAACTTTAAGGATTCTATGGGTAAAACTCACCGTGCATTAGCTCGTCGGCTTAGGAAATTTGAAAGAGGAGAATTAGAAAAAAGCAAGGCAGTTCTTTACGATATTGCGGCATTAATCATTCGCGCAAATACTCGATTAGTTGAGGCATATCAGGGATTAGTTCCTGATTATGAATTGCCAGAAGTTGAGACAGTTAAGAAAGCGCCTAAGCCTACAGAGGAAGTTGTCATTCCTGATGCAGAGATAAGAGAGATTATTTTAGAGGCAATAGAAGAACTTTACAAGCTAAGAAGTAACTATGCAGAATATAGACTTTTCTATGAAGAGATTATCAGAGTAGTTAGTCAAGCTTTAGAACAAAGAGGGGTGTCTGAGGCAGGCAAACAAGTTCAAAGAGTAATTTCTCGCTCAAAGCCTATTAAAAAACGTTTAGCCCAGATAGAGCGTGAATTCTTAAGGCCAGCAAGAACAGAAGCAGTTGGGGGATTTGTAGATTATTATGCAATTTTAGGCGTGGAAAAAGGTCCTTTAGCTAATTCCAGAGAGATTAATCGAGCCTTTGATGGTTTACCCAAAGACAGAAAAACTGAGCAAGCCTACAACGCCTGGAAGGCCTTACATGACCTTATAAAATCTAAACAGCAACCATCAGATAGACTTTCACCCAAACAAGCATATGACGAAGAATGGTACATCTTGCACCGTGAAACACACTTATCTTGGGCAAAGAAGGTTGATGCTAAATTAGGCACACACTATCTTGACAAAATTAGACCTCATAGAGTCAGAAGACATTTAGGCTTGATTGTACCTTTCTTATTGGCAACAGGATTGTTGGCGTTGTCAGTAGACAGAGTCTTTGGCGCAACAGAGAATTCTAATGGAATTTTTGAAATCAATTCCAATCTGATAACGCTCTCTATCGCGGTTATCATAGGCGTTGTGTTGATAGACCAACTTTCTAAGTTAATCATCAGGCTGAATTTGTCAGAGATTATATGTGAAGATGAAGGGGATACGTATGTTCCTTACACAAATAAATCCCAACCATTTTCTAAGGCTATCATTCCAGGCGTATTGGACTTGGTGAATATTAGGCATGCCAGAGAGAAGCTTTCAACTCAATTATCGCTCATGAGTTTATTATTAAGAATATTGATATTGGCCGGACTTTCATCTGCCATAGTGTGTGTTATTCAAGGCAATGGTAGAAAAGCCATTGTAGTTGGGCTTAGCTTAATGATAGGGGCAGCAATAAATGTATTATTTGACGATCTTAGAACTAAACCTCAAGGCTCAACAGATTGGATTCTGTTATTCGAGTCGCCGCTCTTTACTAATCTCTCTGATATTTTTGTAGATGCGAGTATAGCCTTAATCACAGTATCCCTTGTTGGCGTTGAACTTCTTTTTCCATCTTTTAAACCGCTACTCAACAATAACAGCTTCGTTGCCATTGCTACTGCTGGCTCAATTTTCGCAGCATTGGCATTTACTATTGGCAAGGCCCGATATTATTACTTCTTGGTGAATAGTCACAAAGAAACGGTCGTAATCGATGAGGCATTTTCCAGAATCTTGCGTTTCTTAGGCAAGGGCGGCAAGGCGCTTCGTATTTTGATTCCGTTTATCTTTATGACAATTGCCTCTGTCGGCAGGGCATTGGCTGGAACAGGTAATGCTATATCAACTCATCCTTGGATATGGCTTTTAGTTGTAGCAGCTTTTGCTATTGTGGCTGGAGTTTATCCAAGAAATTCAAAAGCTAAACAAAGAGCTGATAGGACACCTATTAAGCCACATGCGCCACCGCTTATTAGAAGACTAAGACAGTTGCCTATTGTCTTATTAGTTCTCTTACAATTAGCAACCGCACCTTTAATCTATATCAACTTTACAAGGGATGTTTTTGCAGAGCAATCCCAAAACACAACCACAATTCTTGTTAGAGGTCCACCGGCATTAGTTAAGACAGAAGCGGGTTACTTGTTTGTTTCCCAAGAGGGTAAACCATCCTTACCTTTGGGTGGCGCTGCTTGGTTACTTAGCATTTGGCCGCTTTTGGTAGGGATAGCAATAGTTTTAATTCCATTATTATACAGAACAGGAATTATTGTAAGAATAGTTAATGCCACCAAAACAAAGGCACAGGTTAAAGTTGCACCAGTAAGGGCAGGACCAGAAAATAAAATCGAGGAAGTTCACAAAGACAGTCCTGCAAGCTCACCCTCCGCACAAGCTGCATTTCTCGAGAGAGGTTCCTACCTTAAGTTAATCGAAAGATTGGCAGATACCAGTGATGTGTCGCAAGCCACTCTTATGCAGGCATATTTAGACGCCAGAAAAGAACTCTATGAAGCCATTCAGTCAGAAGATGCAAAGTTAAGACAACAGGCGTTAGATATTTTTAGCTTAGTACATCAAGCATTAGAGATTTCTACTGTATCCAATGTTAGCCTACGGTGGGTTCATACCTTAAATAGATTTCAATTTGTGCATTGTAATATCTGCGGTTCGGAAGCTCATCTTCCCATCAGTGTATTCTTTATCAATGGTGTGGGTTTTGATATTGATCGATGTCAAAATTGTGGATTATTCTTCGTTAATCCTCAGCCTTCAGATAGATTTTATACTGAGCTATACAGTGAAGAATATTTTACTTCAGGCGACGGTCAGGTCGGCTTTAATGGTTATGAACACTCCAGAAGAACTACTATCGCGCGCCTACAATTAGATACGTTACAGCGATACGCGGAAAGAATCAGAGATTTCCTTGAGGTAGGAGGTGCTACGGGTTATGTATTAAGAGAAGCAAGAAATCGAGGTTGGAAGACCAAGGCGGTGGAAATTTCTGATTATTGTGCGGGTAAACTCAGAGAACAGGGTTTTGACGTCTATCAAGGTAATTTAGAGGAAGCTGGATATTCAGATGAAAGTTTTGATGCAATGGCTGGCTTTGACTTGTTAGAACATGTGCGCAACCCGTTTGCTTTCTTGAAAGAGGCAAATCGTATTTTAAGAAACGGTGGTCATATTATTCTGAGGGTTCCTCGCGTCCCTGACACTACTAAAGGACCAACTGTCCATTTAATTGATCATCTTTATCACTTTACGCCGGATAGTATTATTAAGTTATTGGAGCGTGCTGGCTTTGAAGTGGTAAATGTAGAAGATAGTGGCGCTTTCTATTCAGAAGAAGGCGTAGGCTTAAATTTAACAGTGGTGGCTTATAAACTTGACCCAGTTGGTTCTAAGCCAAAGATAAATGCAGTTAATTTACGCACAAATAGAGGCAGTTCCAATATTCATTATTTACTCGCCTCTGTTTTGACTCTGCCATTTTTGTTCTTACTAAATCGTTATATCTTTTACACAGCAGTTAATAATTTATTATCACATAATCTCCTCGGTATACTTTCTTCGATACTTAATTTAGGCTTTTTCTACGTTCTGCTCTTCACAGCTACTTATAATATTATTACTACAATTTTGATCCTCTTTGATTCAAGAACAAAAGGCTGGTTGAGTGAATCTAAATACGCCACCGCTATTCCCAAGTTTAAGCCCGAAGGTATGCCTTATCCAAGCCACACAGTTATGGTGCCAGTCTATAAAGAAGATTGGGCAACTGTAAGAGAGACCTTGGATGCTGCCTTGGCAGCTACAACTAACTATAATCGGGTTGCCGGGGAAGGAAGAGGTAATATTGTTGTTTGTGATGACGGGCTGATGGTAATGACAAATAATCATCCTTTTGAGTTTATTGAGAGAGTAAAGGCAAAAAGAGTTGTAGGACTTGCTCTTACGCAGGTAGAACAGGAAGTTTTAAATCGGATTGAGTATTACCAGGCAAACAATATTACATGCGTGGCCAGACCAAAGCACCAGCCCGGTATATTTGAAAGAGCCGGACAATTTAAGAAAGGGACCAACTTAAATCACACTCATCTATTAGCTGATTTAATCGATGAATCAATGAATAGGGGTCTAAGCTATGCAGATGCGCTGGAAGAAGCACGCAATAATCCAGAATACAAAAACACCTTCATTATGGGCCAAGTGAACTTAGGAGAAGTAATGCTATTCCTCGATAAAGATTCCTTGATTGGCTCAGATATTATCAGAAAAGTTATGTCTGAATTCTTATTAGATACCCGTATCGCTGGTGTCGTAATAAGAGGCGCTGCCATTAATGAGAATGAGAATGTTTTTACCTCTATTTATGGACAGGGAATGAAAGTATTCTTCTGGCCATTGACGAGATTATGGGCTAAATATGGAGCGAGCTTGTTTTATGGTAAAGGGTTCTTCAGGAGAGATGTATTAAGGAGGATAGGATATTGGCCATATAAGCAGGTTGCAGAAGACATGGTTGCATCTTTTGGCGCCATAACGCTTAAAGATGAAGCCAGAGGAGAGAATTATTACTTTAAGTTTGTGGATTATCCAATGGAAGCGCTCAAAGAAGGTATACCCAATCGACCGGTGTCTGCAATTATTCAATTCCGTAAATTTACCTATGCTTCGCTTAATGCGGTTTTTCGTCCTCTAAAAGAGTGGTTACTGCATAGCCCATTCCAAAGAGTATTTATAGATCTCTTAAAAGATAAAGGAGTACGCTGGGAGCAGAAAATTCATATTCTTTATACATTTAGCTATTACTTGAACTCTCTATTTATCATTGGTGTTTTCTTTAAGCACCTTATCTTCTCATCGCTTTTGGGTATTCATTCCAATCATACTTGGCATTTGTTGTTTGGAATATTTGTAGGTTCTATACCATTTACTACCATTACCATCGCTTCTTACATTAAAGCCTGGAGAGTGAATAGAGAGACATTCTCATCGGTTAAATTTATCGGAAGAATTATACCTCGCGCATTACTTGTTTACTTTGCGTTAATCGTATTCTTCTTAGGAATGGGTTTCCATACCTTTACTTCTGCAAGTAACTACTTGGTATTTAATAAAAAAGTTATCTTTGGAACTACGCCTACAGATAAAGAAGATTTTCGTCCAGTTAGAGAGATTGCGTCCGATATTGCAAGACAGCTTAAGCCAGGACTTATTACAAGTTTAATTTATTTGGTCTTGGCTATCGTAGCCCTTGGTTTGGGCCGCTTCAATGCCACCGAGCTGTACTTGGTAGTTCCTGGCTTATTGAGCAGCGTCTCAGCGATTATCGCACCTTTTGCTTTTGATGCGCAATTGATGAGGAAGATACGTCAGGAAATAAAGAGTAGTGTTTCAAATTTACTCGGTAAGATATCTGATCGATTCGGTAGATTTAGACTTGGACTTAGATGGAGACCTGGCGTTGAAATTAGCCCACAGCCAGTAATGGTGACAGAAAATTTATGTTTCAGGCCCAGAGTTATAATGAGAAGTCAAAAGGTAACGCCTATAATAAGGACTATTCTGTTTACGATACTGCTTAATCTTCTTCCTGCGAATGGCCGTTTTGTTACCCTAGCCGAAGAGCAAAATGTAATAGTTGTAGTAATGCCAACGCCGCAGTTGACAGAGCTAAAAACAATTGATACTAATGCAGCTTATCAGTGGATTAAATCCCAAATTCATCCTAAAACAGGACTGGTAAGGTCATTTGAAAATCTTCCCAAGGAAGACCCATCTTTTGGCGTAACCTGGACGTATAATCAGGCGCAAGCTATACAAGCTGCGCTTGCCCAAGGCGATGTTAGAACTGCCGAGCGCTTAGCTAAAGCAGCATTGAGATTAAAGAAGAATAATGGCGCTTGGTTTGGCGCATATGTCACAGAAACCGCTGAAGTAGCCACAGCTCTTCCAGAACAAAAGACCAGCGCAGTTGGATTTAATCTGGCTATGGGACATTCTCTGTTAAATCTTTTAGAAAAGACAGAAGATAAAGACTTAGCCGCACAAATTATCAGCGCTGTTATGGATTTAGCAGGGTGGTTAAATTATTATTATCGTGATGAAGGTAAGTATGCATTTGTCACTAACGCAGAGAATAATAATGGCGTGCGCACAGAATTTAATGAGCGCACCTTTGCCTTCTATTATCAGCTGTATAACCAGTTTAATAACAGGCAACATCCTTATAGGGCATATTTAAAGGAAGCGATAAAGGTAAAACAAGCCCGGGAATTAAAGACAAGAGCAGATAAGATTGTCAAATGGCATCAAGAGAAGATGTACAACCAAGAAAAAGGCCGTTATGAAGCTGGATATAAAGATGCCGATAGTAAAGAACTCATTGAAGAACTTATCGCAAATCTTCCTAAAGATGACCCGCGATACTGGGCAAGAGATATGTGGGGCTATCCGCAATACTTAGCTCCAATTATGGCATCTGTGGCAGGGCTTAATCCCCAAGATTTTGCCGGCGGACTGGATTGGCTCTTAGCCCATCAATCTACCGTTGAAATTGACGGCAAAACCTATAAAGGTTTCCCGCGCTGGTTAGGCACTCCTTCTTTATGGGGTAAAGGCATATCAGAAGCAACTGTGGCTTTGCAATTAGTTGGACGCAACAAAGAAGCAGAAGAATTGTTATTGACATTATCTGCAATGCAGCAGGAAAATGGCAGTATCTTAGAGGCAGTAGGTGATACAACTCACGGCTGGCCAATTAACTTCCCATTCTCGAGCATTGAAGCCACCTCACCAGTTATTATCGCAGCAGGAAATTACGGCGCTAAATTTATTGCTGATATTACGCCAGCATCTAGACAGCCACAACCGTTGTTGCCTCAACTTATCAATGGACTTGGTTCATTCTTTGTCGCACCTGCCCAGGCAGAAGAAACACAAGCACAAGTTTCCTCATCTATTCATGCAGAACTCATTCAGCGGGGATTTACAGATAAAGAAGCAACAATCATCATTGAAGAACAACAATTATTTGCTAAGCGTGTTGCGCCCCAGTTATCTTTTAGACGAATTGAACAACTCCATCGACAAACATATCCATTTACACTTAAACATCTCTTAAGGCGCTCTGTTGAATTTTATCTTTATTTTCTGATATTTGGATGCCTTCTAACCATTGCCAACTTAGCATCAAGAAATAAAAAATTAACAATACTCTATTCCATCATAATATTATTACTAACGTGGTTTGGGTCCAATTTTATTTATGGTCGATATGACGCTTTGTCCAAAAAGATTTTCCTTAAGCATTTAGATTCCAAAGATTTTAAATGTTTAGTGGTCCATGAAACAAGCCATGCTTTATTTAATCGCGATATTTTTGATTTCAATGAACAAAACATGAGAGCCTTTGAGTATTTAAGGCTTATGGAGATAAACAGTGTTGTGCTCGATATGTTTCGCAGGAGTGTACCAGAAACGTCTAAAAGATTTAATCCGGAATCTGTGGCATTAGCTGTCGAAGCTTGGGAATTAGGAGAGAAGACGAATAATCACGAGCTTGCTTGGCATTATCTACGCTTGATTGCAGAAGGAAAAACACCCAATGAAGCCAAAAATCTTGTTGAGCTCAATGATTCTTCTCAATCCAATTCTCAAACACCCGCTTCTCAAAGCAGCGCCCTTCCGCTATTGCCATTAGTTGGTGGGGTGGCTGTTGTGAGCCGTCGTCGACAGAAAAGGAGTTTTGCAGGATTTGTCTCGCGCATCCGCGCTCCAACGGTGGGCTTGTTGATTGCTGTTTCTTCTCTCCTATTTACTGGCTGCGGTAAAGATAATCCTACAGCTCCTATTCCCACTGATACCACTCCTCCCATTGTTTACAATTGGTTACCTGCCAATAATGCTACAAATGTGGCTATTGAGACTAATATCAGCGTACGCGTCAAAGACGATTCAGGCGTGGATAGAGCTTCAATAGTCTTTAGCGTTAATGATTCGACTGTTACGCCTGAGATTAGTGGTAACCCGAATGATTATTTGATTGTCTATAATCCTGTTCATAATTTTGGCTACGAAGAGCAAGTCACTGTAGAAATTCAAGCTAGCGACGTAGCACAACCAGCAAATAGTGTAAACTCCAGTATCTTATTTACAACTATTGCAGCAAGCATACCAGATACCACACCTCCCTATATCACAGATACATATCCTCAGGGTGGTAGCGTAAATGTTCCTCGCAATACAGAAATTCGTTTTCATCTCAAAGATGATAGCGCGGGAGTGGCCCGAGATACAATTGAAATGTATGTTAACACAACCAGAGTTACTCCCATAATTCAAGGCAATTCTCAGGATTATGCTCTAACCTACCAGCCTACTGAAGCTTTTGAATATCATCAGACAATCACAGTTTTGGTTAAGGCATCTGATTTAGCCCAAACACCCAACAGATTAACTGCCGAATGGTCATTTACAACTGTGGATGTGAATCCAGCTTTTCAGAATGCAGCCAGATTCTTACGCAATCAGATAAATTCTAATAACGGACTTATAGAAACCTACCATAATTTACCTGCTAATGACTACTCCCGCGGCCGTGACTATATCTTTAGCCATGCTCAAGCAATTGGCGCACTTCTTTTAAGTGGAGTTGGCGAAAACAGAAATGCTGCTATTCAATTAGGAGATGCTCTTTTAAGAATTCAAAATAGCGACGGCAGTTGGGCTGAGGCTTACAGCATAACAAATGGAGGTATTGCTCTTGCAGATAAGAAAATTGGACCCACTGCAACTGTTGCACGAGCATTGGTAGATTTATATTTGGCAACCAATGATGTCAGATATCTTGAAGCGGCACAGCGCGCTGCAGATTGGATGATTGCGCATAGACTTAAATACAATGATAATCGAATATTTCGTTATAACGATTTTGATAAGAAAGCCAGCAGCGAAGAAAATGCCCGCGCAATTATCCTGATGGTAAAACTTTTTGAACACGCCACAAATGGAAGGAACCAGCAGTATAAAGAAGCGGCACGATTGACTGCAAACTGGCTAACACGAGAGATGTGGAAAGGGCCGCAGGGCTTTCCATATTTTGAAGTAGGATTAAACCCTGATGGCAGTTTAGATATTCAAACCACTGAGCGCGCAGATGTCCAGTTTATGCCCTTGTTGGCTTTTGCTGTGGGCAATAGGGCAGGTGTGTTTAACATTAATCTTCATCAATACAATGGTTTAGTTTGGTTAGAAGGCTATCGCACATCGGTTAATTTCAATGGCCAAACCTTAAGTGGCTTTTCCAAGAAAACCTTAATTGACCGTAATTCCTTCTGGAGCGAAGGAACTGCCGGTGTTGTGGCAGGATACAGAGTTTTAGGACAAACTGATACAGCTTCCTTTGAATCGCTTTTCTATGTTCAAAATGCAGATAACGGCGGACTTTTAGATATTATTGGTTCTGGCAACAGCTGGCCATACAACTATCGTTACGGTTCAGTTCCAGCCACTGCCAGCTTTATCTTTGTTAATCCAGATTATCAGGGTGATTATTATTATCTTTTGGGTTCGGGTGAGGGTGCTGGAGCAGGAGCAAGTAAGCTTATTGGTTATAATTTTGGCTCATTGTTAGTAGCCACAGCTCAGGCAGAAGAAAATCAAGTGGCCACAAGTAATGCCAACCACGATGTTAGTTCAATTATGTTTGCAGTTGTGGTTTTGGCTGTTATAGCCAGTTTTGTAACTTATTATTTATTACGTAGTAGGGCTAAAAATACAGTTTCAGCTTTAAATGAGATAGACGGATATGATATGTTGGATAGATACGCGCCTGAAACAAAATCCCAGTCAAATCAAATTGATGAGACCAACAACTTAGGCGATGGTGGAGATTTATCTATGTTTATGGCTGTGCCGATTGGTTTAAGCCAGGAGGGATTAATTGCAATTGCCGTGGGAGCGATTGTTGTTGGTTTAATAGGTGCGAGTGTCAGGATTGCGGAAAATTATTCCTTACGCAGACGATACTTATCTGCATCCACAATGATGAGAGTTTCTTTAAAATCGGAAGGTTTAAGTTCTCGAAGTAGTTTAGAAAGGGTTGCATGGATTGCGCTTTCTAAGTTATGGCGAAATCTCAATAGAACAATTCCATGGTGCAATTTGGGTGGGTATAGAAGGATATTGCCAAAGTCCATATCTTCAGTAACGAGAATTCTTCTTTCTTTAATTGCCCGTTTAAGAACTTCAAAGTCAGACTTACCTGAAAGATTAACCTCTTTTGCAGTAGCTACAGAAAATCCTAAGTTACGAAGTAAATCTACGGTGGGTAAGCCAACAGATTCATCGGCTAAGAATTTAATTCTACTTCGACGTCTATTTGGCAAGAAAGACCTCTTCATTCTTCACCAGTTGATTAGCATATTCAACACACGCCTTAATATCATCCTTGGTAAGTTGTGGAAAGTATTTCGTGATAATCTCATCAAAGGTCAATCCATCCTCGAGCAAATCAAGAACTTGCCAAACCATTATGCGGGTTCCGCGAATCACGGGCTTACCATGGCAGACTTTAGGGTCAATCCTTATTCGTTCAAACATTCTTCAGTCCTCCTTTCTATAAGAGAAGATACAACATTCTTAGTTGTTAGTCAAGAATTTTGTGAACCTAAAACCAGAATCTCCACAACAAAGGTTGATGAGACCAACAACTTAGGCGATGGCGGAGCACTGACTACAGAAAATAAAGGCAATGCCACAGCCAAAGGTTCATTGATTGCTGGCGTCGTAAGCTTTGCTCTAGCAGGCGGATTTGTTTTAGGAGCTCATTTATTATCAGTCCCGTTGATTATAGGTATTGCCTTAGCTATAATTCCTGCAATAAGCAGCTCCTTCTTCTTAATCCAATATATTTTCATTATCCGCGCATTTAAGAAATTTAACCGAATAATAAACAATCCTAAGGAAACCAAGAGATTAGGCATAAAATCTGGTAAAGTTGAGGACATTTTCAGAGAGCCCATTGCCGATGTTAAAAATGGAAAGATTAAGAAACACTATGCATTTAGATATTTACCCAGCTTTATTAAGGATTCTATTGGAAATTTCCATGAAGCCGCACATCTAAAAGGACACGGTGAAGTTTATGCCTACCTTAATCAGGTAAAAGGATTAGTTATTTCTATCTTAAAGCTGGTAATTGGGATCGGTTTAACACCATTTATAATTTTCAAGGCATTATTTAGAAACAAAAAGTCATTTGTTACAGCAGTATTTCTGCTTTCTATGCTTTTCTCAACAGTTGCGCCTGCTTTTGCTGATCCAATATCAAGTCTTAGGCGTAAGGTTGAAGCTTATCAAGAATATAAAACTCAAGCAATGAAAGACGGCCTCCTTAGTGACCATGAGAAGTTGAGGATAATTGAGTTAGAAGAAGATATTGTGCGCGAGAGATTGTTTATTGAGGGTAACGTAAGAGAATTAGAAAGACAAAAAGCAGAGTTAACTAAGCAGATATCTACCTTAGAATCCCAGCAGTCACGCAATAAGTCCCAAGAGGCAAGACTCAGAGATTTAAGGATAGAACTTAAGAAAGTTGAAGCCAGACTTAAATCCATAGAGGCTGACAAAAAATATTTAGAAAGACTTGTTCAAAACAGAAAAGTTATTACTGAAGGTGAAGAGAATGGCAATAAAGATAAACTCTGGCAATATGAACGCGAATTAGAAGGACTCAGTAATCAAAAAGCTGTTTTGGAAGCTGAGTTAGAGTGGATGCTTCTTGAGCAACAGAAGGCAAATGCAAAAGATATCAAGCTAAAAGAACAATGGCAACGCAAACAATTAGAAGATTATCTACGAGAAGCTGGCTGTTATATTTCAGATGATGAGACTCTGGAAGAGGCAGTTAGGGTGTTTAGGCTTTCACATCAGAATACTAGTTGTTCTTTAGTTTTTACAGCTGAAGAGCTCAAGATTTTGCTCGACGAATTAATTGCAAAGGCGCAAGAAAATATTCGTTTAGCCAATCAATCCTTAACTGAAGTTCAAGAAAATCAGAGTCTAGAAGCCAAAATCGAAGTAGTAACTCAAGAATACCGTAGGCTTCTGGTTCAAGAGCCACAAAATGAAGCACAAATTAAAGCCAAGAGAAATGCTCTGGAGAGCTTAAAATCAGAAAAGACAATTAGAGAAAATGAGAGGGTTAAAGCAAAGACCCCAGTAAATAACGAAACCCAAATCAGGAAACATCAATATGAAGAGATATGGCTAAGCCTTGAGACAGTTTCTGAGAGACACGGCAATGAAATGATAGAATTAGAGATTAAGCGCATTGAGAAATTGATGGATATTGATAGTAACAATTGTTCTAACCAAGAAACTTCGCAATTAAGTCAAGAGGTTTACGAATTGCACAAGCAAATTGATATCCTGAAGAAACAACAAAGAAAAACTCAGCTTGAACAACAAAGAGGCGTGGCGCAAAAGGTAAGTGAAGCAACTAAACAGGATAAACAAGACTTAAGAGATTTAGGCCTTTTGATGGTTTCTGAAAAAAGATTGATTGAGTTGTTTGTTAGGAACAACTTCTCCTTAAATTTCGCAGAAGAGATAGAGTTTAGTGATGAAGAGGTTATTGAGGCGATAATTCTCTTCCAAAGAATGCAGGGTATAAAGGATGAGCCTATTTCTGATAAGCCTGTTTTAGGACCTAAGACCAGAGCCGCGCTTGTTCAAGAACTTATTGACTTTCTTGATTGCTCAATTCAACTGCTTCAGAATAAAGCTGAACAGAAAAATACTAAGGATGAAGGAAAATCGCAAGATTTAAGAACTAAAGCCAGTGACCTTGATATGGGTATTGAAGAATATCTATATAGCGTGAGAACCCAGCGCCAACTCTTAGAAAGAGAGCAAGCAAGAAATGACAGCACACAGGTTAAGCAACTTGACCTAAGAGCCAGCATTGCTCAGCATAGTTACAACATCAATAGATATGGATTTGAACAAGCCGCCTTAAGCGAAAAAGATCCACAAAAAGAATATTACAGTGATTTGATAGCCAGAGAAAACCTTCTTAAGGAAGAGGAAGAATACAAGTTGTCTTTATTGAACCTCGAGGAAGAAAAATCTCGACTTTTAAAACAGCAGGCAGATGAGACTATTGCTGTTCAAAGGCGCGTAGAAGTTACTGAGCGCTTAGCTAAGATTAATCAACAATTGAGCCCTTGTATTCCCTGGCTCAAGGGAATACAAGATTTGAAATTAGAAGAATTCAAGCTTAGTCTTGAGATTCTGGATATTAAAGATGAACAGCAGAAATTGGAAAAAGAATTTAAGGTTAGAGAAATTGAGAAAAAGTTAGCTATTTTAGATTTAGAATTTGAAAGAGATTTAGCTCCTGTTGGGCTTGAATTAGGAGTTGAGGGTCAGGATGTTACAAACATTAGAACTCTCTTAACCAGATTAGGAATTGTGTCTTATTCCAGCGATGAACCCCAAGACCTGTTTACAGTTAAGCTCAAACAAGCAATATCTGATTTTCAGAAAAAGCAGGAACTCGTGGTAACTGGCATCTGGGATGAGGTAACCAAGAACAGAGCCTATCAGATACTTCTGGATGAGAAACAAAAAGAATTAAACAGTTTACCTGCACAGCTGAAGAAAGCCAAGGAAAATCCACAAGCCTATAGAGCCGCAGTTGCTAATGAAAAGCAGCAAAGTCCACAAAATTCTCAAAGTAGAGAGGAAGAAGCAGGAACTTTGTTTGCAATGGCTACCACTGAAGAAGATGAACCCAGAGTTGAGCAAAAACAAGCTGAGGATTACTTTAAGCTGGGTATTAACTACTTTGAACAAGGAAATTCCTCAGAGGCAATAAGGTATTTTCAAAAAGCTATTGAATTAGCTCCAGACTTTGCCGCTTCCTATTACAATCTAGGAGTTGTTTATTACGCGCAAGGCAACCTCTCTGAAGCAATCAAATATTATCAAAAAGCCATTGAATTAGACCCTAACCTTGCTCAAGCCTACATCAACCTTGGTGCTGCTTATACGGAACAAGGTGATCTTTCCGAAGCTGTCAAGTTCCTGCAGAAAGCTATTGAAATAGCTCCTCGTTTTTATCCTCAAGCCTACATGAACCTTGGCCTTGTTTATAAACACCAAGACAACCTTTCGGACGCGATCAAGTACCTCCAAAAAGCCATTGAAATAGATCCGAACTATGCCGAAGCCTACTATAACCTCGGCTGGGTTTATGATAGTCAAAGCAACTTTGCTGAAGCAATCAAATATTATCAAAAAGCCATTGAATTAGACCCTAACTATGTCTCAGCCTATAATAACCTTGGCTTGGTTTATAGTAACCAAGGCAATCTCGCCGAAGCGGTCAAGTACCTCCAAAAAGCCATTGAATTAGATCCTAACCATATCACAGCCTATAACAACCTCGGTTCTGCTTTTAAAGATCAGGGTAACTTTTCTGAAGCTATTAAATATCTGCAAAAAGCTATTGAAATAGCTCCTGGCCATGCCGAACTCTATAGCAATCTTGGGGTTATCCATTTGAAGCAAGGCAACCTCTCCGAAGCGATTAAATATTCTCAAAAAGCTATCGAAATAGATCCTAATTTTACTCAGGCCTACCTTAATCTCTCATTTCTTTATTATTGCCAAGGAATGTTTTCTGATTCTGTATTATATTCCAAACAAGGAACAAAAGATATAGTAGAAAAGGTTTTGTTTTCTGACCTGAATATGGAAAAGGCCTTAGAAGCAGGTGATGAGGAATTAGCAAAAAGAGAATTTGCAAAGTCATATGGATTTTTTATTGACTTTTTAAATACTGATTTGTTGAAGAAACATATTAGAAATATTATTGAAGATACACGATTGTTTCATCCCAATAGCCAGTTACCTAAGCCAGAAAGAGATGTTGTTGTGTTTATAGTTAACTCGGGCGTTAATGCAAAATCTGTTGGTGGTAAAATTAAAGGTGATTTGGTAGATTCGCTTGGACATGGCACCCTTGTAGCAAAGATTATTCGCAAGATTTCACCCAACTCTGAGATTGTCTCTCTTTATGTAAGTGTAAGTAAAGCAAAGAATGAAGTTGATGCTGATAAGCTTTCTATAGCCCTAATGCGGATATTGGTTTATATAAGAGAGAACCCCCAGACAAAAGTTGTGATAAATCTTTCCTTAAGGAGACCTCTTATAAATCACAATATGTTCATAGATGCCGTTTTAATTTCGGTTATATCTCAATTAGGAGGAAAAGTTGTAGTAGCTGCAGGAAACGAAGGCAGCGCCTTTCCTTTATTTCCTGCATCTTATCCATCAGTTATTGCCGTAGCAGCATTAAACAGAGATGGTGGTAAGGTTTATAATTCTAATTATGGGCCTAATATCGATATCGCTGCTCCAGGTTGGATGGAAATATCTAAAGGGCACGAAGTAGAAGCTACATCCTTTGCTGCGCCTCGAGTTAGTGGTTTACTTACTGAGATTCTCATCCGTAATCCAGAGATGTCCACACAGGAGGCCTATGAAATCATCGAGCAAACTGCTGACCCAATAGACATAGGACTCTATGAACAAGGTATGCTTGGTAAGGGCGCAATCGATATTAAGGAAGCATTAGAAAAGGCAAAGGATTATAAGAGGAAATCACCCACAAAAGATTCTAAAGAACAAGGTTTAAGGATAAATGAAAATGAAAATCAACAATTTGCTAAATTAGAAGGGACTCCTACTCAAAATACTTCAAAATTTGCAACCGGTTCAGTTTTAACCACACAAAAAACCAAACAAAAACCAGGCTCTACTCCTCAATATGATGTTAATTTTAGCATTAGTACACGAGTGGTAAATCAAGATGGCAAAACTGATGTGTCTTACTCTCTACCAGTAAGGTTCAGTTTTAGAACAGAGAGAACTCAGATAGGTGTTTCAGCAACGCAGGGAACTAACACAAGAGCAGTTCATCTTGATTTTAATCGTCAAATTAATAAAGGCTTTAGAACTGGTAGCTCCATTGGTTTTGTTGAAAATCGAGGCTCTATTGCAGGTAGTAGGGAAGGGGCCACTCGCACTTACTCCTATGGAGCAAATGTAGGCCTTTATGGTTTTAATACTCATTATCGAGGCGTGTATCAAGAACAATTTACTGATGAAGCTGGCTCTGGTAAGTGGATTGGGCAAGTAACTTCTCAAACTTATGGAACAGGCGTATACGGTATTAATTATAATAGAAACCATAGTCAAGATGGCGATGCCAGTGTTTTAAATATTAATATTTTTGATAATTATGCGTTTAAGCAGTGGTTAAAGTTTAAACTTGACCGAGCTTCGCTTAATGTTAGCGTTTATACTCAGCCTGACCAAGATAGCCGGGCTTATCAAACAAATAGTAGACTTACTTTAGTGCAGAGAGAAAATGGTAGCGCAAACGTTGAGCTTAATACATTTACTGGTTATGATGGCAAGACCTCATTTCGCCTTACTGAAAGAACCCAGTTTAATCCTTCTTCTTTACTTAGAATTGATAATCGAACTTCTTATGTAAGTAATTATTCCTCTGATACTGATAATCCCAACACGGATGTTGATACAAACACATCTGTTACCTTTAAAGAAGTTAAAGGGCTTACCCTTCGTTTTAGTTATGATAACACAGGAAATGACGACCGCATTTATATAGAAGCCAATGGAAAGCCCTTAGGCTTTGTTCCAGGAGCGAAAAGTGGAAGGATATACTTAACTTTCGATGGGCAAGTAAATGTGGAGCAGATTTTTGTTAATGGAAGCAGGGTGGGTGTTAATTTAGATGACCAGGCCAAGAGTATTGGCGCCTATAGTCGTTTGAATTCTGATAAGATTGTTTTGGTTCTGGGTGGGAATTATATTTATGGGGAAGAAAATGGAGATGCTTTAAATTTACATTTCGAAGTAAGTAACCCATCAGGTGACATACGGGTGAGAACAAATTATTTCCAACGTCATAATCCTGAAAATTGGGAGCTTAAGAGTGGTTTTGGCGTTGGGCTCACATTTGCAAAGTGGATATTTAAAAATTACCCAGTAGGGCTTACTTATTTACAACCTCCTGATGATACACGTTATGGCACATTCACAGTTGGATTAACAGATGTATTCGAGAGATTAACTGGTTTGGGTAGAGACAGAAAAGAATCAAAGCCATTAGGAAATCATCGAGGCTCAAGCTCTGGCGCACCAATTATACCAGGCCGCTACACTTATGGCTTGCCTGCAGATTTAGCCAATACAAAACAGGATACCAATCCAGAGGTTTCTGCAATTATTAGAGAAGTCATGACCAATGAGAAATATGAACACATTAAGGCATATTTAATTGCAGTTGCAGAAAAGCAAGGCATCAATTTAAGGGGAATGGATTTTGAGCGCGGGCCACCTGTTGCACTGGATAAGACCGCTGATTTAGTGCAAGCAAATGAGTTTGTAGATAACACCCTTAGAGAGTTATTTAGATATCTATTCGAGGCATTAAGAGCTAAACATTATTCTAAGATTTACGAGTTTGGTACCTATCCTGATAATCAATTACCCACCTTCCCAAGAGATTCAGTTACCCCTGAACAAGGAAAATCCTTAAGCGAATTAGATGAAGCCTTAGCCCTCTTAGCCAATCAATTATTTAGAGATGTATTTAATAATCCCCAGGGTCAATATAATACCGGAGAAGACTTCCCCAGAGACCCGCGTACCGGTAGATATACTGCCAGTGTTTTTGCTTGGATAATCGGAGCAATTACCATTCCTTACATCGGCGAAGGGCACACATATCCGGATGCCGATGCGTATCTTAATCCAAATCCACCAGCAGATTTGCCAGAGGTGGCTAATTATTTAATTAACTATATCAATGGCCAGTTGAGCCAGACACAACGCAATAATTTTACCTATGTCCAGAGTTTAGATACAATTACCCCGCCAGTTTGGATAGGTCCATATAGAGGTGCTAATGGAAGCAATCCTTATGGAGATTTTGCAGACTTAGGCAGAGTGCTGTTTAGTTTAGCCAAGGGCCCAACTGAAGCAGGCGTGGATGCAAATAAATTCTTTACTCAAGATACGCCAAATGTAGCTGGTATTCTTTTGGCAATGGTGCGTGATACAAATTATCCAGAATTTAGAAATGCCTTTAATGATATTTTTGAAACTCAGCTTAATCCTACTGAAAACTCCTCAAATATTGGCCAACTTTCACCTTCAGAAAGAGAGCGCCATTTAACCATTCTTTATAATGTGGTTAATCCACTAAATCAAAGCTTTAATTTAGATAACTTTGTGCACTCTACCAGAAATATTGGCTGGTTAATTGGGCAAATGAGGCTCAACAATGTATTCCATACTGCCTTTATAGGTTTATTCCATATTGATGCTGTAAGGCCATTATCCGAGGAAGAAATAAAGGCCTTATACGCATTAGTTAATCCAGAAGGCAGGATATTTGAACAAGACCGCGAAACATTTGTGGAAATTTTACCAACTGCTGTCATTGTCTACAACTGGTATGTGAATAACTTTGGCTCCATTAACCGTAGCACTCTTGAGAGTCTGTATGGTATTGAGGCCGGAGCCCCTATTAATATTATAAATCTCTTTAACCTTTTAGTTGAACACAATGATAATGAAGAACTTGTAGGCCGACTCATCTTCTCCCAGGCCTATGACCTAAGAGGCTTACCTCCCACAACCATCAATGAAAGATTAAATATCTTTGCTGATATTATTGACGAGGCTGTGGTTGTATTTAACTGGTATCAAGCTAACCTGTCTAACCT
>JAUYCX010000070.1 GCA_030692045.1 Candidatus Omnitrophota bacterium
CCAGATTAACAGCTTATTTGACCTCTTAAGAACCACACCCTTAAATGATGACGAGAGAAGGCTAAGCCTGTTAATCTTCTCCCAGGCCTATGACTTTGACCAGCGAGGTTTAAGCCAAAGCCAGATTATAGAAGAGTTAAATAAATTTAGAGTTTCTCTTCCTAAAGTTGTTGAGCTCCTTAGCTATATTAATGAACAAGCCTCCCCTGAGTGGCGCCAAGATTTTGTTTATATATATAACCTTACAGATATGGCCCCTTACTTGCCTATTAATCTGTCTTTAGATGAGACCTATCCGGATAAAGAGAAATTCGGTAAGACTTTATTCAGCATTGTTAATCCCGAGCCAGGAAGTTACCCATACAATTTCAATATTTTTGTAAACATACTTCACGAAACACGCGTTGTCTTTGAATGGTATAGAGGCCATATTGGAGAGTTAGATAGAAATGCTATGTGGGTTGTTTTCGAGATTAATCTTGATAAGGTTAGAATTAATACATTATTTGACGTTAGTGTTGAACATAATGATAGCGAAAAAAGATTAGCCAGATTAATTCCTTCTCAAGCCTTTGACTTTGACAAAGACAAATTAAATGACGAGGAAATTAAGCGTAGGTTAAATATCTTTGTTCATTCCATAACCAATATGGTCTTATTCCATGAAGATAGAGAGGCAAGAAGGTCATTGGCAACCTATTATGGACACGCTGATGATTGGGAAAGCTGGGCTGTTTTCACTAACGATGAGTACCGTTTAGTATTAGCTTTGGCTGAACAGATGACAGATATTCCTGGAGTTAGAACAACAAAAGATGTAAAGCTCAGATTTTACGACTCATACAGCAATAGTTGGACCGAAATAAATCCCTCATTTCTCTTTAGTAACATTGAAGCCACCAAACAAGACTGGAAAAACAAAGCACTTATCATTAATGAGGCAGGCAGTGCTATTGCCTATTTTATTTCCGTAGGAGACAAGTCTGATTTAAAACTTACTTTAGAGCTAGAGACTCTTCCCGATGGGAGCAAAAGGATAAAGGATAATAAAGACAGGGCAGCAATTGATAGCGAAAATAGTGCGATTCGTTTTGATAGAAGACAGACAGGCACAATGTATTGGATTGATGTGGATACTCAAGTCAGATATACAATTTATGACTCTGCTTTAATCTTTAGCGTGGAAGATATCATTCACGAGAACCTTGACCGCAGAACAGTAATGGAAAAAGCCGGCAGTAAAATAAGAGACCTCTATGGTTATGATTTAAGCCTAAGTAATGATAATGACAGAAAACTCTATCAAACTACTGTTGCCTATTTTGTCAGCCAGATTAAGCGCACAGAAAGAACTAAGGGCTTAGCTATCAATATTGATTTAGGAAATGAATACAAAGTCCGGCTGATTATTAACAATGCCGATGAGGTCGTGGATTTTGTAAACAGACTATTTGACATTGTTTCTGACCAAGAGGTTTTAGATATCCTGCGCTTTACTACCAAATTACAAGGAGTAACTTATCGCAATCTTAATTTAGAAAATACTAATGTAAAACCCAACGGGATATTAAGGCAAATTTGTGAAGATTTGGCTTGGCAGCCGGCATTTGGCCTTAGGGAAAGTTTAGGACAAGATAGGAAGCTTCATTTTGTACCTACCTTAGGTTCTACTTCTGCGGTTAAAGAAGAAATTAGAGAAATTGGCCGTATGCAAAGATTGGTTAATCACGATACAGTGTTAGAAGGCATTCTTAATAATTACTTTAAGCTGAACACACGCGATGGCCTAATAAGCCAGAAATTAGTAACTTGGTTTAATTTAGCCAGTTTGGTTGGTGTGGGGAAAGACGCCATTTTTAGGCAACCTGAGAGATTAGTGGAATATTTAAAACACGCACCCGTAGTTATGGAACAGGCACCAGCTATTTTAGGTAGACAACTTGTACCTACCCAAGATGATGGAAGAGACCTTAGATTGCTGATGCTTAATATTGGTGGTTTGATTTATGGCCCAGAGATTGGCAATGAAAAAACAGTCTACATATACGATGACAAATTCGACGCTGATATCAAATTCTTAGAGAATACAATTTTACCTTCATCAGGATATGTTGTAATTAAGAATACTAATCCCGCCATAGTGCTAAGTCGTTTTGAAGTTTATAAGGTTGAAAATGGCAAGATTTATCTAACCCTGGAACACTTAGTAAATGGGCATTTAGAAAATTATAAGCCAGTTGGTGATGTGCTCTTAACAGAAGAACGCCTGATTGATTTAGCAAGTGGTAGAGTCGAGAAATCTACCTTAATTGTGGATGGTCGTTATTATTGGCTCACTGAATTTGATTATAAAGATTCTTCCTTAGATTTGGTGCGAACAGAGGCAAGAGACTTTGGCATTACTTATCAATATCATCACACACCCTCAGCCAGCAGAATGTATTGGCTGGATTCAAAAACTGGACAAAAATATCCCTTTGTTTTTGCTAATACTACAGGCGTTAATAAAGATGCCAAAGAATTAACCCAAATTGCCACTTATTTTGTGGGTTCTTTGGATAAGAAATTAAAAACAGTTACACAAACAGTTGACCTTCTCACTACCACTGGTCGGGTAAAACGCGGGGAAATTGTTTATGAAGATTTTGGTTTTGGTCAATTTAAAGCCAAGTTTAAGAATGAGACGTTCTTGGGAATTTTGGCTATTGAAGGCACTTATCAAGATGAAAGCGGTTATGAGTTTACTATTACACTCGATACTATTCCTAATCAAGGCATTAGAATGCCTGTAACAGTTACAAGAGACAACCATATTCTTCTTAAGGGAGTATTAAAAGATAAATCAGGCGAGTATGAGGTTGAGCTTGACCCACGCTACTTAAGTGAGATTGTTACCAGAATTGATAACCATCGCATTGACGGTAAAACCGAGGAGATTAATAATTCTGATTTCTTTGGCAACATTGCCCGACACTTTGAGCGCACTCAATACACAGGCGCCTATGTGCAAGGTCAAGATTATAAAGAAGAGGGCAACTTAAGAGTTGATGCAACTGGAGAAAGGCCCATTTTTAATCAAGGCTTATTTGAAATTGATACTGAGGATAATTTGGGCTTGAGATTTTATCGTAAATTAGATAGCGCACATCTAAATGCCACAGTGTTTAAACAGAACAAAACCACAAATGCACAAACTACTGGAGAGAGAAACAAAGATAATTTTGATGGGCCGGTTGTTTTAAACAGTCGTTATCAAGAATTCTTTGCCGATGGTAGACCCGCTTATTATCAAGATTTTAATTTTGGTCAAAAAGCAGATTATGATGAGGCTGGTCGCATTACAGATGTTGCCATAAGTGACATCTTGGGTAATCGTTATACTGCTACATTCTATCGAGATTTAGCCATACTTCTTGTAGATGATGAAGACCAAGCTACAACCACAGTTTTAGATTCTTATGGACCATTAACCAAGAGCAGATATTTCGAGCCGCAAACTGGCTATTTCAAAGAAATAGATCCAGGAGAAACTCCCACAGTCATTAGTGACGGTGTTGTTGAAGCAACTGTAAGCGATTATTTTGTCAGCGGCCTTAAAGCCCAGCTCAATTTAAATCACCTTGGCGGAATTCAGAGATTATTGGACGTGGCAAGAGGTATGGAGATAACAGTTGACCCAGCTGAATTTTACGGACCCAAGGCTTTAAGAACAGTAAAGACAATAGGCAATAAGGTTGAAACTACCATTGCCTCTTTTGTGAGCGAAACAATTCAGGTTAATGGAAAAAATAAAGATGTGTTTCATGAAACTTTAATTGTAGATTTTGGCGATGCCAAAGGCGTAATTACTCAGGGAGTTTATCGTGACAGAAAAGGCAGGCCTTGGACAGGAATTGACGGCGATGGTACGCATTTTGCTTATTCCAGACACTTTGGTCCTTATCCCACAATTACAGATTTTGTTAATGGCGGTTTAAGCGCACACGAAGAAATGGAATGGTTAGAAGGACAATTGCCCACAAAAGAAACCATTAACCCATTAAACCGTGGGGAACTTAGCGCCACTAAGAATTTCTATACTGATAATCGTGGGATAAAACTAACTATTTATCGAGATGTGAAAACAGCAGATGCTATTCGAATCGAAGGTGATTTAAGAATAACCGAATCAGAATTTGATTATAACAATCTCACAGTGTATAGCGAAATCAAAGATTTGTTCACAGGAGAGTTAATCGTAAGAGCCAATAGCATTTTAAGTGCGCATATTAATAGGCAAGACACTATCTGGTACGATAGTCGCGCAGGAAGAGATTTAATATTAAGGCAACCCAATGTAGTTCTAAATGCCTATGGCAGGGAATTAGCCACAATAATAGAAGATGAGATTTCTGTTCCTGTTTATGATGGCGGTCTGGAAATCGGCAGAGAAACTTATCGCGCGGGAAAGCTCGGATTAGAGGCTAACAGTGTTAGGGTTGAGGGTGGAAGTTTAATTCGTAGGTATGTGGATTATAAATACAGCAACACTGGTTTAAGGCGTACAGTTATTGATATTGAGCGGGGCATAGTTTATTCTGAAGTTCTGGATAGAGCTGGAAGGAAGATTGCCACCTATAGAGATATTGCAGGTGTGATAATTTTGTCAACTGATATAAATTATCAATCTGCAACTGAGAGGGTTTCTTCTGCCACAGAATTTAAAAATGGAATTTTAAAGAGAAGCCTGACCTATGGTGAGGTAGATTTAGAAACAGGAGTTTTGCCAATTAGAGTAACGCCATCATTTGGACTACCCTACACAGAGAGGCGCATCTTTAATGACTACACTCAGAGGTGGCTGGAAAAAGAATACGATGATGGTTGGATGGTTTTACCTGATTCTTGGTTAGGTAGAACCGATATAGAACTCGAATCTCATCTTCAAGATGCCCAAGGAAGAATAAGAGAGGTCTATCGCACTGAAAATAATATTGGAGAAGAGGAGAATGTGCCTCTAAGCTTGACAGAGATATTTAAGGTTTCTTTATTCGATGAAGAAGCCACAACAGGTGTTAAGGCTTATATCCGTGGCACGGATATACTTTATTATAGCCAATTTGAGGAAGAAAAAAGCTATTTTGATATAACTACACCTTACCCAGCAGCTACTTATGCCACAGACTTAACTGGAGCAGGCAGGGTAGTTTCCATTGATGGTCATTTAAAAGATAATGTTACTAAAATACGTTCAACCGAACCAGGTATATGGGCAAAGATAGCCAAAGCAGATGGACAGATGGAATATGGATTTGTTCCTCAAGAGCTTATTGATAGCTTTATAGAAGAAGGAAGGATTACAGAGGAAGATTCTGAATTAGCTTTAGCGGTAAGAGAAGCCCAGCTCTTAACCTCTAAAGTAAGAATAGTTACTTATGATATATTCGGAAATCCTCTTTTGATAAAAGAGGGAATTATCGAGTTGCCTGTAGGGCAAGAATTAAACAGAAGCGAATTAGTTGAATTGCTTAACGAGCCTAAATCAGAGTCGTTATATGTTATTAGAGATGAATTATTATATGAGGCTACTACTTGGCAGGCAAAAGGAGAAGGCGATAAGAAATTTTACGAGCAGATTTCTGAAACGCCAGAAGATTTATTAGACAATCCAGATTTTAACCAAAGTGGACAAAGAAGAGATTTAGAAACCGGAAGAAATACCTTTAAGAAAAATTGGATAAACAATGAATGGTATCTTAGTGAAGAATCAAGATTGTTTAGGGTATTAAAGACTATTCCCGTGTTCTTAGATTTACCTCAAGGTAAGCATTCTTTCTATGCAAGTAGGGTTATTCACTATGGAATTCTTGGTAAGCAAGGTGGTCAGCAATTTTCTTCTGATATTTACTATGATGAAATGGGCAGGCGATTGGCAGATATTGAATATAGACAAAATAGAAAGACTAGAAAGCAGGGCACTGCCCAGAAAGTTGTCTTTTATCTAACCAAAAATCTCCCCACAGATTTAGAATATTCTCCTCTCAAAGATGGCCAAGAGACGGTGTTTAATTTAACAGGTAATCTAACAGGTTATGACTTTATTGCTTTTTACACCAAAGCCGAGGGGCCAATTGATGTTAAGACTACAGTTACTACTGCTGATGGCAGAAGCTTAGTATTACCAAATGACATTTCATATTGGAATCCAGTTTCTATCAATCAGATGTGGTTTCCTAACACGACTATGCCAGTGCGTAATAGCGCCGTAGTATCTAATGATACGCCGATTAGGAACCGTAATCTTTGGGTAATTTCATTACCTGTATTACGAAGCGCAGGTATTAACATCGCAGACATTAAAGAAATAAAGGTAAGGGCAGATAAGCCATTTGAAATTTCCGGAATGCTTAGGCTGGGTGATGGTTCGCTTAAAATTGACTCTGTAGCCAGCCCCACGGAGTGTTGGAGCGAAAGGGGTTCTCGTAGCCAGAGAAAGGATTTTATAAATTTTGAAAATAATATAAGTTGCCAGATAGGATTTATTATTGATGATAACTTTGTGCCTTGGGCAGTGACTAATAAGCATCGCTATGCTGATGTTTGGGGCAGGGGAGAGATAGAACCTTTATTATTCACTCTTGACAACCCATGGTATCCACGTCTTGGATTTAACTTCTGGAGAGAGCAGGGTTATCGCAGTTCTTCAGTTTCGGTTTTGTGGCCGACCCAAAAAGGAACCTTGAGCATAAAATTAGGAACGCGTAATGCCTTTGCTGCACCAGAATTTAAATTCTATCCACAAGCTAATCTTGAAGACTTTGCAATATTTGCAGCTTACGGCTCAGCTGCAAGCACTATATTTGTAACAAGGTCCAACTCATTAGTAGATAGGTTTTTAGTAAGAGCAAATGCAGGCCACGCTGCTGATTTGTTAATAAAAGTTTTCAAAGAAGCACCGTATCTTAAAGATGATTTACCAGGAATAATAAAACAACTGGAGAAATATTTAGATGCACAAAGAGTTAATGATAGTTTCATTAAAGATTTTCCACTTGTGCCTTCAGCTTTGTTATTGAGAGAACCAGATGATAGTAATGATAGTCTTACAGCTTCTTGGATAAAAGAAATGGATATTGGCAAATTCAAGCAGTATTTAACACCTTCTAAAACCACAGGGCTTATTTCAATTTATCCACAGAGCAAAGAAGCTGATTACGTAAGCACTGAACAGGAAGCAGAATTGATTTTATTCTTGATTGAGAATAATTTTATTAATGAAGCTCGGGGAATTATTGATTTTTATATCCGCATCTCACAAAATGGAATGAAACCAATTGCCTCTTCTTACAATCGTAAGATAGGTATTGCAGAATATCTTGAGAATAACGATATACCTCATGGCGCTGACCTTACATTCAGTAGCCAAATTGCAGTTTCTCAAGCCGCATTAATTTTCTATGACAAGACCAAAGAGATAAAGTATAGAGATTTTGCCTACAACTTAGCCTTGCGTGCTTTGGAATTCCGCGATGGAAGGGGTTGCTTTAGCCACCTGCAACCTTGGCTTCCAGAAAAACAGCCTGCTAAATTTTTACCTATCAGTCCCAATTATTTTAGTATTAAGGATGCCTCGAAAGCATATCTTGCTCTAAGGGCTTTGCAGATAACACTTGAATCCGATACATCAAAGAGCGCCGCTGAACTTAAGCCGAAAATTGATAGTGCAATTGTTGATTTAGAGAGATTTTTAGATTATGTTTGGCAACATATGCAGAAGAAAACAGTTTCTGCTTTATTCAATGATTTATTTGATCAGCAATCAAGCGACGTAGCAATGAAGAAAGACAGGATCGAATACGTTATAGCTAAAGAGAATTGGAGCTCACCTGAGACATCTTTATATTTCATTATTGCTATGCATTATGCAGGTAAAAGTAATGAAGAATTAGCTCCGCTTTTAAATGCCGTCCTTAGTTTATACAAGGTAAAGGTAGATAAGGCTGAGGGCATTGACCCTAGTCTACCTTTATTTGAGCGACCTGAGGCAATTGATCCAGCCATAACTGCATTATTCAAGCGTGCGGCTAATTTATTAGAACAACCAACTTTAATCAGCTGGAGTGATGTTGCGTTAGCCACTATTTATGCTGCTAAGGATAGCTTACCCTCAAGACTAATTATGCATCCTGCTGACCCGGCGCTAAGAGAATTCAAGGCTTTGCCTACTGGGCAGACAAACTCTGAGAGCTGGATACATCTTGACCAAAATAATAGCATGCCACTTTCTTTATATGGTCTTGCCCAGCTTTATTATGCTCAGACAGGAAAGCTCCCTTATGAATATGGCAGTATAACAGCAAAGGAAAATTATAAGGATTACAATGATTTTAAAGAAAAATTGCAACAGACACTTAACAATGACCGTAAGAAAAATAAAAACAACGCCGCTTCCTTAAAGAAAATTAAAAACACTTTGCATAAATTACTTTCTTTAAGGTCTAATATAAATTCAGAAATGCATTATGCAGGAATGCTTGGTATAGGCGCAATAAACTTAGATTTAGCCTCTCTAACAAGAAATTTTGAGCTTAAACATTGGTTCTGGGTAGCCACAGTTTTATTTTTAAGTGGACTATTGGTATACAATTTATGTTGGTGGGCATTGCGTTTAAAGTGGGAAAAGAGGAGAAAAGACCCTGCAAAAGCAAGTATGCGTAGACATTTCGAACCAAACAGTCCTATTGACCAGATATTGTTAGAAGCAGGCAGACAATGGGCGGATAAGATTCTTCTTAGGAAAGCTTATTCTGAAAATGTAATTTTTGTCAATGGCCCTGTGGAAGTTGATTTTCTCTTTAGCCTGCGAACTATATTAAATACAGTTGTAAAATGGAACCAACAGCATAATGGCGAGAAAGAGAAGTGGTTACTTGACTTATGGAAATTCATTATTATGGTAGGATTTTTTATGGGCAAGACCATGAAAGATGGTAAGAAGGATAGTAAATATGGCATTGAAGACTGCAATCATATTTGGCATCGCTTAGAAATATTATTTTATAATTATCAAGGGCTTCTAACTGATGCCTTGGTACATAATGACGACACTACTTTTGAAAATCTCTTAAAAGAAATGGGAGTTGAAGGGTTAAATAGCTCCATTGACATTAGCCAATTAGATTTATCAGTTATGAATAAAGATAAAGGCAATGTGCTTATTAGCAATAATAATGTAATTGATACACAATGGAATGAGCTTGTTAAGGAACTGACAAAATTAGGTATAAGCCGCAAGCAGTTTATAGATTTCGTAAAATTATTTAGTGATTTTGTAAAACAAGAGCACTTGCATCCTGTTCCTGCCTTTGTAACGGACTGGGCAAGTTTTATGCCCAAGCTACTTTTTGCTTTGTTAGGTATGTTTATTTACGCAGGAATAAAGTTTAATATCAATATTATTCAAGGCTTCCAAGGAGCTATGAATTCTATACCGGCTTTAGTCTGGTTAGTTACTTCGCTAATAATTGTTGCAATAATTGCCTTAAAGGTATCACAAATAATTATGGATTTAAAGAGCGGTAGCTTAGTTAATGCTTTACGCCAAAGCGTTAGATACCTGCAAGCAGGATTAGCATTGGTTTTGGCTTTAGGTGCGATGTATTTCTTGGCAGTCAATCGCTTCAATATGTTTATTGCTGGAGGAGTAGTTATTGTAATTGGTTTATTATTAGCTGAAGCTTTATGTTTAATCCGAGACAAATACTCTTTCTTATGGCAGTCAATTTGGTATTTCCTGCGTCCGCCATTCCATCCAGGCAGCGTATTATCAATAATCACCTATCGTTTTATGCATCTAATATTTCTTGGCTTTAGTATTTTTATGGGCTGGCATATAGTTAATTGGTTTGTTAATTTCTATATGAGTGGAGAGCCAATTAATTATTTGAGATGCTTAGTTGGCTTAGGGGTATTAGTTTATACGCTCTATAATACCCACAATGCCATCTGGGTTCTATTGACGGGATTGGCTTCGGCAACTCGAAGATTCACCTGGCAATCTGCGGCAGTTACCTGCAGTTTGCTAGGTTACTATTTAGGATTGCCTGCTGATATTCATTTATTCTGGGTTTTAGTTGGCTTGGCTTATGTTTTAGGACGCTTTGTGTTAAGAAGAGGAAAATCCGCTGAAGATATAGCTAAGACTAAGCCTGAAGATAAAGAAAAATCAAAGACTGTAATTCTTTATATTGGAGGCGAGACTTTAGGCATTAGAGGAGCATATTCTAATCCTAACAATGCCACAGAGGATTTAATAGATGCCTGGAAATGGTTAAGAGCAAATAATGGCCGTGGATTATCTATGCGTCTTAAGGAGTGGGGATTAGATGGGTTGAATGAAGCAGAAATAGAAGAGCGTCTAAAGGGTTATTTCAATAAATTACACGAATATGAACTTATAAAGAATGGAGTAAGTTTATTTGACCCTCTACAATTTGATATTCCTGGCAGGCGTTTTTCATTTGATGTTAATCCAGACGATAGAGATAAAGTGATAAAAGCCTGGAGCATACGCAATGATTTATGGTCAATGATTCCTGAAAGAGGTGATAGCCCAAAAGGCAGGCGAACAGGTGCTCCTCTGGGTTTAAATGCAGGCATAAATTTTGTTGCCAAGGCAAAAGAATTTGCCAAGAGAGGTATGGGCAATAAGGTATGTTTTCTATTAATGTCTAATAAATATAATGGGGGACCAAAGCCAGAGGATTTATTTAAAAACCCCTCCCGTGAAATACTTGACCGCCAAGCCTTGGCTGAGTTATTGGAATATATACTAAACGATGGTAGGCCTGTTATAGGAAGAAGTGTTGGACCAAATGGTAAAGTAGAATTTGATGCTGGGCAATTAAGAAAGTATGGGACTGCTTATGTAATACATTGTTGGACAGTGTTTAGTTCTAAAGCTGCAGCAATGGCGGCAATGGATGGTTTGCCTGAAGAGGCTCTTAATTTTGGTTCCTTTAATGTTCTCGACCGTATGGCAGTTTGTAATGATGTAGCCAGTTATGTCAGCGATATTATCTGGGTGCGCAATAATAAGAACTTTACTGTTTGCATTCACTCCCGTACAACCACCAACACCCTAATGCCTATTGGCAAAGGCTCTGAAATGATAGAATCAGGACATCGGTCTTATATTACTGGCGTTTACTCTCTGTTAGGTGGAAAGAGCGGTGAATCTATATGCACTGGTTGGGGTAGTATCTCTGCTTGTCTCTATGGAGAGGTTATGCGCGTGATGTTGGAATATCCCAATTATCCTATGGTCCCTTTAACCTCAGCTCTCAGGTGTCTTCATTTAAAACGTTATGGCCTCTTCGATTTGATTATGTCTTCTTTATTTGGTCTAATTGGTTTTATTCTTCACGCCGTAGGCATATCTGAAGATATGTGGGCAAGTAAACAAGCCTCCTTTATGCAGATGGGTTTAGGAAGAAGGCCTTATTATGACCGCAGTAAAAGCATAGGGACTAAATTGCGCGAGGCATTTTCGCATTCCTGCTGGGCACCCTCAGCTTTTCAACGTTGGTCAGCCGGAGGAGTTCAGGACTCCGACGATTATCTTCAGCAGAAAATCCACGATTATGGTCCTGCCTCAGTTGAAGACAAAGAAATCCGTAGAAACGGTTTGAGATTCTTCTTATCGGTGAGGATGAGTAAGCCTTTGTTGGTATTCTTACCTATTGCCTTAGTATTTGACCTTACTCCCTTTAAAGGAATTTTGCTTATCTTCTATCTAAGTGGCTTCTTAGCCAATCAGATTCTGAAGATTCATGGTTTGATTGTTTATTTAGAAGGTTCAGGTTTTTACTGGTTCAGTGCTATTTTGGCAGGAGTTTTGGGTTATAATTATACAGGTAATTTACATTTAGCAGTTTTGGCTCTTATTGGTGGTGGGTTTATCATTGGTTTGGGGCGTTGGCTCGCTGGCATTGGACGTGACTTCTTTGTGTTTTCTTTACAGCCAACTGTTCATTACTTTGCTCAATCAAGCCGCAGGTGGCCATATGTAGTTACAATGACAGCGGTGACATTTATTTTCTGCGTTAATGCTAAAGCACTCCTTCTCTTTATTCCGATTGTTTTAATTTATTCAATGTTTCTCTTTTCTACCCGGCCTACCTTAGAGTTTAAGAGATCTGGTGGCGCAGAGGATGCTTATTTTGGTAAAGATAATGATGGCAATAGAATGGTGAATATATTCGATAGGTTATTTCCTAAAAAACAAGGGAGACGTTGTGTTTTGCCCCTTAAGATAAAGGAAGTTGATTCCACAGATACATGTCTAACTCTGCGTTTTATCATTTTATTTGGAGTAGTATTAGTCCTTTTGCAGTTTGTTACTCTCACTAAATTAGATACCTTAAATATCATTATGTTTTATGCCAACATACTCTATGGTGTGTGTTTAGTTATCGGTCCTTTTGTGATTAATTTCAAGCCAGGCAGATTAGTTTGGGGTGGTTTTGGAGATTTGCTAAGCGAAATATTTGGTTGGGGTTTAGGGGCGTTGACCTTATTAGGCATAACTGCTGTATTGATGGTTTCAACAGATGAGCTTAGTATAGGATTAACTAAAGCGCTTGGCTTACTTGCTCTTCCCTTAGGGATTATCGCGGTAGTGAGTATAATATTAAAGCATATTACCAAACAATGGTCTGTTGCCAGTTTGCCACGCCTTCTCTCTGGATTAATAAGAGGATATTTTACATCATTTGCTTTATTAATTTGGTTTGCATTCATTCCCAGGACTTCACTTATCTATGGTACATTTGGTGTTAACCAACTTGCGGTGGATTACGATTACGCCCTCCACTTGTTATTTACTATTATCAAAATAATAGGAGTACTAATTTTAATTTACAGAGTTGGAGGATTTATACTTTTTAAGGTATGCACATTTCATTATAATAGAATGATAGAAAAATACAAAGCCTTAGGGCAAATAAATAGCCAAATTGAGGGCCTCTTAGAACAAGCCACAACATTTATGCATCAGGAAAATTATGCTTATGTCTTGAAAATAATAAAACAGATAAATGGTATCTTAAGTATCTTAAGGAATTTACCACCACGCATAGGTAATGTTTCATCCAGTCCTATCCAGCCCCGCGCGCCCAATGGCGGGATGACAATTCTTCCTTTAATCCTTTTGAGCATTTCTACTTTACTTCTTTTATTTGCCTCGCCTGCCCTTGCCCAAACTGGTGCAGAAACCCAAGGTCTCTCACAACTCACTCATCTAATTCAATTTATCTCAAGCCAACTCATTCCTGCAGAGATTATTATTTTAGGTTTAGGGGTTGGTTTATTCTTTGCTGTTTGGCGCGTATTCTTCCCAGCGAATTGGTTCCTTTGGAGACTGAGAAAAACAAATTATGCCAGCACTCGGACCGAAGAGACAAGGGCTCAGAAAATTCTTTTAATTCAACCCAGAATACCAGGATTGGTCTTGCCGCCAACACGCTTTCCTTTAGCCATTATGCTGCTGGCAAGTGCGATTAGAGATAGAGGATTTCTGAAAGAATTCTTTGCCAGAAAATATGGTCAAGAAGTTCAAGCATTCACTTATCCTGCCCATGAGGTAAAATTGTTAGATCTTCAGGCTGAAAGAGCAGATTTTGATCTAAAAGGGTTTGTTGGACAGTTCAAACCCGACGTAGTAGGGATTAGTTTTATAACTTCTAATTATGGCGAAGCGCAGCGGATGGCTTCACTTATAAAAGAAATTTCTCCAGAATCAAAGATTATATTTGGAGGCATCCATGCATCCGCATTGCCAGAGAAGACCTTATCAGAATCGGATGCAGATATTATCGTTTACGCAGAAGGCATAGAGACTTTCTGTGAGCTCGTTACAGAATTGGCAAGACAAGATCCCAACCTTTCTTCAATTAACGGAATTTACTATAAGAATGGACAGGGAGGCATCTCACAAAATCCTCCGAATAAGCGGTTAATGACTTTAGATGAATATCCTTTTGCTTTTTATAGTAGAGATTTGTTGAATCTTGAAGGTTACGCTGATTTCATTGACCACAAAGATAGAAGCAACAAAGGCAAGCCCGCCACATTATGGACCTCTCAGGGTTGCACAGGAAATTGTAACTTCTGCGCTATGCATAAGATATTCCCTTATGTTATTGAACATCGCAGCGCTGAAAATGTTTTTCAGGAAATAAAGCTATGGTATGAACAAGGTCATTATGGATTTTTTGTTGCCGACGATGTTTTTACAGCAGACACAGAGAGATTAAATAGATTAGCAGGGGAAATTAAAAAAGAAAGAATGGGCGTATTTCTAATCGTTCTATCGAGAGCAGATTGTATTGATCAGCAGCGACTGAGTGCTTTAAAGAAAATGAATGTTGGAACCATTAGCGTGGCATTGGAGACAGGGAGTCAACGCTTGTTGAATATGATAGGAAAAGGTTTAAAAGTAGAAGATGTAGCAAGAGCAATTTCTTTGTCGAAGCAAAACGGCTTTGAAACCAGATTATTCCTTATGGTCGGTTTTCCCACTGAAACAATTGAAGATGTTTTAATGACAGCAGATTTTCTTGTAACTCACAATACTGAAATAGACGAGGTGAATGTTTCTATCACTATGCCTTATCCTGGCACAAGATTATATGATGATAGTCGTATTTCAGTTTTACCAGAATTTGTTGATAGACCTGAATGTTGGCAACATCAGCCTGAGATGGGACATAAGGATCAGGTAATGCCTGCGCGCACCAAGACAGATACTATGACTCCTAATGAGATAACCGCAGCAAGAATGTTTTTACTGGCTATATTTGCAAATAGAAATAATCCAGAGACAGTAGATAATTTGAAAGAGGCTTTCAGATCTCTCACTTCTCATAACGCAACTTCGCTGATTACTGAGTTTAAAAAGAAATTAGAAGAAGGTAAATTAAGAGAAAAGAGCGAACCTTCCCTTCCTACCCCCGCCGCATCCGCCCAAGCAAAGATTGAGGGGCTAAGAGTGCAGCAAG
>JAUYCX010000069.1 GCA_030692045.1 Candidatus Omnitrophota bacterium
GAAGGCTGCGCCGCGATTCTCTGGAAAGACAGGTTAAAAGCGCCTGAGGCAGCTAAGGTATTAAAGCTTACCGCAAAAGACCTGTTGAATTTAGGGCTCATAGACGAAGAAATTCCTGAGCCGCTTGGCGGGGCCCATCGCGACCCTGAAAAAGCAGCTCAGAATATAAAAAAGGTTATAAAGAAAGCCTTAAAAGAATTAACAGCAATTCCTAAAGAAGAACTTCTTAAGCTCCGCTACGAAAAATTCAGGAAGATGGGGTCTATAGCATGATCGCCGGAGTGGCGGAACTGGCAGACGCGCCGGTCTCAAAAACCGGTGGTCGAAAGGCCTTGTGGGTTCAATTCCCACATCCGGAACCCTATCTTGAATAGTTTCTTTTTATAGGGTATACTTTATATGATGTAGGTTATTAAACTTAAGCCTAGGAAGGGCTATTTTTTTGGGTGGATTATGATGAAGTTTAAAAAAGATTACGATGTCAAAATTATATTTGTAGTAATAATCGTGATATTTTTATCTACCCAAGTGTTATATTCACTTCCATCTTCTACAGAAACTTTGCGGCCTCCAATTGGGAAACTTGGGCAGATGGATGTTTTTCTAAAGACCAGAACCTATTCTTATCCTGCCGGTGAATTTGATATAAGAGTTAGTAATCCGAATAATAATTATTACAAGACTTCGGAAGGCGGCATTTCTATCGGTTTATCTATGTTGCATAGATTATTATATCCTGCTAAAGAAGATTATCCTAACATAATAGTTGCGCCTCAAGGAGAGTGGGTAGGCAAAGATGGCGCTAATCTTATGCAAATTTATTTTGCTATAGCATGTAATTATTTCATACACAAACGAAATGGACTAGATAATCCAAAAACTAAGATTGTATGCAGAGCTGATCAGGTAGAGAGAATTGTCGAGTATTTAAAGTCTGGCAACCCTTATGATTTGCCAAATATAGCGGGATATTCTGCAGAATTAATGAGGCGTTTTCAACTGGAAGCTATCTATTTAGCGGATAGGGCTATGATAGGCGGAGAGTTACAGATGGCGACTCCTTATCCAGATATGGTTGAATTTGAGACTTTCTCATCCACATCTAAAGAAGCTACAATTGGCAATGCTGCAATTCAAGATAAAGGAGATGGAACATTTCTTATTAAAGAAGATGGCAAAGAAAAAGCTATTTTGGATGGCAGAAATATGAAAGAACTGGATCTGCAATTTATTGGTGTTAAGCCTATTTCGAATATCCCAGATTTCGGGGTAACATTTTTAGGTACCAGCAGCGGAATGGATGCAAATGGATTGAGTGTTAGCGAAACAATATGGGCTGGCAACTTTCATATATTAATAGATCCGGGAACATCTGCGCTTAGTGCGCTTAAAGCTTTAGGATTAAGCCCGAAAAATATGACCTATCTTGTTGTTACACATATGCATGAAGATCATGTTGCCGGCGCATTGGCATATTTACAATGGTGTAAAGATAATGACCATCCGATAAATTTAATAATAGAACCAGGTATTTATGAACTTTTTAAAGAACAGGCAAAACAGATACTAAATACTGACTTAAATAAGGTGTATGATATTTCAGCTATTTTGCTGAAATTTTATGAAAAAATAACTCTAGGCGAGGGCGATAACAAAGTTACAATAGAAGCTATTCCTGGTTTCCATGGTACGCCTGTGATGATGGGAAGATACACTTATAAAGGAAAAACAATCAGCCATAGCAGCGATACTACATTTGATCCAACTCGTTTTGAGGCAATTTTAAGAAATGATATTCCTTTGCCTATACGACATGATTTATTAGAACATGCCAAAATAGGACAAGATGAAACTATCTTTGATAAGTCCAGAGTTACCGAACTTAACGAATGGTTGTTTAAACCAAACTCCTCTGGCAATAGACCTTCTATAGTAATTTATGAAGGCGGAACCGCAGCGCCTTCAGGCGAAAATACAACCAATCATACAACCCCTTCTGACTTGCAGAAATTACCAGAAGATCTGCAGAGAACAATATGGGTAAATCATACTGCGCAGTTACCTAAGTTACAGGAAGGAAACAAATTTATTTTTAACCAGGCTATTCCTATGAGCACATTAGCAGTTAATTTCGAAGGATCTTTATTAGCCGATGTAACTACTAGGTTATCAGGGATCAGAGGGCATCGGGCCGATTTGTAAAATTTGAAAGCTCGCCAGAAAAGCATTGACTTTTACTATAGGCATTACCGCTTCTTTCTATATCTTACCAGTTTTACCCCTCAGTTCCTACAATATTACTACAATAATTCTTTCAGAGAACCCTATTGCTAATCCGTATAAAGTGTATATACTTATTCATAAGTATATAGAGTTTATGCGGAGCGTATTAGCTCAATTTTTTACAAATTTATATTGACAGATAAGTATAACTGTCCTATATTATAGAACAGTTGTACTATACGATAGAACAGGAGATAGAATATGCTGATACCAGTCCAGAGAAAGAAAATTCTAGATGTATTTTTTAAAGACCCTTTCAAAGAAGC